>AWVY01000001.1 GCA_004143605.1 Desulforamulus aquiferis
ATTATACAGCATAGTATCCTTATAGGGATATTTCTACTTAAAAAGAATATTGGCGAGCATGTAAACCAGCTACAGAGCGGGACAAGTTACCTGTCCCCCTGTCCCTATGAGGCTACGGCGTGACGGTGGATGTGGAAGCATAATGAAAAAGAACAAGCAAGGCACTCTACGATATTATAACGTAGGGTGCTTGCCTGTCATTAACATTACATTCCGAGGAATGAATCAGCTGTTTTTGCATTATAGGCCGATGATGATCAAGTATGGATATCGGCTGGATTTTTGTGCCAACAATCTCTAATTATTTAACGCACCATTCATGACGGGCAGATAAATACATGACGAAAGCAGTTGGTCATGGAATATTTGCTGTTTAGCTTTCACA
Organism: Desulforamulus aquiferis; assembly: GCA_004143605.1. GTDB lineage: Bacteria > Bacillota > Desulfotomaculia > Desulfotomaculales > Desulfotomaculaceae > Desulfotomaculum > Desulfotomaculum aquiferis. Next base: position 386 of record AWVY01000001.1, read on the forward strand.
AATGTTGTATCCTTGCCTATAGAGTCATTTGTTCCTAAATTGCGATTAAAACGTGGGAAAGAACCACTTGAAACCTGCAAACGTATTTTATGCCCTTTTAAAAAACGATAAGCGGTGGGGGCTAACTCTACGGTGATTTTGTATACTTCTTCTCCTTGATATTGTTTGTTTTCAGGAGCTACACGCAAAATCCCATCGCACACATTATAAGAGGCTCCGTTAGGATGCACATCACAGACCCTAACAAAGAAATCCGGACATGAAACACTTGATGAGAAAAATAATGTAACTTCACATCGACCAATGATCTCCAAGTCATTTATCAAGGCTTCTGTTTCATAAATAAGAACATCATTTCTAGCTTCCAGCTCGCTATTGTCAACTACTGATTTACCGCTTCCCGCCATACGATATGCACCACCGACACTTGGGGTTGGATTAGAAGGGTCATAGATATAAGTGTCTGGTTGTGAATCGGGTGCTTTGTTTTTACTTAACTTCTTGCCAGGCTGTAGAAACAGAGTTTGATCTGCTATTCCTGTAGCGGAAACGAATCGTATTCGCGCCATTCATTTGCGCCCATAACATATACTTGTACAGGGTTTTTTCTTAATAATTTTTTTTCGCCCAGGAGCATGGCACGCATCCATATGATTGAGTGATGCAGGGATTGAAAAGAAGCTTCACCCTCAAAATGGGACCATGGACCAATGGTCAAAAATGGTCTTTTTCCGGACGAACACAATAAATCATAATCTTTCATAAGGCTAGGAAGCATAACATCATACCAGCCAGTTACCATATGATTAGGGACATCCACTTTACTTATATCCTTTTGAAAATTGGCAGAAATCCAGTATTTATCCTCTTTAGATGGATGTGCAAGCCACTCTCTCCAATAGTTTTCCTCTTTACCAGTTTGTGAAACATCTAGGCTTTCCAAAGGTAAGCTTTTTAAATTCTCTGACCTCTTTTTTGTTCCCAAAATGCTATTTTTCAAATGGGCAAAGAAAGATTTATTAAGGCGTCTACCATCCCTATCCATGCATAGAATATTTCAAGATTAAATGCTCCGCCATCATAAATAAAATCATAAGCATTAGCTCCAACCAAACATGTGCTCATTGCTTTTAAACATTCGTCGCCGGTAGCTGCAAAAGCCCATTGTGTATATCCTAGGTAACTTGCCCCATGTGTCCCTAAGACACCATTAAACCAGGACTGCTGCTTCAGCCACTGTATTACATCTGTGCAATCTGAACGCTCCTGATGAAAGGGATTTAAGACCCCTGATGAACCACCGGTACCCCGACTGCTCACAACAAGTACCTGGAACCCTTGTTCCACCAGTATTTCGATATTTGATATGCCCATTTTTCTATTATTATAAACGGATTGTGTTACTATTGTTGGCCTGTTTTTCAAGTCCAGTGGATAGTAATGATCTGCAAGTAAAACAGCACCATCGGTCATAATTATTTCTAGATCTCGTTCCTTACCTATCAAACGTGTTTCTGCAGGTGGAAGCTTGGCGGATTTGCTCAGCATTTTACTCATTAGGCTCATAAAATCACTCCTCAATATTATGAACTTTTTTGTTTTTTTGAGTTCATTATATTTTAATATCCACTAGCATGTCAATATAATATGAACCAAATGTATTTGAAATGGTTCATTATCTCTTATATAATATGATTAATATTTGTACTGTTTTTATTTAGAATATAAAAGAGGTAGGTGATATGGTTGAATGGATACGAAAAAAGAAAGGAAATGAAAAAGGCTGCAATTGTGAATGCTACCCAGGAATTAATTTTCAAAAATGGAGTAGCAGAAACTAGCATAGATGCTATCGCAAGAAAAGCACAAGTTTCTAAGGTTACTATTTTTAAGCATTTTTCCAGCAAAGAGAATCTTGTTTTATCAGTTTTTACATCATATATGAATAAGTTGATGGATGAATTTGAGAAACTTATTGCTTCAAATTTGTCAGCAAAAGAAAAAATCTCTAAAGTCTTGATTGCTAGTGACAACGGTTCAGATGCGATAGGCAGCCATTTTTTAATTCCATCATATGGGATGATCCTATGATCCAGTTTGAATATAGTAAAATTGCTTCAGAGCGGGCTTTGCCTGCTATTGTATCAATATTTATGCAAGGAAAAGCTGAAGGGGTAATTGATGAAGATATAACAACCGAAGCATTAATTGCGTATATTGGTGCATTAATGCAATTTTCAAAGATCCTAATTTCTTGAAAAGTAGCCAAGAATATAAAAATAGTATAAGGAAGTTATATTTTTACGGGATATTTGGAAAGAAAGGCTGATTGCTTCGGGAGTGTACGAAATTTTGTGTAATTGGTTTGTGACTTTATAAATTTGGGTAGGCTTATAATGGCTCTTACCTGCAAGAAGGATAGGGCAATGCTAAGGAGCAACCCGAGCGTCTTGCAGGGTTCTGCCGGAGATAGCTGAGGATATTATTCCCAGCTTTCTTCTTTTATTGCTATCTCCGGGAGAAAAAATGGCGATAAACCTATTACCTAGCCACTAGATTTTAGGTAATTTCTGATTGAAGCCGATCCCCAAAATAGATTGCCAGTTGGGAAATACAACTTCTCCATTCCCGAATTGGCATGGTCACTTTCGGGAGATTGAATCTGTTGCCAGGTAAATTATCTTCCTTAACGCATAGTCAGTAGGTAGGCAGTCTTAGTTTTCGTAACCTTCCTTAATTGCCGGTGGTATCCTTCAATAATATTGGTGGTATAAATCATTTTTCTAATTTCATACGGGTAATCAAAATATGTAGTTAGCTCCAGCCAGTTATTCTCCCAAGACTTAATGATGATGGGGTGCTCATCTTACCATTCAGCATCATAACTAATAAAAATATTATCATATTTCGAGTACGTTGGTTTGCCTATTATGCAACCTTTTAACCCCAACATCCACCCTGCTCTGTCAACCTCGATAAAATCAAAAAACATCTAAATCGACCACTCACGAACCGCGAATAAGCCCCCTTTTGTGCCTTGGTAGAAAAGCCCCGAGTCTAAAGATGTTAATTCAATTGATCTAAGCCTAATTCTGAAGTAAGCATTTCAAGATTATTAAATATCTTTTCTTCATCCCAGTTCCACCATTGAAGTTTTAGCAAGAACTCAATTTGTTCATCTTTAAATCGTTTCTTAATAAATTTAGCCGGATTTCCGCCATAGATTGTATAAGGTTCAACATTTTTTACTACCGTTGAGTTAGCAGCAATAATGGCACCATCACCAACTTTTACCCCCGGCATTATGGTTGCATTTTGACCTATCCATACATCATTACCAATCACCGTGTCTCCCTTGAAAGGCAGCTGTTTTATTGTTGGAGTAACCTTTTCCCAGCCACCTCCAAAGATATTAAATGGATAGGTTGTTATGCCATCCATCCTATGATTTGCTCCATTCATAATGAATTTACACCCTCTGCTATTGCGCAAAATTTACCTATGATTAGCTTATCTCCAAGAAATTCATAATGATGCTCTATATTATCATAAAATTTCTCAGGAGACTTTTTATTATCACTATAATAAGTGTATTCTCCAATCTCAACATTGGGTCTCTTCGGTAAATTACTTATATAACAAACTGTTTTGATGTTTTCATTTGGGTATAGTTTTTTCTTATCTGGTCCTTTCATATAATCTTGCCCCTTTCAAGCTTTTTTTCCAACCCTAAATTCTATTTCCTATTTTTATTTGAAAAGAATATTGTATCTAATAAATTAACTGAGCTATTTTATTAGATTCCTCAGCAAACCAAATCCCTCCGTCTTGTGCAAGTATAATACCATGGGGTTCTGAATTAGGCGTAGGATCTTATATTCAGTAATTTGTCCACAAAGTGTGATACGTCCAACTTGATTCGCCTCCCACTCTGTAAACCAAAGATCTCCATCTTTGCCAGGTGTAATTGCATGTGGCTTAGCATTTTCTGTAGGTATTGGGTATTCCGTAATTTCTCCTGCTGGTGTAATTCTGCCAATCTTATTTCCGTTAATCTCTACAAACCAGAGGGCACCATCTGACCCTTTGGTGATTCCTACTGGTCCAGAGGCTGGGGTTGGTATAGGGTATTCAGCTATTTTTCCTGAAGTAGAAATCCTTCCTATTTTATTTCCTTGGTTTTCTGTATACCAAAGAGCTCCATCTGGACCTGCTACAATCATTGAAGGAAAGGATGCTTTGTCAGGCAAATCATATTCGATTATCTTCCCATTAGCATCTATTCTACCTATTTTATTACCTGTAATCTCTGTAAACCAAACTGCCCCATCAGAACCTAAAGCAATCCCAAAGGGACCTGAATTTGAAGTTGGAAGATTATATTCAGTAATTTTACCTTCTATTGTAATCTTGCCTATTTTGTTAGCCTTGTATTCTGTAAACCATAGTTCTTTTCCGACACCAGCTGCTATTATTGAAACTCCTGCATCTAGAGTTGGTATTGCGTACTCAGTTATTACTCCACCCTCTGTAATTTTTCCTATCCTATTCCCTTGATTTTCTGTAAACCATACCTCTTGATCAGGGCCTAAGGTCATTCCATAAGGTCCTGATTTAGCTGATCTCAAACTGTATTCATTAATTTTTACATTCATCATATATTAATCACTCCTTTAAAGTATTTATACAAAAACAAAAAATGGATCGTCAACAGTAAATTAGACAATTTTCTTAAGTGCCATATTTTTGAATTCCAATGGACTAAAGATAGCCTAATGTAGAATGAATCCTTTTCTTATTGAACCATTTAACATATTCATCCAACTCTTTTTGCAGATCCTCTAACGTCCTAAATTGTCGATTTCTAACAAACTCCGTTTTGACAACTATGTAAGTTGCCTCTGAGACTGCATTATCATACGGGCATCCTTTCATACTTAAGGATCGTTTTATGCCAAAGGTATTAATTACTTCGTCAATCAATTGATTTTAAATTCACTGCCACGATCTGTGTGAAGAGCTGAATATCAAATAAATTGCCTTTAACCTTAGCAAAGGCTGATAAACAAGTTTTGCATCCTTGGCCTGTCCACAACTATGTCCGATGATTTCTCGATTGAATAGATCTATGAGCAGACAAATATAATTCCACCGGCCAGCTACTCGAACATAGGTTAAATCACTATAAGGGGACAGTTCCGCAGTTAAGTAAAACATTAACGTACTAAAGCGAACTAAAACTTCTCGCTGGGTTACCCAGGCAAGGTGTTCACTTAAGTAATCAAATAAAATAAAGAAGCCTTTGTTCCCCTTAATGCTGATTGGGGTGAACAAGCCCAGTTAGATATAATAAAATACATGCTACAAAAAAACGGTTGAGCAGTCAGTGGATATATTTGAAAAAGCAGTCAATCATAGTAATTTGCCTACCAAGTGAAAATTGCGTTGGCAAATGGTAGGCAAATCAGGTAGGATTGATATTTTTATTGCTCTGAGCCCTTGATTTTCCTGGTCAAAAGGCAGACAGGTTTCCACATGCCTTGAGTAGATAAAAATGATGCCGCCTTGAGCTGGTGGGGCCTTGGCGGACATTCATCCATGCTGGGCGAGGATATCATTCTCCATTTTGAGTTGCTGAAGCTCCTTGCGCAGCTTGGTTAATTCCTGTTCCTCCGGGGTTCTGTTATAATTGTTAAAGAAATGGATCGACACCTGCTCATAGCACCATCTATAAAAATAGAGTTATTAAAAAGGTTAACAATATAAAAACCATTCCTGCCATTGCTACAAGCAAAACTAAGGGGATTTTTCTACCTGCAAAACTATTAGTTAATGCCCCTTTCTTTGGACATACAACAATGCATTTTTTGCAGTTAAAACATTCAGCCGATATTACCTTCTTCATTTTATGCACCTCTAGATTTGAGGGACATTTCTTTGTACATAACGTGCAATTGATGCACTTATCTTCGAATCGGACGATACCACTGGGGCTAAACCGACCTGCAACTCCGGCGACAGCACCCTGTATGCAGATATATTTGCAGAAGAATCTATCAATAAAGAATGAGCCAATAATTGTTACAAACATCAACATAATACTTATCCAGGCTAATCCAGGCAATATTATGTCATATTGCTCAAACACATCGTCTACACTGACTTGTAGCAGTAACTTGCCACTTGCAATGGATAATACTGCAAAACCTGTAAGTATGATGTATTTCGCTGCTCTAAGATATTTATCGAGTGTTACAGGAACTGTGACCCTTTTTTTTAAAAGCTTGAATCCTATGTATCCAACAACCCTTTGCAGCGCCCCCACCATGCACAAAAAACCACAAAAGCTTCTTTTGAAGATAATGGCAAACAAAATAAATATTATTAGAACTGCCATAATGTTAAGTTGAACTGCCTTTTCGAAAGTCTCCTCAATAAGGGAATGAAAAACAAACGGGAATATTGTTAGAAAAAAAGGAATGGCTGCTTTTGCTAATTTCTTAGTATTAAGAATGGCTGTTTTTTCTAATTCCTTAGTATTAATATTCATTACATGACCTCCGTATATTTGAGCTTGCCCCGTTAAAGTAGACACATAGAATGGCGGATTTTCTTCAGAATTTACAAGATTTCATTCTTAGCTGTTTATTTAATTAGTCACCCCTTGACACCCCTATCCGATTTCATTACAAAATCAGCGTTCGCTTTTTATCCTTTTCGTCTGCCCTCTATGTCTTTTCATCCCCTTACGTTTAGATATCTCTTTATGGAGGAACATATAGGGTTTACCAAGTTCCGCGTAATATATAATTGTGAATGCCTTAGGAGCCACCTTTAAACCGGGAGTTCTTTATCCATTCGCATTGGTTTGACAGATCGCCTTTGCTCGACTCCTTACCTTTTGGTCAAAGCGTATCAGCCTATTTCGCTTTCTCCAGCGTAACGATTTCTACAGTGATTCACTTTACGTTCTCCATAGCATTCTTACTCTAGCAGTTGTTCCAGTTTTAGGCTACTCGAACTTCCACATTGTCTCGTGAGCTTTCTAACCCAGACGTTGCATCCATGCTAGTCACGATAGAGTTACCCTGAATGGATGGGGTAGTTCTTTCGACAATATATTACGCGACCTCTTGTCGCACCTGGCTTCCACGATCCGAGTGGTGTATGAGACCTGGTGATGGTTTATAACGCCAAACTGCCTGGTGTAAAGAATCGAGTACTAACTGACGAGTAATTGTACTGTCCATGGCCCAACCTACTATCTTTCTATTAAATAAGTCCTCAATGGTGGCAAGGTAGAGCCATCTTCATCCGTTGGGATGTAAGTAATATCGGACTTATTCTGATATCAGAATAAGTCCGATATTACCTGGCTTCCGGGAGAATCTATTTCTACCTGTATCTGATTTTGGATTTATACAGTCGCAAAATGCGGAGTCCATCTTCCGCACATGTAAATACCGCCCTAATTACCCAACTAAGGGGTTTGCTACACGAAATGGGTATTACAATTTACGTCATGGTACAATCAGGAACACCGACACAGTGGTCTTAATCTCCTGACCCCAAATCAACGACATAACGGCCTCTCACAGCAAATTCTGGAGAAAAGAAAACAAGTTTATGAAGAGGCTAAGTTAAAGCATCCAGAGAGATGGTCTAGATCTACCAGAAACTGGTCATTAGATGAGGCTGTTTGGCTAAACCCAAATACAGCGAAAGAGTCAGAATTGAGCGAAAATAACTCTGCTTAGCTATACATATTTTAGAGAATCACGACAACTAGCTTGACAAACACCGCGTTTCTCTTCACTGCCATTTGTCTTCGCGGCTTATCTTGGAACGATAGGGGTGATATATTCGCCGACCTTTAAAATTTTTGATGTGCTACTGGGCTCTGTGTGGTTACCGATAATTTTTCTAATTAGTGGGGCTTTATTGGGTTATGCTTTAATGGTACTTATCAAACATTTACAACTAAGAAGATAATTAATCTTATGAGTTTCATCCTTACTTGCTTCTTTTCTTACCTAATGTAAATCCACTAAGTTTATAAGCCATAAAAATACTGTCCTAGTATTTTGGGGTCGCCTGTAAGTGCTAATCTAAAATTAGGCCACATGCTGGCCAAAAAATAGGCCACCTTAACCAAATTTTCCTGTATGTTAGAAGTTGTCGAGACTCAACATGCAGGAGGAATGGAGATGGTTAAGATGGCTCAAATTGAGAATATCAGAAAAATGTATTTTAGAGAAGGGCTTTCTGTAAGAGAAATTAGTAGAAGAACCGGCCACCACAGAGATACCATAGCAAAGTATCTAGATCTAGATATTGCCCAACCTCCGAAGTACAAAT
>AWVY01000002.1 GCA_004143605.1 Desulforamulus aquiferis
TCCACAACTAGATGAGCCATTCTAATCAAAGTTATTCAGGGAAATACTATTACAGGTGTTTCCCTATATTAATAACCAATGTGGTAAACTTTTTCAGTATCAAAACCTGGTAAAGTGGTAAACTTTTTCGTTAGCAAACTGGTAAACAAATCCAGTATCACGTGGTAAAGAAATTCATTGACATTCGCAGTGGGATATCACCTGGCTTCCAGGACCAGCAAAAGGCGTTTATTACTACCTATATATGATATTGGATTTGTTCAGTCGGAAAATAGTTTCTTGGGACATTTGGTCAGAAGAGTCCTCAGAAAACGCCAGCATACTAGTCCGTCGTGCCATAATGTCTGAGCGAAGAACACTAGCTAGCCAACCATTGGTGCTTCATTCTGACAATGGCAGTCCCATGAAAGGGGCATCCCTACTGGAAACACTCTATCAGCTGGGGATAACTCCATCTAGAAGCCGTCCGAGAGTCAGCAATGACAACCCCTACGCGGAATCTATTTTTCGCACATGTAAATACCGACCTAATTATCCTGTTAAGGGTTCTTTTCATTGACTGAAGCTAGGCAATGGGTACTATCATTCACTACATGGTACAATCAGGAACACCGACACAGTGGTCTTAATTTCCTAACCCCAAATCAAAGACACAACGGTCTCTCAACACAAATTCTGGAGAAGAGAGCACTATTCTATGAAAAGGCAAAATCAAAACACCCAGAAAGATGGTCAGGTCCAACTAGAGACTGGACATTAGATGATGCTGTTTGGCTCAACCCTGATCGTATAGAAGAAAAAGAGACTAAAGAAAATTGTCCTGCTTAACCTATACATACTTTGGAATTTAACGACAACTAGCTTGACAAACGCCGGAGGCTATGGTGGATATCTACTGCAAGCAACTTAAGCTTCCGGGGTTAAAGTCCTCTTTTCGGGAACTGGCCCGGGATGCAATGGAACAAAACCAGACACCCACTTCTTTTTTTACTGCTTGTCTGGCTAAGGAAGTTGAGATTCGGGTTCAGAAAAGGTTATCCACAAGACTGAAGCAAACTAAATTTACTGAGATAAAGACTCTGGAAACCTTTGATTTCACAAGTATTCCAAAGTTGCCTAAGACAAAAGTTATTTCCTTGGCTGAATGAAAATTCATCAAAGAGAGAGAAAATGTCATTTGTATCGGCCAATCTGGGACAGGTAAGTCGCACATTGCCACGGCCATAGGAGTAACAGCCATACAACTAGGATACAGGGTTAGATTCATTAAAGTTTATGACCTACTTCAAGAACTTCTAAAGGCTGAAAGTGAATACCGCCTTCCAAGATATCTTAAGACTTGGAATAAGTTTGACCTCGTTATACTAGACGAGCTTGGCTACATAAACCTTGGTACCGGTAGCCCACTTCTCTTCCAATTCTGCTCTGAGCGTTATGAACGGGGAAGCCTGATCATAACAACCAACTTAGATTTTTCACGTTGGGAGGAGGTGTTTGGGGATAACGCACTAACCATCGCTCTCCTAGATAGGTTGACACACCATGCCCATGTACTTCCCTTTGTGGGTGAGTCCTACCGTTTTAAGGAAAGCAGGGAGAAACTAGGCCCAAATCTAAATCAATAAACTGCCTCGAGGGGGGTCAATTTTTTGGTTGTCACGGTGGTCAACCTTTTGATTGACATTACTAATTGTTACTACCAACCTGGAGTTCAGCCGTTGGAATGGTATCTTTTATGATGAAAAATGACTGCGGCAATCATTGATAGATTAATTAACCACAGCCACTTACTAGTTTTTGATGGCCCAAGTCATAGGTTAATGAAATCCCCCATAAATTCCTAATAATGGATACAGGGGTGATACAAAAATTAACTTCCGTTTGCTCTATCTTCAACTTGCCAAACACAGATAAAATATTTTCTGATAGCGAAAAGTATATAGAGAAAAGATTCTATGAATTTACACCTTCGGTTGATGAAGGAGCGGGGAACTTTATTAAGCAAGGGTATCTATATTTGAAGTGTCTTCCTGAATATATTGATGCTAATGATATATAAGATGGAAATGCCGGTTAGTTTACCGGGAAAAAATATTTTTATCATATTGCTTTTATATGACCAGTGGTTTATTAACCATCGTGTAAATGAAGCTAGTATTAAGCTTAAAGAAATTACTATTAAAACATATAATAGTATCGAGATATGCTTCATATCACTTATTGCTAAAACATTAAACTTTGTCATGAAAACAAACTCTAGTAAATATAGTTCATATGAAATGCTACCAATAAAAGATAAAACGAAAAACCTAATATTTAATGAATGCAGTACGATAAAAACAGAGATAGCACATAAGGCAAAGAAAATGTTAGAGTAAAAGTGGGCGTATGGTGCGTTGATATAACCATAGGTTTCATGCAAGGATACGTTTTGAACACAAAAATAAACAGATAAAGCGATTAAAAAAGTATAGCCAAGAAGTAATTTCTTTTGGCTTCTAAGTACATCCTTTATAAGGTTTGTATATAAGCCGCAAAATACACCAAGAGGGAACGAGGCAGCATGTAATCTCCACTGACCATGTATTTTTTGTTATATCCATATCTGCATGAAAATAAAACCAATATGAGATACCAAAAAGCATAAGCACTTTGACAATATTATTTGTGGGGAGTTGAAAAACAATATAAAACAGTATATACCATATTAGAATAAAAGTAATGTACCACATTGATGGATCTATCGAACGGGTAAGATCAAAACCTAATAGTCCTGTAATAATTACTGACAAGGGATAGGTTTTATGTAATATATATGTATCTAATAATATCCACAATAAGGTTACCATTGAATACGGTATTAAAACCTTTTGAATTCGTTTGTTAATAAAGCTCTTTCCTAATCCTCTTTGAAGATAAGATTGCGCTAGGCCATATCCTGAGAGAAATAAAAAAATTGCTACTCCCCAAGCTCCTAAATATTTACCAAATGCTATTTCAAGGAAGTTGGTTATATACAGATGGTTTAAAATAACTAGAATTATTGATATTCCCTTAAGTTGTTCAGTGCATGTTTTATCGAGAATAGGAATCGAAGGGTATTGATAATATTTCTTTAGAAGTTCAAGAGCTTCACCTCGTGCATATAATTCAACAATAAAAGATAATATACCTGCACAATAGACTTAAAATGTGAAGCAATAACCGTCCATGGAGGGCGGTATTTTTATGTCCTTCGGGGCAGTTTGATCTTCCCCCGGAAAATTAGACACTAAGTTAAGCAGCTTTTCTCTGTTTTTCATAGTTTTCTGGACTCATGTAACCGATTGAAGAATGGAGCCTAACCAGGTTGTAAAATACCTCTATGTATTCGAAAACGTCACGACGGGCCTGGATACGGGTCTCGTAATTTCTGTGGAAGATTAATTCTGTCTTTAGTGTGTGGAAGAAGCTCTCCATTACAGCATTATCCCAGCAATCGCCCTTTCTGCTCATTGAGCATGTCATACCATGCCGCCAAAGTAATTGCTGGTAGGTCCGGCTGGCATAATCGACTAAAGAAAAGGGAGCAATCCCTTTTCTTTAGTCGATTTCGTATCTAAAAGCTATCTTGAAGCTACACCGGCAGCACATTTTATCCACAGTTACTCAAATAAGGGCAACCCCTGGGACAATGCATGTATAGAAGCTTTCCATGCCTTAATCAAACGAGAATGGCTAAACCGGTATGTAATTAAAAACGCTAGACACGCTCATGAGTTAGTATTTGAGTATATTGAAACTTTTTACAACACCGTTAGAATTCATGAACATTGTGGCATGATGTCACCTTATGACTTTGAAAATAATTTAGCTTGTTAAATAACTAAATCGGGATTGTTTCTACTTTTAACTTGCCCGATATCTTGACTGAAGACCATTTCGGCTTGGCAAGTCGCACATACTCATCGTATTTCAATAATACGCTTTTCGGTTCTATTATAAGGAAGTAAGATTACGTAGTCAAACTTGGTTTTTATAGGATTTTTATTGATAACCGATAATAAAGGAAAGATTGTAGATATGAATAAATAGTACAAACAACGGATTGCTATGGTATAATGTGGAAATGGATATTATTAAACAAGCTGTAAATCTGCAAATCAAAGGCCAAACCACCCATGGCAACAGATGGATGATTTAGAGCTTCTAAGGAGTGCGGGGTTGTATCTCAAAAATCTACAAAGCGGGGAAGAAGGGCTTACGTTAGCCATTGATATTAATTCTTGGGAAAGATGAACTGATCCATGCAAAGGTATAAAAACTTACGAATAAATGATATTGAATAAAATTAATTAAAAACAAAAAGGAATTATAGATGTATAAATTTCTTTCCCGGACAGCTGTGCTTCTAATGTTAATATATGTGTAGGGCAAAAACTTAAAAAACAAAAAAAAAGTGGTGAACTTCATGGCAGCAAGGATGTTATTAATTGCCTTTATATTTGTAGTAATCATAGTAGAGTTTTTATTACACAGACAAAAAATCAGGTTTATTAAATATATAACTACGATTATTTATTTTATCAGCAGTGTTTATTTAGTAAATATAGTACTCAGGGCGGATACTATTGATCCATTTATGGCATTTTTGACCTTAATTATGATTTGTAGTTTTTTCTTTTCTTTCATGCTTAAAATTGCTTTTTGGGGGCAAAGTTAGTATTTCTTTCTTAACGATAAATTTTACTTAGAAAAGGATCAGAGAGTTAGCCTTAGGGATAAAATATATCGTGAAGTTGTATCGAATATCCTCATCCATAGGGAATTTTTAAAGCCTATTAGGCTCATCACTGGTGGTGGGCTTTTCTTATGCCAAAGTAGAACAGGTAAAAAGTCCTCCAGTCTGTTTCTCCCAAAACCTAAATGGTTGCTATTATTATGTAGTATAATGCTTTTAAAAGTACGTTAAGAGGTGACGCGTATGAGAATGGTGAGTATTACAGAAATGCGTAGAAGTGCTAAAGCAGTTTTAGATGACATCATACGAACTAAAAAGCCAGTTGCTATATTACAGAGATCCAAGCCGGTTGCTTATATAATTGATGCAGAGAGTTACGTTAAACTTCAATCTAATAATAAAGAGGTCAACATGGTTGAGAGTCGTAAGAAAAGCTTAGAGAAGATATTACAGTTAAAGGATAGAGCAAAGCAAAACACAGGTGCTCAGCAGGAAGATTCTGTTCAAATGATACGGGATTTGAGAGAGGACGTTTCTCGGTATGAGTAAATATATTTGCCTAGATACCTCGGTATTTGTGAAGCTCTTTTTCGAAGAAGAAGATAGCTTTAAGGCAAAGGTCTTGATGCAAAAAATTATAGAGGATAACCAAACAATAGTCCTACCAGCCTTTGCATGGGCTGAGATAGGCAGTATTTTCAGAAAGAAAATTCGTAATAAATTCGTGACTAGCCAAGATGGAGAAGAAATGTGGACTAGCTTTAGGCAATTTCCTGGAGTAGTTTATGTTGAGGATGAAAGCGTAATGGATAGAGCATGGAAAATAAGTAAATATTTTGACCTCACGACACTCTATGATGCTTCTTTTTTAGCTGTTACTGAAGTTATCACAGATATGACCGGGCAAACGTGTGAATTTTGGACAGCTGATGAACGTTTAGTTAACTCGCTAAGAGGAAAGAAGAATAATGTTCTTTATCTTAAAGAGCTATAGAAACAACGATTTTGCATGATTATTTGCTGTGAATGTTTCAAGGCTATATATAAAGACTAGCCTATGGTTTCTATGCAAAAAGTTTTGAAAACTAACTTTTAATTCAAGTGAAATAATATATAATTAGGGATAGGAAATAATTAGAAAATAGAGTAGGATAGCATATTAGTTACCTGAAGAGCAGGATATAGTGTTCGATATTGTTGCATTAAGTTGCATTAAGTTGCATTATGATAGAATTTGTCGACAAATAAACAAAACGATACAAAGGTAATATAGTTTTGGCTATAGAATGGATATAAATCATAAACTCCACTATTTAGAGGTTAAACCAACCATTCTATAGCGAGTCTTGGTGGGTGTGCGATGACGCACACTTTCAAGCGTAGACAGGGAATATCTAAACTTAAATCAAAATAGTACTGGAGGGTAACCTAGTGGCGATATTGGTTACAGGTGGAGCTGGCTACATTGGGAGTCATACTTGTGTTGAATTGCTAAATCAGGGGCAAAGTGTTGTAGTTATTGATAATCTTTCCAATAGTAAACCAGGTTCTTTAGAGCGTATCAAGGAGATTGCCGGCCAAGAATTTGTGTTTTATAACGTTGATGTTTTAGATAAAGAAGGGCTGGACAAGGTCTTTTCTGAAAACCGGATAGAGGCAGTAATCCATTTTGCCGGGCTTAAGGCTGTGGGGGAGTCTGTGGAGATACCCTTGCGTTATTATCACAATAATATCACCGGTACCCTAACTCTTTGTGAGGTTATGCAAAAATACGGTGTAAAGAGGCTGGTGTTTAGTTCCTCTGCTACTGTGTATGGTAACCCAGAAACTGTACCCATCTCAGAAGATTTTCCCTTAAGTGCCACAAACCCTTATGGCCGGACAAAGCTAATGATTGAGGATATATTAAGGGATCTTTATAGATCTGATGAGAAATGGAGTATTGCTTTACTGCGCTACTTCAACCCCATTGGAGCACATGAGAGTGGACTTATCGGTGAGGATCCCGAAGGTATTCCAAATAATCTTATGCCATATATATCACAGGTTGCAGTGGGGAAATTGAAAGAGCTTAGAGTATTTGGCAGTGATTATCCTACGCCCGATGGTACCGGAGTCAGGGATTATATTCACGTAGTTGATCTAGCTATAGGTCATTTGAGAGCCTTGGAGAAAATAGTGCGGACAACGGGTATCTATACCTATAATCTTGGTACAGGAATAGGATACAGTGTCCTTGAGATGATCAAGGCCTTCGAAAGGGCCTCCGGTAGGACGGTTCCATATAAAGTTGTAGATCGTCGACCTGGTGATATTGCCATGTGCTATGCAAATCCTGAAAAGGCCAAAAATGAATTGGAATGGGTAGCAAAGAGGGGCATTGAAGAAATGTGTGCTCACACTTGGAATTGGCAGATAAATAACCCGAAGGTTATGGTGAGTAGTTTAAAATCAGCTACAGCTAAAGGAGTTTTCAGCTTGAACGGAGATAGAACTGATCAAAGGGATGACTTTGAGGTAATTGATCTAAGGGATATCTGGCGCATAATAAAAAAGGGTAAATGGATATTAATTGCACTACCTTTGATTGCTATGCTTACCAGCGGCATAATAAGCTTCTTTGTTTTAACCCCGAGCTATGAGGCTCATACCACACTGATGGTAGGTAAGACCTACGAAGGCAAAATGCATGATGCTGCAATATAATGATATTTTAACTGCTAATCAACTGGTTAAAACCTATAGCCAAATCGCAAAAAGCCGGACTATTACAGAGAAGGTAATAGAAGCTGAAAAGCTTAGCTTTACACCCGAGCAGCTTAGCCAAAAAATTGACGTTAAGCCGGTAAAAGATACCCAGTTAATAAGCATTACCGTTGAAGATATAGACCTGAGCGGGCAGCTAGGCTGGCCAACTACACAGCAGCGGTATTTATGGGTAAGGTTGTTGAAATTATGAAGGTTGACAATGTCAATGTTATTGACCTGGCAGTGACACCCAGTAACCCCGTCAAACCAAATAAGAAGCTGAATATCCTTATTGCCGGTGTGGTTGGGTTGATGATAGCACTGGGATTGGTGTTCTTGCTTGAATTTTTGGATAGAACCATAAAAACCAGTGAAGATGTTAAAAGACATTTAGGACTTCCTGTACTGGGAGCGATACCGAAGATTGATGAATAAGGAGACTGATGATGGCTAACGGTAAACTAGTGGTACTGGAAAAACCTAAATCACCCATTGCAGAAATGTATCGCATATTAAGGACCAATGTACAGTTTGCGGCAGTGGATAAAGAGATCAAAACAATACTGCTTACCAGCTCCGGGCCAGGTGAAGGGAAATCTGTAACTACTGCAAATTTGGCCGTTGCCTTTGCCCAGTCTGGCAAGAGTGTCATTATAGTGGATACAGATATGCGTAAGCCAACCCAGTATAAGCTATGGGGATTAGAAAACATGGTTGGATTGACAAATTTACTTATTGGCGATGAAGAGGTCGAAAAGATTTTGCAGCCAACCCCTATGGATAACTTGCGGGTATTGACTACCGGTCCGATCCCTCCGAACCCGGCTGAAATGTTGGGTTCCCAGCGAATGTCCTCTATGATCAAAAAGCTAACTGGCTATGCTGATATTATCATTTTCGATTCACCACCTGTTATTGCTGTGACCGATGCTGCATTGCTAGCCCCCCAGGTAGATGGGGTGATTTTAGTGGTTGGATCGGGTATTGCCAGGATAGAGGGAGCCAGAGGGTAAAAGAAATGCTTCTTAACGGTAAGGCTAGAATACTTGGTACCGTTCTTAATATGGTGGAACAGGAAAGTCAGGACTATTACTATTATTATTATTATGGAGAGGGTAACGATAAGAAGAAAAAGGGTAGTAAAGGATAAAGACCTCATTGTATGGCGTGAAAAGGAGAGGGAAAATGAAAAAAACATTAGGCGCAATAGCTACTACAATTGTACTATCGGGACAGCTTTTGTTTGCCCCACAGGTGCTGGCGGCTACTATGGAAGAGGCAGTTCAGAGTATAAAAAATGAACCGGCTTATAAAGAAGTAGTAGACAAGCTTACTGCAACGGATAAAGTTAACGCAGCTGAAGTGGATAGCTTTGTACGGCAGGTGGTGGATAGCCTTTCGGGTAAAGAATTGACCAATCAAAATATATTAGATGCGGCAAGTTCTACTTTGTTGGAAAACCCAAAAATGACCGAAGCCGTGCTATATAGTTTTTCTGATAGCGATATTGCCAAGCCAAAAAAGGAGAAATCCCGGACTCACTTAAGACACTGGGGGACTTAGTAAAAAATGAACTGTCAAAGCCAACTACACCAGGTGCGGCAGGTGGTGGTGCGGTCAGCGGGGTTGAGGAATTTACTGTAAAGTACACCAGCAATCTTGCTTCCGTAGATGCTAAGGGAAAACAATATATTGTCCTTTCACCTTCACAGGTTAAAGAGTTAAAAGCTGCTAAGAAGCCCTTGAATGTGATATTTGGCAATGCCACAGTATCACTGGAATATTCAGCTATCAATTTTGACCAATTGATTAATAATTCGGATTTCAGCTTAATCATAAGCCTTAAGGAAATTACTGCTATGGAGGCCAATAAGCTGTTGGAAGGTCAAGAAAGCTTAAGATTGGCAGGAAGTATCTATGAGTTTTCTGCAGGGGCCATAGATTCAGCTAATAATTTGAAAGAAATTAAATTTAATAGCAGCATTAAGCTTTCTATTCCTCTTTCATTATCTTTATATAAGGAGGGTGCTGCCAATGGAACATTAAAGGCTTATTTCCATGATGCTGCTAACTCGACCTGGGAGGTTGTGGCAGGTGTCTACAATTCTGAAACAAATGCCATTGCCTTTGAAGCTTCATCCTTTGGCAAGTTTGCCTTACTTGAGAAGGTGACAGAAATTGCCCAAAGCAATAGGTTTAAGGACATAGGGGCTCATTGGGCCGCCAATGATATACAGTATATGGCAGATAGGGGCTACATAAATGGAGCAACTCCCGACCTGTTTGCCCCAGATTCCCAGGTTACCAGGCAGAATTTGCTGCCATGCTGACAAATGTATTGGCCATTAGCGAACAGGAAGATATTTCTTTTAATGATGTTAGTAAAGATGCTTGGTATTATTCCAGTGTTGCCAAGGCATATAAAGCTGGCTGGCAAAGGGAAAAGGAAATGATATGTTTGTTCCCCAGGCAGCAATTACCAGACAAGAGATGGCAGCTATGATTAGTAATGCCTTAAGGTACAAGGGTTATCCCGTGAAGAGTGAGGTTGAGCCAATAAAAGCCTTTGTTGATTGGTCTTACATAGATGAGTGGGCCCAGCAAGCAGCAGCAGAAGCCTATAATTATCAAATTATCAAAGGGAAACCAGTAGCTGAAGGTCTAGCCTTTGCCCCTGCCGATAATGCCACCCGGGCTGAAGCTGTTGTGATTTTAAAGAATTTCCTGGACATTAGATAGCTAAAGGCTATAAATACATATAGTGAGTAATGATGCTATTTAATGTGGGAGCTTAAATATCAATTTAAGAAGGGATTAAAAAGAGGGGGATTCAGGGGTGAAGAAAAAAGCATGTATTTCGATGTTGCTATGCTTATGCCTGCTGGTTAGCTTAACCGGCAATGCATTTGCAGCCGGGTTTTCGGACATGAACGGCCACTGGGCTGAAAACCAGGTAAACAAGTGGGCAACAAATGGTCTAGCTGGAGGATACCAGGACGGGACCTTTAAGCCAGATGCCCAGGTTACCAGGCTGAATTTGTCGCCTTGCTAAATAGGGCCTTTAGTATTCCCAACCAAAATGTGGCTTTAGGATTTACTGATGTAGTAGGTGGACAATGGTATTATGGTGATGTTGTAGCGGCTAAGGCAGCAGGCTATATTGGCGGCTACAGTGACGGCACTTTCAAACCTGAACAGTCCATTTCACGGCAGGAAGTTGCTAGTATCCTGGTAAGACTGTTAAAGTTGGAGTCTACTGAGGCAGGCCTAGATAAGTACTCGGACAACAATATGATCCAGGACTGGGCCCGGGGCAGTGTGGGTGCAGTGGTTAACAGTGGTCTAATGGCCGGTTTCCTGACAACACCTTCCAGCCAGCCAAGAGCATTACCCGTGCGGAAGCTGTTGTAGCGCTGGATAGGGCTTTGGCTAAAAAGCAGGCTGTTACCAGTGCTGTGGAAGGTACAGTGACCTTTGAAGGTAAAAATGTAGCTAACGCAGCAATAAAAGTATTTGCTGCTGGAAGTATTGAAGTAGTTAAAGAAGCTCAAACAGATGCTAATGGGTCTTTCAAGCTAAGTTTGCCAGAGGGTAAATATGACCTAACAGCTTCAAATGAAGAGGCAGTAGCCTTCCAGGGTAGTGTAACCTTGAACCAAAACCAGGTAATTTCTATCAAGTTAGAGATGGTTCAGGCCGCTATACTTACTGGAACCTTAGTTGATGCTAAAGGCAATACTGTTAAAAATGCTATGCTGACCTTTACAACTAACCCTACTTTTATGACAAAAACAGGGGCTACAGGTAAATACACCATCTCGGTTTTACCTAACCACACCTACACCGTAAGGGTTTATGATCCAGAGGCAGCAGATCAAGAACCCGAAATATTGACCAGTTCCCTAGAAGTTGGGGCTGCAGGGAAACACAGCATTCCTACCTTCAATGCCAAGTTTACCGTTTCCGCTACTAGCGGTGGCGGCGGTGGTGGTGGTTCAGTGACACCGCCTGGACCTATCGTTATTGATAAGGAAGTAACTACGGGTGCTCCCGTTTCCTTGGGT
The DNA here is from genome assembly GCA_004143605.1 of Desulforamulus aquiferis. Taxonomy (GTDB): domain Bacteria; phylum Bacillota; class Desulfotomaculia; order Desulfotomaculales; family Desulfotomaculaceae; genus Desulfotomaculum; species Desulfotomaculum aquiferis. Next base: position 11,533 of record AWVY01000002.1, read on the forward strand.
ACCTTAACCGGAGCAGTTAAGGTTAACGCCAATGTTACTTTACCTTCGGGACAAACTATCCCCCTGGTGCTGGATTTTGCAGCAAACGGTGAGGCTGTGAGCCTTACAGTTACTGAAGTGGCAGACAACATCAAACCCACGGATGGTCCTTTCTTAGGACTTGACATTACCTTAGCCGGTATGGAAGGTAAAGAGGTTTCGATAACACTGCCCTTGCCTGCAAACCTTCTGGCAGCCGATGCAGCAGCCTATCACTATAATAATGGCGAGCAGGTGTGGGATTACCGCGAGGCTACCATTGATGGTAATAAGATTACCTTTAAAACAACCCTTAGCCCTGTGGCTGTTTCCAAGAAGGTCGCAGCACCTAAGCTAAGTGCAGCTAATGTTAATAAGAGTAGTGTAGATTTGTCCTGGACTTCCGTGGTCGATGCTTATACCTATAAGCTCTACAGAGATGGCTCAAAGCTTGTTGGTACAACACCTAATCTATTGCTTACTGATACAGGTCTGGCAGCTGGCTATAAGTATTCCTATCAGGTTGTAACCATCAATAAGAATAAGTTTTCCTCTAAAAAATCTGACAAGGTTACAATAACAACAGCACCTGTAGCAATCCCTGCCAACAATCTGTTTGCTATCTTAGATGCGATAGAAGAAGCTTTAGCAAACATTAGTCAAGAAGACTGGGAAAAATTAAGGGAATACAAGGACACCTTAAAGCTGCGTACCGATGAAGAGATCCTTCAGGCCCTTAAGGATACCGGCCTGGCAAAGGCCTTTGAGAATGTGATCAATTCAAACATTACTGAAAGCCAAATGAGAATATCTATTGCTGCTATTCGGGTCTTGGCTGATATTGGTAAGGACAACGTGGTGGAAAGCCGGGCGCAGATTAGCAGTAAAATCAATGAGCTAAAGCAAGCTTTTAGAACAGAGCTGGATAGATTAATTTCTCAGGGAATAAACCAGCAGGCTGTATACGACTATATTACCGACCTATATGATAATATTTTAGTAGGTAAGTATCTAGTTAGAGAGTCAAATTATGAAGCTGATTTATTTGATGCAGCTTTAAAGGAATTAAGGAACGGAAAACATGATGCAATAAAGGATGCTGCCGAAACTGCCTTTGAAACCCTTAAAACACAGTACTCTACTCCTAGGGATACCGACAGTGACTTCAAAAAATTAATCAGGCAAATCATTGCAGAGAAAGAGTTTGCCACCTTAACAGGTAATGATCTGCGTTTGGTGAAGTCCTACTTGGTTTCTGAGCTAACAGATGATCAAGAGAAATTTAAAACCATTATTTCCTTGATGGAGCTAACAATCGAGACCAGCAAGATATTTATCCCACTTAACTAGCAGCTAGCTCAATTTAATATATAAAGTAGACCCTGTTTAGTGCAGGGTCTACTTTATATCCTGGTTTACTTAAATATTGAAGTCAGAGGAATAAAAATGATCGACATTCACTGCCATATCTTACCTTGCCTCGATGATGGTCCGGAATCTATGGAATTAAGCTTAGAAATGGCCAGAACCGCTGTAATAGAAGGTATAACAGCAGTAATTGCCACTCCCCATTGTATCTCCGGGATATATTATAATGAGAGAAAAGACGTAGTCCCGGTGATGGAAGCTTTTAAGCATAGGTTAAACATGGAAGGAATAGCTTTAGATATATATCCGGGTCTGGAAATAAGGCTGGAACCCAATATAGCCGTTAAGGTAGCAGATAGACAACTTCTTTCATTATGTGACCAGGGTAAATATATGCTGGTGGAGCTACCCCTAAGTTCAGTCCCGCCAGACACAGAACAAGTGGTCTTTGAATGTATGTTAAAGGCATAAGGCCGATAATAGCCCATCCTGAGCGCAATAAGGAAATTATAGAAAATCCCCAATTACTATTTAAAATGCTTGCAAAGGGTTGCTTGGTTCAGATAACATCAGGCAGTATAACCGGAGATTTTGGCTCCGGTGTTCAGAATTTTACTAAGGAAATATTAAAACATGGCTGGGTGCATTTTGTGGCTTCCGATGCCCATCATCCCATTAAACGTCCATTAAAGCTAAAAGAGGCTAGGCTAGTCACAGCACAACTGCTGAGCGAGGATAATGCCAAGCTGCTTTTTGAGGAAAATCCACGAAAGGTTATTAGGGGGAGTCAATAAATAATCATGAAGTACTGCCTTTTCCTAAAGGCAGAAGCAGCATAAAAAAAGGAAAGGTTTTTGGTCTGCCCTGTGGAAAAGTATAAATAAGAGGTGGTGAGGACAATAAAAAAGGTGCTTATAATTGCAGCTATAATCGGGGTGCTCTTGCTCTCGGGATTATATTATTTTAAATACAACTTTTTAAATGCCGAATCAATGATGGACGCAAAGGATAAGGCAGAACAGAAAAAAGAACTCCTTTCAAATGAAAGGTTTGAGAACTTGCCCGAGGTTGTTGAACTAAAAGAACAAATGGCCCAGCAGGAGAAGAAAAACTCGCCCGGGGGCCAAGACTTCGATGCTGGTGAAACTGCTGCGAGTATCCCATCACAGGGAGAACTTGAGGCAAGGCTAGTGCAAAAGATGCAGTCGCTACAAGGGGAATATAATGGTAAGATAAACAGTTATATTGCCGCAGCTAAGAAGGAATATGAAAAAATTGAGTCTGGGCAGATTACTATGTCTAAAAAAGCTCTGGCCCAAAAATATATAGGTTTAGTAGAAGGTATGGAGGCCGAATGTGATGCCAGGGTGTATGCAGCGATTGCCCGGGCGGAAAATGAATTAACGAGCTATGGTTATTCCACCGATATAGCGGATAAGGCCAGGGAAACATACCGACAAACTAAGAAGCAGCAGCGTTCACAATTGCTTAGTAAGCTTTAAGAAATATTTTTTATAATTTAAATGAATTACGAAATATTAAAGGAAAAACCCAGTTTTTGTCGAAGTGAGTAATGCTAAAATTTCAGGTTCCGATAAAGGCAAACCTGCCGAAAGGTTGGGACGCAAAACCACGGGCCTAAGGTTTATCTATGGCTGCCGGGTTACCGAAAACCTTATAATGCTAATATCGGTACCGGGGGAGGAAATCAGCATTGAGTTTTTATCATAAAGCTCTGACCGGTTTTCCATCAGACATGAGAGTTTACTAAATAATAAGTTGGAAAGAATTGAAGTACTTAAGTTAAAATTAGTCAAAGAAGGGTACCAGCCATCTGAGTCTGAGTATTTCATTAAGTCTGCTTTAGGAACTGCAAAGGTTTCTGAGATGAGTGTGGAACAGCTTGACATAGCAATTGAAGCTTTGGAAAAACAGATTTTAATTGCACAGAAGTGTAAGCAGTTGTTTAAAGGCTAAGGCATTTATCATGCATTTCGCGATTTAACAAGCTCACAACATAGCTCCATTAGTCTTTTGGCAACGTCTGTTAATTCTACGGATGTTGCTCTGTTTTTTGTGTCCAAGGCAATTGATTTAAAAGGGTTTTACTGGCCAAACCTGCGTGATTTATTTTGCTGGTCAGGGTGCTGATAGACCAGTAACTTCCCACGGAAAGACCTCTTTCTAACTGGATCAGGGTCTTAAAGGGCGGATTCTTTGATACAGAGGTGTTTTTTACAGAACATAGATTAATGTAGGCTAAAGTATTATCCCCCTCAATTCGGGGCTTTCGAACTTTAACTGGTATCAGAACTAATTCGGAGCCTAGGATTATAGGGCAAAAAATCTTTTTCCCTAGTATATCCGCAGCTTTCTTTTTGAGCAGCTGAAGATCGGCACAGTGGTGTTTGGCCAGCTTATTAACGACACTGCGAACTTTTTGCAAGACAGTTTCTTTACTTCCATCCCGGTAAATAATAATTGATACATCACCATTATCTTGATAGTCAGGAATAATGGCAGCTATTGACTCAGGGTTTGCTAAATACCTTCCATATGTTGAGAGCCTCCTCTTTCTGTGAACAATTCAGCTTAAGCTAAAATTAATATATGGTGTTAGCCACGGATATGACATACTAAATGGAAAAAATTACTAAAAAATTTTTGAGGGTGATAGAAGGTGCGCATTTCCCTACTAGGGGCCCAGATAGATAATTTAAATATGCAGGCTACGGTGAAGCGGATTTCTGAAATGGTCTCTTCCGGAGAGGTTAACCAGGTAGTTACCCTAAATCCTGAATATCTATACCGCGCCCAGGAGGAGGGTAACCTCCTAGAATTGGTTAACAAATCGGAACTGGTAACCCCCGATGGTACAGGTATTGTCTGGGCCTGCAAGATGGCAGGTGTCCCGGTGGAAGAGAGGGTAACAGGCATAGATCTGATGTTAAATTTGATGCCGGTCGCGGCAAAGGGTGGCTGGGGCATCTTTTTACTTGGTTCGGCTCCCGGGGTAGCTGAAGAGGCGGCCAAAAACCTGGCAGATAAATATCCAGGCTTGAAGATTGTTGGAATACATCACGGTTATTTTAAGGGCCATGAAGAGGCTGAGGTAGTCCGACTGATAAAGGCTGCCAAACCGGAACTGCTTTTTGTGGCTTTGGGTATGCCAAGGCAAGAGCAGTGGATAGCCAAGTACAAGGATGAGATGGGAGTCCCTGTTTCCATAGGAGTTGGCGGCAGCTTAGATGTCATCGCCGGAAGGTTCAGCGAGTTTCCCCGGTACTACAGAAGCTTCAGTTGGAGTGCTGGGACGTCTTATTAAGGAGCCCCATCGTTGGAGGCGCCAGCTGGTTTTGCCTAAGTTTGCCGGATTGGTTTTAAAAAGATACTTATTTAAAATGTAACACCCCTGTAAATTTTTCCACAGGGGTGTTACATTTTGCCGCTATTTTCCGTCTATATTACTAAGGCAATAAATGCAGGGATACCAAGCAATCTGTCGAATTTTATATATTAGAAAAACTATTGGGAGGTAAGTTAGTGACAAAACTTAAGGACAAACCTAAGCTGTTTATTATAGCGCTGTTAACCTTGATAGCTTTGCTGGCCTTTAAAGGCCTTGCTGGAGCTGGACAAGGGGACCCGGGCAGCAGCACTGATCCGCTGGTTACCCAAAGCTATGTTCAGAAATATGTAGATGACAAAATTAAGCAGCAAACCTCCCAAAATACCGGGGGCTGGGAAGTAATAACGGTTCAGGCAGGTCAAACCTTTGCGGGTCATGGTGGGACTGAGTTTGTTTTGCGCTCGGGTAAGGCTGTGGCTGTAGACCCCAGCACCAGCGGCATCTTGAATATGACCAGTGGCGGCAATGTCCTGGCCAACCAGGCTGTCCCGGCCAACCACCTGTTGATGGTTCCTAGAGCAGACGGACGTGGTTTTACCGCCACAACCCAGGTAATAATTATGTGTAAAGGTGGCTTTGATATTCAATAGACTGGTTTTACACATTGAAAGTTGCATTTTAAAAGTGTACAATACCTATGTATGTCATTTTGTTTATTAGAGGGGTGGTTAACATTGGAACATAAACCACGTAGAAGATTAAAAAAAGGTCCATTTATAGTATTTTGTTCCCTTTTGGTTTTGATGCTGGGTGTTGGTTATGTGCTAGCTAACCAGTATATATTTAACAACAACCCGTTTGATATTCTGGACTCCAATGATGAAAACAAAGAGAAAGAAGTAGTCATGAAGGACCATATGAACTTCCTCTTAATGGGGGTTGATGCCCGGGAGGGGGAAAAAAATACCCGTACGGACACCATCATGCTGGTCAGCTATGACAAGGAGCACAACCGTGTAGCCTTACTTTCCATGCCCAGGGATACCCGGGTTAAAATACCCGCCATGGCTATGATAAGATCAACTCAGCCAACGTATATGGTGGGCCTGAATTAGTAATGAAGACAGTATCCGACCTGGTGGGTGTGGATATAGATAACTATGTAGTTACCAATGTCCGGGGCTTCAGGGACATTGTGGACGTCATTGGTGGAGTTACCCTGGATGTTGAAAAGAGAATGTATTATTACGATCCCTTTGATGAACCGGATTTAAGGAAAATTGATCTGCAGCCTGGGGTTCAAAAATTGGATGGAAATAAGGCTCTGCAGTATGTGCGCTTTAGAAGCGATGCCCTGGGGGATGTAACCAGGACCGAGCGTCAGCAGAAGTTTCTGAAGGCCCTGGCTAAAGAATGATGCAACCCTCCACCATTACCAAGCTTCCTAAGCTGGTTCCTACTATTAACAAGTATATTGACACAAACCTGGGTCTTACCGATATGGTGTCACTGGCCCGGGCGGCCCAGAATTTGAGCAATGTTGAGATTGTTTCCCAAACTATGCCCGGCAAATTCCTGGATATGGATGGGATTAGCTACTGGAGCATCGATCCGTCCCAGGCCAAAAACGTCGCTAAATCCATGATTCAAGAGGGCAAGGTCTTTGATGTAGTGCTGGGTGAAGAAACGGTAAATACTAAGGCGCCACAAAATACCACGCAGCAAGCCAGTGCCGAGAATAAAGTCGATTATCTGCCCGGCAAAGGAACTGAAACAAAGCAGACCGATAACAAGCAAACTGATAATAAGCAGACCGATGGCAAAAAGACTGAGCCAAAAACCAACCAAACTGACGGTAAAAAAGACTCTAAGAATACCGATGGACAAAAACCAGCTAATGTTGAGATTATGGTTCAGCCGGTACCAGGCTCTGCTGAGAACCAAATCGGTTCTGAGGAGACCAAAGTACCAACTAACAGCGGCAACCAGCAGGGCTCAGATAATGGTCCGGCAGTTGGCTTCCAACAAAGCCATATAAGCACATTTAATAACACAGAGAGAAGGTGGTAAGGAAAAATGATTCGCAAAAAGAAGTGGCACTATATCCTGCTTTCATTGTGTGCCACAATCCTGGTTACCGGTTTGGCCTGGCTGATTATACCAGATTGCAGCAGTGCCAGTAACCGGGTGATACCTGTAAATTATCCGGAATTAACTGACTCCTACCAGGTTGTAGTTGTCGGTGGGGACCCCGAGGGGGTAGCCGCCGCAGTTGCCGCCGCTCGCAGTGGTATGAAAACACTGTTGATCGACACCCGACCTATACTAGGGGGCCTGATGACCCAGGCTGGTTAAACAGCCTGGATATGAACTATGGCCCTGGTAGGGTTATTTTAAATAAAGGTATTTTCCAGGAGTTCTTTGACAAGATTGAGGGAGACTCCTTTGATGTGACCACTGCCGCCAATGTATTCCATGAACTGGTAAATAAAGAGAAGAAGCTGGACGTGATTACCTCGCCCAGGCCATTTTTCCGGTGGTTAACGACCAGGTGCTTCCCCTGGTAAACCCTGGCCAATCGGTGGCCGTAAACAGTGCCGCAGTGAATTACCAGCAGGCTCCTGGGCAAGCTAACCCTGAGCAGGCGGAGGCTTCTGACTCAGCTAATACCAATGCTGTGGAACCAGAGAAGCTTGTTGTTACCGGGGTAGAAGTCAAGCTGCAGGATGGTACCTCCAGGAAGTTTTCAGCCCAGCGGGTTATTGATGCCACACAGGATGCTGATATTGCTGTTGCTTCGGGAGTACCCTATACCTACGGACAGGAAGATTATGGACGGGGCGATAGCTTAATGGCTGTAACCCTGGTGTTTAAGCTGGATGGTATCAGTAAGGCAGACTGGCTCAAAATGATGCTGCATCTGAATTCCAGCCGTGAACCCCATACCGGCGCAAACCTGGTAAGTGCCTGGGGTTTTGGTACCCTAATGAAGGGCTATGAATCAAATGTTCCTGAGGTGGCCATGCGGGGCTTGAATGTAGGCCGCCAAAAGGACGGGACAGTTCTAATAAATGCTTTACAGGTATTTGGCATCGACGGACTTAAATTAGAAGACCGCAAGCGGGCCAGGGAATTGGCCCAAAAGGAACTGCCCCATATTGTAGAGTATCTAAACGAAAATGTACCTGGCTTTGCCAGCGCATTTTTGGCAAATACAGCACCTGAACTATATGTTCGCGAAACAAGGCATATAGAGGGACTTTACCGTTTGAATATTGATGATGTGCTAGAGAATAGAGATTTTTATGATCGAATTGCCTTTGGCTCATATCCCATTGATATTCAGGCAACAGACCCAAGCTTTAAGGGTAATGTGATTGGAGTGCCCATACAATATGCGGTACCATTTAGAAGCATTGTTCCCCAGAAGGTCGAAAACCTGCTGGTGGTAGGCAGGGCAGCAAGTATTGATTCATTGCCCCACGGAAGTGCCAGGGTAATTCCCATAGGTATGGCTACCGGACAGGCTGCTGGAATTGCCGCCGCCATAAGTCTGGAGACCAATTCTTCCTTCAGCAGTATGGCGAACAATACTTCTTAATTGACCAGCTTCAAAAAAATCTGACTAATCAGGGTGCAGATATAAAGCCCTTTAATCATCCAGCTCCACCTGAAACCCAACACTGGGCCTACCCGGGGCTAAAGTTTATGCGTCATTATGGGATGGCTGCAGGTGGTTATGATAATAACTATAGGTTGGATGCCCAAATGCCCGAAACCCAGTTTATCAATGGCTTGAGCTGGATGACGAGGCTCACCGAGGTTAAGGTAAATGAGCGCCCCAAGCTTTATGCCGAGGGCAATGAGCTTACCCTGGAAGACACAGCCTACATGATGTCCCGCTACCTTGGGTTGGACTTTAACAAACAGCAGGCTCTAGAGTATTTTGACAATGTTGGTTTCTGGAACCCCCAAACCTTGGATAAAATCAAACAAAATAACAACGTTGTAACTGTAGGTGCCGGATATATGTTGTTAAAAGAGTTCACTGAATGGTTGGCGGCGAATCCCGGAGGCGAAATTTAGGGGACAAGCTAATGAGAAGTTAAATAATTAACAACAAAAACCCTAATTATGCCGCACTTAATGTGCGGCATAATTTGTGACCTGCTGGTCCGCGGGTTATAATACATATTGGAGAAGCATGTCGCAGGAGGAGATAAAATTGCTAAGTAGGTGGTGGAAGTACGGGCTTTGGGCAATGGTGGTTGTGGCGATCTTTACCGCAGCCCATGTGGCCTTCTGGCAGCGAATAATGGTGGAAAAGGATTTCCGCCAGGTACAATTGGTTGTTAATTATGAAGAAATTGCCTCCCTGGCGGGTTACAAAGGTCTAACTGCCCGGGAAGGAATAAAGGAGTTTTCACAGCACGGAGTCTCCGGCGTAGTATTGCGGGAAGCTATGATTGATGACCTGAGGCTAAATGGAGATATCCATGTATTTAGTGGCCAGGAGCTAGAGTATCAGCTACAGGACGGAGCTGACTTAGGTTTCAATATTGTGGGCAGCAACACTTACATCATCACCTCCAACAGGGACACTTATAACCAGCTGGCCTCTCACATGAAGGTCAAACTGGCCGGTGTCAATACCTATGAATTGTCGGATACCTATGTAATTGAGACCGTTGCTCCGTATATAGGAATAAAGGAATTGGGGGTTGGCTTTACCACTGCTTCCCTGGCAGATGTCCAGGAGTCTGGCATGACAATAATTCCCCAAATCCGAACTTGGCCCGGTGCAACCCAGCAAAGTATTATCCAGGCTTTTGCTTTGTACCGTGACATTCCTAATGTCTCAGCAGTCATGTTTAATGACGACACCTTGCCGGGGTTTTCTGAGCTGCTTCCTGTTTTGGCCTATGAGCTTAGTAAAATGGATGTGCCCATAACCCAGGTGGAGTTTTTCCCCCAGAGGGCTTAAACAAGGTGGCAATTCTACTGGACAAGGATGTTGTTAGGCTGCATACCATAGCTCAAAATGAGATGAAAAGACTTACCTCAGCCGAAGCCTTGGACCGTTACACCCTGGCAGCGGCCGAGAGAAACCACCGTATTTTACTGGTCCGCCCTTTATTGATAGGGGGCGATTTATTTAAGGAAAATATGGAGTTTATGGACCGACTGGTACTCCGCCTTCAGAATGAAGGTTTAGAGGTGGGCAGTGCCGATAAGCTGCCCCCTGTTCCGGTATCCAGAGGACTTATCTTCTTGATAGGCATGGGAGTGCTGGCAGGCGGACTGCTATTGCTGGAGCGTTTAGCACCCACCAGGTATTCACCCGCACTTGGGGCTGTTGGTGCCGGTTTATGGGCAGCGGCACTCTTTTTATCCCCGGAATTTGCCCGAAAGCTAATGGCCCTGGGAGCTGTGATTGTATTTCCAACCTTGGCCTTATTAATGGGGGTTAAGCAGGAGGGCAGAACCCCGGGGGCTGCCATATTGGCATTTGTCCGCATTTCCCTGTTTTCTTTATTAGGGGCCCTCTTCACCGTGGGTCTTCTGGCAGATGCGGGATTCATGCTGAAGCTTGACCAGTTCCTGGGAGTTAAGCTGGCCCATGTTATTCCCTTGGTAATTGTCATGCTATATTTTCCGCTGCTTTCTGCTAGGGGGAAGATATTGGTTGAAAAGATCAAGGAACTCCTGGAAAGTCCCGTTAAGCTGGGGGTTGCCCTGGCCGCCGGCTTTATGGCAGTAGCAATAGCCATTTATGTAATGCGCACGGGGAATGAGGGAATGGCCGTCAGTGGGCTGGAGCTGCAATTCCGCAGTCTTTTAGATCAGATTCTGGGAGTAAGGCCCAGGACCAAGGAATTCCTCTTGGGGCATCCTGCCTTGCTGCTGCTGTTGCTTTACGGCTACCGTGACAATAGGTTTTTACCTTTGTTGTTATTAGGAGCCATCGGACAGGCATCACTGGTGAATACCTTCGCCCATATTCATACCCCGCTGGTGATTTCCCTGCTGAGGGCCTTTCATGGACTGTGGATAGGTATATTACTGGGGCTGGCTGTATACCTGGCTATTAGGCTGGTCAGCCGCTGGGGGAGAGATACCAAATGGCTAAAGTAGTGATTTCAGGCTATTACGGCTTTGATAATCTGGGAGATGAAGCGGTACTCTTTAGTATTTTGAAAACCCTGAGGGAGCTCAATGTTGGCTGAGGATTGATGTCCTGTCCAACCAGCCGGGGCAGACTGCAGAGGTTTATAAGGTGAGTGCCCATAATAGATGGAAGCTGCGGGAGATTTACCGAGCCCTTAAGGATTCGGATATGCTGATAAGCGGCGGCGGAAGCCTATTGCAGGATGTTACCGGATTGAAAAGCCTGCTGTATTATTTAGGAGTTATCCTGCTGGCCCGTATGCTGGGCAAGCCTGTTTTCTTTTACGCCCAGGCATAGGCCGGTAAATAGCGGGCCGGGCAGACTTTTGATGCGGCTGGTGGTTAATGGTGTTCAGCGCATCACCGTTAGGGATGAACTGTCCTGCAGGGATCTGCAGGACATGAAGATTACCAGGCCGGAGATACGGGTTACTGCTGATCCGGTGCTTGGTCTGGAGCAAAGGTTTGTTGATGATGAGGCGGGCCGGAAGATACTGGAGCAGGCCGGGGTAAATCTTTCTAAAGAGAAAAAGCTTATTGGCGTATCCCCCAGGGAGTGGCAGGGGCTTTCGGAATATAAGCAGGTGTTGGCTGCCCTCTGTGATAAGTTATCACGGGTTGGCTTTCAGGTGGTGTTTTTACCCATGCATTATCCCGATGACCTTAAAACCTCCCAGGAGATTGTCTCCCTAATGGAGCAGCCGGCCACAGTGCTAACCGGCAATTATTCTGTGGCCGATACTGCGGCATTAATTGCCAATATGGATTTATTGGTGGGTATGAGATTACATGCCTTGATTCTAGCAGCGGTGATGGGTGTCCCCCCGGTGGCGATTTCCTATGATCCTAAAATAGATCGTTTTATGAATCTTCTTGGCCGGGAAGCGGCCATTAATGTGGCAGAGCCTGACTTTGACTGCTTGTGGGAGGATGTTCAAACAATTATTTGCGACCCCTGGGTAGCCCGGGAGGAGTTGGTTCAAGAGGTTGAGCCCCTTAGACAAAGGGCTAGAGAATCGGCGGTAATGGCTTTGCAGGTTTTGGATAGCACCTGCGTGGTGATCGAAAGGCGGCTACCTATATTTAATGCATTATGGAGGGAAACAATGAAAAAGAAAAGCTGGCTCCCGATCCTGTGTCTATGTTTATCACTTTTGTGGTCCTTGCCTGCCTGGGCGGCTAATCAAGTGGCTCCCGGCGTACGTCAGTGTCCTTTCAAAAGACCAACTGGGAAGGTAAGCCTATCTAGGTCATGTCCTGGAGGTAGATCCAAAGCAGCGATTTACCGAGATACGTCCCATTATGGGCAATGATCTGGTGGGCAGTAAAGAGGTTTTAAGCAGCATGGCCGAGCGTACCGGCGCGGTGGCTGCCATAAACGGTGGTTTTTTCGATACCGGCTCGGGGATACCGGTAGGTAACGTGATTATTGATGGTAAGGCAGAATATATTTCCGATATTCTGAGGACATCCTTTGGCTTAACCAATGACGGGTCAATGGTGGTTGGCTATCTATCGCCCCAGGTAAAGCTTGCTATAAACGGCTCTGAGCTGAAATTAAATGGAATAAATATGGACCCCTTAAGCAATGGCTTAGTCCTATACTCTCCTGCCTGGAATAAGGACATCCCTGCCTCAATGAAGCTAATGCTCTATCCTGCCGAGGAGGGTTCCTTTCGAATGGAACGTCCTACAGTGGAATTCCTGCACCGACCGGTGGCTACATCTTAGCGGGTTATGGTCAATCAGCCAGTCAATTAGTTTCAATACAAGCTGGCACAAGGCTAGGGTATCCCTGGATATGCCGGAGAATTGGCAGAATATCCGGCATGGCCTTTCCGGCGGTCCCCTCCTGGTGGAAGGTGGACTTCCCGTGGAGCAGGCAATCAACGAGGGCTTGTGGGGAACGGTATTACAGGCTGCACCCAGGACAGCCATAGGGATCACCGCGAACCAAAAGATTCTTTTAGTGGTGGTGGATGGTAGGATTGATAGCAGTGCAGGCCTTACCCTAGAAGAGTTAGCTTATCTGATGATTGAACTGGGTTCTGTTCAGGCTGTGGCTCTGGACGGAGGTGGCTCCAGTGAAATGTGGGTCAAGGGGCAAATAGTAAATACCCCCTCGGATAAAAGGGAACGGGCCCTGGGCAACGGCTTGGTAATTATTCAGCAAATGCCTGTGTACATAGATCAGCAACGAGCTTACTTTGATGTACCGCCCCAGGTTGAAAATGGTCGCACCCTGGTGCCTATGCGCAAGATATTTGAGCAGTTAGGTGCAGAAATTGCTTGGGATGCAGAGGCCAAGAAGGTCACTGCCACCCGGGAGAGCAGATTATTGAGCTGACCGTGGGCAGCTCTGCCGCTGTTGTGAATGGCAGCAAAGTAACCCTTGACGTGCCTGCCAAGGTTTTAGACAGCCGCACCCTGGTTCCACTGCGCTTTGTAGGAGAAGCCCTGGGGGCAGATGTAAATTATGTTACCTCAGGTGGACCCACCATTTATATTGACAGCAGGGGAGGGACCGGAGATGTTAAATAAGCTTAGGGTTGCTATGGCGGTATTACTTTGTCTTAGTTTTGCTGTAATGCCGGCTTTGGCTGACGATTTGACCCAGACTGAGCCTGTGGTGCAACAGTCAGAGCCTGTGGAAGTAGAACAACCCCCGGTACTTGCCAGGGATTATATTGCCGATATTAATTGGAACTATCCCCAGTATGTTCAGTTTTTATCTAATGGTAATATCCTGCAGAGCCGGGTGGGTTCCTGGGACCCGGGCATTATCGAAGTGGACAGGTCCGGTAGGGAGGTTTGGTACTTCCGGGGCATCCAGCCAACAGTGCCAGGAGATTGGATAATGGAAATACCCTGGTGGCAGATTCAGGGGCTCCCGGGGCACCCTATGTACCTAGGGTGGTGGAATTGACTCCAGAGGGAGAAAAGGCCTGGGAGTATGTGCTGCCTTCCATAAATCAGGCACCCAGGTATGCCGAGAGGCTAAGCAACGGCAATACATTAATAGTGCTCCCCTTTGAGATAAGGGAAGTAAATCCTCAGAAACAAACAGTTTGGCAATATGGGACTGGGAAGCCCGGTAAGTCAGGTACTCCCGGCAACCTGGAACGTCCCCTGCGGGCCTATCGACTGGCCAACGGCAATACTTTAATTGTAGACAGGGGCTATAGCCGTGGACAAGTCATCGAGGTGACTCCAGCTAAAAAGGTTGTCTGGCAGTTTGGCTCCCCTGGAAGCAGTACTGCCGGTTCCAAGGATCAAGAAAATCCTCCCTCCCTGGTGAGACCCATCGATGCCCTTAGATTGGCTGATGGTACAACCCTGGTCACAGATAAGAAGCAGGACATGTTATTTTATGTGTCTCCCGGTGGACAGGTGTTGGAGGCCAGAACCTGGCAGGGAATTTATAAAGCTGCCCCGGTGACGGATTTATGGTTTGCCCAACCCTTAGAAAACGGCAACGTGCAAATATCGGCTACCATGGTCACAGGCCGTAGCAGGGTGGCCGAGGTTGTTGGCGACAGCATGAAGGTAGTTTGGCCTAAAGAGATTAGCCAGCCTAAAGCGGAATAAGCAAGATAGCTGGAAGTGTTAACAATAGTTACCTCATGATGAATTGTATATATTTGAAGGAACGAAGGGGTTTTTGGCGAAATATATTTGCTATACTTTAAGGAGGGAATACTTATTTTGAAGAAAAAACATTTGTTAATACTCATTCTGCTAATCGCCTTTAGTGTAGTGGTAGCCGCTGCAGCCAAGAAAGAAAGCTTGAGGTAAAGGTATTGAGTCCCGAAGAAGCTGCCTATATGGAGGGGGACCCAATTGAAAACCTGGTTAAGAAAGAAACAGAATGGTTAGGTCGCCTGGAGGTAGTTAAAGAGGAAATAGACAGTGCCTATTCTGGATGGGATCAAGGTAATATTAGCAAGGAAGAATACCTTAATAAATTATCCAGCAATATGAATATTGTAAGAGAGATAGCCAAGGAATATGATTTACACATGGAAGTAAACACCTTTCCAACTGATGTGATGAATCAGGAAGTTTATCAGGATGGATTAGCCTATGGGGAAAAGCTCAGGACCACCGTAAACAACTATATTTATATGGTTACAAGGGGAATCAGGGAGATGGAAACGGGAAACCTTAAAGCATTGGATGATGATCAGATTAAAGGCTTGCACGAAAGGCAAATGGTTGAAACCTACAATGACTATAAGACCAAATTAGATTGGGGTCTTGAACAAGCTAAGTAATAACAAAGATGCCGGGAGGTCATGACCCCCCGGCATACTTTATTTATCTAGTCTTGCACCGAATTGTTTAAGCTTCACCTGTATCCAAGCAATGTCCTCCTGTGAAAAATCCCGGGGATTAGTTTTCGCATTCAAAGCCCTGACAGCTGCTACTCCGGCAGCATCACCTAAAACTGCCAGGTTAGGCAGTACCCTTAGTTCCGCCCAGGCAAAGGAGGATATACCGGAGGCATAGCTGGAACCAGCAGATTCTCCGTGTTTGTGGGCAGCAGGGTTTCCAAGGGCATGTAAACAGGTTTTTCGGCTGACCTCCTGCCAATATCCAATCAGGTCTCAGGTTATCTGTCACCGGCCAATCATAGGGTCCCGGGGCAGCCAGATCCTTGTCTGTGAAAGCATTTATATCCATCATATAGTAGCCCAGGCCTATTCGGGTAGGAAAGTTTTCAAGGTCAGTGCCGGTATTGGGAGCTGGTCCCGCCAGCTGGGCTTCTCTGGTGGTAATGGCAAAGTCTTTATTCTCTTGCAGCTTGTCTTGATTGCTTTCTAGGGGACTGTGCACAGATTCCCTAATGTACATCATTTGTCCCACCACTGGATGTCCATTGTTATCACGCACCAGCTCAGCTTCGCCAAAGCCATACCATTGACCAGTGGAAGGGTCTTGAACCTGGAACCGCCTAAAGACATTGATAAACTCCGGCTTGTCAAGGAACTCCCTGGCCCTAACCCAGGCCTGATCTGTATTTGTGTAGTAGGGCAGCATATCTGCCGGGTATATATCGGTGCCCTTGTCCCGCTGGTGGGCTCTCCCGTCCACATTAAAGACCAGCAGGCAGTTGATCCACCAGGTGTCGCTGTCCTTGCCTGTGGCAGCCGCATTTAAGGCTTCAGGGCAAAGCCCTGGGGGCCAAATTCATTGTTGAAATCAATGACCTCCCGGTCTGAGGTAAATATATCCGTACCCCCGGCGATTCCCCAGCTACCTTTGTTGTCCCGGACGAATTCCCAGCCTTCAAAGTGTGTGTTCTTCGAAGGAGTCTTGACTCCGGTCACCTTAAACATCAAGGTAGCTGCCTGCTGCCTGGCCAGCGGGCTATTTTGCTCTTCCTTGGGGAGGTATTCGTCTGGCCAGTCAGCCCTACCAACTGTCACCGAGTTGCCGGACATTCTTGTAAGACGTCCGTCCATGGAGGCGTCAATAAATATTTTTCCCTTGATCCTCTGCTTTTGTTCGCCCCAGGCAATATGACCCTCCTGGTTTCGTTGAATGTTCCTTATATTTATTTCTTTGATTGTATTATTCTCAGATGTAAGACTTTCCAGGTCGTAACCATAGATTATCTTTATATTGGGAAACTGTCCCAGATCATCTTTAATTATCTGGGACATGCGGTCAGGGTCATAAAATTGGCCTGCCTGAGATAGCCAGCGACCAAAGGAGCCCTGGGTAACCACCTTGCCCTGCCAGAAGCGAATATCGGTAAAATTCTGTGCTCCCACTGTGCCCAATCCACCAATTCGGGTATCGGGTCGTTTACAACAAGCAATATCTTATTTTTTGGAGCGGCAGCTGCAGCACTGCGGGCAGCTGCGCTGCCGTCAAAGCCACCTCCCAGTATTACTATATCCTCCTTCAAAACAGGAGTGCCGCCGGGGAGGGTGCAGCCGGTAAGGAACAGGGTAAAGAGCAATAAGATTACTAGTCTAATCATAGGGTCACCTCTCTAAAATATAAATAGCTTGCCTAAAAAAAGAATATATAATATTAACTGCCAAATATTTGTTTTTTTAGCAGGGAAACAATATAATAAAGCCGAAATACTTCGTATTATTAGAAAATCTTGGGGGTTGCTATGCTAGATATCAATGCTATTCAACAAATTCTACCACACCGCTATCCAATCCTGTTAGTTGATCGAATTTTAGAACTGGAAGAAGGAAAAAGGGTAGTGGGGATTAAGAATGTAAGTGTAAATGAGCCCTTTTTTCAAGGTCACTTCCCTGGTTATCCCGTAATGCCGGGTGTTTTAATTATTGAGCCATGGCCAGGTGGGTGCCGTGGCTATCCTTAGTATGCCTGCCTATGCCGGTCGTATTGCACTTTTTGCCGGAATTGATAATGCCCGCTTCCGCCGGCAGGTGCTTCCCGGGGATACCCTGCGCATTGAAGTTGAGGTAATTAAGCTTAGGGGAACTATCGGGAAAAGTAAAGCACGGGCCTATGTTGGTGAGGAACTGGCCACCGAAGCTGAGCTGATGTTTGCTATTGCCAAGAAAGAGGACGAATAAGGGCGAATTTCTCTATATTTTTTCGTTAGGGCACCCTTATGTGAGAACAAACACAAATATTAGCACTAGTTAGTTAAGATAGCTAAAATTGTTACTATACTTTTTTGAAGCTCTTAGGGTAGAATTAATTAGATTATGACTTGCAACCGGTATATTATCGGAGGGATATAAATTGAACAACATAATTCCTGCCTTATTTGTGGCCCTGGCTGTGTCTCTGTTGATTACTCCCTGGGTACGCAAGGCCGCCATTAAAATTGGTGCCATGGATCTGCCGGATCACCGGAAGGTTCATAAGGGTATCATGCCGCGCATGGGTGGACTGGCCGTTTTTTTGGCATTTGTAGCGGCAGTTTTGTTAACTCAAGAGTTAGATAGAAAGTTAATCGGTCTGCTGATTGGCGGGTTACTTATAGTATCCCTCGGCATTTTAGATGATACCAGGGGTTTATCGGCCAAGGTAAAGCTGGTGGGGCAAATTGCTGCGGCGGCAGCGGTTATTCCCTTTGGCGTGCAGGTTGAGTTTATAACCAACCCTATTAGCGGGGAGCTACTGCAGCTAGGTTATCTGGGTGTTCCTGTAACTATCTTTTGGATTATTTCCGTAACCAATGCCGTTAACTTAATTGACGGGCTGGATGGTCTGGCGGGGGCACATCCTTAATAGCCGCCCTGACCATAGCTGCCGTTACCTGGCGCCAAGCAACTCATATAGGCGGAGATGGCATGGAAGTGGCAGCCTTGGCATTAATTCTTGCCTTTGCTATCCTGGGCTTCCTTAAGTACAATTTCTACCCTGCTAAAATATTTTTAGGAGATACCGGCTCCATGTTTTTGGGCTTTACCCTGGGAACCATGGCCATTATGGGTGTTGCCAAAACGGCCACGGCCATATCCATTATCGTCCCCATCGTTATTTTGGGGATTCCCTTGATGGATGTTTTCTTTGCCATCCTACGTCGTTATCAGAGTCACCGCCCCATATTTCAGCCCGATAAAGAACACCTCCACCACCGGCTAATGGCCTGGGCTTAAGCCATAAGCAGACAGTGCTGGCCATTTATGGTGTGAGCCTAGTTCTGGGAATTAGTGCCTTTTTACTCACGGTCTTGACCACCAGCCAGGCGGTAATGCTGCTATTTATCTTAACTGTCACAATAATTGTCTTAGCTAATAAAATTGGGGTCATTGGTTCAACACAAGGGTTTCAGCAGCGGTCCTCCAAAATGTAGGGCCGCTTTTTATTAAGAAGTCTACCATTATGAGGAAAGGATGGGAAAAATGAGAGTTCGCAAGGCCATTATTCCGGCGGCAGGTCTGGGAGTTAGGTTTTTACCCGCCACCAAGGCTCAGCCCAAGGAAATGCTCCCCATTGTCGATACCCCAACCATTCAGTACATAATTGAAGAGGCTGTGGCTTCGGGAATTGAAGACATTCTGATTGTCACCGGCCGCAATAAACGGGCCATTGAGGATCATTTTGATAAATCCTTAGAGCTAGAAGTGATGCTGGACAACAAAGAGAAGCATGAGCTGCTGGGTATGGTGAGGGATATCAGTGAAATGGTGGATATTCACTACATACGTCAGAAGGAGCCCCTGGGCCTTGGTCATGCCGTTTATTGCGCCCGGAAATTCATAGGGGAGGAGCCCTTTGCGGTCCTTTTGGGCGATGATGTAATCCGCAGCAAGGTACCTTGCCTTAAGCAAATGATCAATCTGTATGAGGAAGTAAGGTATTCCATCCTTGGTGTGCAAGAGGTTCCCATTGAGCATGTAAATCGCTATGGCATTGTGGAGGCCACCACCGAACGCCCCGGGCTTAGCAGGATTTATGATTTGGTGGAAAAGCCAGACATAGATAAAGCCCCGTCTAACTTAGCAGTCATGGGCAGGTACATCTTAAGCCCGAGAATTTTCAACATATTGGCCACAACCCGCCCAGGAGCCGGCGGGGAAATCCAATTAACCGATGCCCTTAGGATGCTGGTCCGTGCCGAGGCAATTTACGGCTGCATCTTTGAAGGAAAACGCTACGATGTGGGAGATAAGCTAGGCTACCTCAAGGCTACTGTGGAGTTCGCCCTCGACAGACCCGACTTAGCCGACGACTTTAAGCAATATCTAAAAGAGCTAGTTTCCGATAAATTATAAAAGCAGAAATGAGTCGGGAGTCCGACTCATTTTTTGCTCCTGAAGAGCCCTTTGATTTACTATCCTTGCCAAGCTTGAGATAGCTTTCAAGCATTTTTTGACGTTCGCTAATATGTTTTATATCAATTTTAGCCATTTTGAGTACTCCTTTGGTATTGATTACTAACTAATTATAGTATTGACATAAAAATGAGGTTATAAACCTTGCCAGCATTTGGAATTTTATGCATAATAAAAAAGAATAGACCATAAAATAAACCTTGGATCATACTGGATATCGGGAGGTAGATTTTTGAGCCATAAGATAGCCTTTGGCACCGACGGGTGGCGGGGAATAATTGCCGATGATTTTACCTTTGATAATGTAAGGCTGGTAACCAGGGCGGTGGCGGCCTATGTAAACAGCCAGGGGATAGGTCAGAGGGGCTTGGTTTGGGACGGGATAACCGTTTTTTGGCAGAGGAGTTTGCACAGGCAGTGGCAGAAGAATTAATTAAGCAGGAGATTCCTGTTTATTTGTGCTGTGGAGCAAGCCCCACCCCTGTGACCGCCTATGCCATTACCCTCAGGAAGGCTGCGGGTGCAATTATGCTGACGGCCAGTCACAATCCCCCTCCATATAACGGTTTTAAATTTATTCCTGAGTACGCCGGACCGGCCTTACCTCATATCACAAAGGAAATAGAAGAGAATATCCGACGTTTGCAGGCCGGGGAACCCTGTGACTTCTATAAGCTAGAACCCGCCGAAGGACGTTACGGACATTTAATTGAGGAAAAATCTTCACAGATCTGTGACTGCAGTGAGTTTTCACCCTTTGAGGACTATGTCGGACAGGTTTCTGAAATTGTTGATTTGGAGGCTATCCGGCGGGCAGGACTAAAAATAGTCATTGATCCCATGTATGGTGCGGGTATCGGTTACCTGGAGCACATCCTTGGGAATGCCGGTGTTGAGACGGAGGTTTTCAATAATATCAGGGATCCGCTCTTTGGTGGAACTTTGCCGGAACCAACCGGGAAATCCCTGACTGAATTAAAAAACAGGGTTAAAGTGGGAGGGGCTCACCTGGGCTTGGCCCTGGACGGTGATGCAGATAGGTTTGGCATTATAGACAGCAACGGGGAGTACATTACTCCCAACCAGTTTTTACCCCTGCTCTACTATCATCTGCTTACCGTAAAGAACTGGCGGGGCCCTGTGGCCAGGACGGTGGCAACTACTCACCTATTAGACAGAATGGCCGGTAAATATGGGCAAAGGGTCTTTGAATCTCCTGTGGGCTTCAAATATATTGGTCAAAACCTGCTGGAAAAGGGCTGCATCATAGGTGGGGAGGAAAGTGGCGGACTATCCATCAAGGGACATATACCTGAAAAAGATGGTATTCTGGCGGGACTCCTTGCAGCAGAAGTGGTTGCCCACCATGGTAAAGGCTTAACGGCAATTTTACAGGATATTTATACCCAGTTCGGGCAGCTGTATAGTGAAAGGCTGGATATACATACAACGCCTGAGTTGAAAACTGCCATCCTAGAGCAGCTAAAGACCTTTGCACCTGGAAAGTTGGCTGGGCAGCAGGTAGTTGAAAGGATCACCCTGGACGGCATCAAGCTGGTCCTTGCAGACGGCGCCTGGGTGTTAATTAGAGCCTCCGGTACAGAACCTCTATTTAGAATTTATGTTGAGGCCAATAGCCCGGAGCAAAAAAGCAGCTTCAAGAAGAAATAAAGCAGCTTTTGAATTTGAATTAAGATTTTATAATGAAACCATAATTTTCTTATCAATAACTATTTAAGTTTGTATTTATTTAAAGGAATTGAGTGTTATGCTGTCGAAATTCTTAGACAGCATATTTTTCTTTGAATAACTTTGGGCATATTGGGCTTTTTTGGGGTGAGTATCTTTGTACAGTAGGATTTATAAATATAAAACTGCATTAAAAGCGTTAATTCTCATTAACGTTTTTCTTTTGCTGCCCTGGCCCACTTCCCTATTGTACGGGGAGGAGTCAAATTACCGTACCGAGAATAACCTGGCCGCCGGCATTATGGGTGTTCCCGGACTCTGGTCCTATCAACTGGGCTCTTCTATTACCGGGTTGACTGGAAAGGGACAGATAATTGCTGTTGCTGATTCGGGCCTTGACGGAGGGAGTCTTGAATTATTACATCCGGATATAAAGGACCGGCTGGTGGGAGTGAAGGATTTTAGCGGGGATGGTTGGGCCGACCCTAATGGGCACGGGACACATGTGGCGGGAAGTATCGTTGGCACAGGCTCAAAATCCGAGGGGGTTGTCAAGGGAATAGCCCCGGAGGCCGGTCTGTATTTCCAGGCTACCTATAATGATAAAGAAAAAACCCTGCGTATTCCATCGGTTTATGAACTGCTGGCAGACGCATACAATACTCCCGGTCAGCCCAGGATACACGTAAATAGTTGGGGAGCCAGCTTCAGTGACGGAGTCTATGATTGGGATACCCATAGCTTAGATAAGTTTGTTTGGGATCATCAGGATATGGTGGTGCTCAAGTCGGCAGGTAATGGCTATAAGACCTCTAAGCCTTTGTAAGTTCGCCGGGAGCAGCTAAAAATGCCATTACCGTTGGTTCCACTGAAGGAACCAGGGGAGTCGATACCAGCTCAGATAATCCGGACCAGGTGGCGGGTTTTAGCAGCAGGGGGACCCTTGATGGACGTATTAAGCCCGAGGTGCTGGCTCCGGGTACTTGGATTTTGTCTACCAGGAAGACAAAGCCTAACCTAGCCTCGGATAGTTATATCGGTTTGTATAATCAAAACTATGGCTATATGAGTGGAACCAGTATGTCCACCGCCCTGACTGCCGGCTCCCTGGCACTGCTGAGGCAGTATTTTCAGGCCAAGGGGGTAACACCCAATGCATCACTGCTTAAGGCAGCTCTCATATTTGGCACCCAAAAGCTGCCCGGTGTTTCTGCCAGTGATCAGGGTTTTGGTCGAGTGAATGTGGAGAATACCCTGGTTGCTTTGGAAAATGGCAACCTGTTTTATCAGGACAACCCCGGCCTGCAAACAGGGGAAACAGTTACCTATACTTATACCAGTAACGGGCAACCCTTCCGGGTAGTCATGGCCTATTCAGATTATCCCAAGACACCGGGGGTAGGCAAGGACCTGGTTAATGATCTAGACTTAAAGGTCATCGGTCCTGATAATAAAGGCATTTATTGGGGTAATGGCTACATGGAGGGTGATCGGCTGAATAATGTTGAAGAGGTAATTGTGTATAATCCTGAACCAGGCCAGACCTACACCATTGAAGTGGCCGGCCATAATATTGTTCACGGACCTCAGCCCTTTTCAATTGTTTTTGGCGATATGACCTATTCGGGAACTGTTGCGGAAATTAACAATGAAGAGATAAAATTTTCCGACGGCAAAGCCTTTAAGCTTGATGAAGAGGTTAATTTTCGGGTTATTTCCGGTGAGGAGGAGCTTCCCTCTGCAGCCTTAAAGGATATTCCACCAGGGGCAGAGGCCTACCTATCCTTTGGACCAGATGGGGAGGTAACCCATATTGAGGCCATTTATATAACCATGACCAGTAAAATAATGTCCAAGGAGGGTGCCAGGCAGTTAACTATCTTTGATGGTACCCGTTGGACAATGGCTGATCAGGTCAAAATTTTTGTTGGCGAAAATAAGTTGAATTGGGCTGAGCTGCCTATCGAGTCTGAAGTAAAGCTCACGGTTAACCCTGTGTCTGCCAGGGTTTGGCGGTAGATGTAAAAAATCTACCGGACAATTCTCCTTACTATTCTTTGCCAATATCGGATGAAGAAGTAAAAAAGGCCATTGCAGATTCTAGAAGTTCAGGGAAGGTTGTACTTTCAGCCCCGGAGGGCGAAGAGCTAGAAAAGTCTGTTACCTTGGCCTTTAAAGCAGCTATGGCTGCTGAGATATACAGTAACGGTCGACCGCTGGAGTTAAGGCTGCCGGGCTTGATAATTGAGATACCGGCCGGTGAGTTTAGCCGCTTCGGTGCAAATTTGCAGGGGGCGCAGCTTCAGATGAGGGTTTCCTGGCAAGCTGGAGGAGAAAAATCCCTTCCCTCAAGTGATTCCTTAATGTACCTGCGTCCAGTGGGGAGACTGGTGGATGTGCGACCGACAATTGTGTGGCCTGACGGTACCCAACTGCCAGTTAGTAATACAAATAATCCTATTAAGGTAACCATTACTTCACCCATTGGTTCCACTGCCGGGCTAAACACTCAGAAAATGGGGGTTTACCGTCTTAGCGAACTAACTCAAATGTGGGAGTTTATAAGCAACGATTATAATCCTGATACGGGCAAATCAACTATTACCGTTGACCGTTTGGGTAAATTTGCGGTACTGGAGCTAGCCGGACCTTCTCGGATATAAATAATCATTGGGCCAGGTCGGATATTGAAATTATGGCGGCCCGACATGTTGTGAGGGGAATGACATCACAAACCTTTGCCCCCAATGATATGGTTACCAGGGGACAGTTTACAGTGATGTTGGTCAGAACCTTAGGTTTTCTGAGGATCCTGCTGCAGCTAAGTTTACTGATTTGCCAGCTGACTATTGGTGTGCTGGAGATGTTGGGGCAGCAGTGAAGATGGGTCTGGCTGCCGGCTATAGCGATGGGACCTTTAGGCTGATGAACCTATCACCAGGGAACAAATGGCTACCATGTTAGTTAGGGCACTTACTCTGATGGCTGATAAAACCTTTAGGGATACCGGTTACACCCTTGGAAAATTTAACGATAGGGATGATATTTCCGATTGGGCCAAGGACTCGGTTGCCATTATCGCTGGTGAAGGATTAATGAATGGCCGGGAAAAAGGTATATTTGCCCCCAAAGAACAGACCACTAGGGCCGAGGCGGCCACCGTTATGGTTAGACTGATTAGCAGTATAGCAAACAGTGGAAAACGATAGTTTATTTGTTGGTAAGACAGGTGATTTTAATGGGTTCTGCAGAATAGCAGGGCCCATTAGTGTTTCTTTTCCCGGCCCTTTTTAGTATAATGCTGGCGGTTGGTGAAGGATATTTGCCGGGGGAGTAGAATATACTACTTTTATTGTCAAAAACTTGTATTAATGTACAGTAAGACTGGAGGTTCCTCTTTTGTCTACCGGAAAAATGATTGCCAGGGCGGCCCTGGTGGTGGCAGTAATTAACCTGCTGTCACGAATTTTAGGTTTTGTTCGTGAGTTGCCATTGCCTATATGTTTGGTGCCACTGCCGTCACCGATGCCTATGTGGTGGCCTTTAATATCCCAAATGCGGTTTTTGCTATAGTTATCGGTGCCCTGGCTGTTGTTGTGGTGCCGGTTTTTAGTGAGTATGTGGCTAAGGGTCAAAAGGATGAGGCCTGGCGGCTGTTTAATACGGTTATTACCATGGTCATTGTGGTTTTTTCCGTGCTGACTGTGGTGGGCTTTTTTGCTGCCCCGCTTCTGGTCAAGCTTACAGCCCCGGGACTTCCGGCAGATACCGCCACCCTGGCCATTCGCTTGACTGTGATTATGCTGCCCATACTTATTTTTTATGGGTTGGCTACGGTTTTTCAGGGGCTCCTTAATGCTAATCAGGTCTTTGCCATTCCAGCCTTAAGTACCAGTGTTACTAACCTTGTCATTATCATTTCTGCCCTGACCCTGGGAGGCTGGTATGGAGTTGAGGGACTGGCGGTAGGCACGGTGGGGGGCTTTGTGCTGGCAGCCCTGATCCAGGTTCCTAAGCTCAGGCAGCAGGGCTTTAGGTTCAAATTTTCCACCGATTGGCGCCACCCAGGGGTACGCAAGGTTATGTACCTGGTGGGGCCGGTGGCCATAGGCACTTCCCTCAACCAGATTTACTTAATCATTGACCGGATTTTGGCCTCGGGTCTGGTCGAGGGCAGCATTTCAGCTTTGAATTTTGCCAATAGGCTTATTTTAATGCCCATAGGTTTTTTGTCCTGGCGGTGGGTACCGCTTTCTACCCTTCCATTACTAAGATGGCTGCCGAGAGCAAGTATGAGGAACTGGCCAAAACTGTTCGGGGGGCCTTTCGGGTGGTGACCCTTTTTGCATTGCCAGCCGGTGTGGGGCTTCTGGTGTTGGCCTATCCTATCATTAAGCTGCTCTTTGAGAGGGGTCAATTTGATGCCCGGCCACCGAGATGACTGCCATTGCTTTGTTGTTTTATTCCATTGGCCTGGTGGGTCAGGCTGCCAATATTATTTTGACCAGGGGCTTTTATGCCCTCCAGGATACCAAGACACCCGTAAAGCTCATGGGAGTCACCGTCGTAGTAAATGTTATTTTGAGCCTGCTATTTATCGGTCCCTTGGCGCATGGTGGATTGGCCTTGGCCAATTCTCTGGCATCCTTATTGAATACTGTCATGCTTTCCTGGTATCTAAATAAAAGAATTCCTGGCATGTGGGATGCCGGTATTTTTAAATTCTTTGGGCAAGTGGCGGCTGCTTCTGCAGCCATGGCCGCTGGAGCCTGGGGTGTCAGCTATTATGCCTCCGGCTTATTGGCGGGTTTGGGCACCCTGGGTCTGGCCCTGCAGGTCGGGGCTGGGATTGCTGCCGGTGTTGCAATTTTCTTAGTGGCAGTCTTTATTTTGAAAATGGAGGAGGCTGTATTGGTATCTAGCTATGCCAATAAGCTTTTCAACGCCTGGGTCCATCCCGGGGCTAGTTAAAGCCGCACCAAATTATTCTATGCCGCATAGCATGGGATAAGGAGGTGACAGCCATGATTAAAGCAACACAACTGGAAACCAAGGATGTTGTCAACTTGTCCGATGGGGCTAAGCTAGGACCGATAAAGGACCTGCATATCGATCTGGAAACCGGCAAGGTCATTGCTCTGGTATTGCAGGCCCCCAGTAAATATTTCGGGCTGATGCGCTCGGGTAAAGATATGGTGATTCCCTGGGAACTGGTCAGCAAATTTGGTTTGGATGCCATTTTGGTAGATTTACAGCCCATGGATCGCCGGTATTACCAAGATTAAAACTTTGTTTGACATAAAGTAACTGCTTTGCTAAAATAAATCTGGTAAATTTCTAACTGAATCGCTCATCAAGAGAGGTGGAGGGACTGGCCCGATGAAACCCGGCAACCTCACGTAAGGTGCCAATTCCTGCGGGAAGCTATTTCCTGACAGATGAGGTTATTATGGCTGATTAAATAACCTCTCCCATATGGAGGGGTTTGTTTTTTGGCTGTGATGCAGTTTGGTGTTTAATTTTAAAATGACAGGGAAAGTTAAATACAGGGAGGGAATCCATTTGAGCAGAAAATTATTTACTTCTGAATCTGTTACCGAGGGTCATCCCGATAAGGTGGCTGACCAGATTTCTGATGCTGTCCTTGATGCTATTTTAGCTAAGGATCCCAATGCCAGGGTAGCATGCGAAACCTTTGTAACCACAGGACTGGTATTAGTGGGGGAGAAATTTCCTGCCAGTGCTATGTTGATATTCCCAAGGTTGCCAGGGAGACTATTTTAAACATTGGCTATACCAGGGCAAAGTATGGCTTTGATGGAGATACCTGTGCGGTTCTTACCGCCATTGATGAGCAGTCCCCGGATATTGCCATGGGTGTGGACAAGGCCCTTGAGGCAAAGAGCGGTGAAATGAGTGAGGAAGAAATTGAGGCCATTGGTGCAGGAGATCAAGGGATGATGTTTGCTTCGCCACCAATGAAACACCTGAATTAATGCCCCTGCCATTGCCCTGGCACATAAATTGGCACGCCGTTTGTCCGAGGTTCGTAAGAGCGGAATTGTAGACTATCTACGCCCCGATGGCAAGACCCAGGTTACTGTAGAATACGATGGTGACAGGCCATCCCGGATTGACACCATAGTCATTTCCACCCAGCACCACCCGGAGGTGGATTTAGCCACCATTCGCAAGGATATGATTGAAGTAGTAGCACATCAGGTGCTGCCCGCTGAATTGATTGACAGCAATACCCGCTTTTTCATCAACCCAACGGGACGCTTTGTAATTGGCGGCCCCCATGGGGATGCTGGACTAACTGGACGTAAAATCATTGTTGACACCTATGGCGGCCGTGCCCGTCACGGCGGTGGTGCCTTCTCCGGTAAGGATCCCACAAAGGTGGACCGCTCAGCCACCTATGCTGCCCGCTATGTGGCTAAGAATGTGGTGGCTGCCGGACTTGCGGACCGCTGCGAGGTACAGGTGGCCTATGCCATCGGTGTGGCTCACCCGGTTTCTGTACGGGTGCAGACCTTTGGCACAGGCAAGGTTAGTGATGACTTGATTATTCAGCTTATTAACCGCCATTTTGACCTGCGTCCTGCGGGTATTATTAAGAGCCTGGATCTACGTCGCCAATTTATAGGCAAACTGCTGCCTATGGCCACTTTGGACGTCTGGATCTGGATTTACCCTGGGAGCGTACCGATAAGGCCGCTTTACTTAGGGCGGAGGCAGGTTTGTAAATCTGGCTCTACAGCTTTATTTACCACATAGACACTGCACACCCCCGGTGGAGTAATAAACATACTCTACAGCACGGGGGTGTTTTTTATGTATCAGACTCTGGAAGTTTTGCTGGTGGTTATTCTGGCCTGCTACGGGGTTTACCGGCTGGTGCAGGATGTGATAAGTGCCTTTAGGGTGCAACCGGGACCACCGGTCAGCATGCTGATAGTGCTTAAGGACCGGGCCCAGGACGTGGAATATATTATCCGTAGATTGGCTGCCTGGCGAAAGCACCAGTGGGTCCAATTGGAGCTGGTGGTGGTGGATGACGGCTCGGAGGATGATACTGCAAAAATCCTGGAGGGCTTGCAGCAAAGGATACCCTTTCGACTGGTTGCCCTGGAGTCCCAGCCCAAGGAAGAGTCCCGGACTGTGGACCAGGGGATGATTAGCGGCTTGCTGCACTGTCATAACAGCCTGGTATGGCTGGTGGACCTGAGAAGGATTCCCACGGGGCTGCAGGCAGAGAAGGTTTTTCGTGTATTTTTTTGCCAGGGCTGGAGGTAATTTACCAGCATTGTCGAATATTGCATGACGGAGGGGTGACAGTATGGCTAGACAGGGAGGCCTTAGCCTTTTATATACCTGGACAATCATTTTGCTAGGCTTTGCCTGGCTTTATAAGATATTCCCCAGTTTGAATTTTGACAGTGCCGGGATACTGGTGACTTTGATAGTCCTTGGGATTCTGGCCGAATGGCTGGCGGTACCCTTTCCCCAGGGCTATCTCTCCGGGGGCTATGTGGTGGTCCTGGCTACCCAACTGCTTTTCGGCGGGGTAGCCACCGCCTGGGTTACCGGTGTTGTTACACTCATTGGCCTAGGAATTGCGAACCGGGGCAATCCCTTGAGAAGCACACTGTTTAACAGCAGCCAGCACGTTTTGGCAACGGCTGTGGCGGCCCTGGCCTTTGAATTGGTCAGTGCACAAATTCTTGGGATTTTTGTTTTTACCTTTGTATATTTTGCCGTTAATCATTTCCTGGTGTATATATATCTGCTGCCTGGCAGGAGGGATCACCCAGTTTGTTTGGCTGGGATGCCCTGCAATGGGATGGCTATACTTATCTTTTTACCGCACCCTTTGGGGCTCTGATGGCCGTGCTGTATCAAAATATGGGTGCGGGCTGGGCGGTGCTGCTGTTTCTTCCGGTATTGGCGGCCCAATTGGTAATAAGGAAATATGTACATCTGGAGCTTTCCAACCGGGAGTTAACGGCCCTCTTTCAAGTGGCCAAGCGTCTAAGGAATAGTTACCAGCCGGAAACCTTTTTTGACCAAATACTGCAGGAGGCCCGGCGTATTGTGGATTTTCACACGGGAGTTATTTTATTTTGGTCCCAGGAGAGGCAGATCTTTCTGCCTGGTGCGGTCCGGGGAGCCTTCAAGGAGGATATGAGCAATCTGGTGCTGTCGCCCGGGGAGGGTCTGGTGGGTAGGGTAATTGAGACAAAGGAACCACTGGTTATCGGCAATATCAGGGATGATGCAGCCTTAGCCGATGAGGCTGGGCCCTTTAAGCCTTTCCGCTCCCTTATGGTTATACCCTGATGTCTCAGGGGGAGGCGGTAGGGGTGCTGGTGCTGGGGCAGATGTATCCCTATGCCTTTGAGGATAAACATATGCAGATGCTCAGCATCATAGGGGGACAAGCAGGTATTGTGCTGGCTAATGATATGTTGGAGTTTAGGGTTAAAACCCTTATGGCTATAGATGTTTTAACTGGTTTTTTAAATCACAGGCAGTTTTACCGCCAGGTGGTGAAGGAGTTTATTAAGGCAAACTCCTCCGGTACCCCTATATCCCTTTTGCTGGTGGATATAGATCGCCTGCGGGATTTTAACTCCCGTTATGGTCATGGGGCAGGGGACGGCTTAATCGAGATGGTGGGCTCGGTACTGAGGAATATACCGACCCTCGGACCTTTTAGGCCGATATGGCGGGGGAGAGCTGGCGGTGCTTGCCCCTGGTGCGGATCATTCGGATGCGGTGAGTCTCGCGGAAGAAATAAGAATAGAGGTTAGGGATCGCAGGCTGGTGCCGGAAGAATCCAAAAGCCAGGTGATGGTAACGGTATCTATCGGTGTGGCCACCTTTCCCTATGACTCCAACGACCCGGATAAGATTTTCCTAGGGGCGGAAAAGGCTGTGGCCAGGGCCAAGGAATTGGGCAGGGACCGTACAATAAGCTACAACCAGATAATCAAGAGGGTTAAGTCACAAATAGAAAAGAGTCCTGGAGCAACGGGAAGCTAGCATTTTAGACACCTTGGTAGGGGTGTCTTTCTTTATGGCCTAAGATTACTTTGTACTGACAAGCCTATAAAAGGGCCGAGTTGTTGGAATATAAATCTTAGGTTTGTTTGATATGTATAAATATAAGAACTAACTCATTTTTTTCCAAATTACCGATGAAGGGTTAAACTGTATTTGAAGTACTTCACATGAATCAGGCCTGGAGAAAAGGAGGATGGTATAATGCCCATATCAAAGGAGCCCTATCTGTGTACCTTGAGGCTAAGGTATAACAACGGGGTAAACGGCAGCGGTCAGCCGGTATTCGTTAACAGGAGCTTCTCTAAGGTCAAGGTTACTGCCAGTGATAGTGATTTATACGATGCAGCCATGGCCTTAAACGGACTGCAGAGCAAAGTCCTGGTAGCGGTATTCCGGGTCGATGAAAGTGAACTGGTTGAGGAATAGAGAGGAGGTAAACTATGGCTCAAACCCTGGAACTTATATTTATAAATGAAGCCGGCAGCAAGGTTACCCTGAGGGTTTCCGATCCCAAGGAAAACCTTCAGGCCACTGAAGTGAAAGCAGCCATGGATCAGATCGTTAGCAGTAATGTATTCTACAGTACAGGCGGTAACCTGGTTAGTGCAGCAGGCGCCCGGGTTGTTAACCGTGATGTTGTGGAAATGGAATTAATCTAACCATCGGGGCGGGATATTCCCGCCCCTCTCATTTTTTATTGAAGGATTAGATTGTGACATAGAGAAGTACTAATAAAATCTATTGCTAGGAGGCACTCCATGGCTCACTGCTAGATGCCCTGCTGAATTTAATATTTCCCGTTAAATCAGGCTGTCCCCTATGTGGTTACAGGGGAAAGCCGGAGCTTATGCAGCCGTTGCTTGGAGTGGTTGGAAGGCTGGAGGAAACTGCCAAAGTGTTGCCTGTGCGGAAAGCCCCTTGCCCCGGCTGAGATGGAAAAACACAGGTGTGTTTTCTGCGGCAGGGATGCACCTCCCTTTGCCATGGCCATGGCGGCAGGACCCTATCAAGGTATTTAAAGGAGGCCATTCACCTGTTAAAATACCGGGGCAGGAAAGCCTTGGCCCCATTACTGGCTGAGCTAATGATTAAGGTAATCAGAAGTAATGGACATTTTTCCCAGGTGCTGGCTGTGGTTCCGGTGCCTGCTTCTGCTCAAAGGATCAGAGAGCGGGGTTTTAACCAGGCGGAGCTGTTGGCTAGGTATATCGCCAGGGAGTTAAAATTGCCCTTGCTTTCCCATGCAGTTGTGAAAAAGCTTGAAACACCCCATCAAACTGGTCTTAGCCGGGAGGAAAGACAGCAAAACCTCCGGGAGGCCTTTGCTATAGCTGACCCCTCGGAGGTTTATGGAAAATCCGTATTAATTATTGATGATGTATTTACAACAGGTTTTACGGCAGCGGCCCTGGCAGAAGCCCTTCTTGCCGCAGGCGCCGGTCCGGTATATGTGGCCACGGCTGCCCGAGGTTAGGGTCATCTCAATACCGCAAATGCCCCCAGGGCGATACCTACAACCAGCAAGCTTGGCATCAGCAGGGTTTATAGGAGCGGGTAAAATCCGCTTTAAAATATTCGATGGATAAAACAAGGCAAAGGTGTACGGGCGAAATCATAACCCCAGCTACCCCGGAGATATAGGCAAGCATTACATAGGCCCCTGAGGGCTCAATGAAACTCATGACCAGTGGGAAGGATACCCCAATGCAGGCCTGCAGTAAGCCGGTCAGCATCCCAACGGCTAAAGGCAGGAGGATTAGGATAATGACCGGGGAAAAGCCAAAGGAGGAGATGGCACTGCTCAATTGGTTAACCGCCCCGGAGCCTCAAGGACGTCCTTGAAGGCCAGGGTCCCCCAGGTTAAAAAAACGATACGGGCTGTAAGGGGCTCAAAGATTGTTTTTATTAAAGGCTGGAGGGGATAGCGTTTCTGAATGATTAGCAGCAATAGAACCCCGATGATGGAAATAACGATGGAAACATGGGCGAGGACCAGTAAAACGGTACACCAAAGGGGCCAGGTAGTCTTTATTAAGTCCATCAAGGAGTGACCCTCTTCTTGTTTAGGCTGGGCTTCTGTACCGGCCTCTGTAGCTGCTGCAGCCTCTTTATTTCCTCCGAAGGGACGGAAGATATACCAATATCCTAGGAGTGCCCAAATTACCGCAAAGGGCCACTGCCAGAGGATGAGGGTTCCCAGGGGAACTCCGGAAATATGTGCCGCCAGGAGTAGGCCCGGGTAAAGGGGGAGGCAGTATTCCCACATGTGTCTAAACCAGTAGTTGATGAACACCTTATCCTCCGGTTGAAAGGACATATTGGAGGTGGCTTGATCAACCAGGGGGGCGGAAAATCTTGCCCCTCCGGCAGAGGCMAAAAGCCGATAATTGCCGGGATAGATGCTATCAGTACAAGGGGATTTAAGGGTAGTTTAAGTAAGGAGTCGGTCATGGCCTTTAGCATGCCGGTATTTCTCATTACCGATTCTAGAATCATGATCAAGACCAGGGCTGAAATAAGGGAAATAGTGGCCGGATGGATTAATGTAAGGAAAAATTGCTTTAATAGTGGGGTAGGGCCAAGCCGAAAAGCAGGCCCAGCAAACCGCTGGATACCAGCATGGTGGTCCCTAAGCTGATTCTTTTCCGAAGTAGGATAATAATTAGTGAAAAAACCAGTAAAATTTTTAATATGGCAACCATTTTCTACACCTTCTGTATGTTATTATTTTGTTAACTAAATAATAACACGTAATGGTGACAATAGACGAATTGTGAGACTATTAAATCAATTTCGGTGGATGTAATTTGTTGCATTCTCAGGGGTAAAATATATTTGCATTTAGGAAGAACTTATTTTTGCAGATAATACTTCGATTTGCCCCGATAAATGGTAATTGGTCGGTTCAAAGACCTTAAATTGTGACGTAATCACTGTTTTGGAATAAAACTGGAATAAATGGTAAATACTGGAAGTATAAAACTTCTACAAAAATTGTGCCAATAGCACTAAGGATGTGACAAAAAATACCATATGATTTTCCTCATGTCCACAGTAAGACCCTTGATTTAATGGGTTATTAACAGACTTATCCACATTGTCCACAGGAAAACCCTTTTCCCCAAGGAATTTTTCGACATGAGGGCGGCAAGAAAGGTAGGGAGCTTTTACTTGACAGATAATGTTATAAAGTGATAATATTACTCCACGTGAGTCCTACTGGGACTCTGGAAAGTATTTTGAAAGTGAGGAATGTAAATGCTCGGCAAGGTTAAATGGTTCAACGCGGAAAAAGGTTATGGTTTCATTGAAAGAGAAGAAGGTGGCGATGTTTTCGTTCACTTTTCCGCAATCCAAGAAGATGGCTTTAAAAGTCTGGCAGAAGGACAAGAAGTTGAATTCGACATCGTTGAAGGCGCTCGTGGTCCCCAGGCTGCTAACGTAACTAAGCGTTAATTTAAGCAAATGAAACTAACACCCCGGCCAAT
The DNA here is from genome assembly GCA_004143605.1 of Desulforamulus aquiferis. Taxonomy (GTDB): domain Bacteria; phylum Bacillota; class Desulfotomaculia; order Desulfotomaculales; family Desulfotomaculaceae; genus Desulfotomaculum; species Desulfotomaculum aquiferis. The sequence goes on from AWVY01000002.1 coordinate 45,462, forward strand.
GGCCGGGGTTTAAAAATTTTATAAATAAATGCAGGAATTTTGGTGGATTTCGGGAATACTATCTCAGGAAGTATTTTCTAGCTGCGAAAGGAGTGGAAGTTTAATGAAGGTACAAGTTCGCGGTAAGAACATTCAGGTTACCCCAGCCCTGAGGGACTATGTGGAAAAGCGTCTTGGGAAACTTGACAGGTTCCTGGATAATTTGGGGGAAGCCAGGCCACTCTTGTTGTTGAGGGAGACGCACAGAAGATTGAGGTTACCATTCCCGTTAACGGTATGCTGCTTAGGGGTGAAGAGGCTACCGGAGATATGTATTCTTCCATTGATTTGGTGGTTGAAAAGATTGAGAGACAAATCAGCCGTTACAAGGGCAAGCTTAACCGCCGGGCCGGAAAGGTCCTTGCGGATAATGGAGCTGCCGACAAGTTTGAGGACGAAACCCCAAAGGTAATCAAGACAAAGCGTTTTGCCATTAAGCCCATGCCAATGGATGAGGCCATCATGCAGATGAACATGCTGGGCCACGACTTCTTCGTATTTTCAAATGCAGAATCCGAGCAGGTCAACGTAATCTACAAGCGCAAGGACGGTAATTACGGCTTAATCGAGCCGGAGTTTTAATAGGACCAAGAAAAGGCACGCCCCAGGCGTGCCTTTAGATTTATACCAGCCCCAGTCCCCCCGCTTGATTTGAAAAACCGCAAATGTTAGAATTAGGTGTTATTGTAAGCTTAATTCGGGTGCCAGGCACCTAACTTATTAACTTAATAGCTTGTGTTGTTTAATTTCGGAAAGGTGGGAAACCGGTGTTAAATTTTATCAAGGCTTGTTTGATGATAACGCCCGGGTAATTAAAAAATTGCAGCGGGTTGTGGAAGATATTAATGGGCTGGAGCCCAGATGGCGGCCTTGACCGACCAGGAGCTGCAGGGTAAGACTGTGGAATTTAAGCAGCTTTTAGAAAACGGACAAACCCTGGATGACATCCTGCCCCAGGCCTTTGCGGTGGTAAGGGAGGCATCCAAGCGGGTGCTGGGTATGCGTCACTTTGATGTTCAGCTTATTGGCGGCATGGTGCTGCACCAGGGACGTATTTCTGAAATGAAAACCGGTGAAGGTAAAACCTTGGTGGCAACCCTGCCGGTTTATCTTAATGCCTTAAAGGGTGAGGGAGTTCACGTGATTACCGTGAACGATTATCTGGCTACCCGTGACAGTGACTGGATGGGACAGCTGTACAGATTTTTAGGTCTGTCGGTGGGTCTAATTGTCCATGGGCTGGATTCTGATGAGAGGCGCCGGGCTTATAATTCCGATATTACCTACGGGACAAACAATGAGTTTGGTTTTGATTACCTGCGGGATAATATGGCTGTTAACCCTGCCCAGGTAGTTCAAAGAAATCTTAACTTCGCCATTGTGGACGAAGTGGACAGTATTTTAATAGATGAGGCCAGAACTCCCCTGATTATCTCGGGTGCGGCTGATAAGCCCACGGATCTCTATTACACCATGGCAAAAATAGTGCCTAAGCTGATTAAGGATATTGATTTTACTGTGGATGAAAAGGCCCACACCGTGCTGCTTACCGAAGAGGGTGTGGCCAAGGTGGAGAAAATGCTTAATGTAGGCAACCTCTATGACGATACCCACATGGAGTTAAGCCACCACCTGAACCAGGCCCTGAAGGCTCACGGTTTAATGAAACGGGACAAGGATTATGTGGTCAAAGACGGAGAGGTAGTTATTGTCGATGAATTTACCGGCCGTCTGATGTTTGGCCGTAGGTATAGCGATGGCCTGCACCAGGCCATTGAGGCCAAGGAAGGAGTTAAGATTGAGCGGGAATCTCAGACCTTAGCCACCATTACCTTCCAAAACTACTTCCGTATGTATAAGAAGCTGGCAGGCATGACCGGTACGGCCTTAACTGAAGAAGATGAATTTCGCAGTATTTATGGTCTTGATGTGGTGGTAATCCCCACCAACAGGGCCATGGTTCGTGACGATATGTCCGATGTGGTGTACAAAACCGAGGGCGCTAAATACCGGGCGGTGGTAGAGGATGTGGCCAAGCGGCATGCCGTGGGCCAACCGGTGCTGGTGGGTACCATCTCCATCGAGAAATCTGAAATGATCAGCAGTCTGCTGAAGAAAAAGGGTGTGCCTCATCAGGTATTGAACGCCAAGTTTCACGATAAGGAAGCTGAAATTATTGCCCAGGCAGGCCGCATAAATTCCGTAACCATTGCCACCAACATGGCCGGCCGTGGTACCGATATTTTGCTTGGTGGTAACCCGGAGATTTTAGCCCAGAATGAGCTGCGCAAGAGGGGACTGGCAGAGGAAGAGGCCGAGGCCGAATATAATAAGCTGGTTGAGCATTTTCGTGGACAATGTGTGGAGGAACGCAACCGGGTGGTTGAATTGGGTGGTCTGCATATAATAGGCACAGAACGGCATGAAAGCCGCCGTATTGATAACCAGTTGAGGGGTCGTGCAGGACGCCAGGGAGATCCCGGCTCCAGCCAGTTTTATATTTCCCTGGAAGACGATTTGATGAGACTCTTTGGCTCCGATAATATTGCCGGGCTGATGAATCGCCTGGGGATGGAAGAGGATATGCCCATCGAGGCCGGAATAGTTTCCAAATCCATTGAAACCGCCCAGAAACGTGTGGAAAACCGCAACTTTGATATTCGTAAGCATGTATTGAAATATGATGATGTAATGAACAAGCAGCGGGAGCTGATTTATGAGCAGCGCCGCAAGGTATTGACCAGCGAGAATATGGCAGAAAACATCCAGGAGACAATTGCCACAGTGTGGGTCGCTCGGTGGAAGTCTATGCCCCCGAAGGTGTTCACCAGGAAGAGTGGGATTTGGCCGGCCTGCTGGAGTATGCCTCCCAGCTATACCTGCCCAATCATGATTTGAAGCCGGAGGATCTGGAGGATATGGGCAGGGATGCTCTGAAGGAGGAGCTTCTGGAGAATCCCTGGAGATTTATCGGCTTCGTGAAGAGGAACTTGGAGCTGAAACCATGCGGGAAATTGAGCGGGTAGTTCTGCTCAGGCTGGTGGATGAAAAGTGGATGGATCATCTGGATGCCATGGACCAACTTCGCGAAGGCATTGGTCTTAGGGCCTACGGACAAAAGGACCCGGTCATCGAGTATAAATTTGAAGCCTTTGAAATGTTTAATAATATGATTGCCACTATCCAGGATGATACTGTGAGGTATATCTTCCGGGTAAACTTAGTACCCGCCCAGCCTAAGGAACAGAGGGTAACGGTGGAGAACCGCTCTGGGGATGAAGGGCAAAAACAGCCTGTGCGCAAGGAGCAGCAGGCTGGCAGGAATGATCCCTGCCCATGTGGCAGTGGCAAGAAATATAAGAAATGTTGTGCGACTAAAGGGTAGGACTTGGCTTAGGGTAGTTCTTTGGGGTCCTTTGTTTACGGGACTGTTTATATTAGTTTTGAGAGGGTGAAGGTCTTGGTTTATGCGGAGGTAAGGCGTGAGTTGGAGCGGTTGGAGAAGCTAGTTAGAGATTTGAGGGTTTCTCTTTGACATTGATGAACAGGAAGTTGAGATAGGTAAATTAGAGCATGAGATGATGGGTCAGGGGTTCTGGGATGATGTGGAGCGGAGCCAAAAGGTTAACCAGAGGTTGGCTGGCCTGAAGGAACGGGTAGGGACCTTTACCGGCCTTGAGAGTGCTTATCAGGATCTTGCGGTGATGCTGGAGCTTTGTGAGGGGGAGAAGGACCCGCTGCTGGAGGATGAATTAACCTCGGGTTTGGCAGAACTGGCAAAAAGAGTGGATGAGATGGAGTTGGAGGTTTTGCTGGCGGGGCCCTATGACCGGGCAGATGCTATCCTGCCATTCATCCTGGAGCGGGTGGAACTGAGTCCCAGGATTGGGCCAGATGCTGCTGCGCATGTATACACGTTATTGTGAGAACCAAAACTATAAGGTTGAGCTGCTGGACCTGCTGCCCGGGGATGAGGCCGGTATAAAAAGTGCCACTTTCCAGGTTTCGGGGCCAAATGCCTATGGCTACCTGCGCTCGGAGAAGGGCGTGCACCGTCTGGTGCGCATCTCCCCCTTTGATACAGCGGGCAGGAGGCACACCTCCTTTGCCTCGGTGGATGTACTGCCGGTGGTAGATGAGGAAGTAGCTGTAGATATAAAAACCGAAGATTTAAAAATTGATACCTATCGCTCCGGGGGGGCTGGAGGGCAGCACGTTAATAAGACTGACTCAGCCGTGCGTATTACTCACCTGCCCACCAGCATAGTGGTGGCCTGTCAGAATGAACGCTCCCAGATTTACAACCGGGCAGCGGCCATGAAGCTGCTAAAGGCCAAGCTGATTGATCTGGAGCTGCGCAAGAAAGAAGAAGAGTTATCGGCCATACGTGGTGAACAGAAGGAGATCGCCTGGGGCAGCCAAATTAGATCCTACGTCTTTCACCCCTATAACCTGGTCAAGGACCACCGTACAGGGGTTGAAAAGGGCAACGTCCACGCCGTCATGGATGGCGACATCGGCGAATTCATCGCCGCCTATTTGAAAGACAAAGCCGGCACCACCCAAAGGAATAACGGAAAAATGAGTAAAAGAATCGTCCCCTGATTGGAAAGTGAGGCAGGGGACGATTTTTTGACTCATTTCCGGGGCGAAGGTTGATATTCGACAAAATTTCTGGGTTTTGGGAGGATTTGCTAGATGGGAGTAGAAGACTTATAAGGTTTGTTTATGGTCACCAATTGTGAAAATAGGCTGACACTTTTTGGGGTATGATAAACCCGACCTTATGTGCAATATGACGGTGTCTAAAAATTAGAAAGGTTTTGTTAGCGTATGTATTATCGCTGGTTTAAATCTTATTTAGGGGTAACCTTTGGGGTGTTTTTAACGGCTTTGGGGTTGGATGCTTTCCTGGTTCCCGCTAAAATAGCGGCGGGAGGGGTAAGCGGCATTGCCACCATTTTGTACTATATGGTTAACCTGCCGGTTGGTGCCGTGATGTTGGCCCTTAATATACCCCTGTTTATTTGGTCAAGCCTGCGGTTGGGCTGGCGTTCTACGGTAAATTCCCTTTATGGATGATTACCCTTTCGTTATTTATCGATTTACTTGCGCCCCATATGCCCTCATCACTGAGGATTTGCTGCTGGCCAGCCTCTACGGGGGAGTTCTCATGGGTATTGGCCTGGGTCTTGTGTTCAGGTTTAATGGAACCACTGGGGGTACTGTGCTGGCTGCGGCCATTGTGAGAAGCTATGTGGGTATTAATGTCGGTCAGCTATTGTTCTTAATAGATGCCATAGTTGTAGTTTGGGCAGGTGTTGTTTTCCAATCAGTGGAATTGGCCATGTACGCCCTAATTACTATCTTCCTCACTTCCTGGATTATCGACCGGGTACTGGAGGCTTTTCCTCGGCCAAGGCCTTTATCATCATCACCAGTAAAGCTGAGGCTGTTGGTGACGCCATTAACAAGGAATTGGATCGGGGTGCCACTGCCTGGAAGGGCAAGGGGATGTATACCGGAATGGAACGGGAGGTTATCCTGACCATTGTGGGAGTAACCCAGGTAACCAAGCTAAAGGCAATTGTTCAAGAGCAGGACCTGGGGCCTTTGTGATTTTGGCCCATGTCAGTGAGGTTCTTGGTGAGGGCTTTCAAGGTCTTGAGGGTAAAAAATAAGGGTACATATTTTGGTATTAAATAAAAGTGGGGGTTAGACAATGGAGCAAAAGATTGCTGAGTTGCAGGAGAGGGCAAAAACAATTCGAAGGCATATTATTAGCATGTTATGTGAAGCCGGTTCAGGGCATCCTGGTGGCTCCCTATCGGCGGCTGACATGGTTGCGGCACTGTTTTTTGATACCATGAGGCTGGACCCGGAAAACCCGGAATGGCAGGGTCGGGATAGGTTTGTGTTGTCTAAGGGTCATGCTGCCCCGGTGTTGTATGCTGCCCTGGCTGAAAAGGCTTTTTCCCCGTTGAGGAGCTTCAGACCCTGAGAAAGTTGGGGAGCCGTCTGCAGGGGCACCCTGATATGAAAAAATTACCGGGGGTAGAGATGTCCACCGGTTCCCTGGGACAGGGACTTTCTGCGGCCAATGGCATGGCCATGGGGTTGCGCCTGGATGGTGGGGATCAGAGGGTATATGTAATGCTGGGTGATGGTGAGATTCAGGAAGGACAAGTATGGGAGGCCGCCATGGCTGCAGCCCACTATAAATTGGATAATCTGACTGCCTTCCTTGATTATAATAATCTACAGATTGACGGCCCTGTGGAGGAAGTCATGGGTGTAGCACCCCTGGCTGACAAATGGCGCGCCTTTGGCTGGCAGGTAATTGAGATTGATGGACATGATTTGGCTCAAATACTGACGGCCATAGAGGAAGCTAAGGCCACTAAGGGTAAGCCCACCATGGTAATTGCCAAAACCGTAAAGGGTAAAGGGGTCTGCTTTATGGAGAACCAGGCCGGCTGGCATGGTAATGCACCAAAACCGGAGCAGAGGGATCAASCCTCGTAGAACTGGCCTAAACAAGGAGGAGATTTACCATGACTAAAAAATCGCCACCCGGGATGCCTATGGCCAGGAATTGGTCCGCCTGGGAGCAGAAAATAAAGATGTAGTAGTTTTAGATGCTGACCTATCCAAGTCTACCAAGACCTATGATTTCTTTAAAAACTACCCTGAGCGATTCTTTAATATGGGTATAGCTGAGGCTAATATGATGGTAACAGCGGCCGGTCTGGCCACGGTGGGCAAGATACCCTTTGCCAGCACCTTTGCCATGTTTGCCACGGGACGGGCCTTTGAGCAAATTCGTAATAGCATTGCCTATCCCAGACTTAATGTAAAAATTGCCGCCACCCATGCGGGAATTACAGTGGGTGAGGATGGTGGCTCCCACCAGTCCATTGAAGATATAGCTATCATGAGGTCTCTGCCGGGGATGACCGTTTTTGTGCCGGCTGACGCGGTGGAGACAGCGGCTGCCATCAAGGCTGCTGCTGAAATTAAAGGACCTGTCTATATTCGCCTGGGACGCTCCGGGGTTCCGGTTCTGCACGGGGACGACTTTAAGTTTACCCCTGGTGAGGCGGTAACCCTGCGTGAAGGTGAGGATGTGGCCTTATTGCTACCGGAATCATGGTTTCCATGGCTCTGGAGGCTGCGGATATTTTAGCAGACGAGGGAATCAAGGCCATGGTAATAGATGTACATACCATCAAGCCCCTGGATATCTTTGCCATTGTGGAGGCCGCCAGAAAGTGCGGGGCCGTGGTAACTGCTGAGGAGCACAGCATTATCGGGGGCTTGGGAAGTGCTGTGGCGGAAACTCTGTCCGAGCACCAGCCAGTACCACTTCAGCGGGTTGGTATGAGGGATACCTTTGGGGAATCCGGAAAGCCTGATGAATTACTGAAGCATTTTGGGCTAACGGCGGAGGCCCTGGTTGAGGCTGCTAAAAAAGCAGTGGCCAAGAAAAGCCGTTAAGGTTATAATTTCAACATTGGAGAGGTGATGGCTTTTGGCTCCCACCTCTCCAATTAGTTTAACGGGGGTGGACAGGGTTGAGTGGTCATACTAACGGGGTCAGGGATAAGGTGGCGGAACTAGATTTATTGCGAGCCATCGCGGCCATTTCGGTTATCATCATACATATTACGGCGACCCCCCTGATACTAGGAATTCAGGGTTCCCCGTACCATCTTGCAGTTACCCTGGCCAACCAGTTTGCCAGGTTTTCAATTCCGGCCTTTGTGTTTGTTACAGGGTTTGTGCTTTTTTATAATTATAGGGATTATCATTCAGTCAACTGGTCAGCTTATTTCAGAAAGAGGATTACTTATGTACTAGTTCCTTATTTCCTCTGGAGTTTACTATATTTCCTTTTTAAGCAGTATATTAGCTTCCGGGAAATTAATTTGACCGAAGCCTGGATGCCTTTTCTCAAGGCCCTCTTAATGGGGGAGAGCTTTTATCACTTGTATTTTGTTGTGCTGATATTTCAGTTTTACCTTTTATTTCCCCTGGTTTTACCCCTCTGGCAAAGGGTGGAGAAGCATGCCGGCTTAGTGACGCTGGTTATTTTCGGCCTTTACTTGGCTTGGGTGGCCATGCTTTTCTATAACATTAGACCCTGGTCATCACCTTTAATAAGCTTTCTCTTTAAGTATCAAGGCAAGCTATTTCTGACCTGGCTGGGCTTTTTTGTATTAGGTGCCTACTGTGCCGGCAGGTTGTCTACGGTTAGAGCTTTTTTACTTCGGTGGACAAACTGGTTTGTCCTGGGAGCTTGTGCTTTGCTGGTGGCAATGGTGGCGGAGTTTTATGGGCGGATTGCCCAACCGGGGGTTATTATTTCCTATGCTGCCACATCCATCAGACCCCTAGGTATCCTATTTACGGTGGTCACCATTATGGCCATTATTGCGGTGGCCTTAAAGTATTTGCCTGGAAGTAGCCCCTTAACAAGATTTACCGGAAAAGTTTCCGGCCAGTCCTACGGGATTTATTTAATTCACCCCCTGGTTTTGACCTTTCTTGAGGTGTTTGAAGGCAGATTGGGGCTGGGCTACCACTGGTGGGTGGTGCTGTTTAACCTCCTTCTATGCTGTATGATAAGTTATCTTGGTGCTTATCTGCTAAGTAGAAATTCCTGGACAAGGCACCTCATTGGCAGGTAGCCAAAAGGTCTGGCCATGGGCCAGGCTTTTCTATTATTTGTAAAAAATGGACAAAAAGGAATGAATTTTTGCCGAATATTAAAGGAATTTGCCTTTATTACGTCGAAATCGAAATGTAGCTTACTATGTGTCTTTGTATGTTTTCTTACTTTAAAGGATAAGGTGGACAGCGTAAATCTATGATACAGTTCTACAATGTCTCCAAGGTTTATGATAACGGTGTGAAAGCTGTTTCGGATTTAACCTTAACGATAAAAAAAGGTGAATTTGTTTTTTGGTGGGACCAAGTGGTGCGGGTAAATCAAGTTTAATCAAGCTGATTTTTCGTGAAGAGTTACCCACCAGGGGTCAGATTATGTTTAATGGCAGAAATGTAGCGCGGATGAAGTCCAGGGAGATACCCCATATGCGCCGGAAGATAGGCATGGTTTTTCAGGATTTTCGGCTGCTGCCCCAAAAACCGCAGCAGAGAATATTGCCTTCGCCTTGGAAATCACCGGTGCATCAACAAGGGATATTAAAAGGTTGGTACCAGAGGCGTTGGAGCAGGTGGGACTTAAGGGTAAGGATAACTTGCTGCCTGCCCAAATGTCCGGTGGGGAGCAGCAGAGGGTGTGTATAGCTAGGGCTATTGTCAATAATCCCCTCATGATTATTGCCGATGAACCCACTGGTAATCTGGACCCCATTACCTCAAAGGAAATAGCACAGCTCTTTCAGGAAATTAACCGTCGTGGCACCACCATTTTAATGGTCACCCACGACAGTGGCTTAGTAAATAACTTAAAGAAACGGGTTATTGAGGTGGCCGGTGGAGTTGTGGTCCGTGACGAAGAGAGCGGGGTGTACAGCAGTGAACTTTAACACTCTGAAGTACTTTTTCGAGAGACCTTTACCTCGCTGGTTAGAAACAGCTGGCTTTCCATTTCTTCCATTGGCATTGTTACCGTTTCCCTTATTATTTTAGGTTGTTCCTTACTGTTGGTGGTTAATGCCGATAAGTTGGCCCAGTCGGTGGAGAGCAGTGTTGAGATAACTGCATTTCTGGATGAAAACGTTGGAAAAGTAGACCGGGATGAAATTGAAACTAAGGTAAAGAAATTGCCTGACATTGAGATTGTCCAGTTTGTTTCCAAGGAGGAAGCTCTGGAAGATATGAAGGATAATCTTGGAGACAGGGCAGATATCTTGGAAACCCTGGAGAAGAGTAATCCCCTGCCGGATGCCTTCAGGATTAAGACCACCAGGGCAGAGGTTGTGCCCCAAATCGCCAAGCAGCTTGAGGAGATGAAGGGTATAGAGCAGGTGCGTTATGGTCAGGGAGTAGTGGAGAAGCTACTTTCTGTAACTGAATGGATTCGCATTGCCAGTGCTGCGTCACTTCTTTTGCTTACTCTGGCAGCTGTCTTTCTTATTGCCACCACCATCCGCATGTCGGTTTTTGCCCGCAGGAGGGAGATTGGCATCATGAAAATCCTCGGGGCAACCAACTGGTTTGTGCGCTTTCCCTTTATGTTGGAGGGTATAGTTTTAGGCCTGACCGGGGGTCTGCTGGCAGTGCTGGTGGTGGATATCGGTTACATTTCCCTGGTTAAGAAACTACAACTATCCCTGCCCTTTATTCAGCCAGTGGTAGAACCCCGAATGGTTCTGGGTATACTGGGCGTCATGGTTGGACTTGGGGTGCTAATTGGTGCCATGGGCAGTTGGTTTTCTTTAAGGAAGTTTTTAAAAGTATAGCAAGGGTTATATATATTGAAGTTTTTTGGGGGGATTTGGGTGCAAAGATGGACTATTAAATTAGTATCGGTGGGTGTTGGACTGGTCTTGCTGGCGGGAACTTTGTCCCCAGTAGCGGCGAATACCTTAGAAGACCAGCTTCAAAAGGTACGTAATGAGCTGAACCAAAAGAAGGTTGAGGAGCAGAAGGCCAAGGGTGTTGTAAAGGATTACACCAGTCAAATTACATCAATCAACTCGTCAATTGAGCAGAAAAATAGGGAAATTAGCGAACTTCAGAATTCCCTGGCCAGTGCTATGAAAAATGTGGAAGATACCAAAAGGGATCTTAATGAGGCAGAGCAGCGCTTGGAGGAAAGTACCGAGGTATTAAAGAAAAGGGTTAAGGGCATGTATCAAAATGGTACAGTAACCTACCTTGAGGTATTACTGAATTCCGGCAGCTTTTCTGACTTCACCAACCGATTGGAGCTTTTACAGCGCATGGTAGAGAGTGATTCTGCATGGTGGCAAGGATTGACAAGGAAAAGGCACAAATTGAGGAATTAAAGGTAGCCCTGGAAGCCAGGGCCCAAAGGATTGCCAGCCTAAAGAATGAACAAGAAGCGGCTAAGCAGGTCTTAGCCCAGGCCCAGAAAGAGAAGGAGTCCCTCCTTAACGATGCCAGAAAGGATCTGAAGCAAACCGAGTCTGAGGTTGACAAGCTTGAGGCCCAGGAGGATGCAATTTTAAGACAAATAGCCTTGGAGAATGCCCAGAAGGGCGGCAGTTATGACGGGGGTAAATTCTCCTGGCCGGTTCCTGGCTACACCAATATATCTTCACCCTTTGGCAACAGGATTCACCCTATATTAAAGCAAAACCGTTTTCACTCGGGTATTGATATACCGGCTCCCACCGGGGTGCAGGTCATTGCACCGGCTGCCGGTGTGGTGATATTTGCAGGATCTATGACTGGTTATGGTAATGTGGTAATGATTGATCATGGCGGCGGCGTGGTAAGTCTCTACGGTCATCTCTCCAGCTACCAGGTAAGCAAGGGACAAGGGGTAGCCAAGGGATCAAATATTGCCAAGGTAGGAAGCACAGGTATGTCCACAGGGCCTCACCTGCACTTTGAAGTAAGGAAAGACGGAACAGCCGTTAGCCCACATGGTTATTTATAAACAGGTCGGGATAATTCCCGACCTTCACTCATATTTTATAACTATTAAAAACAACCACACTCCAATAATTGGAAAAAACTTTGTAATTTATATTTCGTTGATGTAGTATAATACTTGTGGAGAGAACCAAATTAGAGCGGGCGGGTGTTAGAGTGAGAAGAAGTTCATTGGCGTTATGGGGACGCCTAACTGTTGTGTTGGCTGCCGTGGTATTTGCCATCGTAATGCTTATTGGCGGAACACTGGCCAGTAATTACAAGGGTTTGGGCAACCTAATCAAAGTGGTTACCTTGTAAAGGGTCAATATTTATTTGAGGTTGCACCAGAATTGCTGGTGGAGGGAGCCGTTAAGGGATTGGTAGAGGCTTTGGACGATCCCTACTCATCCTATCTGGATTCCAAGACATACTCCCAGCTCCAGGATCAAATCCGGGGTTCCTTTGGCGGGGTAGGGATATTGGTTGGAATTAAGGATGAAAATTTGACGGTAATTAAACCCTTTCCCAACACCCCGGCGGCTGAAGCCGGCATAATGGCCGGGGATGTTATTGCCGCCATCAACAATCAGACAACCAGGGATATGGATACTGAAACGGCGGTGGGCTTGATGAGAGGTCCAATTGGATCTCCTGTGGACCTTACCATTGTCCGGGAAGGAGTCCTAGAGCCTTTAGAGACGACCCTAGAAAGGCGGGAAATAAGTGTACCCACAGTTGAGGGGCATATGATTCCCGAGGAGAATGATATTGGCTATGTTGTCATAAGTCAGTTTACCGAGAATACCGGGGATGAGTTGGTGAAAGTATTAGAGGAGCTTCGCCAGGAGGGTATGAAGGGGCTGGTATTGGATGTTCGGGATAACCTGGGTGGTGAGCTTGGTTCAGCCATCAAGGTATCTGATCAGTTTTTAGGTGAGGGTCCCATAGTACACATTGATTATCGCATTGGCCGGGATCATACCTTTAATGCGGATCCTCCTAAGCTTGATATGCCTTGGTGCTGTTGGTTAATGGCGGCAGTGCCAGTGCTGCGGAGATTTTAGCCGGGGCAATCAAGGATGCGGGCGCGGGAACTTTGGTTGGTACCAAGACCTTTGGTAAGGGTGTTGTTCAGACAGTTTTTCCTTTGGATAATGGTGCAGGTTTAAAGCTGACCACAGCCAGATATCTGACTCCCCATAGGCATGATATTCATAAAAAGGGAATTGCTCCCGATGTTGAGATTGACCAGAAGCCTGGTGCTGAGGATGATATTCAATTGGCAGCGGCAGTTAAGCTGGTGCGGGAAAAAATACAGAAGTAGATTCTCCCGATTGGCAGGTGTAAATAAATGTTTCCTTTCCTTGAGGTTACCCCTCTTTTATTTCAAACTCTGGTGGCGGTTATCCTGGATCCACTTTTTCTGCTGGTTGTGGGTATTGTTGCCCTGCAATACAGCAGGATTGGCAAGGTTCGGGAGAGTTTTTTGGGTTAAGGCCCAGGGGACTGTGGCTGGATGTGTTGAAGGCCACTGCCTTTGGCCTGCTGGGGGGGTTATAGCCAGCTATCTGATGCTGGTGATAGGTCTGACCCTTTCCGGCTCGGGCCTGTTATATCTATGGCCCCTGGCTATTTTGCTAATGTTGATTGATGCCAGATTTCTATGTTTTGCTTATGCGGGTGGGATATTGGCTTTTAGCTCCCTTGTTTTTGGCTGGCCTAATGTAAGTGTGCCCCAGGTCCTTGGCCTGGTGGCCATTTTACATATGGTTGAGGCCTTTCTTATTTATGTCAGCGGACACCAGGGAGCGGTACCTACCTTTATTAAGAATACCGAGGGTAAGGTAGTTGGCGGCTTTGCCCTGCAGAAGTTTTGGCCCATCCCCCTGACAGCCTGGTGGTGGTTGGGGAGACTACCATGCCTAACGGCGGTGTGGGTATGCCCGAGTGGTGGCCCCTTATCAAGGGAGGCTTGGTGATAATGCAAATCATTTAATCTACTCACTAATGCCGGTGGTGGCTGGTCTAGGCTATGGCGATTTGGCAGCTTCTCGAACGCCGGAGCAAAAGGGCAGGATTTCTGCAGTTATATTGGGCTTTTACAGCTTGATTTTGCTGGGGCTGGCAGTGTTGGCCGACAGATCCTGGCTTATGGCTTGGTGGCAGCTATGTTTTCACCCCTGGGACATGAAATGGTCATCTATATAGGTAAGAAATTGGAATTTGGTAGATCCATCTATCAACCTCCTAATAAGGGAGTGAAGGTTTTAGATGTGGTTCCTGGTTATCCGGCCTGGGAAGCCGGGATTCGCTCCGGGGATATAATTATTGATGTAAATGAAATGGAAGTTAACAGCAGGCAGGGGCTGGAGTTTGCACTGGGTGTCTACCAGCAGCCCCAGATAACCTACTGGTCTGCCAAGATGATAGGTTTTTAGAGAAGGAATTCATTTCGGTGATAAGGAAATGCTGGGTATCCTGCCGGTACCCGAGGGTAATGAAGAGAGCTTTATGGAGCTTTCCACCGGCGGCCCCGTTAGAAGATGGTTTAACAATTTGCTAGGGAAGAAGGGCCCCCAATAGCCGAACGGAAAGACCACGCCGTGATGGACGTGGTCTTTCATGAAATCATAGAGTTATTATCGGGAGCGGCTGGCTAGCTTAGTCATCAGTCGAGCGATAACTTCTTGCTCTTGTTTGTCGGCTACATCCCAGAGCTCCTTCAGGGCCTTTTGCTCGGGATTGGCAGGCTGCACGTTGTCAGCCAGAATTGCCCCGGCAGTCATGGCGTAGTTGTCAATCTTATCCCGGGAGATTCCCAGTTCTTCCGCAAACTCCATGGCTTGGCCCAGGTATTTTTTCCAATTGTCCCAACTGGTGTTGGCTTTGCTTAAATCCAGCATAATTTTTCCTCCTTAAGATCATGGTTTTGTTTCATTCAATAGTTTGGCAATAAGGAGTTAATTTATACATTGATGGAAATTATTATATTTAAACTAATTGGAGGCAAGTGATGAGTTTAGAGCAATTGGCTTCAGATATGCAAAACTGCAATAGGTGCACTCTGTCAGAGGGTAGAAATAAACTGGTCTTTGGCAATGGTAATCCCCAGGCTAAGCTAATGCTTATCGGTGAGGGACCCGGTAAGGATGAGGATGAGCAGGGAATGCCCTTTGTTGGTCGTGCCGGACAGCTTTTGGACAAGATATTGGCTGCCATTGATCTAGCTAGGGAGCAGGTCTTTATAGGTAATGTGGTTAAATGCCGCCCACCCAATAATCGGGTGCCAACCAAGCTGGAGGTGGCAGCCTGTCTGCCCTACTTATATAGGCAAATTGAGCTGATTCAGCCTAAAATTATTGTTCTTCTGGGCAGTACTGCCTTACAAAATCTCATCGGGCCAGAGGCAAGAATAACTAAAATGAGGGGTCAATGGCTGGAGACCCAGAGTGGTATCCTGATTATGCCCACCTTTCACCCGGCGGCGGTTTTAAGGGACCCCAATAAGCGAAGGCCGGTGTGGGAAGATTTTCAAAAGGTTCAGGAAGAGTATCTTAGATTAGGTTGAGGTTTATGATAAAGAACAGCCCGGGTTCCCGGGCTGTTATATTTTATAGGCGTATAAGGATATTAGACTTGCAAGAAGAATGGTAGCTATTATACCTAAAGTCACAACTAAAATGGGCAGCCACTTTATTTGACGGAGCCATTTTTCAGTTTTGACCGTAAGGAATATCTTGATCATAAATTTTCACCTTTTTCCATTATTTATATTTATATGTAGTGTTACCAATTTTTAGAACGAGGAAACTTGAACCTCTTTTTAGGGGTGATTTCCCCGGAGATTCTATATATTGCTAAAGCCAAGAAACTAATAGAATTTCTAAACAATAGAAAGCAAGGGCTTCACCTTTGCCCCTGGTCTCCTGTAGGACGGGTTTTTTAATTGACCAGAATGTTATAATATTAGGTAGAGTTAAAAAGCAGGTGATTACTATGGAATTTAAACTTAAATCCCCCTTTAGCCCCCGGGGTGATCAGCCGGCAGCCATCAAAGGATTGGTTCAGGGGCTTCAGCAGGGTATCAAGCACCAAACCCTATTAGGGGCCACTGGAACGGGTAAGACCTTTACCATGGCGAATATTATTCAGCAGGTGCAGCGTCCTACCTTGATATTGGCGCCAAATAAGACGCTGGCAGCTCAACTTTGCAGTGAATTTAAGGAGTTTTTTCCCGAGAACTCTGTGGAATATTTCGTTAGCTACTTTGATTATTACCAGCCCGAGGCCTATATTCCCCATACTGATACCTACATTGAGAAGGATTCCTCCCTTAATGATGAGATAGACAAGCTGAGGCACTCGGCCACCACCGCCCTGCTGGAGCGCAGGGATGTAATTATTGTGGCCAGTGTTTCCTGCATTTACGGCCTGGGTAATCCCGAGGCCTATCGGGATTTAGTTCTTTCTCTGCGGGTAGGCGGCACCTATGAAAGGGATGCCATCCTGCGTAAGCTGGTAGACATACAATATGAGCGCAACGACATCAACTTTAGCCGGGGGAAATTCCGGGTCAGGGGTGATGTTATTGAGATATTCCCGGCCAACGCCAGTGAGCGGGCCCTTAGGGTTGAGATGTTCGGGGATGAAGTGGAGCGGCTGTTAGAGGTGGATGTGCTTACAGGGGAAATCATTGGCCAGCGGCAGCATATAGCCGTTTTCCCGGCCAGTCACTTTGTAACCGATGAAGATAACATTAAGAAGGCCATTGCCGCCATTGAAATTGAATTGGAGCAGCGGCTAAAGGAGCTCAGGGCTGCAGAAAAACTTCTGGAGGCCCAGCGCTTGGAGCAGAGAACACGCTATGACCTGGAAATGATGGCAGAGGTGGGTTTCTGCTCGGGTATTGAGAACTACTCCCGCCACCTAACCGGACGGGCTCCGGGGGAAGCACCCTATACACTGCTGGACTTTTTCCCGAGGATTGGCTGATAATTATTGATGAGTCCCATGTGGCGGTACCCCAGATTGGGGGTATGTACGAGGGTGACAGATCCCGAAAGACAGTCCTGGTGGAGCATGGCTTTCGCCTGCCCTCGGCCCTGGATAACCGTCCCCTTAAGTTCCCTGAGTTTGAGCATAAGGTAACCCAGGCGGTTTACGTATCGGCTACCCCCGGCAAATATGAGTTTGAGCATAGTACCCAGGTGGTGGAACAAATTATTAGGCCCACAGGGCTGGTGGACCCGGTTATTTCTGTAAGACCCACCAAGGGTCAGATTGATGACCTGTTGGGCGAAATAAGACTTAGGGTGGAGCGGGACGAGCGGGTGCTGGTTACAACTCTGACTAAGAAGATGGCGGAGGATTTAACGGATTATTTCAAGGAGCATGGCGTAAAGGTACGCTATCTCCACTCGGATATTGGCACCATTGAGCGTATGGAGATTTTACGGGATCTGCGGCTGGGTGAGTTTGACGTGCTGGTGGGCATTAACCTGCTGCGGGAGGGGCTTGATTTACCTGAGGTCAGTTTGGTGGCCATACTGGATGCCGATAAGGAAGGCTATCTCAGGTCAGAGCGCTCCCTGATTCAGACCATCGGCAGGGCAGCCCGAAATTCCGAGGGCACTGTGATTATGTATGCTGATAAAATGACTGACTCCATGAAAAAGGCCATGGGGGAAACAGAAAGACGCCGTAAAATACAAACCGAGTATAATATCAAGCATGGAATTACCCCGGAAACTGTTCGTAAGGCGGTAAGGGATATTATTGAGCCACCAGGGCTGCGGAGGAGCAGGCACCTATGTGGCCAAGCCTAAGACGGGTAAGCTTACAAAAACTGAGCTAAAGAAGCTCATTGCCAAGCTGGAGAAGGAAATGAAGGAATCTGCCCGCCATCTGGAATTTGAGAGGGCTGCCAAGCTTCGGGATGCCTTAATAGAACTGAGGCTGCAGTTAAGGGGAGATAAGGATATCAAACCAGCCATACCAGAGGTAGTAGAGTAACAGGACACGAGCACCCAGCAGGGTGCTTTGCTAATTATAGGTAGCTAAATCTTACAAAAACCGTACAAATGTTTGGTTTTCGTTGTATTTTAATCCCAGATAAAGTATATTAGGATCATTGATTTTAAGTAAATTAATAAACCAAAAAGGAGTAAGACCATGCAGGATAAGATTATGGTGCGGGGTGCCCGTGCCCATAACTTAAAAAACATAGATGTGGAAATTCCAAGGGACAAGCTGGTGGTTATCACCGGATTGTCCGGCTCAGGAAAATCCTCTCTGGCCTTTGACACCATATATGCCGAAGGGCAGCGCCGTTATGTGGAGTCCCTGTCTGCCTATGCCCGTCAGTTCCTGGGGCAGATGAATAAGCCCGATGTGGACTACATAGAGGCTTGTCACCGGCCATTTCTATTGATCAAAAAACCACCAGCCATAACCCCCGCTCCACCGTAGGAACGGTCACTGAGATTTATGATTACCTTAGACTGCTTTTTGCCCGGGCAGGACGGGCCCATTGCCCCAATTGCGGCAAACCCATTGCCCAGCAAACAGTCCAGCAAATGGTGGACCAGCTTATGGAGATGCCCGAGGGCACAAAGCTTCAATTGCTGGCCCCTGTGGTCCGGGGTAAGAAGGGTGAGCATGTTAAGATCTTTGAAGATATTCGCAAGAATGGTTTTGTGAGGGTCAGGGTGGATGGGGAAATCTACGAGGTCACTGAGCCCCCTGAGCTGGATAAAAAGAAGAAGCACACCATTGAAATTGTGGTGGACAGAATTATCATTCGTCCTGGCAGTGAGAAGAGACTAGCCGATTCTATGGAGACAGCCTCAAGCAGAGCGAGGGGGTTGTGGTGGCGGCAGTTGTGGATGGTGATGAGTTTACCTTTTCGGAAAATTTTGCTTGTATTGAATGCGGCATTAACATAAGTGAAATCAGCCCCAGGCTTTTTTCCTTTAACAGCCCCCATGGTGCTTGTCCCCAGTGTACTGGCCTAGGGATTTATCAAGAATTTGATCCCGATCTGATTATTCCTGACCGCACCAAGAGTGTTATGCAGGGGGCCATAGAGGGATGGCACAAGGGTCAAACTGCTGCCGGTTATTTAGCGGGAGTTGCTGAGAAATATGGCTTTAGCTTGGATACACCAGTTGAGGCTCTAGATCCAAAGCAGCTCAAATATATACTTTACGGCACCGGGAGTGAGAAGATTAATTTTAACTTCCGGGATGGCTATGGCAACATGCACAGGTATGTTGTGCCTTTGAAGGGTTATAGGCAACCTGTCCAGGCGTTATCGGGAGACCCAATCGGAAATGATGCGGGAAGAATTTGAGAAATACATGAGTGTTAAGCCCTGCCCGGGCTGCAAGGGGGCCCGCCTGAAGCCTGAGGCCCTGGCAGTGAGGGTGGGGGGTAAGAATATTTCTGAGGTTACCGCCCTTTCGGTGGTGGAAGCGGTGAAATTCTTTGTCTCTTTAGACCTGACCCAGAGGGAGCAGCTTATTGCCAAGCAGATATTGAAGGAGATTAACGAACGTCTGGGCTTCCTGGTGAACGTTGGACTTGATTATTTGACCCTGGGCAGATCTGCCGGTACTTTCCGGGGGAGAGGCCCAGCGCATCCGGCTGGCCACCCAGATTGGCTCAGGCCTGATGGGCGTCCTCTATATACTGGACGAGCCAAGTATTGGCCTGCACCAGAGGGATAACCAAAGGCTAATTGCTACCCTTGAGCGACTTCGCAACCTTGGCAACACCTTGATTGTGGTGGAGCACGACGAGGATACCATCAGGGTGGCGGACCATGTCATTGATATTGGCCCCAGGGCCGGGCGCATGGCGGCCAGGTGGTGGCCTGCGGCACCATGGAGGAAATAATGCAGGTGCCCGAGTCTTTAACCGGACAGTACTTGAGCGGCAGTAAATACATTCCGGTACCCTTGTCCAGGCGTCAGGGCAAGGATAAGAGTCTGGTGGTGGAGGGTGCTGCAGCTAACAACTTAAAGAATATTAATGTTGAGTTTCCCCTGGGTGTATTTACCTGTGTTACCGGAGTTTCCGGTTCCGGTAAAAGCACCCTGGTGAATGAGATACTTTATAAAGCGCTGGCCCACCGTTTACACCGGGCTAAGGATAAGCCGGGGGAGCACAGGGCTATTAACGGTATCGGTCAGTTGGAAAAGGTTATTGATGTAAACCAGTCTCCCATTGGGAGGACCCCCAGGTCAAATCCAGCCACCTATACAGGTGTGTTTAACGACATCCGGGAATTATTTACCCAGATGCCCGAGGCCAAGGTTCGGGGCTATAAGCCGGGCCGGTTTAGCTTTAATGTTAAGGGGGGCAGATGTGAGGCCTGCCAGGGGGATGGCATCATCAAGATTGAGATGCACTTTTTGCCCGACGTCTATGTGCCCTGTGAGGTGTGCAAGGGGCTGCGCTATAACAGGGAGACCCTGGAGGTAAAGTACAAGGGCAAGAGTATTGCCGATGTCCTTAGTATGGAGGTAGACCAGGCTGTTGACTTCTTCGCCAATATGCCTAAGATTCACCGCAGGCTAAAAACCTCCAGGATGTGGCTTAGGCTATGTTCGCCTGGGCCAGCCGGCACCAGAGTTATCCGGAGGGGAGGCCCAGCGGGTAAAGCTGGCCACCGAGCTTAGCCGCAGGACCAACGGAGGCACCATATATATCCTGGACGAGCCCACCACCGGGCTGCACACCGCCGACATCGCCCGGCTTCTGGAGGTGCTGCACAGGTTGGTGGATAACGGCAGCACGGTAATAGTCATTGAGCACAATCTTGATGTGATCAAAACAGCAGATCATTTGATAGACCTTGGACCGAGGGAGGGGATAAGGGCGGCACCGTGGTGGCCACCGGAACCCCAGAGGAGGTTTGTGCTATCCCGACATCCTACACCGGGCAGTTCCTCAAACCTGTGTTGGAGCGGGACCGCCAGCGCACCGTGTCCGGCTTGGAAGCAGAAGTTAACGACAGGTGCCAGGCACCTTGTCGTTAACTTAAACAAATTAGCATACACTTTCCAGGAGGTATATATATGGCCTGGTTTGAGCCAATAAATGAAAAATCCAGACAGAGGATTTATTTAGAACTAAGGGATAATTCTCACCCGGATGTCTTTTTCTATGTAATGGTGGTTCTTTCAGCCACCATAGCCACCTTTGGGTTGCTCATGAATAGTGTGGCTGTCATCATCGGAGCAATGTTAATAGCCCCTCTGATGACTCCAATTGTTGCCGGTTCCTTAGCCATTACCTTGGCTAACACACGTTTATTGAGAAGTTCAGCTAAGGCAGAGGTAACTGGGATTATGCTGGCGGTAACCATCGCCGTATTTCTGACACTACTTTCACCAACTAAGGAATTAAATGCGGAAATCCTTGCTCGAACCCAGCCCACCTTGATTGACCTGGTAATAGCCCTAGCATCCGGTGCTGCCGGTGCCTATGCCATGTGCTTTCGGCCGGGCAGTGCTGCCCTGCGGGAGTTGCCATTGCCACAGCCCTGATGCCCCCCCTTTGCGTGGTGGGCATAGGACTTGCCCTTGGCAATAGCAGTGTGGCCGGAGGGGCCTTTCTCCTATTTTTGGCTAACCTTATTGCCATAAGTATAGCTAGCTCCGGGGTTTTTAGACTGGCTGGCTTTACTTCTCGTTTTATCCATCATTCTGAAAGTGATCACATCCCCTTCTTCAAAAATAGACTGGTACTTTCCCTTACACTTCTGGTGTTGATATCTATCCCCCTGGTAGGGATTATGAAGGAAGCGGTTAACCATACCAACACAGAAAAGCTGATTAAACATACTTTGACTGAGAGTATGGCAATATTACCTGGTACCGATTTAACGGATGTTAGCTTTCAGGACAAGAAAGATGACTTTGTAGTGCGGGCAGTTCTGAGATCAAGTAATATAATTAAGCCGGAACACGTTCGCCAGTTGGAAAATGTTTTGGAATATAAACTGGCAAGGCCGGTAACCCTTAATACGCAGGTGGTACTGATTCAAGATGTCAATACTGAAACTTCTACCAGTGCCTACGCAGAGCTATTACCACAGGAAAAGGATACCACGACTCCAGTGCTGGCAGTGGGAGGTACAGTTCCCGAGGAAATAATTGAGACAGTTGTTCAGGAGAAAGTGGCCCTGTTGCCCGAGTATATACTTACGGACTTTACCCTAAGCTATCAACGGAGCAACGGAACCTACATAGTTAACCTATATTTACAAGGACCGGAGGAACTGGATGATAAGTTTAGGCTTACCATTGGCCGGATTCTTGAAGAAAGACTTAAAAGGCGTGTAATCGTGGGAATTACCTTTCACCAAATGTCCTTTGAGACTTCCCTCAACACCAATGAAATCAAATAAGTTAACGGTACGGTGACAGGCACCGTACCGTTAACTTATTGTTTGGTGTATTGTCGGTTAAAGCAGCAGATGGCCAGGGGTAGTAGAAATGTGGTAAGGCTGGCTAGGATCAGGATGTTGGGGAGAACCTGGGGTAGATCTATGCCCATGAGGGCGATGTCGCGCACGTCCGTAACTAAATAGGTAAGGGGTAGGGCGGCGGATATTAGTTTGGCTGCCAGGGGCATTGCTTCCACCGGCCAGGTAAAGCCGGAGAAAAGGAAGGAGGGTATGCAACCAGCATGGCAATCTGGGTTGCTTCCAACTCATTCTTGCAAATGAGGGAGAGAAAGATCCCAATGGTCAGGATTGAAAGCATGAATACCACTAGCAGCAGTTCCAGGACTAAGAAGCTTCCACGGAAGGGTACTTGGAACAGGTTGAAGCAAAGTAACAGTACTAGATTAGCACTAATCAGGTTGATCAAAAAATAGGGTATCATTTTACCCAGCACTACCTGGTAGCTGCGGTAGCCGCTAGCCACCAGTTCTTTAAGGGTGCCCAGTTCCTTCTCCCTGGCAATGGCTACGGCCATGTAAAGCAAGACTATCTGTTGTATGGCGGTGCAGGCTAAGCTACCAGCAAAAAGTTTGTATAGTTAAAGGTTGGATTATACCACACCCTGAGGCGATAGCTTAGGGGAAGGGCTGTAGAACTGGCCTTTTCCGGCAGCAGTCCTTGACCTTCCAGGGATTTAATGCTGATGCCGGCAGAAAGGGTGGATATAATTTCGTTAGCAGCTGACATGACTGAATTGCTATATAACATGTTAGAACCATTTACCACCACCAGCACCTGGGAGCCTTTGCCCTTTTTTATTTGTGAATCCAGGTCCGGGGGAAGTACCACAGCGGCCATAACTTCCCTGTGATCCAGCATTTTCTGCAGTTGCTCCTCACTCTGCACCAGCCTAGAACGTCAAATTTTTCCGAGTCTCTAAAGGCCTGAATTACCATCCTGCTGGTGGCAGTTTGATTATAGTCCAATACTACAGTGCTGATATTTTTAATGACATGATTACTGTACATAATCCCGAACATTAACAGATACAGGGTGGGAATAAAACACATAATCAATAGTAACCTTCTATTGCCCTTCATGTACTGCCATTCTCTGGCAGCCACTGCAAGAAGTTTGCTCACTTCATTCACCTCCCGGCTTAATCAAAATTTACACTGACATTCATACCGGGACGAAGCTCGGCGGAGTTTACCCTGATTTTAACGTTATATGTAACAATGTCCTTTTCACCCCGGTCGTTGGTGGCCCTGGTGGTGGCAAATTCGGGCTTTCTGCTGATATCTACAATCTTTCCTGTAAAGGTTTTGTCGGGGAGATTTAGGGCCGTAAGGGTAGCCTCATTGCCTTCGCTAACCTTATCTAAAATTGACTGTTCTACCTTGACATTAACCCAGTTTTCCTCATAATCAGTTACTGTCATCAGGGGCAGCCCGGTGGAAACCAGCTCTCCCTGCTCCACATTAATTGAAGTAATTACCCTGAGCAGGGGGCCTTGATCAGGGTTTCTTCCAGATTAATGTGGACCTGTTCTAGATCCGCCTCTGCCTTGATTAAGGCAGCCTCAGCCCGCTGAATTTCTGCCTGGTAGACATCCACCTGCAGCAGGGCGGCCTTTGCCTTGGCGAGGTTTCCTTCGGCCTTGGTAACCGCTGCCTGGGCAGTTTTATAGTCCTTTTCTGCCTTATCCAGCTCCAGGTCAGATATAGCCTGGGCCTTGTGCAATTCGGCTATCCGCTGGTAAGTTTTGCTGGCTAAAGCCTCTGCTGCCAGGGCCTCGGACAGAAGACCTTCGGCGGACTGAATGTCGGCGGCGGTACTTCCCTGGTACAGGTTAGTGGTGGCAGTGGCCTTAGCTATATCCCCCTTGGCGGCGGCAATGCCGGCCAGGGCCTGGGATTCCCGGCTTTTTAACTCTTGATCGTCGATCTTTGCCAACACATCTCCTGCCTGTACCCTTTGGCCGTCTTGAACCAGCAATTCTATGACCCGTCCGGGAATCTTGGTATTTACATCCACTTCCCGGGCCTCCACAATGCCGGTAATGCTGCTTACTGTTGTCCCTTGATTGGAACAGCCGCTGATTAAAAGAATTATGGATAGGATTAGCAGCCGGATAGGTGCTTTTTAATTGGAATCATTTACACAGTCCTCCCTATGGGTAAGAATTCCATTGAAGACAAAATCAATGACATGCTGCAAGCGAGACTCCAGCATATCTTCAGACATCATATCCCGGGACCACATATGCTGAACCAGCTCCCTGCGGGTGAAATAAACCAGGCATAGGGAGTGGATGCTTAGTAGCACCTGGCGAATATCCAAATCGGCCCTAAAGACTCCCTTTTCAATGCCCTCATGGATTATTTCCCCCAGGTTGGCCTGGGTCAGCTCTAAAAATTGGGGCAGCACTTTACTGCCAAAGCGTCCCCTGTTCAGGCTTCCCAGCTCACTAGCCGAACAAACTGCTCATCGCTGGCTAAGAAATAGAAGTAACTGCGCAGGCCCTTACTGCGTTTTCCATGGGGTCGTCCCCTGGGATGTAGGTTTCTTGACCTAGGTCATTGATTTTATTGTAATTGTGGCGCAGCACCTCCACGTAAAGGTTCTCCTTGCTGCCAAAGTAGTGGTAGATCATCCTCTTATTTATCTCAGCAGACCTGGCAATATCATCAACCTGGCCCCATCCAAGCCCTTATGGGAGAAAATTTCTGCTGCTGCAAGGAGAATGCGGTTCTTACTGTCCTCTGAGCGGCTGAATTCTTTATTACTCATTTAAGACCTCCTATGTCCTAAAAAGTAACTAACTAGTTACTTACCTTTATTTATTAATATTATCCTTCTGCTGCCAATTGTCAAGGTATTTGTTTCTGTCTCCTTTGGCAAATAATAATATTACGTAATATTAGTTTAAGGAAGGGTTTATTCTTTCTTAATGTAACAATGAAAAAATAAAAATAGGGTTCTCGGTTGGCAATAAAAGTAAAATTAAGATACAATAACCTTGGGGGTGACAGATTTGTCCCTAGGTGATAAGACGAAAAATATTCCTTCCCGCCCCGGGGTTTATCTATACAAGGATCATGATGGACAGATAATCTATGTGGGTAAGGCTATATCTTTAAAGAATCGGGTGCGCTCCTATTTTCAGTCCGGGACCAAGTCGGCTAAGGTTCAGGCTATGCTGCGCCGGGCGACTGATTTGGAATATATTGTGACCGACTCAGAGGTGGAGGCATTAATCCTTGAGAATAACCTGATTAAGGAGCACAGGCCAAAGTATAATGTGCTGCTCAAGGATGATAAAACTTATCCTTATTTGAAGGTAACCCTAAACGAGGCTTATCCACGGCTTTTGATTACCCGACGGGTATTGAAGGATGGAGCCAGGTATTTTGGCCCCTTTACCAATGTGGGGGCTGTTAATGAGACCTTAAAGCTGCTGAAAAAGATATTTCCCCTGAGAACCTGCAAGCAAAGGGAAATTGCTGAGAGAAACCGCCCCTGCCTGAACTACCATATCAAGAGATGCCTGGGACCCTGCTGTAAATTAGTTGAGGGGCCGCCTTACCGGGATATGTCAATGAGGTGGTTCTGTTTTTGGAGGGTAGACAGGAGGAGCTGCTCAAAAGGCTGCGGGAGCGCATGGAAGAGGCTGCAGAAAATCTGGAGTTTGAGCGGGCTGCGGAGCTGAGGGATCAACTTCTGGCTGTACAGAAGGTGGTAGAAAGGCAGAAAATTGTGTCCACCGAGCTGGTGGATCAAGATGTGATAGCGTTGGCTAGGGGCTTTGATGAAGCCTGCCTGACGGTCTTTTTTGTTCGGGGGGGCAAGCTCATTGGCCGGGAGCATTATTTTCTGGAGGGGACCGACACCCTGGAGAGGGGTGCAATTATGGCGGCCTTTGTCCAGCAGTTTTATGCTCAAACAGAGTATGTACCGGCAGAAATATTAGTTTCTGAGGAAATTGAAGATATATTGCTTCTCGCCACCTGGCTAACGGGGCTTAGGGGAAGTAAGGTGAATATAAGGACTCCCCGGCGGGAGATAAGCATAAATTAGTTGAGATGGCTGCCCAAAATGCTTTGCTATCCCTGGAGCAGGCAAGGCTGGAGAGGGAGGCCGGCAGGGATTCCACCGAGGGACCCCTGAAGGAGCTGGCCGCAGCATTAGGCTTGCCCGGACCACCAGGTAGAATGGAGTGCTATGATATTCCAATACCCAGGGTACGGAATCAGTAGCCTCCATGGTGGTGTTTGTGGATGGCAAGCCCTGTAGGGAGCAGTATCGCCGTTTTAAAATTCAAACTGTTAAGGGGCCCGATGATTTTGCCTCCATGAGGGAGACCCTAGGGCGCAGGTTTAGAAGGGCCAGGGAAGAGGAGAACTTACTAAAGACCGGAGAAATGCCCCAGGTGAAGGCAAAATTTTCTCAGCTGCCTGATTTAATAATTATTGACGGAGGAAAGGGGCAGCTTTCTGCAGCCAGGGAGGCCATGCTGGAGCAGGGCTTCGAGCATATCCCAACCTTCGGCCTGGCCAAGGAGGAGGAACTCCTTTTTAGGCCGGGCAGCCCAGAGCCTATTCGTTTGGACCGGGACTCCCGGGGCTTAAAATTACTGCAGAGGCTTAGGGATGAAGCCCACCGCTTTGCCCTGACCTATCACCGTAAGCTGCGGAGTCAGAGAAATCTTAAGTCCCTATTGGATGAAATAGAGGGAATCGGTTCGGTGCGCCGACGGGAATTATATAAGGCCTATAAAAACCTGGAGGCCATTAAACAGGCCTCGGTAGAGGAACTGGCTAAGGTTCCCGGCATGAATACCCCGGCTGCCGAAGCAGTTTATAAATATTTTCGAGGCACAAATTAAACTGAGTATAGATTAATAAATGGTTGATAATATAAGGAGGACTAGACCTTGAGTAAGTACCGCATGCTGGCCATAGATTTGGATGACACACTGCTTAATAGTAAGCTGCAAATATCTCCCTTGAGTAGAGAGTATATAGACAGGGCCAGGGAAGCCGGGGTCCATGTAACCCTGGCCACGGGCAGGATGTTCCGCTCAGCCAGCCTATGCCAGGGAATTGGGATTGGACCTGCCCTTGATTACCTATCAGGCGCCCTGGTAAAGGAAACAATATCCGAGGAGGTCCTTTTGCACCGTCCGGTACCATTAGATTTAGCCAGGGAGGCTATCAAGTGGATTAAGGAACTGAAACTGCATATAAACGTTTATGTGGAGGATAATCTCTATGTGGAAAGGGTAACACCTGAGGCAGAGAGATATTATCAAATTTCTGGAGTACCTATCCACCGGTGGGAGATCTACTAAAATTTTTGAATCAAGATCCGACCAAGGTATTGGTGGTGGGGGATGAAGCCTTGCTGGATAATTTGTGGAGAGAGATGGCCCAGCATTTCGGTGAATCCCTGCATATAACGAAATCAAAACCCCACTTTTTAGAATTGTCACACCCCCAGGCCACTAAGGGGCACGCTCTGGATATGCTGGCAAAGGGCTGGGGCTTAAACCGGGAGCAGGTCATCGCCATAGGGGACAGTTATAATGACTTGGAAATGATCGAATATGCGGGTCTTGGAGTAATTATGGGTAACGCCAGGCAGGATGTTAAGGACAAGGCAGACTATGTAACCAACTCCAACGAAGAGGATGGGGTGGCGGAAGTAATCAAAAAGTTTATTCTATAATATTCACAACTACCAGTAGAACTGTAACTGTTTGGGGAGAAATTAAAGAATAGGGGTTGACAGGTATGTTAAAAAAGGACCTGAAAAATGTCATCAATTTAGATCCCCAACCGGCAGCTAAGTTTGTTAAAGCCGCCAGTCAGTTTCATGCAGCTATATGTTTGGAGAAGGGTGGGCACAGGGTTAATGGCAAAAGCATGATGGGTTTAATGGAATTGGCTAATCATAGTGGTGAGGTAATTACCCTTTCCGTTGAGGGAGAGGATGCCTTGAAAGCAATGGAAACGCTAAGCCATCTTTTAGAGGATGAGTGATGGGGGGGTGTCCGGTGAACCAGGACTTGATAGCAGGCATTGACCTGGGAGGTACTAAAATACTTGCGGCTGTGGCTGATAGACAGGGGAATATTCTATCTGAGATTTACCTGCCAACTGAGGCAGAGCGAGGAACCTCTGTGATATTAAACAATTTGTGCCGTTCAGTAAGCTTGGCTATGTCCAAGGCAGGCTTCCAGGGGGAGCCTGGGGCCCTGGGGATAGGCGTACCTGGAGCAGTAGATAAAGGAATCGTTCATTTGGCCCCAAATTTGGGCTGGAAAGAATTTGACCTGGGCCGGGAACTGCCCAGGATTTTTAATTGTAAGGTGGAAACGGCCAACGATGCCAACCTGGCGGCCCTGGGAGAGTATGTCTTTGGTGCGGGACAGGGGAGTAGTAATATGCTATATGTTACTGTGAGTACAGGGATTGGGGCGGGAATAGTTTACCGGGGGGAATTGTTCACAGGTGAGTCTGGTACTGCCGGAGAACTGGTCATACTACCATCCTTCCTGAAGGACCCCTTTGCACCTGCGGCAATTATGGCTGCCTTGAAGCCCTGGCCTCTGGCACCAGTATCGCCCGTCAAGCTAGGGAACTGGTGAAGGCAGGATATGGTCAGGGTATTCTGCCTTACGTGGATAAGCATTTATCTGCCAAGCAGTGGACAAGCAGCCAGAAATGGTGATGCTGACGCCATTAGAATTATTGAAGGGGCCGGCAGGTATTTAGGACTAGGTCTTTCCATTGCGGTAAATTTATTGAATCCCTCAAGAATAATATTGGGGGGTGGAGTTATGGATATGAGTGATCTACTTTGGCCCAGCTGGAAAAGGAATTTAACACCAGGGCACACCGGGGTGCGAAAAAGGTGGTAAAGCTGGTCCCCGCTGCCCTAGGCAGCAGGTCCGGCCTAATGGGGGCAGTTGCCCTGGCCCGGAGGCTCCGGTAAAAATGAAATTTTTATTACCTGTATCAGGTTTAGGCACTTATGGGAAGGCGGAAAAATATTATATGCTATCAAATATTCGTTTCATAAAAATATTTCTGGAAATGCCTGCCCTTAAAGGATAAGTGTTTTATTTGCTTTATTGTGGATGTCCCATTACAATTAAGATCGATTAGAGGCTTATCTATTTTTAGGGGGCGATGATTATGGCAGGCCCAAGGTTGTTAATCGTAACTGGTATGTCCGGGGCAGGAAAAACCCAGGCAGTACAAAGTCTGGAGGATTTGGGCTACTTTTGTGTAGATAATTTGCCCCCGGCCCTCATACCAAAATTTGCGGAGCTATTATCCAGGCCAACGGCAAGGTTGACAGGGTGGCGTTGGTGGTTGATATCCGTGGCGGGGCCTTCTTTAATCAGGTTATCGAGGTCCTTAATGATCTTACCCAGCAGGGCTACAAGTATGAAATTTTGTTTTTGGAAGCATCCAATGAGACCCTGGTTAGAAGGTATAAAGAATCCCGGCGGCGGCACCCCCTAGATAACCATGGGGAAGTATTGCAGGTGATTCAGGAAGAAAGGGAATTGCTGAGGGAAATTAGAGGCAGAGCCAATAATATTATTGAAACCTCTAGTCTAACTAACAGCCAGTTGAAGGGTCAGATTGTGGCCCAGTATGGTGGGGACCGGAATGATACTAACAGCTTGTTGATTACTGTTATTTCCTTTGGCTATAAATATGGCATTCCTTTGGATTCTGATCTGGTTATTGATGTGAGGTTTCTCCCCAATCCCCATTATATTCCTGAGCTCCGATGTCTGACGGGTAACGATGAACCTGTTCAGAAGCATGTTTTGTCCCAGGATGTTACTAAGGAATTTATGGAGAAGCTCCTTGACTTCGTTAATTTCCTGATTCCCCATTATCAAAATGAGGGCAAAGCTACTTTGATGATTGCCATTGGCTGTACAGGCGGGATGCACAGGTCGGTGACTCTTGCAAATAAGTTGGGCGATATTTTAACTGAGAGGAACTACCGTGTTAACGTTCGTCACCGGGATATCATGCGAGTTTAGGCGGTGGAATAATTGGCCTCTTTATTAAAATGGCTTTCTCCTGGAATGAGAATAAAAAGATGGCTGACCCTGGCGGTGGCAGGCATTGCCCTCCTTGGGCTGGGCCTTGCCCTTCTGGACCGTCATTTAATTGGCCTGATGGATGACACTATGGAATTGTTGGCTAATCAATTGGGAGGATTTCCCCTGTGGTTTTTGGAGTTGTTTGTACGGTGCTGGGCTTATTTATGACTGTGCAGGGTATTAGGATGGGGGTAAATTCCATTATGACAGTGCTGAGACCGGAGCGTTCCCAGCATCTGGTGGAAGAGATTTACCAACGCAGATCCCTCCAGAGGGGGCCGCGCATAGTGGTTATCGGTGGTGGCACTGGACTTTCCAGCTTGCTTAAGGGACTGAAGGAATACACCAGTAATATTACAGCCATCGTGGCGGTAACCGACGATGGAGGTAGCTCGGGCCGTTTGAGGGATAACCTGGGTATTTTGCCCCCGGGAGATATTAGAAACTGCGTAGTGGCCTGGCCGACAGGGAAACCTTGATGGAGGAGGTTTTACAGTACCGCTTTACCACCGGTGAGCTGGCGGGACACAATCTAGGCAATTTGCTGCTGGCGGGCCTTAATAACGTATCCGGCGGGTTCGATGGGGCTGTTCAGGCCCTATCAAAGGTTTTGGCTATAAGGGGCCAGGTCCTTCCTTCTACCTTGGAAAATGTAGTCCTGGGTGCTGAGCTGGCTGATAATAGCGTGACCTATGGTGAGTGCAATATATCTTCCAGCGGCTGTAAAATAAAGAGGGTTTTTTTAAAGCCGGCAGTATGTAGTCCCATGCCCGAGGCATTGGCTGCCATTCAGGAGGCTGACGCCATCATTTTAGGGCCGGGCAGCCTTTACACCAGTGTAATACCAAACCTATTGGTACAGGGTGTGGCTGATGCGATAAAGGAGTCCTCAGCCCATAAAATATATATTTGCAATATTATGACACAGCCTGGGGAGACCAGGGGTTACTCGGCCTATAATCATCTAATGTCAATTTTTGAACATGTCGGTCCGGTAGTTGAGCATATACTGGTTAATAGTGAACCCATTCCGGGGCGGCTCCTTAAAAAGTACCGGGAACAGGGGGCTGAACCTGTCAGGATATTGCCCGAGGAGATTACAGCGCTAGGTG
The DNA here is from genome assembly GCA_004143605.1 of Desulforamulus aquiferis. Lineage (GTDB taxonomy): Bacteria > Bacillota > Desulfotomaculia > Desulfotomaculales > Desulfotomaculaceae > Desulfotomaculum > Desulfotomaculum aquiferis. Next base: position 76,774 of record AWVY01000002.1, read on the forward strand.
TTAAAATTTGGGCTAAGTACCTGGTGCAGCAAACTAATGTTGTGCGGCATCAGCCAGAAAAACTGGCCCGGGCATCATGGATATAGTGGATAGTAATAAGCTAGCTGCCCTGGAAAGGGCGCCAATGAAAATATATCAGCCTTCCAGAAAAAACAAAGGGATCTGAGCATATTCGTTACTTTATACATTAACTGGTTAGTAAAGTCGGGGAGGTGGGATTCCTGTCCAAGAATAAGTTTTTGTTAGTTATTTTATTATTTACATTGATGGCAGCAGGGGCAGGTTTCTGGTACCAATATCAAAATAGGGCCATTCCTTCAGATGCTCACTATCCAAAACTACAGGGCATACCAATTTTGATGTATCATAAGGTTAATCCAGACCCCCGGACCGGTGGCTTGGGACTGAGGGTGCCACCGGATAAATTTGACTGGCAGATGAGGTATTTAAAGGAGAACGGTTATGAGGCCATTTCTTTGGCCGATGTTATGGATCATTTTGAAAAGGGTAAGCATCTGCCAGATAAGCCTGTTGTTATTACCTTTGATGACGGTTACAAGGATAATTATGACTTTGCCTACCCCATTATGAAAAAGTATGGATTTACCGGGACTATCTTCGTAGTGTCTAGATCCATTGGCAACACAAATTTCTATGATGTGGAGAAAAAGCTGCAGCCGGAGAATAAAATCATGGGCTGGAAGGAGATCCGGGAATTAGACCAGGCCGGTTTTGTCATCGGGGCCCACACCGTAGATCATCCTCACCTGGCTAAGGTTTCCACGGAAGCGGCCCGCTATCAAATTGAAGAATCAAAAAGAGCCCTGGAGCATGGCCTCCAAAAACCAGTGGATTTCTTCTGCTATCCCTACGGCAGCCATAACGATACAGTGGCAAACCTGGTCAAAGAAGCCGGCTACCGGGCAGCAGTCACCACCCAGCTTGGCCTGGCAAAGCTTGATGCAGACCCTTCAAAACCCCCCGCATCCGGGTGACGGGACATTATAGTAAGGAAAAGTTTATTGAGGAGCTGCATAAGTATTAGGGGTTGTGGGGAATTGCTTTGAGGTCTTGCCTGGGTCATAGAAGCATTCTTTGAAGGTCCAGTAGGAACGAATGGTCCTACGGACCTTTTGTTTTTATGTTGGACCCAAAAGAAATATACCTGTGGCCCAGGCAAGACCCATAAAGCCCCCCAAATCACCTCACTCCACCCAATTCTCCATCCTAAACTTCTCGATGGCTGGTATGGTTTTGCCTTCCTTTAATAATTGACTGATGGTGACAAATCTGTAGCCTTGACTTTGCAGTTCCTTCAATATAATGGGCAGGGCATCTATGGTTTGGGTGCGGTCTCCGCCATAGTCATGGAGGATGATTATCGAGCCGTTTCTGACATTGTCCACCACCCGGGAGACTATTTTTTCTACCCCTGGATTCGACCAATCTTTGGGGTCTTCGCTGGCTGTCCATAGTATTACTTGGTAGCCATTACTTAAAGCAGGCTCGATGGTGGCTTTGGTGCACTTTCCACCGGGGGGGCGGAAGTAATTGGTGTTTTGGCCGGTAAGATCAAATATTATCCTTTTTGTCATTGCCAGTTCCTTGACAAGGATATCCGGCTTTACCTGGGTTAAAGGATGATTATAGGTGTGGTTGGCTAGTTCGTGGCCTGCCTTGGCCATTCTTTTAATTATTTCCGGGTGGGTTTCGGCCCTTTTGCCCACCACAAAGAAGGTAGCCTTGACCCCTTGTTTTTCTAAAATATCTAATATTTGCGGGGTATAAGTACTGCTGGGACCGTCATCAAAGGTTAGAGACAGTACTTTATTATTTGTAGCTATTTGCTTGACAATATGGCCATTACGCAGCCAATCTTCCACCGGCGAGGCTTTTGCCGCCCTGGAGACTGAATAATATGTAGCTCCTATTACCAATCCTAAGATTAGTAATGTCAGCATTAATAGCCTGATTGTTCTTTTTCCTATTAGTACTACCAAAAGGACCCTCCTTTGAGGAAATGCTTTATTTAGTTTATACTGACTGAAAGTAATAATTTTGATATTAAGATATCAAAGAGGCGCTTGTAGATACCTCTTTTCCTTTTGTACTATATAAGACAATATATTATTTAGGTCTTGGTATTATGTGGTATAATATCAACGGAGTGGAGGGGTGACCATGTCCTTCTCGGCGATTACTAAGGATGAATTGGCTCGGGTGGTAGGCTCTAAGAATTGCTGCCGTCTGTCAGAATTGGCTGCCTTAATTAAGATGGACGGCAGTGTGCAAATAAGCGGATTAAAACAGACTTCCCTTAACATTGTTACTGAAAATGCCGCTGTGGCCAGGAAGATATTTAAACTTCTTAAGAATTTGTTTGGTCTTTCCACCGAGATATTGGTGAGACGTAAAATACGTTTGAGAAAAAATAATGTTTATTTGGTAAGGATACCGCCCCAGCCTGCGGTGGGGGACATACTAAATAAGATGGGTGTGGCTGAAGGCGGGTTTCTGCTGCAGAATCGGGAATAAACCTGAGTTGGTGCAAAGGGATTGCTGTGGCAGGGCATACCTAAGGGGAGCCTTTTTAGGTGGCGGTTCGGTGAATAATCCGGAGGGAACTTACCATCTGGAAATTATCACAGATAACCTTCCCCACGCCCAGGATATTGCAGGATTAATGCAAAGATTTGGTCTGCCTGCCAAGGTGAGCCCACGAAAAAATTGGCATGTGGTATATTTAAAGGGCAGTGAGCAGATTGTAGAATGTCTTAACCATATGGGGGCCCACTCTGCCTACTGGATTTTGAAAATGTAAGAATATATAAAGATATGAGAAATCAGGTCAACCGCCTGGTCAACTGCGAAACGGCCAATTTAAATAAAACGGTCAATGCCGCAGTCAGACAATTGGATAATATTAAGTATCTGGCAGAAACCATAGGGCTCAGCAAGCTACCAAAATCCTTGAGGGAAGCAGCTGAGTTAAGGCTTCAGTATCCAGATGTCAGCCTGAAGGAATTGGGGGAGCTCTGGGACCCACCTGTCGGAAAATCTGGGGTAAACCATCGCATGAGAAAACTGGAACGTCTGGCGGAACAGGTTCGGTCAAGGAAGGGGAACAATGGATCTTAATAAAATAGATGCCGAACTAAGGGAGAAAACCAGCCGGGCTGCAGCAGATTCTTTTAGCAAGTGGCGGCATAGGGAGGAACCGGGTGAACCTGCACCTGGGGCAAAGATTACTTTTTTAGGTACGGGTGGCAATCCCGAGGCTATCTTTAGCCAGGTGCCGCGAACGGCGGGCTTTATCCTGGTCGTGGGTGGTATACGCCTATATGTGGATCCAGGTCCGGGAGCGGTGGTTCGGGCTGAAGAAGCCGGTATTGATCTGGGGGTCATTGATGGAATATTTATATCCCATGGGCATTTAGATCACTACTCCGGGGCAGAATCGGTCATTGAAGGCATGTGCTGGGGGATGTTCACAAGGAGGGGTCACCTAATGGCCCCGGAACAGGTGTTGGGGCAGGACAGACTGTTAAGTAGTTATCACCAGGGGCAGAATATGACCCCTGCCGGATATAAGGGCGGACCTAAAGTTATCCCACTGCAGGCCCACAGGGAAATAAAAATCAAAAATGCAGTACTTACACCAATTCCAGTGCACCATGCTGCTGAAAATTATGGATTTATATTACGGGCAGGAAATTTGCTAATTGGGTACACCAGCGATACCAATTACATAAGAAGTTATCGAACACCGGAGGGTGTTCAGGAGATGACTCCCCGGGGGCCTATCATGGATATGCTGGAAGTGGTTACTATCGTCAGGATATTAAGGATATATTTAGCCAGGTGGACGTGCTTATAGCTAATGTAACAAGCCATAATGTTTATGCCCACAGGCATATTACCACCCTGGGATTACCTCATCTGTTAAAGGGGGGTAGGGTTAAGCTGTGCTTTATCACCCATTTTAACCATTGCTGTTTAAGACCTGAAGATTTGAGGCCCGCCATGGCCGGCTATGTTGAGGGTAAGAGTGCTGTACGTACCCTCTTTGCAGAAGATGGAGCAACCTATGATATTGAGGTTTTACTTTCGGAGGCAGGGCATAATTTTTAACAGAAGGAAGCGCAATTTTAAGTTAAAGCTTTCAACTAAGGGGAGTGAATGATCCTTGCGAATAGATTTTGGCCTTAATCTTGAACAGACTCAAAAGTTGATCATGACCCCTGAACTTCGTCAAGCCATCACAGTTTTACAGATGTCTTCCATTGAGCTTACTGAATATGTGGAGCAGCAGGTTTTAGAAAATCCTTTGCTGGAAACCAAGGAGTATGATGGAGAAAGGGCAGAGGAGAGTAACCAGGAGGAAATTCCCGAGCCCCAGGCTGAAAAAAAAGAATTTGATCTCGATTGGGTGGAATATTTTCAGGACAGTAGCGATCTGGGCATTTATCCAAACCGGGGTCAGCGGGAAGTTAGTGAGTATTCGGGTTTTGAGCATTTTGTCACCCATGCACCTTCCTGGCAGAGCACCTTAGCTTCCAGTTAAGCCTTAGCCGAGCTGGGGAAAGGCTTAGAACTGAGATTCAATACCTGATTGGCAATATCGACGCCAGGGGCTACCTGAGCATTAGTTTAGAAGAGGTAGCTGAACAGCTGGGTGTTGAACTGGGTAGATTAGACGAAGCCTTAAAAATACTCCAGGGCTTTGACTCCGGGAGTTGGAGCAAGGGATTTACAGGAATGTCTAAATATTCAACTGGATTTGATGAAGGAAGATAATCCCATTATCAGAAGGCTAATTTTAGATTTTTTACAGGATTTGGCCGGAGGCAGGATTTCCAAGATAGCTGCGAAGTTAAATGTTACCCCCCATGATGTACAGGAAGCAGCCGACATTTTAAAAAAACTTGAACCAAAGCCGGGACGCAATTTTAGCCATGATGATGAGACAAGATATATTGTCCCGGATGTTGTGCTGGAGAAGGTAGAGGATCAATACATAATTTTGGTAAATGACGTGGCAATCCCGCGTTTGACTATAAATAATACTTACCGGGAAGTATTAACAAAAACAGTTCTGCAGATCAGAATACTAGGCGCTTTGTGGAGGAAAAACTAAATTCAGCCGCCTGGCTAATACGCAGCATCGAGCAGCGTAGGCTTACCCTATATAAGGTAGCCAACTGTTTGGTGGAGCTGCAGAGGGATTTTCTTGATTTTGGGGTTAAACAGCTTAAGCCCCTAAACCTCAAGAAGGTAGCGGATATTGTGGGTGTCCATGAATCAACGGTCAGCAGGGCCACTTCAAATAAGTACATACAGACACCCCAGGGCGTTTTTGAGATGAAGTATTTCTTTTCCACAGTTGAGTGGAACCGGCGGGGATCAGGTTTCAGCCGAGAGCCTTAAGAAGCTGCTTCAGGAGATCATTCAGGATGAGGATCAGGCGAACCCCTTGAGTGATCAAAAATAGCGGAGATATTTGGCCAAAGGGGGGTAAAGATATCTCGCCGTACTGTGACGAAGTATCGGGATGAATTAGGTATTCCTTCTACCAATAGAAGAAAAAGATATTAAAAAAGATCCTCTACAGGCAGGGATATGACTTACTATGTTGAAACTTTTTATTAAATGAGACATACAATTTAATAAAGACATCAAATTGTGACATACTAAAATTCCGCAAAGGAGTGGGTTATAAAATGACAGTAAAAGTTGGTATTAACGGTTTCGGGCGAATTGGAAGAAATGTTCTGCGCTGCGCCATCGAGAGGGGCGAATTTGAGGTGGCGTTGGTTAACCACAAATCCCGCAGACTTGATTTTAAGGCCATCAACGATCTAACCTATGCCCAAACCCTGGCTCACCTACTAAAGTATGACTCAGTGCATGGTATTTTAAATGCCGATATTTCCGCCACAGAGGATACCATTATTATTAATGGCAAGGAAATTAGGGTCTATGCTGAGGGAGATCCTACCAAGCTCCCCTGGAAGGAGCTGGGAGTTGACATTGTCATCGAATCTACCGGCAGATTTACCAAAGGTCCAGATGCAGCTAAGCATATAGAAGCAGGGGCAAAAAAGGTTATTATTTCTGCACCGGGTAAAGATGTGGACGCCACCATCGTCATGGGTGTTAATGATGATATTTACGACCCTGCTAACCACAATATCATTTCCAATGCCTCCTGCACCACCAACTGCTTAGCTCCCGTAGCTAAGGTAATTAACGATAAATTTGGCATTGTTAAAGGGCTTATGACCACCGTTCATTCCTATACCAATGACCAGCAAATATTAGATCTGCCCCATAAGGATTTGCGCCGGGCAAGGGCTGCCGGAATGTCCATTATTCCTACCACCACCGGTGCTGCTAAGGCCGTGGCCCTGGTGCTGCCTGAGTTAAACGGCAAACTTAATGGTTTTGCCATGCGGGTGCCTACTCCTAACGTATCTGTTGTGGATCTGGTGGTTGAACTGGCTAAGCCTCCAGTGCTGAGGAAATTAATGCTGCCCTCAAGGAGGCTGCAGACGGTCCCATGAAGAATATACTAGAATTTAATCCACTTCCGCTGGTCTCCAAAGACTTCAACGGAAACCCACATTCCTCCATCGTTGATGGACTGTCCACCATGGTAATTGATGGAAACATGGCCAAGGTTGTGGCCTGGTATGACAATGAGTGGGGTTACTCCAACCGTGTACTGGATCTGGCTTTGATGGCTGCTGAAAAGGGGCTGTAAATAATGCAAAAGAAATCCGTTAAGGACATTGATGTCAAAGGGAAAAGGGTATTTGTCCGGGTTGACTTTAATGTTCCCTTGGATGGAGATAAAATTTCCGATGATACGAGGATTCAAAAGGCTCTACCAACTATAAAGTATTTAATGGAACAGGATGCCAGGGTAATCCTGGCATCCCACCTGGGTCGTCCCAAGGGGGAAGTGGTGGAAAAATACCGACTCACCCCGGTGGCTAAAAGGCTTTCTGAGCTTCTGGGCAAAGATGTGGTAATGGCCAGGGATTCCATAGGACCGGATACCAAGCAGCTTGTTGAGGCCATGGGGGCGGGGGATGTTTTGCTCCTGGAGAATGTTCGTTTCCACTCCGAGGAAACTAAGAACGATGAGAAATATGCCAGACAGCTGGCTGAATTGGCTGATGTATTTGTCAACGATGCCTTTGGGGCAGCCCACAGGGCCCATGCTTCCACAACCGGGGTGGCAGAGGTTTTACCCGGAGTTGCCGGATTCTTAATGGAGAAGGAACTGGAGATGCTGGGCAAGGTAGTTACCAGCCCGGATCATCCCTTTGTAGCCATAATTGGTGGAGCAAAGGTTTCGGATAAAATAGGTGTTATAGAAAACCTGCTGAGCAAGGTAGATGTTTTGATCATTGGCGGCGGTATGGCCAATACCTTTATTAGGGCCAGGGCTTTAGTGTTGGCAAGTCTCTCCTGGAGCAGGACAAGGTGGAGCTGGCCAAGGATATTATTGACCGGGCCAGGGAACAAAAGGTTGAACTGCTGCTGCCCACTGATGCGGTGGTGGCCTTGGCCATGGAGCCAACGGCCAAGCAGAAGGTTGTTCCTGTTAATGAAATACCCGAGGATTGGATGGTTCTGGATATTGGGCCGGAATCAGCAGAGCAATTTGCGGCTGCTGTCCGCAAGGCTGCAACGGTTGTTTGGAACGGTCCCATGGGCGTCTTTGAAATGGAGCCTATGCCAAGGGAACTGAGGCTGTGGCAAAGGCCCTTTCTGAATCTAATGCAGCCACCATTGTTGGTGGGGGGGATTCGGTAGCTGCTGTCAATAAAATTGGGGTTGCTGATAAAATCACGCATATTTCAACAGGGGGAGGGGCGTCCCTGGAATTCCTGGAGGGTAAAGAGCTCCCCGGTGTTGCTGCTCTACAGGATAAATAGTCTAAGGCCCGCATACTAGGTCGTAAAGTTGAGAGCTTACGGGCAGAGGTTAGAGTATATCTAACCTCTAACTTAATGATAGGGGGTAGTGCCTTGAGGCAGTTGATTATAGCCGGAAACTGGAAAATGCATAAAACCATTACTGAAGCGGTAAGCTTTGCTCAGGAATTAAAAAGTAGTTTGGACAATGTCGGTACTGGTGTTGAGGTTGTGGTTTGTCCCCCATTCACTGCCCTTGCCCCCGTGGCAGAGGTGTTGAAGGGAAGCAGCATAGCCCTTGCTGCCCAAAATATGCACTGGGAAAAGCAGGGGGCCTATACCGGAGAAATTGCACCGGCCATGCTAAAAGAAATTGGTTGTAAGTATGTGGTTTTAGGCCATTCTGAGCGGCGCCAGTACTTTGGGGAGACCGATGAAAATGTTAACAAGAAGGTCATGTCTGCCCTAGAAAACCAGCTAATACCCATCCTTTGTGTGGGTGAAACCCTGGAACAGAGGGAGGCTGGGATTACTGAAAAAACAGTAGAAGCCAGACTGTGGGTGCCCTGGCAGGATTAAGTCCCGAGCAGGTGTCCAACCTGGTTATTGCCTATGAGCCTGTGTGGGCCATTGGAACCGGAAGAACAGCCTCGGATGACGATGCCCAGCAGGTAAACAATTTTATCCGCCGAGTCATCGCCTCAAAATTTGGGTCTAATGCAGCAGAGGCTGTAAGGATACAGTACGGTGGCAGTGTAAAGCCGGAAACGCCAAGGGGTTGATGTCTCAGCAGGACATAGACGGTGCCTGGTTGGGGGAGCAAGCCTGAAGGTGGAGGACTTTGCAGGGATTATTAAAAATTCCCTTTAAGTTGATGGGAGGTTTGGTGAGTTGACCACTGAGCGAGGGCCCCTGGCCCTGATAGTATTGGATGGATGGGGTCTGAGTACAAATGAGGACGGAAATGCCATTGCCCAGGCAGATACACCCAATATCAAAAGGATAATGGCTGAGTACCCCTATACTTCCCTTAGATGTTCCGGTGAGGCAGTGGGCTTGCCCGAGGGACAAATGGGTAACTCGGAGGTGGGTCACCTAAACATCGGTGCCGGTAGAGTAGTCTATCAGGAATTGACCCGGATAACCAAGTCCATCAGGGACGGAGAATTCTACCAAAACAACGAATTGATTAAAGCCGTTCAACAGGCAAAGAAGAATAACACTTCCTTACATATAATGGGGCTCCTGTCCGACGGTGGAGTGCACAGCCACATAAGGCATTTGTTTGCGGTGCTGGAATTGGCAAAATTGCAGGGGCTTTCCAAGGTTTACTACCATGCCTTTCTTGATGGGAGGGATGTGCCACCATCCAGTGCAAAGCTCTATATGAATGCCCTACTGGCTAAAATGAAGGAGCTGGGTGTGGGGCAGGTGGCCACCGTTTCGGGACGTTATTATGCCATGGATCGGGATCGTCGCTGGGAAAGAACTGAGCTTGCCTACCGGGCCATGGTATACGCAGAGGGACTTAGGGCTAATTCCCCGGTGGAGGCAGTTGATGTGGGCTATGAGCGGGGAGAGACAGATGAATTTATCAAGCCAACCATTATAACCGATGAATGTAAGCAGCCCCTGGCAAAGGTTGGTCAGGGTGACAGCGTGATTTTTATTAATTTTAGGCCGGATAGGGCCAGGCAGATTACTAGGGCCTTTGTTGACGATGATTTTCCCTCCTTTGATCGGGGATCCGGTAGGCCTAAGGTGCATTTTGTGTGTATGACAATTTACGATAAAACCATTGAAGCTCCCGTTGCCTTTCCGCCAACCAAGCTGGTTAATACCCTTGGAGAATGGCTAAGCAAGCAGGGAATTAGGCAGCTTAGACTAGCAGAAACTGAGAAATATGCCCATGTTACCTTCTTCTTTAATGGCGGGGTGGAGGCCCCAAATCCAGGGGAAGAACGGCTGCTGATACCATCCCCCAATGTGGCCACCTATGATTTAAAACCGGAAATGTCCGCCTACGAGGTAACTGAGGCTTTCCTAGAACAGTTAATGGCAGACAGTTTTGATGTTTGTATAACAAACTTTGCCAATCCGGACATGGTTGGCCACACCGGAGACATGGAAGCCACTAAGATAGCCGTTGAAACAGTGGACAAGTGTATCGGTAAAATAGTTTCAGCCATGCAGAAGAAAAAGGGCATAGTACTAGTTACCGCCGACCACGGCAATGCTGAAAAAATGAGGGATGAGGACGGAGGCATCTTCACAGCCCACACCACAGACCCGGTCCCCTTCGTCCTAGTGGATGAGCGCTTCAGGCTGGCAAGTCTAAGAAGATGGTAGTCTGCAAGACATCTCCCCAACTATCCTAGAACTTCTAGGCCTACCCAAAGCCCCTGAAATGACGGGGAAGAGCTTGGTTGTGGGGTAGAGCCTGGAGCTTTGCAAAATGAATCACCTAATTAAATCAACTACAGGAGGAATGAAACAAGTGTCTACACTAATCAGCGATGTTTTCGCCAGGGAGATTCTTGATTCCCGGGGGAATCCCACCCTGGAAGTGGAAGTTTGGTTGGAAAGTGGTGATATGGGCCGGGCTGCAGTGCCTTCCGGGGCTTCCACCGGGGCCTATGAGGCTGTGGAACTGCGGGATGGTGATAAGGATCGTTATCTTGGCAAAGGTGTCTTAAAGGCTGTTGACAATGTAAATGAAATCATCGGGCCTGAATTAAACGGTTTGGATGTGACAGATCAAATTGGCATCGATGAACTGATGATTCAAATGGATGGAACCCCCAACAAGGGTAAACTGGGTGCTAATGCCATCCTGGGTGTCTCTCTGGCCGCAGCCAGGGCGGCGGCAAATTATTTTGGAATGCCACTTTATCAGTATATTGGTGGAGTTAACGCAAAGGAATTACCGGTGCCTATGATGAATATATTAAACGGTGGTGCCCATGCGGATAACAACGTGGATATACAGGAGTTTATGGTTCTACCTGTAGGAGCGGCAAACTTCACTGAGGGACTGCGTATGGGTGCCGAAATCTTCCATAATTTAAAATCTGTACTGAAGTCAAAGGGGCTTAACACCGCTGTAGGTGATGAGGCGGCTTTGCCCCCAGCCTAAAGAGTAATGAAGAAGCCCTGTCAGTGATCATGGAAGCCATTGAAAAAGCAGGGTACAAGCCTGGCCAGGATGTATTCTTAGGCTTAGATGTGGCAGCTACAGAAATGTTTAAAGATGGAAAGTATGTATTGGAAGGAGAGGGTGTCACCTATACATCAGATGAAATGATAGCCTTCTATACCAGACTGGCGGATAAGTATCCCATTATATCTATCGAAGACGGGCTGTCCGAGGATGATTGGGAGGGCTGGGCCAAGCTAACCCAGGCCCTGGGCAGCAGAGTACAGCTGGTGGGTGATGATCTCTTTGTTACCAACACAGAGAGACTCTCCAGGGGAATTAAGGAAAGGGTGGCCAATTCAATTTTAATTAAGGTTAACCAGATTGGTACACTGACGGAAACCCTGGACGCCATTGAAATGGCCAAAAGGGCCGGCTATACAGCGGTAGTGTCACACCGCTCCGGTGAAACCGATGACACCACCATTGCAGACTTGGCTGTGGCTACCAATTCAGGTCAAATTAAAACCGGCGCACCTTCCAGGACAGACCGGGTAGCAAAATACAATCAACTACTGCGCATCGAAGAGGAATTGGCAGACCTCGCTCGCTATCGTGGTAAGGGAGTATTTTACAACTTACAGGGCTAGAAAAAGATTGTTAACTTTATCACAAATAACGCGAAATACGGAGCCGGGGCTTGTGCGAGCAAGCCCTGGGAAGCTATTTTTAGGTTTATACAGATTGTCACATATTTCACGTTATGCTATAATTACTTAGTATACAAGTCCTTATTTTTTACATATATTTTCTAAAGGAGGTGGAGCTGTGTTAAAAGGTTTAGTGACTGCCATCCATGTAATAATTGCACTAGGATTAATCGCTACGGTCTTGCTGCAGTCTGGCAAAAGTGCCGGTTTGTCCGGAGCAATTGCTGGTGGCGCCGAGACATTCTTTGGCAAAAAGAAAGGCTTAGATGAAAAACTTGGCAGACTCACGGCCTTTATCGCTATTGCCTTTGGTATTACTTCATTGGTATTAGTGGTATGGTAATTGGTCCTAATTAATTTTATGAGGGGACAAGGAGGTTAACTTTCAAGTGGAAAATATTATGCTTGCTTATTACGCTGCGGGTGCTGGTATTATAGCATTGGCCTTTGCGCTGTTTACCCTGGCCAGTGTACTTAAAGAAGATATGGGTACACCCAAAATGCGTGAAATCTCTGAAGCCGTACACGAAGGTGCTATGGCATTCTTAAACCGTCAGTACAAAACTCTTATTCCTTTTGCTCTAATTATTTTTGTTCTTCTCTGGGGCGCCCAGTTCTTTGTAGAAGTTAAAGAGGGAGACCACCTACCCGTAGGTATGCCTTCTGCTATCTCCTTTGCTGTTGGTGCTATTTTATCCGCAGTGGCCGGTTACATCGGCATGACCTCCACCACCAAGGCTAACGCCCGTACCACTGAAGCTGCTCGCAGCCATGGTCTGGCTAAAGCTCTTAACGTATCCTTCCGTGCTGGTGCTGTTATGGGTCTGTCCGTTGCTGGTCTTGGTCTGTTAGGCGTTTCTGGTCTTTATATTATCTTTGAAAGCCCACTTATCATTAACTCCTTCGCATTCGGTGCTTCTGCTATCGCGTTCTTCGCCCGTATCGGCGGCGGTATCTTCACCAAAGCTGCTGACGTAGGTGCTGACCTGGTAGGTAAAGTTGAAGCTGGTATTCCTGAAGATGACCCACGTAACCCCGCCGTTATCGCTGACAACGTTGGTGACAACGTTGGTGATACCGCTGGTATGGGTGCTGACTTATTCGAATCCTATGCTGCTACCACCATTGCTGCTATGCTGATTGGTAACACTCTGTTTGGTTTCACCGGTGTTATCTTCCCACTGCTGGTAGGTGCTGTTGGTATTATCGCTTCCATTCTCGGTACATTCTTTGTACGTACCACTGAAGATGGTAACCCCCAGGCTGCCCTGAACGTAGGTCTGTGGACCACCAACTTCTTAACTGCCGTTGGCGTTTACTTCATAGCTAACTCCATATTCGGCGAGTTAGGTATTGGCTTTGGCGTATTCATGGCTGTATTAGCTGGTCTGCTGGTTAACGTTGCAATCGGTTATTTGACCGAGGTTTATACCGGTACTGGCAAAGCTGCAGTTAACCGTATTGCTGACGCTTCCAAGTCCGGTCCTGCTACTAACGTAATTCATGGTCTGGCTGTTGGTATGGAGTCCACTCTGCTCCCCATGCTGACCTTTGCTGGCGCTATCTGGTTCTCCTTCTGGGCAGTAGGCAGCGCAGCTCCTCCGGAGCATGCCGGTCTGTGGGCCATCTACGGTATCGCTATGGCTGCTATGGGTATGTTATCCACCGCTGGTATGGTTGTTGCTATGGACTCCTTCGGTCCTGTTGCTGACAACGCTGGTGGTATCGCTGAAATGGCTGAACTTCCTCCCGAAGTTCGTGAGAAAACCGATAAGCTTGATGCAGTTGGTAACACCACCGCTGCTATCGCTAAGGGCTTTGCTATCGGCTCCGCTGCTCTAACCGCTCTGGCTCTGTTCAGCGCTTATGTAGACGGCGTTAAGCACAAGTTCCATGATGTTCTTCCTAACGGTGAATTTATCGTTAACCTGACCGAGCCTATGGTTCTGGTTGGCGTATTCATCGGTGGTGCAATTCCCTTCCTGGTTGGTGCACAAACATGCGTGCCGTTGGTGAAGCTGCCTTCGGTATGGTTGAAGAAGTTCGTCGTCAGTTCCGTGAAATCCCTGGCCTGCTGGAAGGCAAGCCTGGTGTTAAGGCTGACTACGCTCGTTGTGTAGACATCGCTACCCGCTCTGCTATCGCTAAGATGATTGCACCTGGTATCGTTGCTGTTACCTCTCCAGTTCTGGTTGGTTTCCTTCTCGGTGCTAAGGCTCTGGCTGGTTTCTTAACCGGCTTAACTGTAACAGGTGTTCTTCTAGCTCTGTTCCTGTCCAACGCAGGCGGTGCTTGGGATAACGCTAAGAAGTGGATTGAAAAAGGCAACATTGGTGGTAAAGGTTCCGACGCTCACAAAGCGGCTGTTGTTGGTGACACTGTAGGTGACCCCTGCAAAGACACCTCCGGTCCTGCTATGAACCCACTGATCAAGGTTGCTGGTACCATCTCCCTGATCCTTGGTCCCCTTCTTACCAAACTGTAAGATTAATCACCCAAGTAAGCCGGGTCTAACCACCCGGCTTACTTTTTATATGTCAAGGGGACGGTTCCTTATATGTCAAGGGGACGGTTCCTATGTCAAGGGGACGGTTCCGATGACAGTCTCAGAGTCACCTTCCTTGCAAGGACTCCAAAAGTTTAGTAAAATATTACAATAAATACTTCTGGGGGTGTATTGATTGCAAAATTATAAAGACTTGTATGGTGAGCAGTGGCAAGAGGTTAACAAGTGTTTTGCTTGCGGTCGGAATAACCCCATTGGGTTAAAGCTTAGTATCAAGCATAAGGATGATATCTGCTACACCACTTTTACCCCAAGGGTTGATCATTCCGGCTGGCTAAATGTAATGCATGGAGGACTCCTTTCTACAATCATGGACGAAGTAATGGCCCACTGGCTATGGGGCAGGGGCACTCCGGCTATGACAGTTGAAATGACAGCCCGATATTTGAAGCCTGTGCCAATTGGTGAGCCCATAGTAGTCACCGCCCGGCAGCAGTTGGATAGGGGTAGGATGGCAACCATGGAAGCTGAGGTTACATTGGCTGATGGAACTCAGGTGGCCAAAGCAGTAGCAAAATTTATTAAGACTGAGAGGGGTTTGCAAATTGAACCGGGAAGTAGCGCTACAGACACTAAAGAGCCACCTGAAGAATAAAAATTTAGTAAATCACTGTGTGGCCGCAGAAGTGGTAATGAGACGTTTAGCTAAACACTTTGGCGAGGATGAGGAAAAATGGGGTCTGGCAGGCTTATTACATGATATTGATTATGATCAGACCAAGGACGATCCCGATCGGCACAGCATAATGGGTGCAAAAATGCTGGAGGAAATTGGTCTGCCGGAGGATGTTGTATATGCCGTTAAGGTCCATAATGAGCGTCACGGATTAAGCCGGGATAGTCTTATGGATAAGGCTCTCTATGCCACTGACCCCACCACGGGTTTAATTGTAGCCGGTGCCCTCATAAAACCAGAGAAGAAACTGGCAGCAATAGATGTTCCATTCCTAGTCAACAGGATGAACGAGAAGTCCTTTGCCAGGGGGGCAAATCGGGAACAAATTCGCAGCTGCTCCGATTTGGGTCTTACCTTGGAAGAGTTTTTAGGATTAAGCCTTGAAGCAATGCAGGACGCATCTGGAGAACTTGGACTGTAAAATATTGCCTTGACATAAATATTAGGAATGTTATAATAGACCTACTTATTAAGAAAGATAATATGTTTTTAAAAAGCCCAATCTCCTAAGAGAGGGCTTTATCTGTCCAGAGGTGTATATAATGACTGCAAAACCTACCCCTTCTACGAAGTATATAAAACAATATCGGAAAACCGACGTGCCAGACACGAGTATCATATCCTGGAAACCTATGAGGCTGGTATCTCCTTGAGTGGTACCGAGGTAAAGTCTCTGCGAGCCGGTAAATCCAACCTGCAGGATAGTTATGCCCGGGTTGATAACGGGGAAATGATGCTGCATAATATGCACATTAGCCCCTATGAGCAGGGTAACAGATTTAACCACGAGCCTAAGCGAACAAGAAGGCTATTAATGCATAAGCAAGAGATTATGAGGCTCTATGGTAAGGTCAGGGAAAAGGGACTTGCTTTAATTCCGCTAAAGGTTTACTTTAACCCCAGGGGTAAGGTAAAGGTAGAGATTGCCCTTGCCCAGGGTAAGAAATCCTTTGACAAACGTCAAGACATAGCCGCAAGAGATGCCAAACGGGATATGGATCGTGCCATGAGGGAGAGGCAGAAGGTATAAACTATTAAATCTGTGCTTCTGCGTATTTCTTCAAATATTCAATTTTTATCTATGCCAGAGGCTTTTCTTTGGTTACATACCCTTTATTTATTGCCTCCCATAAATAAAGGGAAGCAGTACTTCGATAAGGCCGCCACCTATCACCAAAGGTTTTCATGGCAGCTTTGCCGGGTGACTGCTCAAGGTCGTAAAGCCACTTAATGGCCCTTTGTAAGCAAGATCATCCACTGCAAATACATCTGGTCTTCCCAGTGAGAATATAAGGAACATCTGGCAGTCCACCTGCCAATGCCCTTAACACTAGTTAAGACCTCAATAATTTGCTGATCATCAAGGGACTGAATTTCCATGAAGTCTATTTCCTTACTTAAAACCTTACCGGATAAATCCTTGATATAGATAATTTTTGATTTTGAAAGGCCCACACTTCTCAGAACGTCATCATCCATTGAAATTAATACTTCAGGTTTTATTTCTTCACAAACTTTGTAAAGTCTGTCCCAGATAGTCTCGGCCACCTTAACTGAAAGCTGTTGACCTATAATTGCCCGCACTAACGAAGCAAAGAAGTCTGTTCGTAAAGGAAGATTAAAGCTTCCTATTAGTTTAATTAAAGAACCGAGCCCTTGATCAGACGTTGACAGTGCTAATATTGCAGGATTAGAGTTATTAAAATTCAATGTGTCTTTCATAGTTCACCATTCCTTCTGAAATAAAGATCCTTAAGGTGTGTATCTTTTGCATTATTACCAAAAAACCTTTAAATAGATTCATTATTTAGATATAAAACTGTTAAGATTATTAGTTGGGTAAAAAATAGTATAATTAAGAATGAAAAAATGATTGTCTCACTTGATATTAAAACTAAAGCTGGGTTATACTAACATTGATTTAAGAGATCACTTGTAGTATAATTGCTTTACTTGTTTGAAAGTAATTGTTCAAATGAACAAACACAATAATCGTTGGTACCTTGATATTTTAATATGGGGGCGAAATGGCTTCGACGGGGGAAGCGGTGGCAAGAGGAGCGAGCCGGGATCTCACTTACCCGTTAAACAGTGAACGCAATTTAATTGCCAACGAAGAATACGCTTTAGCAGCTTAGTTGCTGTCTAACCTTCTACTCTCTGCGCCCGCGGTGAGGGATAGGGGGTCAATTTAGCGGGACGCTCTATAGTCTGATTCGCGGAGGACTATAGCTAAGACTACCGGGATAGCGACATTGGAGGTTGACTACGGCCGCCAATGAAGTGAAATCTAAATCATAGTCTACGCTCGTAGAGCCTGTTGTGGTCGTTCTTTCGGACGGTGGGTTCAACTMCCCCCGCCTCCACCAGTCGTATACACAGACACCATAAGATTAACTTCGATGGTATCTGTTTTAATCATAACCTTTTTAACAAAACGTTCGATGACCTGCTTAACAACAAGCGGGTCATCGTTGTTTAGAGCCTCTTTATAAGTAGTTAAGATCTCCATAATTTTATCCAATGAAATAACCTGTTCTTGCTGCTTAATAAGCCATTCCTGGTATCTACTCTCCAGTGTGGCTTTTTGGTTTTCTAGGTTCTTAAGTTTTTCAGCAAAGGCTCTCACAACCACAGTTCCTTCTGCTATGGCATCAACGATATTTTCTATCTGCCGGTCAATCTTGGCCAATTCTTTCTTTAAATAGTCCCCTTCGCCAGCGGTCTCTTTTTTGCTGTTTGAATAATAAGCATAGAGATTTTCTGCCAGTTTCGGCATAGCTGTATCACTAAAAATATCTTGCTGAAGCTTACCTAAAACATATTCTTCAATGGAACTTTTGTTAATCTTTTTATTATTACAGGTATTTGTACGGTCTGCATTATTGCAAAGATAATAATAACGTTGCCTTGTTTCTCTTGTGACCCTAGTTTTATAGGTGCTAGATGAACCTACCATTCTTTTACCACATTCACCGCACCAGATTAAACCTGAGAGCAGATATACTACTTTTGCTTTTTGTCCACCGGTGGCATTTAGTCTTTTGTTCTTATTCATTTTTTCCTGAACTCCAAAAAGACTTTCGGGAATAATAGCCGGAATGGCGTTAGGGATTTCAATTACATTTTCCTGATCTTTGGATAAATGGTTATTTCGTTTACCTTCTTGTGATTTACTAGCCGACCGATTGAAGACGTAGGTACCAATATATTTTTTGTTACGAAGTATCTCATGGAGACTGTTTTTACCAAAGGGCTTGCCAAGCTTAGTTTTATAGGCGTGCTGATGGAGGGTATCCCGGATTGTGTTATATCCATAACCGGCATCACGCATTTCAAAAATCATGCGTACAGCGGGTGCTTCGGATTCGTTAATAACATAATTTTTCTCTTTGTCTACATCAAATCCGAGAGGTGGGAGGCCCCCTGTGTGTTTTGCCTGAAGAGCTGTTTCTCGCATCCCCTTCATAACCTCCCTGGCCAGGTTTTTGGAGTAGTATTCGGCCATACCCTCCAGAACGGACTCAAGGATAATACTTTCAGGACTGTCATCCAGGTGCTCTAATACAGATTGAATCTTGACACCTGCTTTCCGGAGTTCTCGTTTATAAAAAGCAGAGTCGTACCTGTTTCGTGCAAAACGGTCAATCTTATGAATGATCAGGATATCTGGTTTTACCAGGCTTCCTTTAATTTCGCTCATCATTTTTAGAAAGTCTGGCCGGTCATCAGTTTGAGCTGACTTAGCCTCATCTTTGTATATTTTAATAATGGAATAACCATTTCTTTCAGCATGGTCCGTACAGGCCCTGATCTGAGCTGTGATGGACTCTTCACGCTGATTGTCGCTGGAATAACGTGCGTAGATTACAGCTTTCAAAAACTTATGCACCCCACTAAAAATAGTCTAATAATCAAAAGGGCCTGGATATAACCAGGCGAGGTAAAATTAGTTACTTTTTATGAGTCCCCACGCTACAAGATCATCATAGGTTTTTTCGATAGTCGGCTCGTCAAACTTAGGAAATTTAACTTTTTTAATTCCTTCTATAATTGAGAAAGAACCTGTCAGTTGGCCAGTTAAAAATGATATGCATCCGCCAAACAAAGATAAGAGCGTGCCAAATATCACTATGCGCGTATGCTCTAAGGATGTTGAATTTTCTATCGGATATATTCTTCACAGGTAGGGAATAATCCTGTATCGGTTTTATATTTTTTGTTAATTTATCCCTAACAGGAATGGCAAAAAGATGATTATCCTCATCATCTTGCGTTTCTTTAATATATTGTGGGATGTTAATGAGGTATTTGAAAATAAAGCAAAGGTTGCGATTGTAAAACCCTGGTCTTTAGGAATTGATTATGATTCAAGGGAATTCAAAAAAATGCAGAAAGAAATAGTGAAACACTACCGAAAATGTGGTCAGTGAGGGCTTCATGATTAAATTTTCTACGGTAAAAGAGGAATTAGAGTGCCTAGACATTTTCGTGGAGCATTGCAGAAGCTTGAGAACGTAGTTAATAAGCATTTTGGGTTACTGAAATGGGAATTTGATAATGTTAGAAAACAGCTGTGCTTTAAACATATTAATCTCTAATAAATTTTCAAACAGAAGGTTAATGTTAATGTCCGTATATTGTCCGGACAAAAAAATGTGCTGTATCGGGCAATGTACGGACACTTTTTACCCTTTGCTCGGATATCCTCCGGGCAATCCGACACTGTAAAATCCGTAAATTATAGATAGTACCTCTCTTAAATAACCTTTTTGCTAATTAATTAAAAAAATTAAAAAATGAAGGTATTTTAACCATTTAATGGAAATTAATACTATTAATGGTTTTAAATTTTACTGAGGCCGGTGGTAAAATATGTACAAGAAGCTAAGGAAACGAATAAAGAGAGTAAGGAGGGGGAGAAATATGCTTGCACAACGTAAAGTTTAAGTCGAGAAGAGAGACTGATGGAGGCCAGAAGGCTATCTGATAAATTTACACAAAAAGCAAGAGTTGCGGGTATTTCTCGAGAAGAACTGGAAAGGGATGTTCATCGGGCTTTCTTAGATGTCAAACGAAGTCATCGTACCAGTCGTTCTTGATACTAATATACTAGTCCCTTCTTTATATCGAAAAACTCCTATTTTTGAATTTGTTCTCTCTGGTAACTTAGCTTTGTTATGGAATAATCATATATACAATGAGGCTGCTGAAATCATTAAAAGGTTATACCCAAATTATAATAGAACAGGAATTACTCTTGAAGAAGCATTATACTTTTTAGATATTATATTTGATCCAGATTTTAAGGTATCAGAGATGCCCCCAACTTGGCCATCCCCTTCTGGCGATAGAGATGATGATCCATTTCTTTGGGCAGCTGAACAAGGCACGGCCAAATATATAATCTCTGGTGATAAGCGCCATATGCTAAAATTAGTGCGATTTAAAGGAATACCAATTGGAGGACCTGAAAGCTTTTTTATGTGGGTTATTAGAACACATCCTATGAAGAAAACTTTGCCAGATTAAAGACGTGGGTATATATTGTGTTCATACACTTCATAAATAGAATACCCTCCAATACCGATACAACCTAATCCAATAAAGGTCATAAATGTAAAATTAAAACTTGAGAGAGTAACAAGGCCAAATAAATTAGTATAAAAGACCATATAGGGTATGGCCTGCCAATTATTTCCCGGCCCTTTGATATGTTAGAAATTTGGCATTATTGATAACCTTATTTTGTTCCGAGAATTTATCAAAAACATATTTACACCTGCTTTCTACGGTTTTTTAAGAATCATAAATGAATGAGTAACTGATGTTTTAACTTAATGAACATTTCTGAAACTCCGAAGTGTGATACCAGTTCCCGGTCGGTATAATGAGTTGAAATTAATTCCACAAATTCTGTATCTGGTATTAAATAATTTACCGCCCAAATCCTGGCTCGCAGTTCGTCTATGCTTAAATCAAGTAATTTTGCCAGAGAGTTTTGGTGATCTCCTTTATACAATATGTTTGATTTAGCCTTGTAAAGTGGTGGCCGATTTCTTCCGCCAAGGTACAGAGGAGCTTAACTGGGTTTGACTTCAGCGTTGTGTTTAAAATGATATAGCACTCACCCCCTTTTTTCTGTAAAAACCATTCTTACCTGGATCTTCAAACGGGTAGTAGTAAATATAAATTTTCTCCTTCTGTGCCATAGCTAGTAAGGCTATTAATCTTCTGTCCAAGGTAAAAACTCTCAAATAACAGTGGTAACATATAAAAACAATAATGGAAGAAAAATGAAATAGGTTAAAAACTACAAAACCACCAAACTGGTGGTAAGGACGCGAATATTATCTAATAATGTCGTTTTGTCTAATAACTCAAGAAACTACTATCCTTGCACACAAGGTTAGTAGTTTCTTTTATTCTGTCTCGTTATTTTTATTTTGGTCTTTTTTCTTTTGTTTCATAGCTGCCTCTATGGCTTTTTCGATTTCTTCTGCTTCTTCCGGGGTGGGCATATAATACAAATGTTTACCTTCGAAGTTAGCAACAAGAACTTCATCATCTTCATTTTCTGTACCATCTTGCGGGAGAATATCTCTTAAGGCTTCTAATATGCGTACTCTTTCTTCTAAATCTATGGGCTTACCAGCGAGGGTAAGCGGTTTGGATTTTGAGGTGAGTAGATCCAATATCTCGTTGGATGTTTCTTGATTCACTTTCTGGTTAATTAATGAGAATTCGTTAATTATATTTTTAATTATATCAACTTGTGCAGAATGTAAATTTTGCATTTCCATAGCTAAGGATCTTGTGGAACTAGATAGTGGAAAATCGTTGCTATCTTCCGCAAAAAACTCTGCAAGTGAAATGCCCAAAGCATAACAAATTTTATCAAGAGTATAAACAGTTGGTTGTTTTTGACCTATTTCAATTTCCCGTAAAGTAGATTGTCCGACCCCAGCAATTTTTGCAAGCTTGTTAGTGCTATACCCTTTTTGTTCTCGTAGTTGAACAATTTTTAAAGAAATATCCATAAATAAACACCGCCGATATAAACGCTATAGCAATAATAACACAAAAAACCTAGGCAATACATAACGCTTTTGCGTTGACACATATAACGCTTATGCGTTATTATTAATAATAAGTGGAGGTGACAGGATGAAACTAAAACAATTGAGAGAAAAACTTTGTTGGACACAGGTGCAGTTAGCATTAAAGAGTGGCGTTAGTCAAACCTATATATCTGAGTTAGAGCTTAATAAAAAACAACCAACTATTACTATTACAAAAAACTAGCGAAGGCCCTAGGTGTTAGTATATCTGAACTATTAGATGAAGACTTGCAAGACAAGGCAGCCGGTGAATAAAGGCAACAACAAACCAGACCCTCTAGCAATTCCGGCAATAAAGGCGTATCTACAAATTTTATCATAAATTTATTAAGAATTCTGTAAAATGCTGTCGTTCTAATCAGAACAAGAGGTGATTTTGATGACATTACCAATTCCAGATGCCCTGGGGATTTGTCAATTATGTTTTGAACCAGTCTGGGCAGGTTCTTCATATCTGTTTATCAAAGATGGCCAAGCTGTTCACCATGAATGCTTTCTACGGCAACCACCAGCCTTTAGGCAAGAAACCCCTTGGGAACCCAGCCCCTTTAAAAACGAATGGAGAAAAGGACGCATCGCCTGGCGGTGCCCCAGATGTAAAAAGAGCATCTGGCTAGAACCCAAAATCTATGAAAAGGTTTACAGGGATTCGGAAAATTGCCTAGATTGCAGAACAACAAAATTTCTACTTCTATAATTTGTTTTAAAATCCTGTAAAAGGAGATGAGGCCATGGCTCACATTGAGATGGTGAGATATACGGCCAAGCGCACAAAAGACGGGCTTGAGGAAATTGGAAGGGAAATCCTTGGAGTTATCCCCGGTAATCCGGATGAATCAATCTCCGATCTTGCCCGGATAATTGCACCCAGCTTATTTAATAAATTTGAAAAGAGCTTAGAAGAGTCGGATAAAGTATCCAATAGGATAAGGGGAGTAGAGCAAAAAGAAAGCCAAGGTGTGTCAGTTAATTTTTAAAGATTCAAATGGTTCATAACTAGTAATTGAAAAGTTGAATATTTGCCTTTTCTAAGAAGTAATGTAAAAACACCTCTTCATTTAGGTAAAAAGTCTTATTGATATATAAAGTAGACCCATGTATATGAGCGAGGGTGGAGGGAGTAATGGACAGTAGGCTTCCTCATAGGACAAGTTCCTATAGGTGTTAAGCACTTGGTGCTGGGGGCAAAAAGACAGAAAGGGCTAATGAAATCGATGAACAAGAAAATCCGGATTATTAAAAAAATCATAGTTCAATTTCTGAAATTCCCTGATGAAGATTTTGTAAAAAGCCCGAGTAATGATAAAGATGCAGATGAGGCATTCAGATTCGCAGTTAGAGTGGTTACAGGCATAGTTTGTTCAATTATATGTGGTAAATTAATTAATACTTTTTGCCAGATACAGAGCACGTTACTACTGCAAATGTTGTTTTTTGGAACATATATATTGTCGGATGGGTTGTAGTTGAATTTTTTAAAGGGGAACCAAAGCGTAAGTAATTCTACCGTTTGATGTTAGTTTTGTTTCTTGAATATACGCCTGATTCCAAAAGATTATTGTAGAACAACAAAAGTAGAGCAGTATCAACACAATATTCAATTATAAGTCTCGGAGGGCTATGTTAATGGGCGGGATGGAGGATATATCTAGACAGTAGGCTTCCTTGCAGGACAGGCTCCTGGGGGGAGGCGTGCTGTTAAGCACTTGGGTGAAGGCGGATGCAGTTAAAATTGACCTATCGGTGGAGGGAATAGATCCATCGGGGAAGTTGGCAGAACCCGGTAGTAATATCGAAGATGCCACGTAACTGGTGATGTGGTGGTCTCCAGAACGAGCAGTAAGACCCACCCTGGACGGGTGTTAATAGTTCCTTCAGGACCGTAATCGGCTATATCCTGATGATTGGGATTTATAGTTATTATTATATCCCACGCTCTTTGACAATGACTTTGGTAGGCCGGGATACTGAAGTTTCCCAATCTCTCTAAGACAGTAGAGTTTTAGAGACTAGGTATTATCCAGTATTCCAATTGGATAAAAACCAACAGTTGCCTTTTGAAAAGGGCTATTTGGGATATAAACATTATGATTTGTTTTAAAGCCTGTAACCCTGAAACGCATGAAAAAGCAACATGTTTTTACCCCGACATCATTGGAGAGACTTTCACTGGTAAAAAATTTTGTTAGGGACCTGACATGCCTATGGGTTGCCTATATAAGTCCCTGTTTTTTGTAGCTCACCCTAATAAAAATAAACTTATATTGTGTAACTTGAACCAAACTCGTACTCAGGAGCTTCGGTGATGAATGAGGGAGGGACTAAGCAGAAAAGAGCTTTGCTCCGGGCTTCCATTTTTGCGGTGCAATTACTGCTGCCTCCTCGTGGCGCACCGTGGGCATGTTCCTATATAGGACATGGCTAAATGCAGAGATGAGGTGATCCGGTGAGATATAGAACTTTAAAACTATTGGCAAGACAATATAGGCTTGACTCAGATATTTTTATTAGGCGTGATATAATTCGTAAAATATTTGAGTCGGATAGAATGGCTGGTTTAGAAGTTTTCGGAAAAATGGTTGGGTCCTCAGTTGCTTATTTGTATGAATTAGGAGAAATTAGTCAACTGAAAAAGAAACGAAATAGATGCAGACGTCAGAGAAACAAAAAAGAAGATCTTACTTTAGGTCAAATAAGAGAATTAAAATTAGCAGAGGCTCGAGAAATTGCTTGGAGGTAGCAGCCGGCGGCAAGCTTTACAACCTTGGTGGCAAGCGCGCAAAGGATGTGAACAGTTCCGGCTCTGTTCGAAGTATAAGCACAGCCCAAGCTTATCAATCAATAAGAGGGGGAAAGTGAATACTTATGTGAACACCAATTTGTGAAAAAGAAGGTTTCAAGGTGGAGTTAGCGAAGAAGATTATTTATTTAAAATAATATTATAAAGGGGAGTGGATAGTACATGAGAAAAATTATGATGATGGTAATGGTTGCTTTTATGATGGTGAGTATGGTGGCGTCTCCGTCTTTTGCGGTAATTGATATCAAGCCAGGTAACGGGGGAGAGGGAATAGATACAACTCCAGCAACACCCTTTCCCGGTACAGGTGGAACAGTTTCCAATCCTAACCAGCCAGTAGACAACAGCATTAAAATCATTGTCAACGGAACTAAACTTAACCCTGACGTAGCCCCGTTTATTGACTCTGCAGGAAGAACACAAGCCCCTTTTAGGGCAATCGGTGAAGCACTAGGATGCAAAGTAACCTGGGATGCAGATACTGAAAAGGTTGTTTGCGAAAAAGAAGGTTTCAAAGTTGAAATGGTAATCGGGCAGAAAACCTTTGTCGTTAACGGGGAAAGTAAGACGATGGATACTGCACCTGTTATTAAGGATGGTAGAACCTTTATTCCGGTGAGATTTTTGGGTGAAGCATTGAATTGCAATGTGGCTTGGGATGGAACTGCTAATACGGTGAATGTGACAAGTAAATAAGTTAAAAAAAGCCTAAAATAAGGAGAGTGAAAGTACATGAGAAAAATTATGATGATGATAATGGTTGCTTTGATGATGGTGAGTATGGTTGTGTCTCCGGCTTTTGGGGAAGTTGTTATCAAGCCAGGTAACGGGGGAGAGGTTGACCACTCAAATACTCCCTCTGTTCCCTTTCCCGGTACAGGTGGAACAGTTTCCAAGCCTACCCAGCCAGTAGACAACAGCATTAAAATCATTGTCAACGGAACTAAGCTTAACCCTGACGTAGCACCCTTCATTGACACAGCAGGTAGGACCCAAGCTCCTTTTAGGGCAATCGGTGAAGCACTAGGATGCAAAGTAACCTGGAATGCAGATACTCAAAAGGTTATTTGCGAAAGAGACGGATTCAAGGTTGAAATGGTTATTGGGCAGAAATCCTTTATAGTTAACGGGGAAAGTAAGACGATGGATACTGCACCTGTTATTAAGGATGGTAGAACCTTTATTCCGGTGAGATTTTTGGGTGAAGCATTGAATTGCAATGTGGCTTGGGATGCCACAACAAACACTGTAACAATTTCAAGCAAATAAACGCTTAACCGGCTAATATAGCCGGTTTTTATTATTTTAGGGAGCATTTCATATAAAGTAAAAGGAGGATATAAAAAATTGAAGAAGGTAAGAAACATTCTACTGCTTACCATTTTGCTCATGTCTTTTGCAACGTGTGCATGGGCAGAAGTAACCACATTTGGCTTTAACCCGGAGCGTACTAGGGGAGCTGAAGGGGTTGAACCTGTTCTATGGCCAGCATGGA
The DNA here is from genome assembly GCA_004143605.1 of Desulforamulus aquiferis. GTDB lineage: Bacteria > Bacillota > Desulfotomaculia > Desulfotomaculales > Desulfotomaculaceae > Desulfotomaculum > Desulfotomaculum aquiferis. Next base: position 103,203 of record AWVY01000002.1, read on the forward strand.
AAGATGACAGTGGGGTATCGTATTCGCAACCATTAATTCTAAATGGTTGGGGGGAGTTTGAAGGTAAAMCCTGGTTGTAGCTGTAACCGCCAACACTCTTCGGGATATGAATGTATACTTCCTGATAACACCGGCGATTATCAAAATTTAAGTCCTCTATGGGAAAGAAAATTACGTGGTGCCAAACCTACAAAAAGCCACCCAACGTTTATTGATAAAGGCGGAAAAAAATATATTTACATTGGAACAGATATAGATTCAACTACTAAAACTGGACACCTTGAAATAATAGATATAACAAACTTTAACAACCCAAAGAAGGCATTTACTTTTGAAGATAGATGGTCTTCAGATATTGTATCAGCACCTCTCATACTAAATTGGAAAGGTCACGAGCTAGTTATTTATAGTGCAGGTAATACAGCTGAAATCCATATTGCTTCTGATCCGATGGACGATAAAAAAGCCAATAATTTAAGGTTCTCTCTTGGCTCTGGTCGTACAAGTTCCTCTCCGGGTCCCGTTTTTAATGGCCAAGCTTTGTGGTCGGACTTGACCAAGGCCAAAATAAAGGTCAATTAGTAATGTATAAGCTAGACGATATTTTAGAAGAAAAAGACGGTGTTGTTGTAAGCAAGGTAAATTCAAAGCAACATTTCAAGATGGACCTTCCCTCCGGCCTAGTCGCCAGCTTCTCCGTAGACCCTGACACTAACGAAATCTTCTTCGGAGATTGCCAGAGTCGAGTCTATGGCTACAACTATATTGATGGCACAGGATGGATGAACGACCAGTTCAAAGGAATATTTAGCAACCGTTCTCCAGCTATAACAAAAAACACCGTATATTTCCCTGCCGTAGGTACTGGCCCTAGCAACCCTGGTAAGCTAATAGCAATTAGCAGACACACCCATCAGGCTAACTGGTCAAATACATTTGCCCATAAAGCCCAAACTGCACCCCTGGTTTGGATTGTTAATAGTGCAAGAGGTTCAGGAGCAGCCATATTAGAGGGTGTAGGAAACGGTTGGTTGGCCTTAATTGATCCTTCTACAGGAGTAAAATTTAACGCTTTCCCAATAGCTACAGCAAAGAACCCCGATGCCTACGGTTCCGGTGTATCCGGTGAACTATCAGCCAGTGATAACTGGGTAGTGGCCACAAGTGAAGAGGGTGTTAAAGCGTGGTATGCTCAACCGATGGATTTTGAAGTTGTATCTATTGATCCTGGATGCCCTAAAGATGGAGAAAAATATATACCGGAGCCTGGCAAAACATATACTGCTAGTGCAGTAATTAGACTCAAACAGAAAGACTTCACATACCCCTATGGCATTGCTGCACCTTTGGCGGCATTTAATGAAATAGGTAATGTGCTAAGTTTTGCTAAATTAAAGTACACTGATGGAACAGAATTGGAAACAGATCCTGAATATCCGCAATATCAAATTCATGGATTTGTAGATGAAGGCGAGCAAATCACGGTAAACTGGGAGTGGACTGCAGAAGCAGGGGTAGAACAATATCTTACCTGTGGAATAAATATTGATTACCCAACAAATAATCCGATGTTAAAAGGTGTATTCCCAGAAGTAACTTTTGAAAATAATATCAAAAAAGTAAAAGTAGGTACACCTGACAACCTCTGGGTAGAAATACTAGACTACTCCAAAGAGGTGCAGGTAGGAGGATCTGCTTTTGTAAAAGCCAGAATTCATCATAACAAAGGTGAATTATTGACAACCAGACTTGTTTGGAAAGTCAATGGTGTGATTATGAAAGACGTAGATAATTATGACTTAATTGGTACGTTAGATGATGGTATAACCTTTACCATGCCCAAGGATGGGGCAATAGTAACGGTTGAAGTGAATCCAGATCGAGATAGGCCCTCCAATGAATTAAGTTATGATGACAATAAAGATACTTGTACCATTAAGCCAATTATAGTAACGATAACCGACCCTCGCGAGGCTAATAAGCTGAAAGTAAATATAGTAGCACAGTCACCAATTGCTCCTTTCAAGACGTGGCAATATAAAGTTATCGTAAATACTAACTATCCACCTCCCCCGCCAACATTAAACCCGGATAAAGAATCAACGCCACCTTGGATAACATTAAATGTAAATGCATCCGGTCAGACTGCTGACATAAATGTAGGATATAACCTGGAAACGGGCTACCAAAAAATTGATAATGTAAAAGTAACAGATAAAAAAGTTTTTAGTGCGGGTTGGGGTAAGAATGAACATGTGTATTATTTCGACTACCCGGCTACAGGTTTATGGGGAAAGCCCGTTAATGTAATAATTAACGCTACTGCATCTAGTGACGAGGATGATCACGCAAGAGCATCTAAAACCGTTACTATTAACCCCTGGCCCATACCAAGGAAGGAATTACAATTAACAAGGTAATGCTTGTACCCTAGCAGAATAGCTATGTTATTACTTCCGGTCATCATGACCGGATTTTTCTTTTTAGGAGACTTTTAAAGACTTGTTTTATCGGAGGGCTTAGAGTGAAAAATAAGATAATTTTTGAGCTTACATCAATACATCCCTGCTACCAGATTGAAGATTGTAAAGATTGTCCATTGGTAAATAGTGACTTTGGTTGTATAGGGGACTGTTATTTAACAACTGAAGAAAAAATCTTATTAAATTCTAAATCAGGAGAAAACATAAATATGAAATGCGACACGATTTGTCGAAAATAGTCTGAAAATATTTAAAAGAAAACTCTCTATGTTGTCGAAATAAACACTAGAGAGGAGTTTTGTGTATGATACAGAATGATTCTTTAATAACATTTAAAATGACTGGCAGACAATTCGATGATGGATTTAACTTATATTATATTCTTAGAACTTTAGAAAATTTTCACACAATAATTGATAAGTCGTATTTAACTATCAATAATAAGAAAAAGATGTCTGAAAAGGATAGGGATATATTAAGGGTAAGGGCCTTTTCATTTGAAAAGGGTTCCTTTATAACTAATATATCTATTGACATCTTAGCGGCCACCCAAATTGTTCTCCCATATTTTTTTTCATTAACTCCGAATGAGATTTGGCAATTAATTCTTCAAGGATATGATTATTTGACATTTGTCTTAAAGGCATTATCTAAAAACGAAAATATAAGGATAGAACCTAGCGGACAAGACAATCAAGTTAATGTAATTAATGGAGATAATAATCAGGTTATAAAAATTAACAAACAAACTTTAGTATTTGTTCAAAAAGCTGTAGGTGACTATGAAAACTTAGTAAACAACGTTAACCCTAAACGTGGAATAAATCAAATACAAGTATTTCAACAACCAGATAGCAAAGGAATCAATATTACAGATTATGAGAAAAAATTATTTCAGGGCAGAACAATAGTTGAAAAAGAACCAGTAACCTTTATTGGAAAGGTGTATAGGATTGATGGAATTGATTTTAGGGGTAGGTTAATAATTTTGAAATCTACAGACTCTTTTTTAGAAATTGGAAAGGATTACGAGTATGAAATGATTAGTAAAGAAGAGCTAGATTATCTAACTTTAACCTTTATGCAAACGAAAACGATTACGGCGATAAAAGAAATAACTATTGATCCCGTGACGTTGAAAAAAAGAATAAAGAAGTTAAATATTATAAGTATTGAAGATTGAGTTTAAAAGCAAGAAATCATTGGCTGCCACAGAGGCAGCTTTTTGTTTTTTTAGGAAGCTCTCCGGAGGAGGCCCGGCTAGCTGCGGAATTAGCCTCCATCATTGGCCCCACCATTCGGTGGGGTTCCTTTTTAGAGGAACTTCAGGGGGTGATAAAGATTTGAATTATATATCAAAGGTGCTTGTAGTTGTAGGAGTTAGTTTATATCTATTTCTGATCAATGATTCTGTCTTGCTTGCGGCCGCCACAATTGAAGATGTTAAAGGAGGTGTATCTGAAGGACAAACCTTTGTAGAAAGTGTTACTGGGAACCCGGGAAAATCCGAAGGCAAACTAATTGGCTCAACAAATAGTCGTGGAACATTAGAGATAAGGTCAATACCTCCAGAAGAAGCTGCTAATGAAATAAATGGTTTTCTGGGTGGGGTATATCATTTAGTTTCAAATATTTCACCTCAAGCTTTGGCGGTTGCGTTGATAATATTACTAATCTGTGGTCCTTTTGTTAGTAATTTTTTGCAAGATTAGTAATAGCTGTCTTGTGTTTTTTGCAATTCAAAAGCTGCCATTCATAGTGGGCGTTTTCCAGGGATTATTAAACAGTTAAGGAAGTGAAGGCCATGAAGAAAAAATATGCTGCAATTCTTATGTTGGTTATGATGTTTGTCTTGCTTATAACTGGAACCTGCAATGCCGGAATTGCAGATGAGGTAAAAAAATACGCTAATAAAGATGCAATGAAACAAGAAATAGAACAAGTAAGTGACAACACTGTAAGCTTAATACGACAAGTTGCTGGCACGGTGGCTGCAGTGTTCCTTGCAATAGCATTTTTCTTCTATAAATTTAGCAACGGCGACAGTCAAAGAATTATGAAAGCAAAGATGGCTTTTGGAGGCATGTTGGTGAGCCTATTTGTTGTTTTTAAAACAGAACTCATTGTTGGGGGCTTCCTGGGCCTTCTTAATATCAATTTATAATTTTAAGAGGTGGGTATTATGTATGGGTACTATCACAGCCTTAAACAAAAACCGCAGTCAAATAATATTGTTTGGGGACTGACATTCATCCAGCTAGTAGCCCTGGGTGTTGGTGTAAAACTTAGCCTAATGCTGGCGGAAATTATTCCGCCATTACCAATTAACAACATAACATTATCACACATACATCACCTGATTCCCTTAGGAATAAGTATGAGCCTGGTCTTTATGAAACAATCAAAAACAGGATTGCCTCTTCCTAAGTATCTTTTCAGCTTAGCTAAATACCGGCTTTATCGGCGAAAAGTTTACGTTTGGAGGAAGAAATGATAATAGATTATTTAATGGAGATTGCTTTCTGGGGAGGAATTGCCGCTGTTGCTTGGTACCTATTTAAGCCACAGAAACAAAAAGCAGAAACAACACAAGACCTGGTGAGCTATAAGAAAATTTATCCTGACGGCATTGTAGAATTGGACGATTTAAAAATGCGCTTAGTGATTGAAATAGAGCCCATAAACATGGCCCTTAGATCACAACAGGAACAGGTAGCAATATGGAGTAACTTTCGTGGATTAATGAATACCATGCAGATTCCATTCACAATGCTGGTAATGTCAACTTATTTGTCTATGAAGGACTATACAGACGGCTTGAAAGCTATTAATCATCGACCACAGATAGCCCAGTTCCGTGATATACTGGTTAACTATTACAATGAAAAAGCTGAGGGAAAGGTAATTCGCGATCGAAGATTTTACATTATCCTGAAAATTGATGCCAGGGCAGCCGGTGTGGCCAGCGGAGTGGAGATTGAAAATCCTATCTTAGACAAACTTATTTCCAGTTTGCCAAAGGTTTCGAAATCCACTATGGACGACGAAGAACTTCGCTATATTGCCATTGACGAATTGAATGAAACCTCTGCAATCATTCAGGGTGCCCTGGAAGGAATGGGAATTATGTCTCGGCAATTAAATTATGCTCAGGTAGTAGACATGATCTATCAAATATACAACAGGGATATTGCCAATATTGCCAGGGTTAAAGAAGCGGATGAAAGTGAAGCTTTTTCATTATTTGTAAGATCGTTAACTCCACAAATGTTTTCAGAAAAAGCCGGTTAATCCGGCTGTTTTTCTTTTAATGGGAAATCTCAAAGGAGTTGATAATGTTGTTTAAAACCCTACTGCAGAAAATAAAGGGGCCAGATAAGAAAATTAGGGAGAAACCTGGGAAAGAACAACCTAGCTTGTTTAGGGGTGCTGCAACAGTAAAAGATATCATTGCACCATCAGTTATAAAAGATGTGGCCCCTGGCGACAAAACACCCCTCGGGCAAACCGATGATTATTGGCTGGAAATTGGAGCTACCACGGAAGCTAAAAGGTATGTACGAAATTACTTTTCAATAATCACCGGGGGTAACACCTTCTACGGTATGCTGAACAACTTGTATATAGGTGAATTTGGAGAAGCGGATCTTGATGTGGCCGTACATGTAACTCCCGCAGATCCTAATGGTATCACTTTTGAGTTAGAAGAAACGATCGGAAAATTAGAGGCTGATGCAGTGGAAGAAGGGAACCGGGCCAGGAGAAGCAACCTATTGAAGCAGATTAATGAATTGACGGATCGATATAACTCTATCAAATGCGGAAATGAAAAATTATTTTTCGTTACTATCCAGCCATGGCCTCATCCACAGATCAAAAAACCTTCAAGAGATTTTGCAGCACGTTGGTTAAAAAATTCTCCGGAAAAGGTATTCATATGCGGGCTGCGGACACCTTTCAATTGGAGGCATTAAAAGGTATGACCCCATTAGATGAAAATTCGGTAAAACACGTATTTCGTGATATGGAAAGCACCAACTTAGCGGACCTTTTCCCCTTCGGCCTTGGCGGGATTAGACACAAAAGTGGAATTGTCATGGGAATCGACTCCTATAACAACTTAATATTCTTTGACCCCTGGCATCCCGAAAATGAAAATTACAACATTGTAGTACTAGGCGAGTCCGGTATCGGCAAGACCTTCACGGTCAAAATTATCCTTGGTCGAATGATAGTAAACGGCGTGAGGGTAGGAGTCATTGACCCGGACAAAGGGGCCAAAGGATATGAAAATCTGTTTACAGCCCTTGGATGTCCTTATATTAAGCTTTCAGCAGATTCCAAATACCGAATCAACGTCTTTGATGTGGATGAAGAAGAAGTTGTAGAAGAAAATACGGTAATAAGTATAGTAAACCTTGAACAAACAATCAAAGCCGTTGAAGCAATGGTATTTAGAATGATCAGAACTTACGACCCCAAATCTGAAATATTAACCGGGCTTACTAAAATAAAGATTCAAGAAAAGATTAAAATATTGTACGACGACAAAGAAATCACTACTGATCCAGCAAGCCTTTACGAACACATTCGGGAGAATAGCCCGGATGGGGGAGTAATCCTGAAGAAACGGAAAAGGAAAATGCCGGTTCTAGGAGAGCTCTACAATAGCATGATGCAAGAACCCGAACTAACCAAAGCAGCTGAATTACTAAAACCTTTTACCCGCTACGGCACCCTGAAGAGCCAAGCTATCTTTGATTGTGAGTCAAACTTTGATATTCGCAACGAACTGGCTTTTGGAATATCGGTGGCCGACCTGGACAAAGAGATTATGATGCCCCTGGGGCTTTTTGTATGTACCAAGTGGGTATGGGAAAAATTTGGTGAGAACTTCCTAGTAAAAAGTTGTTGGTCACTGATGAATCTCAGGAAATGATGAAAGACCCTGAAATGGCCGATTGGCTTGAAGGTAGATTTCGTAGGTCTAGGGCAAGAAACACCGGCATGGTGGCAATCAGCCAGGGTTTAGAGGTATTTACCCGGGTAGAACAGGGCTTTGGTATTCTCAAAAACTCCAGCACCAAGATTATACTAAAACAGGATAATCTGGATATCTCCACAGTAAAGGAAAAATTTGGCCTATCCGAAGGGGAGGCTGCATACCTGGTATCATCTAAGAAGGGCCATGGAGTCATCCGGGTTAATAATGATGCATCCAAATTTTACAGCGAGCCCACCGCACTTGAGGAAATTCTGTATACCTCTGATCCCAATCAGGTTATCGGTATGCTCGGGGGGCGAGCTTCATGAGCAAAAAGATAGGGGAAAAGACAGATAGAAAGACTGCAAAATGGAAAAGAATTTTCTTTTTCCTGATCCTAATCTTTTCTTTGCCTTTCTTCTCTGGAATTTATGCTTATGCTCAAGCTTCTGTATATGAGATTGAAAAAATCCAGGACCTAAAATGGGAGATTGTCAAAGATAGAAACGAATCAGCAGACTACCCCCCATTTGTCCGCCTCACCTGGCGAATGAAGGTTTATGACACCAATCACGGAATATATCCCCGTGAGGTTCGGATTATAAGAACCACCGCAGATAAAGATTTCCTTGGCATCGGTGGGCTAGTATCTTACTCGGGACCAATAGATGCAAACGGGTATATTCAAGTAGAATATATTGACTATCCACCGATAGGAAGCCTATATAAGTACCTGGTGTATTGTCCTGACGCCAATTTACCCATGATAAAAACTAATAAAGTGGAGACAGGGGTTATTAATTTTACAAGTGAGGGTCTTAAAAAGATTGGCGAAAACAATGAGGAAAAGAAAAAAGCCCAAGAGAGATATAAAGAGACTGCTGACTGGCCGGAAAGATTGGTCAGCAGCCTTATTGTTGCCCTGCCCAAGCACCTGATTAAAATCATCGGCCTATATGACCCAATTGAATTAGCCTACGGTATTAATATTGATTCCTCCGCCCTGAGGACAGCCGGAGAAGTGGACATGAAGTATTATGATGATTCCGAGTACTTTGGTATTTTTACAGAGGCTGAAATGAGAGATGCCATAGGGCACTTTATGACGGGTTTAATGAATTTGTACCTGTACAATTAGTAGTAATCCTCTCTATAGTCGGTTTGATATATATGTTTCGTTCAACATATCCGGACGCAAAACTGACAGCTAGAGAATATACTACTGGATTTATCTTTGCGGTGCTGATATTAAAATTTGGACCGTTTTTTATTACCTTCTTCGCAGACATTAATCAAATGCTGGTGAAAATGGCACTATCCATTGTATTAGGCAGATATCCGGATGCCTTCAATACCGGATTTATCGATGCCATTTACGACCCGGAAACTGGATTAATTGGTGATGCCATAATCGCTTTTATTGCAGCCTTCAGTGTAGGGGTTATAAATTGGCAGTATGCCATGAGAAAGTTAACAATAGCGGCTTTACTTGCTATCCTTCCTGTTACTCTGGTGATTTCCATATTCCCCAGCAGACGGGAAGCAATAAGTATCTGGATTAAAGAAATGACAGCAAATGTATTTCTGCAAGCCGCCCATGCATTTGTAATTGCCTTTATGATATTGTTTTTACGGGCAAATGAAACCAGCAGCGGTTCCGGACTAATTAGCCAAACCTTCATTATGCACCTGGCTATGGTGATGGGACTGACTACATTAACTAGCTTAGTAAGAAGAGTCATTGGTGCAGAATCAATGGGGTCCGGTGCCATGGGCATGGTAGGTACTGGACTGGGTTTTGCCGGTATTGCAGCAATGGGACGCATTATGTCGAGGGGCTTAAGCCGAGGAAAACAAATGGACTTAAATTCAGCAGCTGGCTCAACGGGTTCAAATGATGGCCCCATTAATCAGGACGCTGGAAATACCTCAAAGAAGGTACCATTCGGAGAGAGTTCATTCGCCAGGAAAGGTACAGCATTCGCCGGCAGAACAGCCGGAAAAGTAGCTGGACTATCTGTCCGGACCGGTATTGCCGGTGTTGGTGCCCTTGCAGGCAGTATGATTGGCGGTGCCACGACCGGCAGCAATACAGCCGGGTCAGGTGCAGGGGCATTAATAGCCGACAGTTTTGGTGGTCAACGGTTAGGTGGTTTTATAGGAGAACAAACGGCAGGGGTTGTAGAGGCAACCGGAAATGCTGGGCTATATGGCATGAAAGTAGCCGCAGGAGGTTTGAATGGGACTGATCAGGCCAATGCAGATCTTGGAATGACTACCGAGGGCATAAAATATAACCCGGAATTAGCCAAAGAGGCAGGCACTAAAATTTTGGGCAATAACCTACCAGGTAAGGCTCTGGGAGCCGGCCTAAGTGCTGCAGCTGGAAATCGGTTAGCTAACAACCCCGGACTTTCTTCCGGAGTAAAGGGCTTAAACCAGAATATAACAAACAGTCGTGCCAGGTTGGAAGAAATCCAACAGACAGCCGTACCTCAAGCTCAAAGTAGACTGGACATAGCTAAGGCTAACTTTACTGAAGCAAAGAATATGTACAGTCCTAAGAGTGAGGCTATGAAGAAATTAGACCCGGAGAGTACAGAGTACCAACAGAATATAGAAAAGTTTAATTTAGCCAAGGGAGAAATGGAAAGCAGCGAGGCCACATATGCAAAGCTGCAAAAAGAGCAGATGCAACTTACTCAGGCTATAGAACAGAATTCTATTCATGAACAAATGAAGGAATTAGTTAATAGAAATCAAAGCTGGTCCGGTGGCCGGTTGGGAAATGAATGGAGTCACTAACAAAGGGCAGCCTCAATGGTTGCCCTTTTATTGATTTGAAAACAAGTATTTTAACACCTTAATTAGGTTGTTGGATAAAAAAATGCAAACAGCTATTTGAAATACTGTTAATGAGAGCAGATTATCTCTGGTTTTTTTTTCAGTCCAAATACAAAATTTCCAAAGTAATATTATAAAATAGCAGAAATTGCTATTGCAAAATTATTATAAACATAGATAAATTTATAAACCGGCATATTAAAATGTGCTGCAATGAGTTGGAGTTCACTTTCGTTAAAAGAGGACAAATAATTTATATTGTGATTATACCAACCAACTGATAAAGGAAGAAATAGTCCGAGTAAAGCAAAAATAGTTCTTTGAATATAAGTTAGTGTTTTGTTCAAATACAATAGTAATTTCTCAAAAAATTGAATGTGTGGTGGTTGCATATAAGGATCAAAACCCATATTAGTTATTCCTTTCATAAAATGCTTGTATCTATCTTTATTGTCGGCAATAAGATAAAAACATTAAGTATAAGCAAAGTTAGTAATAAAAGAGGTGTTTAATTATGAGGAAAAAACTTGATGCGACTATGTTGGTAGTAGTAAGTTTACTCTTTATTATTGCTTTTACAATCTACCTGATTAAATTTGATGTTGTGAACATACTAAAACTCAGTCCCATTGGCATCATAATCTGGTTATTTATTCCATTAGGTGTGATTTATTTATTTTCTGCCTTTTTGGGTAAAAAGGTTAGAACTTATATCCTGAAATATAAAAAGCAAAGATAAGTATTATTAATTTATGAATTCTCCCTTACATCTTTTTAGAGGTTCGGGAGAATTTCATTTTTTTGAGGTGGTTTTATGGATGAAAGACAACTAGCACGGCAAGCAGCTTCGATGGGCTTGTGGTATCTAAAACGTTATCTATACAGGCTTGGAGGCAATGCCATAAAGAGAGTGCTATTTCATTTCTTTAAATGGCTAATATGTGTGACAGCTCCCATATGGGGTACCCTTTTAGGTTGCTTTATAGTTGGATGTTTTGTATATTTTGCCATGTTTATGTTGCCAAAGTATATTGCAGGTACCAGCCTAGATAATTGCAATTATGATGTAAGGACTAAATCAGCTATTACGGAAGAAGCAATTAATGATAACTTAGGTGGCTTATTGGCCGGACATGGGGGAACTTTTATCCAGGCCGGGGAGCAATATGGCATCGATCCTGCATTTTTGGCAGCTGTAGCCATGCATGAGACCGGAAACGGAACGTCCAGAGCGATCAGGGAAAATAATAATGTGGGCGGCATGATGAAGCCGGGTGGCGGGCTTATGAGTTTTAGCAGCATTTCTGAAGGAATCAATGCCATGGCCAGCAACCTCAAGCAATTATATTTGGATGACGGACTATATACTATTTCCCAGATTCAGAAACGATACGCTCCGGTTGGAGCCGGTAATGATCCGACGAATCTTAATCAAACTGGACACGGGGCGTTACTGTTTATATGCAACAGATGGGAGTGAATGTAGCTGTCTCGGGAGGAGGTCAAGAACCGGAACTGTTGTTATCTTTAACACAGGTAAGAACGATGTTTGGAGTTTAGAAAGAGACCAAGCACTGCTTAGAGAGTATGTTTCAATCGAAAATCAGTTTCTAGGACAATACCAGAGTCATGAAGCTCTAACTAATCAAAAAATTGAGGCTGTCAGCGGAAATGCAGCCAATGAAAATGCCACTGTTCATGATATATGGGGACGCTGGATGGTGGGTAGCTCAACCGAAGGGGCAAACATTGTTGCCATTCAGGAACAGGTAAAGCCCCATGTGCCGCCCTGGGCTGTTTTGGCAGCTTTGGACCGGGTTACCGGTGATCCAATCATTCATGGCAGACATGGCATTGAGGATAAAGATGGGTCGTTCTCGTTTGGAACAAACAGTATGACGGGCAGAGACCCTGACAGCAAAGGAAATTTTAATAAAGTTAAGCCTGAAATTACGAGTAAATCATTCACTTTATACCACTACCATTGGTGGGAGGAGAAATCAGTGGATGAAGATGGGAATGTAACCTGGGAACAATATCAGGAAGAATATGAGCAATCTATTCAGTTATTGATAGCAGCTGATGCCTTTGATGCAGATTTTTCTTACCAATGGAAGGATAAGGTCATAGAACATCGTTCAGAACATAGCTATACCAAAACTGTTATTCCGGAGTTAGTTGATTGTTCACGCCAGGGGCCGTACTACCAGAGAATAGCAGATGTGTTGGCTGACTTTAGCCTACAAAGCCGTCTGGATCTGGAATTGGTTCTGCAACTAGCTATGAATATGGATGAAAACTTTGCTATTGAAGGTAACCTCTTCAGCACAATGCCGGAACTAAACATTATTAATGAAACATACACCGGTGAATTGGGGCCTACTGTAGTACCGGCCAATGGCAGCCTGAGTTCCCCCTTTGGCATGAGGCAACACCCTATACTAAACAAAATGAGACTGCATACGGGAATTGATATTTCAGCTCCAACCGGAGCATCGGTTAAAGCTATGCAAGATGGCCTGGTAGTCTTTGCGGGAAACAATGGTGGCTATGGAAAGTGCATTATTATTGACCATAACACTCACCGAACCCTATATGCTCACCTTTCAAAATTTGAGGTATATCAGTGGGATATAGTAAAGGGCGGAGATATCATCGGCCGTGTAGGCTCGACTGGAATGAGCACAGGTCCGCATCTGCACTTTGAAGTCCAATTAAAAACCGCCGCAGGAGTACAACCAGTGAATCCTTTGAAATATATTAAGTTGAACTGACGAGGAGGATTAGAATGAAAAAGGTGATTATAGTTTTTGGGGATTTATCACAGGATATCTCTGAGATGATAGGTGCAAATTATGATGTTGTAAAAACAGAAAAGAATTTGGATGGATTATTGGCATTATCCGGTAAGTTGACCGAACCGGATGTCGTCCTTACAAATGGGACGGTGCTGTCGGGAATGAATGAGGGAAAGGTTAATCGAAGTCAAACTATGCTTCTTAGGCTGGAAAAAATAAGAAGCATGTGGCCAAAAACAAAAATCATACTAATTCTGCCTATTGATGCGCAGATAGTTTAATACAGGCTGTTGTCTATCTAGGCATTTACAATGTCTATAGAGTTGAAGCCATTAACCAAGCCGAATTGTTGGGCTGTATTGAACAAGAAAAGGATTACAGCAGCGTTTCAATACCTATTCAGACAAAAGTGGAAGATATAAAAGTAAACCCGTGCAACTCATAAAGACCAAGAATGAAAGCAAGGGGAAAAAGAAAAATATATTACTGGCCACGGGCGACGAGGCTGTTAATGAGGCTATATCCACTTCTGTTTCTCACAGTTTTAATATTGCTGAAGATAGAGAAGGTTTACTGCAAAAGGTGAACACGACAAAAACTGATGTGGTTGTTGTATCAAAGGGCCTCCCGGGCGATGTTGATATATTAGAAGTCCTGCAACAAGTTAAAAAGCATACTGAAAATGTTATATTCATTGCCGGTAATATATCTCCTACGGATATTACAATTGCCAGAATTAAGGAATTAGGAATAGAAATAATTACAGGTGATATTAGCATTGGGCACCTCATGAAAAGTCTTCATAAATCATTGGGACAAGCCGATGAGCAACACCCTATTTCCTATGAAAGTGATGACACGACGGCACTAGATAAGATCGTGCGGGCCGGTAGTGAACTAGCCAAAAATATACCCAATATATCAGTACCCAAAGTACCAACAATCCAAATAAAGAGAAAAAAACAAAGCATATGCAAAAAGCTAGTTGCTATTGCTTCCCCGATTCCGGCCGGGAAAACCTTTGTAGCTGTAAACCTATCCACGGTACTGTGGAAAATGAGGTACAACGTTGTATTAGTTGATGCTGCCATACAGCAATCAACCCATACCTGGCTAGGTGTTCCCCATGAAGGGGGATTACTGGAAGCCCTGCAATCTGACGACCCCCTATCCTTGGCATATCAACGTCCGGAAGCAATGATGCCAAAAGTGAATATATTAAATACTTCTGCTTTTGATGGAAAAGCGAATATAAAGGACTATATAAAGTTGCTGAACAATTTAAATGAAACGGAGGAGGTTGACATCATTCTGGTGGATACCCAAGGCAATATGAATGACCTATTAACGAAAACTATACTGGACATGGCTGGACAAGTAATATTAGTTGCTGACCAGGATTTCAATCATTTAATGTTTCTGCAGTCAGCCTTGGATAAACTGGAAAACAGCTTAGATTTTGATAAATTTAGCTTAATAATAAATAGGGTAATTGACAGCAACAATCTTGGAATTTCGGATGCAGAAAAAGCCGCTGGCTTACAGGCTGACGGAGTAATCCCTGATCAAACAAAAGAAGTACTGGAAAGCATAAAAAACGGTATTCCGGCAGCCCTGTTTTGTTCACAAATTAGAGAGTCTTTAGAAGACTTTTGGAATAAAACGCAGCAGATGCAAGCTCTGGCGTAGGTTTATAATGTGAAAATTAAATTGACTTGTCATTGATAAAATAGTATAATTTCCTTACTTAGTAAGAAATTAGAGCTCTTAGAGAAATCTCTCTATTACTCCAAAACTAAGACTTTTATATCTTAACGTAAATGTTAAATGTGATTGATTAATAATTAACAATATTAGATGTGTGTATAATTGAGGATGATTAAATTATGATTATTAAAGATTTGAAGATGGATGGGAGAAAGATTAACGAATTTAGGCAAATCAAGGTAACATCGAAACGACAAATCACTATCCCAAAGTCTATTTTCGAGATTTTTGCTTTAAAAGCAGGGGATTCTCTTATTGCTTATGCCTTAGAAGACGGAATTTTTCTAAAGCCTCATAAAGATAAGCCAACGGTATATGATGAGGATGTCAAGATGATTGTAAAAAAGGCAATTGAAGAAGGTTACGAAGGAGAAGAACTTGCCGAAGAAATCACATTTCGATTAAAGGAGTATGAAGATTTCTTGAAAGCCCGGGCGCAAGAATTTGAAGAAGATTTACTAGATGACGGGGTAGGAGATAGATCAGGAGTTGAAGATTTTAATGGACTCGACATTTTCTTCGACGGCAAGGCTGGAGCGGATACTTAAAAGCTTCGAGAAGAAATCGCCGCAGCTACTTGCTAGCTATTATGAACAAGTTGACTTGATTATTAAAGCACCGGAGGAAGGAAAACTCTTAAAAGGGGACCTCAATGGTTACTATTCTTGGGACTATAAATTTAGAGGCGTTTCACTCCGGATATGTTACCGATTCTTCAAATCCGACAAACATGTGATCTTCGTATATTTCGGTACCAGAGAAAATTTTTATGATAAGGTAAAACGATATTTGAATTAGAAGAGATAAATGATGTATAAAACTTACTCGATCTGTTGACTCGGGTGAGTTTTTATCATTTTTAACCAATAGTTAGCTACCTCGGCAACGCCCTGGGCGTAACTAACGAGAATATTTCCTGGGACACGAAAACAAACCAGGCAAAACTTGTTGTAGCATCTAAAACCGTTACTATTAACCCCTGGCCCATCCCAAAGAAGGAACTACAATTAACAAGGTAATGTTTATAAAAAGAGGCTGGTTTTAATGATGCCAGCCTCTTTTTATTATTAGCTGTATATACATTGTAAGTTTACATATATCATGTTATCTTTAAAAATGACAACTTAAATATTTTGACTATATGTAAGAATATAAAAAGATTGATTTAATAGGAACTGCAAACATTGGAACAACTAACTCTCCCTAATTAGGAAAGATCAATATTTCGGCAAGAAATATTGATCTTAATTTATAGAATTTTAGGACTTACAAGTATTGGCGATATAGTTTATGAATTATCGTTAAAATCTAAGAGTCTGGAGGATTAGGAATGTCCAAAAAGAATGATGATTTTTTCTATGGGAAAAAGCCTTGGTCAGTAATTAAAGACCAATTACTTGCCGGCTATTTAAAACCTTACTTTTCAAAAATATTAGCTACACAACGACCAGTTTTTATGTTGATGGATTTGCAGGGAAAGGGATGTTTGATGATGGGAATCCCGGTTCTCCTGTTATAGCACTGGAGATAATAAATGAATCTTTAGCCAATACAAATTTTAAGCAGGCTATTATTAAATCATGTTTTATAGAATTGATTCATTTTGAAGAACTTCGAAATAATATAGCCAAATACAAGAATGCAATGGTAATTAGTGGTAAATATGAAGACGTTATAGAGCAGCAATTAAAAGGTAAACAATCACAAAATGTATTTTTATATATAGACCCTTATGGAGTAAAGTCGTTGCATTTTTCTATCTTTGGGAAACTTTCAAGAAAAAATTTCCTACATAGCATCGAATTGCTTATTAATCTTAATTCTTTCGGTTTTATTAGAGAAGCATGTAGTGCAATGAATGTAAAATTTGATATTGATGATTTAGGAGAAATCTTTGAGATAGATAATACTTCGAGTAGTAACAATCAGAAATCTATTGATGATCTTACGAAGGTTGCAGGTGGGGAATATTGGAAAGGAATTATTGAGGATTACAAAAAAGGTTTAATAGATGGATATGAAGCCGAAAAACAATTTTCGGATAAATATTGTGAGAAATTAAGCGAAAAATTTGAGTACGTATTAAATATGCCAATAAGGCTTAAGAAAGGGCAAAGGCCTAAGTATCGGATGATTCATGCTACAAACCATGCAAAAGGATGCGTTTTAATGAATGACAACATGTGTAAGCGTTGGGAAGCATTACAGGATTTACAAAACCAAGGGCAGATCAGTCTTTTTTTCGAAGATGTGGAAAATAAGACAATAAACAAAGAAGTAGTTCAAAAAGAGATATTAGATGTAATGTCCTCTCACAAAGATTACATAGAAATCGATGTCTTTCACGCTAAGTTCGTAAGTAGATATGGGGTTAGATTTTCCACTAGCGAAATTTGTAAGGAAATTGATCATTTATGTAATACTAATAAGTTGGAGGTTAAAAGATATCCAGAAACTACTGAAACTGGAAAACCGTCAAAGTTTTGGACAACTAGTAGGGGCAAAAAAGTGAAGGTAAGGTGTCTGTAATGAAAAAGGTAACCAATTTTATTAGAAGAAAATCCTTGATTTATAAAACTGCCGTAGAATATGGTGACTATACTATAAATCATGTTCAGGGATGTTCACATGGTTGCAGATATCCTTGCTATGCATTCTTAATGGCAAAGCGATTTGGCAAAGTAAAATCATATGAGCAATGGGTAGAGCCTTCATTAGTTGAAAATGCGTTAGAGTTACTAGATAAAGAGATTCCAAAATTTAAAGATAAAATCAATTCTTTGCATTTATGTTTTACAACTGATCCATTTATGTACAAATATGATGAAATATCAAATATAAGTATTGAGATTATAAAAAAATGAATGCAAACGGTATTAAATGTACTGCTTTAACAAAGGGAATATTGCCTATTAAGTTAGCTGAGTTATCAAAAGAGAATGTTTATGGTATCACGCTCATTTCACTTGATGAAACATTTAGGGAAATCATAGAACCAAATGCGGCACCATATCAAGATAGAATAAATAGCTTAAAAGTATTACATGATAAAGGCTGCAAGACATGGGTTAGTATAGAGCCTTATCCAACACCAAATATTATTGATCAAAACTTTACAGCGATTCTGGAGGCAATTAGTTTTGTTGATAAGATAGTTTTTGGACGTACAAATTATAATTCGGAAATAACGAAATATAAAGGTGTTAAGCAATACTATAATGAATTAAGCAAACAGGTGATTGACTTTTGTAATATAAGAAGTATTGAATACCATATTAAAGATGGTACAATAACGGAGAATTAATTTTACTATTCCATACAGATCTGTGAGGGAAACCTTCACGGGTCTTTTTTATTTTTATAGGAATTTTGTAAAAGGAGGCGACCTTACTGAGAATCATTAAAGAAGAAAAAGGAGTAATAACGGCATACTTCGGAGTTATATTACTTGTCTTATTACTTTTTAGTGCCCTGGGCCTGGATTATGGACGTGCTTTTGTACTAAAACATCAATTACAAAGTGCCTGTGATGCTGCATCCCTGGCCGGAACATCTGCTGTTTCTGCCAAACTTATTACAGATGAATTTGGTAACGTAACAGGAGAAAAGCTTATCCTTGATCCGGTAATTGCAGAAAGTCGGGCAGCAGATGTGTGGAATCAAAACGTTGTCAGTCTAAAGTTTTCTGAAAAGGGGGTAAGCATAGTAGACACAAGTAATCACGAAGCCTTTGATAGTAATGGTGATGGCTTTCTTGATGCATACCGTTGGGGAGTTACTGCTAATATTCCAAGTCTATTAGCAGGCCCATTAACCGGGACAGGAAATGAAATTACTGTAACAAGAGTAGCCGAAAGTAAAGTCAGAGAACCTTAGAAAGGAGTGACAGTTTGTACAACAACTTTGTAATGCTTTGGGCAGACACTAAAACAGCTAGTATTTTTACTTTCCTGCTTGCCTTGGGAACCTTGTTTTACCCTTGGTTTTTTGGAATTGCCTGTTTGATGTTAACGGCATATATCTTAACGCTTCTCCTATGGACAATCTATCAAAGAAGAAAATCAAAAAAGTGGGGATTAAAAATTATCTACCTTATTCCCTGCGAGTATTGGTTAATTAACTGGCTTGCAAAAAGAAAAGGCATCAGTATTCCCCAAGCCCAAGGTACTGTATGGGAAATGCACCTTAATACCAAGAAATCCTACCCTGGAGATTGTCAAAAGGTAAGGGAACAGTTTCAAAAAGATCTAGAACAAGATCTCCGTATCATTAAGCAACTTAAGGAAAATAAACAGCTTGGTATGTTACCAGTAATAACACTAAATACCTTTAATCGTTATTGGTTAGCCAAAACTAAAGAAATACTGGGAGGTGTAACACACGAGGGAGTAGTTTTAACGGATATATCCTGCAACATGTACAGACCTCAAAAACACTTAAGAAATATTCAAAAGAATGTTTCCCAATTGTAAACTTCTAAAGCCAGGTCGGCATCAGC
This sequence comes from Desulforamulus aquiferis, assembly GCA_004143605.1. GTDB lineage: Bacteria > Bacillota > Desulfotomaculia > Desulfotomaculales > Desulfotomaculaceae > Desulfotomaculum > Desulfotomaculum aquiferis. The sequence continues at coordinate 122,577 of AWVY01000002.1, forward strand.
CTAAACAATGGCAACTAATCGTAGTCTCATAGAAGAAAGGAGAAGATAATTTGTTTTTCAAAAAGAAAGGTACCAATAATAGTACAAATAACAAAAGAAACACCAGTAGCTATTTATTAGTTTTGACTATAGCAGCAGCACTTTCAGCCGGGTTCCTTGGTATGAAAATAATTGAGAAATATACTAACACTCTGCCAGTAGTAGTAGCTAGAACAGAAATACCTGCCTATACTCCCATTACTGAAGAAAGGCTACCAGAATTATTGACTGTGGAGTACCTACCGAAGGCCAGTATTAATAAAAAGACTATGTTTGACAATCCCCAGGCAGTGTTGGTAAAGTCACCAGAACTGCTGTACCTGGAGGTTATCCGGTAAGTAAAGACTTTTTTGCCGTAGAAGGGCCTGGTAGCCTGTTAACCACCCAGGTATCCCAGTTTAAAGACCCTAAACTTCGGGCAACTCCTGTCAGAGTGGATGTTCTCAATTCTCTAAATGGTAAGATTATTCCCGGAGATAGGGTAGATGTGGTGGCCAGTATGAAACTCCCTATCGGTGGTATTCAACAACCAGTTAGCCAAACTATTGGCATATGCATACCAGTCCTATCAGTTATAGGTGAGCCGAATAAGCCTTCCGGAGTAGCACTGGCATTAAACCCCCAACAGGCACAGGATGCAGCCTTTGCAGAGATTGCTGGACAAATAAAACTAACCGTTGTCCCATACCAACCCGATACGGAAGCCTCAAAAACAACTCCAACTACACCAGAGACATTTATCAGCAAGTATATTACGGCTAAAGAACAATCAACCTCAGAACAAGAAAAGGAGGGGAATGATTAATGAGGATCTTACTATGTGATCCAGATAATACTTTTTTACAAAGTATAAATCCCTCCGGCATTGTAGACTTGGTGAAAATAATTGTCCCTGGGGAAGCTATGGCAGCAGGTGTGTTCAACCTTGCGTGTATTTCTAACGATATTCCAGAATGGCCTTATTTAGCCCAACACTTTACAGCTCAAGGAACAGAAACATACATCATGGCCCACAATATCAGCGATATAAACGTTTGGAAACAGGCCACGGAACTAGGTTGTCAAGGTGTTTGGGCAAAGGACAAGGTCTTGCATGAACTGGACGCTAAAATAGATGGACAAGCTACGATATCTACAGGTGTGAGTCGCCGCCCTTTACGGGGGCAACTAAGTAGAAATGCTAGTACCCCGGTTCTCAATCAAACCAATGCACCACTGCCGGTAATAGCAAAACCCAACCACCAACATCAGAGACAGCAACCGGCGGCATATAACCCCCATTCTCCAACACCACCAGCCATCGTAGTAAACCGAGAACTTATTTGTTTCTTTGGTGCTGATGGAGGGTAGGTAAGACAACCGTATCAATTAATACAGGCATACGTTTGGTTAACCATGGAAAAAGTGTAGTTGTAGTAGACTTTGATGTATTCTCGGGTAATGTTGCAACCAGGCTTAAAGTTGCTCCGGTTACAACTATGATTGACTGGCTAAAAGGGAATCAGGATGAATTAAATAAATATCTAGTTGACCATCCCAGTGGATTAAAAATACTACCAGCTCCTCTCAATCACGAAGAAGGAGAGCTAATTACAGAAGATATCAGTATAAAAATTCTTTCTATCCTAACAAAACGTTATGATGTAGTAATTGTAGATACCCCTCCACTATTAATTGCACCTACATTGATCACGATGGAAAATGCTACAAGGGTTTATGTACTTTGCCCACCGGATTCTGCGACCGTGGCCAATACCTTAAAAAGTTTAAGAAAACTAGACATGCTTAATTTTGAACGCTATAAATTTAAGCTATTAGTTACTAAAATGACCAAAAGCAAACCCCTCGAAGCCCATAACATTTCATCCAGTTTAGGACTTGAACTGGCTGGCATCATCCCCTATGACGATGGAGTGCAAGTGGAAACAAACAAAGGAAATGCACCGGTGTTAAGCCGCCGGGCTAAAAATTTGCCAAGGCAATAAACACCCTTTGCGACACTATAGCACCCAGACCACAAATTGATCGCCCGAGATTTAGCATACTAAGTCTTTTTAAAAGACGTAGGGAGGGACTTTTATAGTGAAAAATAAAAATCGCGTAATTAGACCAAATTTCCAATATCTAAACAGTAGAATTAAAGAATCAGGGGGTACCTGGTAAGCGAACAGCACCTGGGGGAAAAAGATACTAAAGTACTAAGGGCAAAGGTTAACCAAATTATCCAGGGTTTTGATAAAAAAATGGTGGCCAATAAACATGATCCAACAACTCGCGAAAAGCTTCGGGAGATGATATATCAAGCTGTTATGCAGGAGGGAAAAAACTATCCCTCCCTAATGAGGCCAGCCTTGGAAGCCCTAGCGGATGAAATGCAGGATGAAATCCTAAGTTTTGGTATTATAACTAAACTTTTAGATGATCCTGACATTACAGAAGTAATGGTACATGGAGAAAAAATAGGTTCAGAAACAGTAATGAGAGTTTATTACGAAAAAGCAGGAAAAATCCATGAAGCAGATATTGTACCACCTAGCGAAGAAGCAATCTATGCAATTATTGAAAAAATCGGTGCACCCATCGGCAGGAGAATAGATGAATCCACCCCTATGATGGATGCCCGTTTACCTGATGGATCAAGGGTTAATGCCATCATTCCACCACTGGCTCTACACGGACCTTGCCTTACGATTCGTAAWTTTCCAAAGTTGCCTACACAGCGCAGGATTTGATCAACTTTGAACTATGATTCCGGATTTAGCCGAGTTTTTAAAATTATGTGTTGAGAACAGACTAAACATAGTAGTATCCGGGGGAACCGGAAGCGGCAAAACAACCACTTTAAACGTACTTTCATCCTTTATACCATCCGGGGAAAGAATTGTAACCATAGAAGATGCAGCTGAACTTCAACTCCGTCAAGGGCATGTAATAAGTCTGGAATCTCGACCGCCAAATATGGAAGGCAAGGGGGCAATAACTATTCGGGAATTGGTAAGAAACGCTTTACGCATGCGTCCTGACCGCATAGTTGTAGGAGAGGTCCGCAGCGGTGAAGCATTAGATATGCTGCAAGCTATGAACACAGGGCATGACGGTTCCCTTACCACTGGTCACGCTAATACGCCTAGGGATATGCTGGCCAGATTAGAAACGATGGTCTTAATGGCAGGCATGGACCTGCCATTACGGGCCATCCGGGAACAAATTGCTTCGGCTATTAATTTGATTGTACAACAAAACAGAGATAAAAACGGAAAACGTAAAATTACTGAACTTGTAGCTATTTTAGGGATCGAAGGTGAAAATATTATCACCCAAAATCTATATCATTTGGATAAAAAAGAGGGTAACCTAGTTCCTACACTGGGTAGAAGCAAAGTTATATCGGTATTAGAAGGATACGGTATTAATGCTCCCGATTGGCTAAGAGAGGTAGATTAATTATGGAGTTTATCTACCTCGGACTTCTGATATTTTTGACTTTGATGCTCTATGGGGCATATCTGATGGTTAAGATTAAACACCGCCGGACAACACTACAGGAGTTTCTTGAACTAGAGGAAGAAGCTAAAGAAGAGAATTTAAAGAGATTTCGGGCACCAAAGAATAAGTCTGGATATTTGCAAAAGCTTGTCATTAAAGTACGACAAGCTGGATTTAACAAAGCTGGAGAGATAGAAATAATTATTGCTATTTTAGTTTCCTCTGCTAGCTGCTTTTTACTTTTAACGACCCTATTCTCTACCCCTTATGTGGGTGCAGTGGGAATCGTTATAGGAGCCTATTTACCCATTAATTACCTAGATGGAAGATAAAGAAAAGAGGGGAGATCTTATCTAAACAACTACAAAGTGCACTGATAATGTGGTCAAACAGTATTCGGGCAGGTGCAACTTTATCACAAGCTATTTCGGCTTCTATTAGCCGGGTAAAGCCAGAAATAAGGGAGGAGTTAGAGTATATACAACATGATATCAATCTTGGTGATACAACTCCTAAAGCACTGGAAAACGCCCTGCAAAGAATTCCTGTTATTGAGTTTAGGATAATTGTAATGACTGCTAGAATACATGCTCAATTAGGTGGAAATTTGGCAGAAAGTCTAGATAACATAGCAGATACCATCGAAGACCGGCTTTCAACAAGAGAAAACTTAAAAGCTTATACAACTCAGGCACGGTTGGGTTCTGCTGTAGCAGGTTTAATGCCATTCGGAGTATTAGCGTTTTTAAGGATAGCCTCCCCGGAATATTTAAAACCAATGGTTGAGTCCGATATTGGGCTTGCGTTTTTAATGCTATCAGTGGTATTAGTATTTCTTGGCTGGCACACCATAAGAAAAATGGGAGAAGCAAATCCAATGTAGGAGTGAATTCAGTTGGACATATATATGAAGTTTGGGATACTTTGTGGTTTCATTCCACTCTTTTATTTTAGCTATTTAATCAGCCATAAAAGAGAAAAACAAAAACAATTAGAAGAATACATGCAGCTAAATAACCCTAACTTTCAAGAAAAAAAAGATAAAAATAAGTTGAAAGACTTAGTCCTAAAGCTTATTCAACCTATTATGCCTTCAAAGGTCGTTCTGGAACGAATGCAAATTAATCTATTGAGGGCAAACTTAAACAGATTCACTGCAGAAGAAGTATATCTTTTCAGGTGGGCCACGGCTTTCATTACGGTAGTGATAATGTTTACACTATTCTTTCCGGATATTGAATTGATGTTGTTTTTCGGTGGTAGTGCAGGTATGCTCTTTTATCTGTTACCACCGTTTTTAATTAAACGCAAGATAATTACTCGACAGAAAAAGGCACAGAGGGAAGTATTAGACTTTATTGATCTGGTAGCAAATAGCATCGAAGCAGGATTAGAGCTTACCAATGCTATCGATAAGGTGACCAGAGAAATACCGGGAGTTCTATCAGAAGAGTTCCAAATTGCCTTTAGTGAGGTTGCCTTAAACCGAAGAAGGGCTGAAGCTTTTAAATCCTTGGCAGAACGACTGGATGTTGAGGATATCACATTACTGGTTGATGCTATCAACCAAGCTGATCAAACCGGTGTACCTATGGCTAAAGTATTAAAGGACCAAGCCACCCGTATCAGACAGAAATATAAAACCAATGCATTGAGGATGGCCCAGGCTGCAACAATTAAAATGCTGGCTCCTCTTTTTCTTTTTATTTTACCAGCATTAATAATTGTCGTTCTAGGGCCGCCTGCTATTGGGATAAGTCAGCAGCTTGCGTTTTAAGAAAGGAGGGAAATAAGTGAGCTTTTGGAGTGATTGTAGAGGCAGCGGTTCAGAATACTCAGGCATAGTTGTGCTTGGTGTCATAATTGCTGTAGGCTCTTTAATTTACATTGCACCTAAGATTATGGCAGTATTTGAGGCCATTGGTAAAAATATTGAGTAAGAATAATTTTAAGGAGGCGTATTTTAATGAAAAGAATAAGTGCTATTGCAAAGGATGTAAAAGAATTCCTGAAAGAGGAGAAAGGTAATGGCCCAGAATATGGTGGAATAATTGTGCTAGGGATTATTACTGTTGTTGGATTACTTACTTACCTCTCTACTAAAGTAAAAGGTGTAGGTGATGAAACCGGGGATCAACTGGATAAAGCTAAAGACTACACATATGGCAGCTAATACCATGGTTTTAGTCCTTGGTCTTTTAATGGCCAGCTTCACAGATATACAATTTCGCAAAGTACCTAACTGGTTAACTCTAAGTTTAATATTCCTGGGGCTGGTTTATAACACAATAACCGGCCCCGGCTGGTTCTTTTCCGTTGCCGGTATTGCAGCAGGTTTTATTCTATTCTATCCTGTATACCTCTTCGCTGGGGTAGGTGCAGGAGATGCAAAATTAATGATGGCGGTCGGCTCATTTATGGGAATGCAAAACACTATTATCATAGGCATTCTTTCTGCTGTTATTAATGCGATTTGTTCTGTTTATGTTTCAGTACGACAAGGAAACTTGGACGGACTTCTATCTTATACTAAAAGCCACTGCATATATCTCTTTACAAAAGCGAATATCAAAGATTTTAGCAAAGAAGAGGTTCAAATTCAAGGTAAAGGATTACCCTACGCAGTGTTTATCACACTGGCTACAATTATATTTATGATTTTATAAACTGCTTAGGTGGTGAATGTTATCAGGAAAATTATAGGATGTAGACGAGGTTCCCTAACGGCAGAACTATCAGTAATTTTACCTATTCTAATTTTCATAACTGCAGGGAGCATGATTTTGATCCTTGCTTTGTGGTCAAAAATTGTGGTAGTAGATGCAGCCAGGGAGGGAGCCAGGTACGAGGCATTAAACTATGGTCCAGCCGAGGAAAAGGTCGATGAAGTACTACAAGATGGCAAGCTGAATGTGGACAATAAAGACAGTGTAACAGTGGTCAAAGATACTAATTATGTAACGGTTACGGTTAAATACAATCAACCAGCTATTTTTCCTTTACTGCCACAACTTCTTGGTGGTGCTCGCTGGAATGACAGTTTTATAATCGAAAGCAGTCAAGTATTTAAGATAGAAAAACCTGATTGAGCCGATAAACCCATTTTCCTCCAGATAAATTTCTAAATAATCGTATGTTGCCAGGGTACACTCGTAGCCTCGTTTTCTTATTTTAAAGCAAAGGTGGCAGTATCCATGAATGAAATGATTTATACACAGATACTTAATCTATTGGAAATACCTCAAGATAAGGAAGCACTTAAAAAAATCTAAAACATTTAATCTATCAATATGATATTAAAATCAAAAAACATATAAAAGCTTCTCCAGTATTCATTTTGTTACTAGAGGACTTTTAATGGCCAAAAAGACGGAAGGATTATCCAAAGAGACCCTTAAAAAATACAAGAACGTTTTGTTTGACTTTGGTACAAGGATAAATAAACAAGTCACTGCTATAACTGCAATAGATATTAGAAGATGGTTAAATACAAACTCCGAAATTAAGCTGTCAACTGTACGGTATTATATCAGTGTCTTACGGTCATTTTTTAATTACTTAAATAACGAAGATATTGTAATAGTAGATCCTACCAGGAAAATTAAGATGCCAAAGTTACCTCAAAGAATTCCTAAAGCACTGTCCCTTGACGAACTTGAAGTCTTAAGAGAAGGTTGTAAAACACTGCGTGAACTAGCGATCTTGGAAACATATTATGCAACCGGTGGTCGTTTGAATGAAATTCGAAACATCAACATTAATGATATAAATTGGGAGGAGAAAACAATTCTTGTAATTGGGAAGGGAGGTAAGGAAAGACCGGTATTTATTAATTCCCGTGCAGGTTTTATTTTGAAAAAATATTTGGCCAGTAGGAAAGATAGTAAAGAAGCATTATTCATAACAGAAAAAGGCCCAGTACGTAGATTATCAAAGAGATCCATACAACAGATATTTCAAAAAATTTCAAGTAGAGTATCTTTATCAAAAAAAGTACACCCTCACGTTATGAGACACAGCATGGCTACAACTATGGTAGATCATGGGGCCAGTCTCGAAGATGTACAAAATATTTTAGGTCACTCATCCCCTAATACCACTCAGATATACGCACGGGTAAATATCAAGAGAAGAAAAGATGCATATCTTAGGACATTTAAATAAGAAGAGAGGTGTTCTTCTGATCTTCTATGGAAGTTAAGGTCTCACGTAAAGTGAGGCTTTTTCTTTTTAGAGAAGGGGGTGATTTTCTTGAGATTTTTTTGCTTTTATACGTTTATTGTTTTGCTAGCTTTGTTTGTCTTATACATGCCCGGATTGAGACCGACAGTACAATAGAGTCTGCAGGTAACCTTCAAGGGTGGTATGCATTGAAGAGGGAATTAATATTATTTTGCATTCAAGATGACATTAATTCCTGAATTAAATTGGGCTATAGTCATATAATGAGAGGTGTTTTATATGGATACTACTAAGCAAAAAAGCATTGAAGAAATATTTGATGAATGTATTAAGAAACGCCAGACGTTATTAAGCTAGAGACATTCAAACGTTTTTCAGAAGAATTATTAAGTAGTCCCAATTCGCAAAAGGATGGGAGTATCCAAGAGAATATCTAATTCAATAATAATAATCCCAAATTGTGCTATTTGTGATTGCTTATTATTTCTCGAATTTCATCACCGGATAAATATTTTCTTTTTATTAGTTCATCAGCTAGTTTTTTGACTAGCTCTTTATCATTTTCAATAATTTGTTTTGCCCTTGTATACTCTGGAGTAATGATATTTTGAATTATTTTAGTCCTTTCATGTTCATTAAGCATATCAAAATTTAATGGGCCTGAAGAGGACATTCCTTCATTTATTATTGATTTAGCCATATTATAGGACTTTGTAATATCACTCCCGGCTCCGGAATACTTTTCTGCAGGGAAAAATACATCAGTAGCTGCAATACCTCCATAGGATACACAGATTTGTTTTTTCACTTTTTCCAAAGGGGGTATTGAGCCTAACTTTATGTCACCTTTGACATACGCAAGTGTCCCTAAGTCAAATTGCCTCATTATTCTTAGCTGTAATCCATTAATAATTCTAGCTTCGATAACGGAGCCGGTGCCAACCTTTCATAAACAATCGCATGTCCCGCCTCATGTACTGCAGATATGTATACTTCATCCTTACTAACATTTGCATTAATAAAATTTGGTAAGTATGAATATACAAACAATGTACTAAATGCAGAGGAAATTATAATCGTTATAAAGATTCCTGAATAAAAAATAACTCCTGACTTTCTTATTAAGAATAGCCTAATACATACTAAGGTAATAAAAGATAAAGAAACCCATAATAGTATGGTAGGTTTAACATCATTCATGGTATAGTCACTAATTTTAGAGTAAATAATTAGCAAAACCATGCAATGGCCGCAAAAAAAGTTAAGTATAAATCTAAATGTTTATAATTTTGTTTCATAAATAAAACCTCCAAGGGGTGATAATGTATGAAGAGGGAATTAATATTATTTGGCATACTCTTATGTTTGATGATATTTCTGATTGAATCGTTAACCGATAATTCAGAAAATAAGGGTTTTGTTTGTAAGTTTCCTGGTAAAAATTCCGCCATTTGTGAAATTTCCAAATAATACTAGAATTATACAAAAGATAATATATCAGGTCAATCATGAATGATTAAGGTTCCTACTATAACTATAGGAACCTTAAAGAGTTGCAGTATACGAATAGAGGTAGAAAATATGATAGCATCAAACATTAAAAGCAAGGCAAATAATCTGTTGACTAAAGAGAATATTGAAAAATTTGTGGATTTGGCTCCCAAATACATTTCATATTACAAATTCATAGGTAAACTCGTTATTCGGGACTATATCAAGGAAATAAGATTTATAGTCATTCTTTTTATGCTGATTTATGCTACCCAATGGGCCTGTAATTACTTACAAATCTCCGGGAACTTTGATATGATGTCCCACATAATTAAAAACAATAAAGATATAACAATAGTTATAGTAAATGCTGTGCTATTTCTTGTAGGATTTGTTGTTGGGGCAATTAAATATCTGGGCATAGTGATAGGATTTCTTATGGGATACAGGTTCATGAAATATATAACTAGTAAACCGTATAGGCCCATGATGAATCAGGAGTATGAATATTTAATAAAAATCTAGAAAAATATGGACTGGTTGGGACTCACACAGAAGGCCAGATTAGCTATCAATGGGATACTGTGCTTGATACCCTATATAACAAGCACCTCGAAAATAATCAAGATGAGGAAATTTGCATGTTATATAAAACAATAAAGAAGCATTTTTATTACCTGTCATCTACCGAATTTAATAAAATATACTATTGTAGCAAAGGTAACTAATCTTGCAGTATACGAAT
>AWVY01000003.1 GCA_004143605.1 Desulforamulus aquiferis
ATTTACAAGACTAAAAAAATGTCTTGCCCATGACTATATTTTTATCATTCACAAGACAATTGTCGCAAATGCGACAGTAATGTGTCATCCCTCTGGTGTATTCATATCGCTATTAAAGATAGAATTTAATCAGTAAGATCTTACGAAAATGGTTGGTACACTAGATGATTGGGAGGAGAAAAAATGGCTACAGAATTGGGCCAACAGGCATCGGAAAAAAATGCCTTGAATAGAACTTCCTGTAATGAAGCAGCAGCAACCAATAAGTGGGCGCTCCCTGGCTTCATTCTATCCTGGGTTGTATTTTTTGCAATTCTAACTCTAATTCCTACATCTGAAACCCTAAAACCGAAGGGAGGTCTGCTTTAGCAGTAATGGGCTGGGCAACTACCATTTGGCTAACGGTGGATTGCCCCTAAGTATCTCTGGCTTAGGGATTCCCTTTTTACTAATTTTGACTAACGCCGTTCCTAAAATACCTGAGCCTTTAATGGCTTTACTACCAATGTAACTTTTTTGATACTAGGGTGTTTTATCTTAGCAGCTGTAATGCAAACCACTGGTTTAGACAGGAGAATTGCCCTGGGCATTGTTTCTAAGGTTAAGCCAAAGGTGGGCAGTGTATTAAGGGGTATTATTGGAGCGCATCTTGTTACTGCAATCCTAGTCCCGGCAACAAATGCACGGGGAGCGGTATTCTTACCGATTATTCAAGGTTTAAACAACCTTTTTCCAAAGGACGGGGAAGGTGCTAGGGCTAGAAAAGCCATGACCATGATCGGTATCGGCTTTGCTGCCCTAGCCTCCGGTGTGATGCTCCTGCATAGTCACATGTCAAACGTTATTGTAGCTCAAACCATTAACCAAGCAGTCAAACAGGATGTTATTACCTGGGGTACCTGGGCTTGGATGAACTGGCCTTTGTTAGGTGTACTGGTAATCATATATTACTGGGTCAACTGGGTTTTAAAAACCAAGAATATCGAAGTGCCTGGAGGTATGACTGAGGTCATTCGTCAGAGGAATGAGATGGGTAAAATGACGAGGACTGAATGGATTGTACTTGGAGTTTTCTCGCTGGCAATTGTGATGTGGGCTACTGAAAGTATTCATGGCTATCAAATGGCGATAGTAGCTATTGCTGCAGTGATGGTGTTATTCATCCCAGGACTAACTAATCTTTCATGGAAGAAAGTGCAGTCTAACACCATTTGGGGAACCTGGCTGCTCTTGTGTGGTTCTCTCTCTCTGGTTAGTGCTTTTAGTAAGACGGGTGTTGATGATTGGCTCGCCTCTTATCTGGCAAGTGTTGCTCCCGCTTGGGGTTGGATAGGCATTTGTTTGTTCGTAGCTATTCTTATTCAAATTCTTCGGCTTGGCATAGTAAGCAACGTAGCTGCAGTTACACTAATGGCTCCCATTGTAGCGGCCATGGCACCAAAACTAGGCTTAAACACAGTTGCCTTTACCATGATGATACTTAACATCGATAGCTACGCTTTCATATTACCGATTTCGGTTACGGCTTGTCTTATTGCTTATGGTACAGAGGAATTCACTTTTATGGAGTTTGTTAAAACTGGTGCTCCGTTAACCTTAATGATTATTCTTTACAATGTTCTCATCATGCTTCCCTGGTACGCCTTTACCGGATATCCCATCTGGGTGCCCATTAACTAAAATGATTATTGACAAGGAGGGATCATATGGCTAGAGAAAGTTTGTTTAAGTCCATTGAAAAAGTTGAAAAGGTCTATATCGATACCGACATTTTGATTATCGGTGCAGGCAATGCCGGCTGCTTTGCAGGAATTGAAGCCAAACGTATCAACCCGGAGGTAAAAGTCACCTTCATGGAAAAGGCCCACATTGATCGAAGCGGCTGTTTGGCCGGTGGTATGGATGCCATTAATACCTATATTAAAAAGGGTCGAACCATTGAGGATTTTGTTCGCTGGAGTCGTTCCCAGGCTGGTGGGCTGCTGCGTGAAGATCTAACCATAACTATGGCGGAGGTTCTAAACAAGCCATAGAAGAATGGGAAGAATGGGGTATGCCTATAAAATATGAAGAAGATGGCGAGGAATATAAGACTCGCGGCAAATGGGATATTACCATCAGCGGCTCGGAAATGAAGGTTATTTTAGCCAAGAAGACCCTAGAGGCCGGTTGTGATGTGCTAAACCATGTGGTAACTACTAACTATTTGTTAGATGGGGATAAGGTAATTGGTGCCATCGGTTTCGGAATCAGGGATGGCAAAGTTTATATTGTACAGGCTAAGGCAACTATAATCGCCACTGGCGGGGCCGCTGGATTATATAAACCCTATCAAAATGATGGTCACGACAGTCATCACCAGCTCTGGTATTCTCCCTTTAACGTCGGTACAGGATTTGCCATGGGAATTCGCGCCGGAGCAGAAATGACCACCTTTGAAATGCGTTGGTGTGCCACCAGAACCAAAGACTTTAACGGGCCTATCGATACCATTTCTGTAGGCTACAAGACCCCTATGATCAATTGTAAAGGGGAAGAAATACTTAAAACCCGTTATGCTCACCTGGGTGGAGATGCAGCTCCACGTTTTATTAGAGCAAATTTGCCTATGGATGAATGGCGTGAGGGCCGAGGGCCTTGTTTTGTAGATACTACCAATATGACACCTGAACAAATTCATGATATGAAGGTTGACTATTTAAATGAGCGTCCAAGTTACGTATTATTTTTAGCCAGCAGGGCTCAGGACTTGACCAAGGATCCCATCGAGATTTACGGCTCCGATCCCTATATCGTAGGTGGGCATACCGCCAGTGGTTACTGGGTTGATGTGAAAAGGGCCACCACTATACCAGGACTTTACGCCTGTGGAGATGTGGCTGGAGGAACACCTAATAAATTCGTGGGTGGTTGTGCGGCGGAGGGCTTACTGGCAGCTAGAGCCGCTGTAGAATTTGTAGCTGGCAAAGTTGATGCAGGCTATGTTAATCAAGAACAGGTTGAACAGGAAATTGACAGGATTTTTGCACCGGGCATTCGTCAAATGCTGGTAGGCGAAGGGGTAAAACCTGGTGAGATGGAGGAAAGGCTGCAACGCTTAATGGATGAATATGCTGGTGGAGTACACCAGTTCTTCCGTATGAACAGGGAGGGTCTTCAGTATGCACTGCGACATCTAAAAATATTAAAGGAACAGGTCAAATATCTTGTAGCTAATGATCTTCATGAATTAATGGAAGCCCATGGTGTAATTGATAGAATTGATGTTGCGGAGGTACTGGTACATCACTTGATGTATCGTGAGGAGACCAGATGGCCTGGTTGGCAAACCAGGGCTGATTTTCCCGAAAAGAATGATGAAAAGTTTGATTGCTTTGTAAATTCCCGTAAAAATACTGACACAGGGGAAGTGGAAATGTTTACTCGGCCCTACGAGCAAATTATCCCTGGTGATCGCTTAAAGCTCTAGGAAGAAGGAGGTAAGAATATGCCACCCGTGATTAATGTAGAAAAGTGTATTGGCTGCGGAAAATGTGAAATTTGTCCTGGTGATTTAATGGAAGTAAATGAGTCTACTAAAAAGCTTTTGTCGTACAAGCAGGGATTGCTGGGATTGCATGGCCTGTACCAAGGCTTGCCCCACAGGAGCAATAGAGACAAAAATACCTATCAATTGGGATATTATCCAGCCAAGCTGATACCTAAAATGGGCAATAAACAGATAGAATGGACTTTAATAGACATTAATGGAAAGGTCGAAAGGTTCATTGTTAAAACCCATAATAAATAAGGAAGTTACTCAAAAGCTCACCCTATGGTGAGTTTTTGTTTTTTAAAAAAGGAATAATAATTACAGCTAGCTAATACGGCTGCTAACTAAAAGGGAATGTGGCTAAAGTAAGAAACTGAAAGGAAGCTGGGAAATGATAAAAGTAGCAAAACTGGGCTTTAAATATAAAGGAAACCATGGGTTGGTAGTGAAAAATATCAACTTCCAGGTGGAAAAGGGTGAAATATTTGGATTCTTAGGTCCAAGCGGAGCCGGCAAAAGTACCACCCAGAAAGTCTTAATTGGATTATTAAAGAACTATCAAGGCAGTGTAAAGGTATTTGATAAGGATCTCGGTGAATGGGGTAAGAACTATTATGAAAAATCGGTGTTTCCTTTGAATTGCCGAACCACTATCAAAAACTAACTGCCCTGGAGAATCTACAGTTTTTCCAATCTCTTTATAATGTCAGAACGGAAGACCCGTTAAAATTGCTGGAGGGGGTAGGGCTAAGGGGGATGCCAACACAAAGGTTGCGAAGTTCTCCAAAGGTATGCAGATGAGATTGAACTTTGTGCGGGCCCTTTTGCATAGGCCCAATTTAATATTTATGGATGAGCCAACCTCCGGCATTGACCCTGTTAATGGCCGAAAAATTAAAGACCTAATCCTAGAGCAAAAAAGCAGAGGTAACACTATCTTTCTTACAACCCATAATATGAATGTTGCGGAGGAGTTATGTGACCGGGTTGCCTTCATAGTAGACGGAGAAATAGTACTGGAGGATTCTCCCCAAAGGCTTAAGATTCAATACGGACAAAGGATAGTTTCGGTAGGCTACTTGAAGGAACAAAGTATTGTCCACGAGGATTTTCCCATGGAGGATTTGGGTAACAATGAACATTTTCTTAAGCTATTAAGGACTGAAGCTATTCAAACCATTCATAGTAAGGAATCCACCTTTGAGGAAATCTTTATTAAGGTTACCGGGAGGAAATTAATATGAATCCGCTTGCATCAATGCTGAGGATGGATTTTCAATTACAATGGAGGTATGGCTTTTACTATGCAGCTATGGTAATAACCCTGGTCTGGATTGCTCTGTTAAACTTCATACCGGAGCCTTTTATTGAAATGGCTATTATAGTGGCTATATTTACTGACCTTGCTATTGTTGGTTTTTACTTTATTGCCGGGCAGGTAATTTTTGAAAAGACGGAAAAAACCCTTTATGCCCTAGTGGTTACACCAATAGAGTTTAAGCATTATTTGACATCCAAATTGGCATCTCTTTCCTTCTTAGCACTAATCATTAGTGTGGTTGTTCTGTTATTTACCTATGGTTGGCATTTAAATATGGCCCTTTTTATCCTAGGGGTAATCTCCATGTCATTAGTTTCCTTGCTGGTAGGAGCAATTGCCATAGCACCCTTCAGGTCCATCAGCACCTTTATTCTCCCATCTCAATTTTATTTGATGATTCTGGGTTTGCCCCTTTTAGAATATTTTGGACTATTAAAAAGTCCCCTTTTTTATTTACTGCCCACCCAGGGGGCGGTTGTGTTTCTGATTGCCAGCTTTGGTTCGGTGGAAACCCGGGAGTTGATTTTTGCCCTTTTAAATCAGGTATTATGGATTGTAATATTAATTTGGATTTCAGGGATTATGTTTGAAAGGTTTATTGTTGCCGGAAATGGAGGGGCGAAATGAGTTATTTTAAAGCCTTTATGGTTAATGACTTTAAAAATATTGGCCGGGATTCCTTACTTTTATTTATGCTTTTTATGCCCTGGCTGCTAGTCATATTAATGAGAAGCCTGATTCCGGTGATTGGGCAATGGCTATTTAGTAATTACCAGTTTATCCTTCAACCATATTACCCCCTTATAATAGGTGTTTTTATTATCCTGCAAATACCTATGATTTTTGGTTTGGTCTTTGGTTTCTTGCTGCTTGATGATAGGGATGATAGGGTGCTTACTGCACTGCAGGTGACACCGGTTGCAGTGGGGGGGTATGCCTTATATCGTTTTGTTAGTATTGTTTTGCTTAGCATTATCTATATCATGCTAGCAATACCTCTAACTGGTCTAGCACAAGTACCGCTGTCATTTTCCATTGCAGCAGCGGCCTTGTTGGGTAGTTTTTTTGCAGTGTTTGTTATGCTGCTGTTAATAAGCCTGGCTGACAATAAGGTTGAGGGATTGGCCATTATGAAGGGAATGGGCTTTATTTTGCTCGGCCCGGTGGCAGCTTATTTCATTGACTCCAAGTGGCAGCTGCTGCTGGGTATATTGCCAAGTTATTGGCCTGCTAAGGCCTATTGGCTGATCAGTGATGGTCAAGAATCCTGGCCCTATCTTGCTGCAGGGTTTGTTTACATGTCCCTGATTTTAGTTTGGCTCACAAGAAGATTTCAAGAAAAACTAGGTCAATTATAGAAATTTATGTAGAAATAGATGTGAAACAAATCCTTAGGTTTCCCGTCTTATTTATGAAAGGAATCTTAAGAAGGGAGACCATGATTATGAGAAAGCTGATTTCACTTATGATCATAGTTATTATGAGCTTAGCTATCTTTAGTGGATGTTCCAAGAAAGAAGATACACCATCCTATACTAATATAAGCTTTCAAAAAATCACCGATTCAGAAGTGCCCTATGCCGTGGAAAGGGTGGCAGAATACAAGGCATTAAGGGATATGCAGTATGGCAGGAAGGGGAAAATTATTTCCTCATGGTAAGCTCAGGGGAAAAACCCACAGGCGGATATGACATTGATATAAAATCCATTGAGGATGGCGAAGGGGTTACTCAAGTATTGGTAAAGGAAACCGTTCCTGGAAAGGACTCCATGAATACCACCGCCTTAACCTACCCATACGTCATTGTTAAATTTAAAGGAACAACAGGTAAGTTTAGGATTGTTAATGAGGATGGGGAGGTATTTGCTACACTCAACGATAAACCGGCGGAGTCCAAGATCAAGCCCGGTGAAATTTTTGAGGGTACAGGAACATATAATGGTCAGATAGATTCCAATTCCATTGAAATAGAGGTTAACGGTGAGGCCAGGGCCTTTATGATTTACGACGTAAAAGACCAGCTGGCAAATATCAGCGAGGGAGAGCGGGTTAGTATCAGTTACTATAAAAATGAAAATGGGCAGTTAATGGTGATTAGTTTGGAAAAGTTTGATTAGCAAAAGTAAGGGGGGCAAAAGCCCTTCTTATTTGCTTTAATAATCAAAAGGTCAATTTCCTCATATGAGCAATAATTTAGAGGAAATTTTCTGTGTGAGGAGAATATCCATGATTGTAGTAATATAATGGGAAAAATGGTTCGCTAAATATACTCCATTAGAGAGGAGGGGTCAGATGTCTTCGGGAAATCAGGAGAGAACTTGGGCTATGTTTTGTCATCTAGGTGGATTTTGCGGCTATTTTATACCCCTGGGAAATATCATTGTGCCCCTGGTTTTGTGGCTAATTAAAAGGGAAGAATACCCATTTGTCAATGAACATGGAAAGGAAGCATTAAATTTTAATATTTCCATGCTCATATACGCCATTGTTTCTGCTGTTTTAGCCTTTGTTTTAGTTGGTTTTCTGCTAATTGGTATACTTTTTATTTTCCATATTGTTGTCATTATTAAGGCTACCATGGCGGCCAATAAGGGTGATTATTATAGTTACCCCCTTACCATCAGGTTTTATAAAGAAAACAGCACCCGCCCAAGTTTGTTGGAGGTGCTGTTTTTGTTCTCTCACTTCTAATCTAAACTTTAAACTTCCCAACCAGTTTTTCTAACTCAGTTGACATCTCAGACAAGGTGCTTACGGATGCGGAAATCTCTTGCATAGATGCAGTTTGCTCCTCGGTTGATGCAGCCACATTTTCAATTCCGGCATTGACCTCTTGTACAGAGGCGGCAATATTTTGAACCTTGCCGTTTAATTCTCGAACAATGTTAATTATCTCTTCAAACCTTATTCCCACGTCTGTTACAATATTGCTGCCCTGTGCAACCTTTTGATTACCCAGGTTCATGGCTTGAAGGGCATTGCTGGATTGTGCATCAACGTCCTGAATTAACTGTTTAATTTCTGTGGAGGAGAGGGCAGATTGTTCTGCTAGCTTCCTTACCTCCTCGGCAACCACAGCAAAACCCCGGCCACTTTCACCGGCCCTGGCGGCTTCAATGGCTGCGTTGAGAGCCAGGAGATTAGTTTGTTCGGCAATTTGTGTGATAATTCTACGAACTGATTTATTTTTCCTGTAGCTGTGCTTAAGGCACCTAGGGCAATACTTACTTCATTTACTGCCGAAGCAATTTCTTGCATTTGGTTATTTACCAAAGCTATATCATTCTGCCCCTTGTCTGCCAGATCAGAAGCCAACTCAGTTTGTGTAGAGGCATCCTGGGTGATATGTGTTATATTATCTATGGTTACAGCAATCTGATTAATGCTTGATGCATTCTCAGATGCACCCACCGAGGTTTGCTGAGCGCTGGCATTAAGCTGCTCGGCGGTATCGGATACCGATATAGCCTTGTTCCCAATGTTTTTAACAAGCTCCCTGGTATTACTAATCATTTGTTTAAAGGATTCGGACAGAGTACCTATTTCATCCTTTGAACTAGCTTTTACTTCGGCAGTTAAATCACCGGAGGAGGCATTTTTTGCTGAAACTACTAACTGATTAATTGGAAGTGTGATAAGTCGATTTAGCCAATAGCCTAACCCCATGGCCAATAGTATACAGACACCAATAACTATTAGGAATAAATTTTTTGATGCAGCTACAATTTCGTCAGCTTGTTTGTTCTTTGAAGCAACAAGATTATCTTTAGTTTTTACAAGCTCGCCTAATAAATTGTTGGATTCAGTAAAAGAGATTATTTCAATATTTAGTGTGTGGTTGGAGAGCTCTTCCCAAACCTGGTCATTCTTCTCCAATTTATTTAACCTGTGGAATTCCTCATGATCACTGTACACTTTTCAAATTTGGGTATAAACTCGTTCCAGAGCCTTAATTCCTCATCTGTTTTAGGGAGATTTTCATAAATAGCCCGGGCCTCCTTGCCCATTTCTTCAGCAGCGCTACACCTTTCCCTCTGTTCTTGCCGCTCTGCCTCTGTCATCCTGGGGTTAAGCATGGCAAACTCTGTACTGAACATGGCGATTTGAGATTCCTTTAACATGGTAAGGGCTTGTACACCGGGTAAAGTAATTGTGGAGACCTCATCAAAATTATTTGAGATATCTGAGATTCCTTTGTAACCCACCGCCCCTAAAAAAACTACCAGGGATACAATAATTGCAAAGGATAATAATAGCTTTGCTCTAATTTTTAAATTTTTTAACATTATATACACTCCATCTTTGATATAATCGGAAATAGTTAACAAAATATTCTTGAAATTACAGCTTCACCTCCTTTTATTTAACTTCTGGGTAATAAAAGAATATTTGTATTAGTTTATATAAATTTGTCGAATTTTACAATATCAGTTTATATTTTGGATTAGTTATATTGAGAATTCATATATTTTCCTAATTATTATAGAAGCTATCATTTAAAGCAGAAGGCAGGAAACAAAAAGAGCAGTCATTACCATAAAGCTAATAACTGCTTAATATATGAAAGGGCAAAGGACTATAGCTTTTGGCTTACTCCTTCAAATCAACTGTGTTAATATCTTCGGAGTTATGACCCCAAGGGATATGATAATCTTTGTTGCTTCATCCACTGAAATATTTAATAGCTCAACCTCGGACTTCTTTACACAAACCAAAAATCCAGTGGTGGGATTTGGCGTAGTGGGTATGAAAACCAAATATCTCTCTTCTCCATCTACCATGACACTATCGTTTGTTAAAAACCCTACACTTTTTAAACCCTTTGATGGAAAGTCAATCAATACAGGTTGTTTAAAGGAGTTCTTATCCTTATTTAGGATAGTATTAATAATTTCCTTTGCTGCTTTATAGATGGTCTGAGCAAAGGGGATTTGTTCGAAAATGTTATCTGCCCAGCTGATTAATTTTTTACCGATAAAGTTCTTGGTTATCATACCAACAAGAAATACTATTAAAACCGTTGTTATAAAGCCTAGGCCGATGACTTTTTTACCTAATAATGATGCAATTAGATTGGCTGTAAGGCTGTCTACAAACATAAAAAGCTTGTAGATTATAAAGGTGGTTAGTCCCAGGGGGAGTATGGCGGAAATTCCTGCCAGGAAAGTATTAATAATCTTTTTCAAATAGGCCACCTCACTTGTAAGTAAAAATAAATAACCAATAAAGGAACAACATAAAATATTATAGCAAAACTTATGGTGATAAAGTAAAAAAACTATTTAAAAGCTATCACTATGTCTAAAATTTCAACAATACTTCTTTACACATTGTTAATATTTGTATAGTTTTGTCGTTGACAAACTTTCCTGGGTTGTTAACATGTTTTAAAATAATAATTATCGTATATGCTTGGGAATTGGCCCAAGTGTTTCTACCGGGTGACCGTAATCGCCTGACTACGAGAGGGAAAGTGTACCTAGGTTCCACATCCCCCTTGGGGCTGGCTCGGTCCGAGCGGTACAGGCGTTTTTGCTACACCGATAGGGATAAAAGCCCAGACGGTAGGTTTCACTCTTGGTGAGATCTATCTGTCTGGGTATTTTTATATCCTTTTTTAGTTAATGAAGTAATACACGAGGTGAAGATATGCAGAGGGAAGTTCTTAAGCTGGCCCAGGAATTAAGGGCTGCTTCTGGGCACGAAGCAGCAGATATGTACATTGGAAATGTTAAAATTGTGGATGTCTATACGGAATCGATCTTTGCTGGCTCCCTGGTAATTAAAAACGGTAAAATTGTGGCCATAAATCCTGATTGGCCCGTTGAAGCAAAGGTGGTGCTTGATGGTAAGGGACGCTTTGCAGTTCCAGGTTTTATGGATGCACATATCCATATCGAACCAACCCTTTTGTCCCCCGAAGCCCTTGCCAGTGTCATTGTTCCCTGGGGGACCACCACACTTTTTGCAGACCCGATGGAAATTGCCAATGTGGCCGGATTAGCCGGTGTTGAGGCACTGCTGAACAATATTGATGAGCTGCCTTATAGAATCTACATACAAGTATCTTCCAGGGTGCCCACCGCTCCCGGCCTGGAGACCACAGGCGGGGTTTTAGGGGTTGGGGAAGTTAGTGAGCTGCTGGATAGCAATATTTCGGCAAGTTTAGGGGAATTGGATCCCTCAAAGATACTTTCTGTTAAAGAAGAGTACCTGGCCAAGATTATTAGCGCCAGGAACAAGGGTAAAGTGACAAATGGACATGCCATAGGACTTAGCTGGAATAAATTAAATGTATATGCTGCCGCAGGTCTCTCGGATGATCATGAGTCAGTTACCTATGAGGAACTATTTGAACGTCTTAGGCTAGGAATAAAGGCGTTGATTAGGGAGGGCAGTACGGAAAGGAATGTTGAGGCGTTAGTTAAGGGTGTGGTAGAGCACAACCTGCCTATCGAAAATCTGCTCTTTTGCACCGATGACAAGCATGTTAATGATATCGCCAGGGAAGGTCACATCAGCTACAATGTTCAGAAATCCATCCAGCTTGGGTTAGATCCAATTAAGGCCATTAAAATGGCCACCATTAATATAGCCAAACACTTTAGGGTGGACCATTTACTCGGGGCACTTACACCAGGGAGAATGCAGATATTCTTTTCCTCGACAACCTGCAGGAGATTAAACCTGCCTTGGTAATTAAGCAGGGTAAGATTGTTGCTAAAGAAGGAAAGTTAATCAACGAACCAAAAATTGGACAATATCCTGATTTTTTAAGTTCTACTATAAAGCTTGCCCCGGAGCTTTCACCAGATGCCTTTGCCATTAAAGCAGAGGGCAGCGTTGTAAAGTAAATGTTATCAATCTTTACCCGGATCAGATTATAAACTATGCCTCACAGGAATGGCTGGGTATTTCCGACAATGAAGTTCAGGTCAATACCGTCGAAGACATATTAAAGCTGGCCGTAGTAGAAAGATACGGTAAGAACGGCAGGGTTGGATTGGGCTTTGTTCGTGGCTTTAAGCTGAAATCAGGGGCTTTGGCCGCCTCAGTTTCCCACGATCACCACAATATTGTCATTGTTGGTACTAATAATGAAGATATGTATCTAGCCGCCCGGGAGATTGCCAGGCACCAGGGGGGGCTGGTGGCAGTGCAGGATGGTAAGTGATGGGTGTATTGCCCCTGCCCATAGGGGGATTGATGAGTCCCTTACCGGCCAATGAAGTAATGGAGCAAATTGAGCTGCTGAATGAAAAGACGGCAGGACTTGGCTGTGATTTGCCCGCGCCCTTTATGACCCTATCCTTTATTTCCCTGCCCACGGTTCCTGAACTTGGTTTAACAGATTTCGGCTTGATTGATGTATTAAACCATAGAATTATACCCACAGTCATTGAGACTGATTAAGAGGGGGTCAGAGAATTGCCAGGAGTAGTTGGGAACTCACTACCTCGTATAGATGCCATAAGCAAGGTTACGGGCCAAGCTCTTTATGCAGGAGATCATTACTTTCCTGATATGCTGCATCTTACTGGTACGTTCTACACAAGCCCACGCCTTTATTGCTGATATCAATATGGATGCCATTAAAGGCAGAGGGATATCTATTGCTTTACTGCCAAGGATGTTCCGCTAAACATCTTTGGTCAGATAATAAAGGATCAACCTGTATTTGCCGAGGATAAGGTAAGGTTTTATGGCGAGCCCATCGCTTTAATAGCAGCCAAAAGCCCGGCCTTGGCCAGTAAGTATGCTGAACTGATTAAAATAAACTACCAGCCATAAAGGTTATAGGTGATGCCGAAGAGGCGATTCTAAAAGGTGAAACCCCTATCCACGGTCAGGGAAACCTGCTGCATAAAATTGCCTTCCAAAAGGGAGATGCCGATAAAGCCTTTGCAGATAGTTTTATAGCCTTGCAGGATACCTTTAATGTACCAATGGTAGACCACTTGTATATGGAACCCGAAGCGGGAGTAGCCTTTTTAGATAAGGCCGGCACCTTAAACATTATAGCCGGCACACAAAACCCCTTCTATGACCAACAAGAAATAGCCAGGTGTCTAAATATACCAGAGGATAAAGTCAGAGTCAGGACAGCCAATGTTGGCGGAGGGTTCGGTGGCAAGGACGGCAACACAGTACAACTGTTTCTAGCTTTGGCCACTTGGAAAACAGGGAAGCCTGCACGTATGATTTTTTCCAGAGAGGAATCCCTAAGGACCTCCTATAAACGACATGCAGCCAGGGTTAATATCCGAATGGGCTTCGATAGAGATGGTCTCATCACGGCCTATCAAGGGAAACTCTACTATGATACAGGAGCTTATGCTGCCCTGGGGCCGGCGGTTTTGGGCCTAGGGGTTGAACATGCAGCTGGGCCCTATGTAGTCCCCAATGTTAGTATTGATGGCTATCTATGCTACACCAATAAACCTCCCGCCAGTGCCATGAGGGGTTTTGGTGCACCCCAGACTGCCTTTGCCACAGAGACTATCCTGAACAGAGCAGCCCAGAAGCTTAATCTTGATCCCGTTGAAATTCGCATAAAAAATGCCTGTATAGGGGAGCGGAGGGAAGCCTGGGCCAGCCAATGGAACATTCTGTGGGCATCAGAGAGGCCTTAAGATTATTGGAAAATTCGCCCCTGTGGCAGGAGAAATATGTCAATAAGGAGCCTAATATTGGTTATGGGATGGCGGCGGGTTATCTTAGTTGCGGTATGGGTAAAGGCATTGAAGATAAAGCAAAGGTAGAGATAAGAAAATTGCCGGGTGAAAGGTATGAGTTAAAAATTGGCACGGTGGAAATTGGCCAGGGAAGTAATACTGCCTTTGTTCAATTAGCCGCCGAATCCCTGGGAGTTCCTCCTAGGAATATCGAAGTTGTTATGGGAGACACAGGGCTAACCCACGATAGTGGCTCCACCGCTGCCTCCCGGACCACTTATATTTCAGGTAATGCCCTGCTGGCGGCCATAGAGGATTTGAAAAGTCAGGAATCATTGGGTGAAATGTCAAGGGGCATAGGGGAAGCGGTATTCCCAGAAGTTAAGGAACCGAACCTAGGAATTGGCTTACCTCACTGTATGTATACCTTTATAGCCCAGGCAGTAAAGGTTAGAGTTAATCCAGGACTGGGGAAGTAAAATTGCTGGATGTTTTTGCAGTAACGGAAGCAGGGAAAATTATTAACCCCATGGCCTTGGAAGGACAAATCCAAGGTGGAGTAGCTATGGGTGTGGGATATGCCCTCTTTGAACAGGTAGGTTTTTCGGAAGGTATTCCGGCAAATACAAGTCTTGCGACTTATTTGATACCTACTTGCTTAGATTCACCCCAGATAGAAACAGCAACTGTAAATGAATATGAAGAAACTGGCCCCATGGGCCTAAAGGGAGCGGCGGAGGTTGGTACAGTGGCCATTGCCCCGGCAATCACCGCGGCCATCAGTCAAGTTGTAGCGGTGCCTATTAATGAGCTTCCCGTTTGTCGGGAGAAAATAGCAAGATTCTATAGAACTAGGCAATGACCTAAAGATTAGCTTAATGTGAGGTGGTTGAAGACAAAAAACTTGGCTCCAAAGAATTTTAACTAATGAACAGAAATGGAGGAGGTTTTAGTAATGAGAATTAAGGCAAGCATACTGCTGTCAGCCCTGCTGATTATGAGCTTATTATTTAGTGGTTGTGGCAGCAAAGAAGAAAAGGCACCCCAAGAAGGTGGCAGCGAGACCAAACCCCTAAAGGTAGCCCTGATATTACCTGGCAAAATTGATGATGTTTCCTGGAACCAGGCCATGTATGAGGGTGTAAAGGCCCTGGAAGAAGAGTACAAGGCAAAATCGAATTAACCTATACCGAACAAGTATATGAAGTTCCAACATTGAACCTGCCCTAAGGGACTATGCGTCAGAAGGTTATGATTTGATTATTGGTCATGGTTTCCAATTTATGGAGCCAATTATCAAGGTGGCGGGAGAGTTTCCCGATACCAAATTTGCCTTAGGAACAGGCTATAAGACACTGCCTAATACCTGTGTATATGATATCCACCTGGAAGGCGGCGGATATCTCATGGGAACCCTAGCCGGACTGATGACCAAAACTAACAAGATTGGTGTTGTTGGTGGTGCTGATGTAAGTGAAATCTATCGTGGACACGAAGCGTACAAACATGCGGCCAAGCAGGTTAATCCTGATGTTCAAATCCAGGAGCTTTATACAGGTGATTGGCGTGACGCAGCCAAGGCTAAGGAAGGTGCCATCACCATGTATGATTCCGGCGTTGATGTAATTTGGCACTCCGGCGACGGTATTGGCTTAGGTACAGTGGAGGCAGCTAAACAAAAGAATCAGCTTGTTATGGGCAACGTTGCTGACCAAAATGTTTTAGCGCCAAACAATGTACTGTCCGGGGTAGTTTATAATTGGACACCCGCAGTGAAGCAGATTGTTGACGATATTTTAAATGATAACTTTACCAACCGGGATGAAAAATTCTACTGGCTCACCGTTGAAAATGGTGGAATCACCATGGCTCCTTTCCATGGTCTAGATAGCACCGTTCCCGACGAGGTTAAAGCTAAACTGACGGAAGTTAAGGAGCTTTAGCTAAGAATGCCGTGGAAATGCCTAAGTACGAAAAATAATAAAACAGGGGGCCTGCTGGCCAGGCCCCTTTATTTTTTACCAGGGGTGAGGGCAAATTGCAATCAGTGGCTGTTGAAATGCAGGGAGTCTCAAAGGGCTTTAAGGGTTTAGTTGCTAATAACAAGGTAGACTTCAGGCTGTTAAAGGGATCAATACATGGCCTTCTGGGTGAAAATGGGGCAGGGAAAACAACCCTGATGAATATACTCTTTGGCCTCTACCAGCCGGACGAAGGGGAAATATTTGTAGATGGTTCAAAGGTCACAATAGATAAGCCCTCAAAGGCAATGGATTTAGGTATTGGCATGGTCCACCAGCACTTTATGCTGGTTAAGCCATTGTCTGTTACTCAAAATATTATGCTTGGGCTGCCCTCAAAGAAGGGACCTTTTTTAGACACAGCCAATGTTGAGACTGCATTGCTGGAGTTAGCCCGGAAATATCACTTAATGATAAATCCCAAAGCATTAATTAAAAACCTTTCTGTGGGGGAACAGCAGAGGGTGGAAATATTATCGGTTCTTTACCGGGGGGCGGAGATATTAATACTTGATGAGCCAACAGCCGTACTTACGCCCCAAGAGACAAAGGAACTATTCAATATTCTGAAGCTTATGCGGGATGATGGTAAGGCCGTGGTGCTCATTAGCCATAAACTGGAAGAAATTATTAATATTTGTGACGAGGTAACTGTATTAAGGGATGGCTGTAGAGTGGCCAATGAAAAGATAAGCTGTGAAACAACTAAAAGTCATTTAACAAACATGATGGTTGGACGGGAAGTGCTCTTTGACTTTAAAGATAGGAGTTCGGATTTTGGCCCGGACAGGCTGGTTGTAGAGAATTTGACCTAGTTAATGAAAAAAAATTATCAATATTAAATGGTATTAATTTTTCTATCAGAGCGGGAGAAATACTGGGCTTGGCAGGAGTTGACGGGAACGGTCAAAAGGAATTGTGTGAGGTACTAACAGGCCTTAAAACTGTTTCATCAGGTAAAATAGCGCTTGATGGACAGGAATTGACAGGTAAAAAAACCAAGGATTTTATTACGGAAGGAATTGCCCATATACCTGAGGACCGGCATAAAACAGGTCTGGCTATGGGCTTGATATAAGTTCTAATTTAATCATCAAAGAATTCAATGGGCCTCGTTTTTCAACCAAGGGTCTGTTAGACTTTAAGGCCATCAAGGATAATGCAGAGAGGTTGTTAAAAGAGTATATGATTAAGGCCAGTGGCATAGAGGCAAAGGCAAAGGATTTGTCGGGAGGGAACCAGCAGAAAATTATTCTGGCCAGGGAAATTAGTTCTTCACCCAGGGTAATCATAGCTAACCAACCAACCAGGGGCCTTGATATTGGTGCTACTATGTATGTCAGGGAAAAACTTATAGAACAAAGGGACAAAGGAGTAAGTGTTCTATTAATTTCAGCTGACCTGGAGGAAATTCTGCAGCTATCGGATCGTATAGCGGTAATATATGACGGGCAAATCAAAGGAATCTTAGACAATAAAAACGTTAGCATAGAGGAGATTGGTTTGCTGATGGCAGGCGTGGAAAGTGGGGCTGGGCAATGCAAAAAATAATTAAGCTTAGTAAAAGTGCCCTGGTCAGTATAGCCCCGGCAGTAATTACCATTGCTTTAGCTATTATGACTGGGGGGCTTTTATTACTGGTAACAGGGCAAGACCCCATAGAGGCTTTTAAAACTTTATTTTGGGGCGCCTTTGGGTCGAAAAACCGCATAGCGGAAACCCTGGTGAAGGCGACTCCCCTGATGATCATGGCTCTGGCACATCCATAGCCTTCAAAAGCCAGCTCTGGAATATCGGAGGAGATGGACAGTTTACACTGGGGGCGGTATTTGCTGTATTTGTGGCCCTAAATCTATCCTTTATGCCAGCATTAATCCTGCTGCCCCTTTCCTTTATGGCTGCTTTTTAGGCGGAGCTATGGGGAGGTTTGGCAGGAGCTTTAAGGGCCAAGTTTAATGCCAATGAAGTTATTACCACCCTAATGCTCAACTACATAGCTGTTTATTTGTTATCCTGGCTCATCCGGGGGCCTATGATTGATCCTAAGGGGCAAGGCTTTCCCCAAACAGAGCTAATCGGTGAAGCCATCAGGCTGCCCATACTATTAAGTGGGACTAGATTGCATCTAGGTATCTTGGTAGCTCTACTAATCATCCTGGCCGGCTACTTCTTCTGGCGCTCTTCCCTGGGCTTTCGGGTCAAACTGGTGGGTGAGGGGCCGGATGTGGCCAGTTACAGTGGCATTCAAATTTCCAAAACAATCGTGCTGGTCATGTTCATATCTTCAGGTTTGGCAGGGCTGGCCGGTTGGAGTGAAGTTTTCGGCATCCATTACCGATTAATTGATGATATTGCCATCGGTTACGGTAGTTTGGCCATAGTTGTGGCACTGCTTGGGGGACTAAATCCCCTTGGTATCATGGTATCCTCTTTTTTCTTTGCTGCCCTGATGGTTGGGGGGAGCACCATGCAGCGTATGGTGGGGGTGCCCTTTTCCTTGGTAAATGTAATCCAGGGATTGGTTATTATCTTTGTAATTAGCCGGATAATTTACACCCAATGGAGGGATAGGCATGCTGTCGGAATTATTAACACAGGGGTTTCTGATAAGTCTACTGGCAGGAGCAATTAGAACAAGTGCGCCGATTCTTCTGGCTGCCTGGGGGATATCTTTACACAACGCTCAGGCATACTTAATCTTGGCTTAGAAGGCATTATGCTTATGGGTGCCTGGGTGGTTTTGTAGGTGCATATTTTTCGGGAAGTTTGTGGGTAGGTGTTTTACTGGCAATTATTACGGGAATTTTATTCTCCCTTATTATGGGTTTTTTAAGCATAACGGTGAAGGCTAATCAAGTAATTGCCGGCACCGCCCTGACGATCCTGGGCACCGGGTTGTCTGCTTATTTATACCGCAGTATTTTTGGGGTGCAAAAACTACCGCCTCAAATTGAATCCTTCCAGGCCATCAAGGTACCTCTGTTAAGCGACATACCCCTATTTGGCCCGATCTTGTTTGAACATAATATCCTTGTGTATCTAACACTGATCCTTGTAGTTGTGACCTATATTGTGCTGGAGAAAACCACCTTTGGCTTAAAGGTTCGGGCGGTGGGCGAACATCCACGGGCGGCCGATTCCAAGGGAATCAATGTATCCTTAATTCGCTATCTATGCGTGATGATAGGGGGAGCCTGTGCGGGTTTGGGAGGCGCCTTTTTATCCATAGGGCTTATGAATACCTTTTTGGACCAAATGGTTTCAGGCAGGGGTTTTATTGCCGTAGCAGTGGTGATATTTGCCCGCTGGAACCCCTATAGAGCCTTAGGTGCAGCCCTGCTTTTTGGAGGTGCCAATGCTCTACAGCTAAAACTGCAGGCTATTGGGGTACCGGTACCCCATCAATTGCTGCTTGCCTTACCCTATATTTTAACTGTCCTGGTTCTCATAAGTGTTTCCAAGAAAGCTGAATTTCCCGCTGCCTATACATTGCCCTATTCCAGGGCTGAACGATAAGAAAGAGGGTTATGAACGGTGAGGTGTAGAGCTTTCCAAAGGATTATTATATTTACCCTGCTTATACTGTTGACAGGAGGTATATATACCTTTTCGCCTGGAGAAAGGCAGGCTGTTAAGCGGACCCAAGGGTTTATAGATGCTGTCAATGAAAACCGGCCTGGTGATGTTTATAAATACTTAACACCTGAGTTGAGAAATGGCATCAGCAAAGAAGCTTTTATAGAGAACTTTAAGAAAGAAAGAAGTTACCCCTATTTAACTCCCCTCTATTTTTACCTGGATGAGGTGAAGCTTTCCCCTGACGGGAAGGGGGGGAAGCCATTGTTACAGTAGCGGCCAGACTTCCCGGTGAAAAAATGCATTTTAATCTAACCTACCATGGAGGCAAGTATTATGTGGAGGCCTTTAAGGATATTGTGGATGGAACTTACATAGAAAAGTTTAGCAGGCTTTAGGTTTGGTTACCTAACATTAAATTGATGACAGCAATAGACCCTGAGACTCCCACAAAAGAGTCAGGGTCTTTTTGTCTCCTTGACAGCAATATTGAATTAGTGTACTATACAACTATAACACCAATACAATAGTACAGTGTGGGGAGGAAGAAAATGAACGCCTGGTGGAATCTAGTAAAAAAAGAATATCGCATGGAACGAAATCTGGTGGCTGTTTTGTTAGGCATGCTGATTATTGGCGGACTTTGGGCAATGTTTTATAATCGTGATAGCTTGGGGATTATTATGGCCCCGGCATCCATGCTATTGATCACCGCCACCTTTGTGCCGGCAATACTCATGCTAAAAAGTATTAACGGTGAAGTTAAGCAGACGCCCCATCTATGGCTACATTGTCCATATCCGGCCTGGATGCTGCTTTCGGCTAAACTTGTAGTGGCAATGGCTGCAATGCTTGCCGTATTGGCGGTGGATGCCCTATTTGTTTACCTTACAATTGTTTTTATCTCTGAGGAAATAGGTGTAAGCACGGGGAATTTAGTATTATTCGCAACGGAGGTTGGGTCCTATTTAGGTCTTGCCATTATCGGTCTCAGCATTTATATGGCCGCCTGGAGTTCCCTGGTGGTGGTTGCAACTGCCAGTGTCCGCAGCATATTTGGGAGATTTAACTGGTTGGCAGGGCTTGGAATTTTCTTTCTGGCCACCTGGGGTGTTGGCAAATTCCATCATACCTGGTTCTATGATAGGTTAACCAAGTGGGGTGCCTTCAAAATTAATTTAATAACAGCAGATCAGGTTTTACCGGCGGCCCAACATATAGGTGCTATGGAAATTTATGCGGGCCAAATCATACTGCCATTAATAGTATCCATGGCTGTCTTTGCCCTGTCTGCCTGGCTGCTGGACAATAAGGTCGAGGTGTAGGCCATGGTACAATCCTTTAATAACAACCAGCCTATCTATCTGCAAATCATCCAGCGCCTCTGCCGTCAAATAATACGGGGTGAACTGGAGGCCGGGGATAAATTGCCCTCTGTACGGGAATTAGCAGTACAAATGGGTGTTAATCCAAATACAGCCCAGCGGGTTTATGCGGAAATGGAGCGTTTAGAGGTGGCGGAAACTAGAAGGGGACTTGGAACCTTTATCACCGAGAAGGAAGAACGATTAAGGCGACTTAGGAAGAGTTAATGAATGAGCAGATTGAAGGATTTATAGCTGATATGAAGGAAATGGGCTTTACTGCTCCTGAGATAGTAGAAGGGGTTAAAAAATCTTTGGATCATGTATAAGGGGTGAATAAATATGGCTGAGCATATAATTCAATTTAGCAATGTTAGGAAAAGATATCTTAGACAGGTGGCCTTAGATGATGTCACCCTTAGTCTGCCCCAGGGCAAGATTATTGGTCTGGTAGGACCAAATGGCAGCGGCAAATCTACCTGTTAAAGTTAACCGCCGGCTTGGTTCGCCCCAGCAGCGGTTCTGTAAAGGTAAATGGCAAAGAGGTTAACCGAATGATTGCATCGGAAGTTTCGTATCTATCGGAATTAGATGTACTTTACCCTTTCTATACCGTCAAAGAAACCATTGATTTCAATGCAGGACTATTTGCTGATTTCGATGTGGCAAAGGCCCAGGAGATGTTAACCTTTATGCAGCTGGACCCGGATAAAAAAGTAAAGGCTTTATCGAAAGGTAATAGGGGCAGGCTAAAAATTATTCTCACCCTAGCTAGAAAAGTTCCGCTAATCCTCATGGATGAACCCCTGTCCGGTCTAGATCCTCTTGTTAGGGATTCTATCATCAAGTCCTTAATTTCCTATCTGGATTTAGAACAGCAGACAGTGGTTATGACTACCCATGAGGTTACAGAAGTAGAGCCAATCCTAGACATGGTTGTAGCGGTGCAAAATGGCAGATACGTGGAATGGCCGAGGTAGACGAAATAAGAAGCACCCATGGCAGAATCTGGTGGAGTGGATGAAGGAAAATCTAGCTTAAGGAAAAAGGGTGTCGTAAAACTACTTTTTAGTAGTTAAACGACACCCCTTTTTCGGCTTGGTAAAATTATATTTTAATGAGAGCAGGAAGAAACGTACCTTAGTACTTTATTACAAAAGAAAAAGTAGTTTATTGTTACATGTATACAAAGGATTATTGATTAATGTGTAGAAATTTATAAAAAAGTTGGTAAAATAGCTTTTACCTTTATTTAATTAATATAAAATTGGGCAAGCTGTACGGAGTTGTATTAGTTTGCAGGGCGTGGAGGCTTTAGTTTTAAAACTAAAAGGCCTCTTTTCATTTTTCTAGGGTCAATTTACGGAATTAACCATAGGGGGTTGCAAAATGGGGATCACTGTAAGGCAAGCTTTGGAGATTAGTGCTTTGAAGGAAGCTAAGGTAGTCGGTGGTCATCAAGGATTAGATAACGTGGTCACTTTTGTCAACATTATGGAAGTGCCTGAAGTGGCAAAGTGGATGAAGGGCGGAGAGCTTCTAGTAACCGCTGGTTTTACCCTTAGGGATAATGCAGAGCTGCGGAAAAGCCTAATAGGCAATTGGCCCAACGGGGTGTAGCTGCCTTTGGCATAAAGCCGGGACAATATTTTGATCAGGTTCCTGAGGATATGATTGAGCGTGCAACGAAGTTGGACTTCCGTTAATTGAATTGCCCCAGGATGTACCATACATGGATTTCATGATTCCTATTTATGAAGTGCTGATTAATGATCAGTTTTGCCTATTGAAAAAGTCCGAAGAAATCCATAACAGGCTGATAGAAGTAGTTTTAAAGGGACAAGGATTACCTAGTATTTCCCAAACCCTTTCTCAGTTGGCGGGGAATCCGGTACTGATTGCTGACCGTGCGGGTAATGTATTAGCCAACACCTGGCCTGCCTTTGGGGAGTGCGAGTTCATAGAAAACTGGGATGGGGCCATTCTAACTCATTTAGAGGAGAATAGGGGGGATTTTTCTTCCCTAAAACCACACAGGTGGCACAAAGTGGAGTTAACCATTGGTGATATAAAAAGAGATTTAGTCATTGCACCTGTGAAAATAAATGGTAATCTTCAGGGCTACTTGGCCATTTTGGAAATCTGCCGGGTCTTGGATGAACAGGATTTGAGGGCTTTAGAACATGCTTCAACCATAGTTGCCCTGGATTTTGTCAAAGAAAAGGCTGTTTTCGA
Source organism: Desulforamulus aquiferis (assembly GCA_004143605.1). Lineage (GTDB taxonomy): Bacteria > Bacillota > Desulfotomaculia > Desulfotomaculales > Desulfotomaculaceae > Desulfotomaculum > Desulfotomaculum aquiferis. Next base: position 22,726 of record AWVY01000003.1, read on the forward strand.
AGCAGAACGTCAAATTCGGGGAGAACTCCTGGAAGATTTGATCGGGGGCAATTTCCAATATGATGAGGCAGTGATAAAAAGGGCCAGCTATTTAAATTTTAATATTAATACCCGCCTAGTGGTTTTTGTGCTGGATATTGATGGCTTTGAAAGTTATCTAATGTATAAAGCTAAGCGGGATGAAGGCTATGTTCAGGAACTCAAGGCAGAAATTCTTCAACTGGTGCACAATGCCCTTTTGGATTATCCCGGGGGTGCCATGTTGTTAGCCAAGAGTGATAGTGTAACGGGTTTAGTGCATTTACCTAGCCGTAATGAACTAGCAGTACTGACTAAAAAATTTAACGAGATTATTTCTAAAATGGCAGCTAAATTGCCAAAGCTTGAAATTTCCGCTGGCATAGGCAGGCCCTTTACAGGAGTGCGCAATGTTAAATATTCCTATGATGAGGCTTTGGCTTCCCTGCGTATAGGGCGGTCTATGCAGGGGTTGTCCAAAATAACCTTCTTTGAGGAATTAGGCCCGTACCGCTTTTTGTATGAACTAAAGGATTCTCTGGCCATGCAGGATTTTTACCAAGAGACCCTGGGGAAGCTAATTACCTATGATGGGCAAAACAATACGGAATTGATGAAAACGCTATTTTACTATTTTAAGCATGATTGCAATTTGCGAGTAACTTCAGAAAACCTTTATATACATAAAAACTCAGTGATTTACCGGATAAAAAATTGAAGAAATTACCGGGCTAAATTTAAATAATCCCGATGAACGTTTTAATCTGCAATTGAGTATGAAGCTTAGTCAGTTTGTTGATGAACAGAGCACCACCAATACAGCAGCCCTTGGCACTGTCCAAACGAAACAAAAGTGGCAATTAAGGATTGGTTAAACGGTCCAAAGGAAGGTGTTACGTTGATACAGAACACTAACCAGGAAAGAAGCTGTTGAACTTTTGAACATTTAGAGTCAAAAGCAACACATCTCTTTTTCAGACTATTAATAAATCCTAATTGTCGAAAGGTGGAAAAAGTTTATGGCTAATTTGAAGGTTAATTATGCAGGAATTGAGTTTAAAAATCCCCTGGTTTTGTCTTCTGCCACTCCTGGCTGGGACGGGGAGGGTATGAAGAGGGCAGGACTGGCAGGTATAGGTGGTGTAATACCCAAAACCATTGGCCCCCTGCAGGATTGGGCAGCCCACCCCTGCAATGGCAGACTCCAATTAATCAGGCAAAATGGCAAGCCCTTTGGCATGGTTAATTTAGAATTGTTCACCACCAAGACCAGGGAAGATTGGACTAATAAGGACCTGGCCATCGCTAAGGAGGGTGGGGCCACCATGCAGGTAAGTGTCCTTGCCATGCCCCAGCCCGAAGAGACAGCCCAACTAATAGAGGAAATTCAGGCCACCGGCTTAGTGGATCTTTTGGAACTAAATGTTTCTTGTCCTATGCCCGCCTCAACCGTTGGTATGCATATCGGTAAAAGTGCGGAGCTGACCTACCAGCAGACCAAACTGGCTAAGGGTGCGGCCAAGATTCCCTTGACCGTTAAATTGACACCCAATGTAGCGGACATGGTGGAAATCGCGCAGGCTGCCAAGGAAGCAGGGCTGCCGGAGTAACCATCAGCAACTCTGTACGCTCCTTTGCCGGGGTAGATATAGAAACGGGCATCCCACTCTTACGGGCTTACGGTGGCTATACCGGCCCGGCCATTAAGCCCATTGTTATGCGGCATCTTTCGGAAGTTGCCCGGAATGTGGATATCCCTATCTCCGCGGTGGGAGGTGTCATGAGTTTTAAAGAGATTGTTGAATATATCATGTTGGGCGCCTCCACAGTACAAACCTGTACCGCAGTAATGTGGAACGGCTATGAAGTTATTCCCAAGCTGCTTAAAGATCTGGATAACTGGATGGATGCCAAGGGCTATAAATCCCTGGAGGAAATTCGCGGTATCGCTTTACCACACATCACCACTGTGGAAGACCTGGCCAAGCTGCCAGCTAAATATGCCAGCATTGATGCTGATAAGTGTACAAACTGCGGCATCTGTAAAAAAGTTTGTTTCTATCGGGCTATTACTGCCGGGGATACAGCACATTATGTTACCCAGTCCAATTGTGACGGCTGCGGACTATGTGCCAGTGGTGCCCCACCGGCTCCATCGAACTTCGGTAGGCAGCACTATACCATTGAGAGAGTGTGAAGGGGGCTAAAGTGTTAATCCGTAAATTAGAGACAAAGGAGAGAGGAGAATATGCGTTTTAAAACTTTAACTCCCAGTAATTCTTCTGAGGCTTTGGAAATATTGAAAAACAACCAGGGGGCAATGATTCCGGTAGCCGGGGGAACCAACATACTTGTGGATCTACATCGTGCAAAAATTAAACCTGAGGCTCTAGTGGATTTGTCGAGATTAAATGAGTGGAAGGAAATAAGTTTGCATCAAGAGGTACTGGAAATCGGCTCCTTGGTAACCCATGCTGATCTGACTAATGCACCTTGTTTAAAGGGACCCTATGCTGCCCTTAGCGCCGCCGCTGGGATGGTTGGGGGGCCGCAAATTAGAAACAGGGGAACCCTGGCGGGTAATTTGCAGAGTGCTTCCCCTGCCGCTGATACAGTTACACCATTAATGGCCCTGGGAGCGGTTTTGAGCCTAGTGAGTGTCAAGGGTGAACGGGAGGTAGAGGCGGATGAATTCTTCACCGGACCGGGTAAAACAGTGAAGCAAAGGGATGAGCTCATCAGCAAGGTTAGGATAAAAGCAAACCCTGCTGCTAGATCGGTTTTTTATAAAATCGGCAAAAGAAATGCCATGGCCATATCGTTAATTAATTTGGCTGCTGTATAGAGTTAGATTCCCAGGGTAAATGCGTCAAGGTAGGTATTGCCCTGGGAGCTGTGGCTCCCACTCCCGTCAGCTAAGCAAGTGGAGGATTATTTATTAGGGAAGAAGCTAGATGAAGCTGCCATTAGGGAAGCCCAGAAAATTATAGCGGGGGATATTTCTCCAATAAGTGATATTAGGGCTACTGCTGAACACCGTAGGCATCTGGCAGAAGTACTTGTTAAGCGGGCTTTAGAAGCCTTGTGCCATGGGGAGGAGGAATAAAAATGGCTCTTATAGCTTTAGACTTGACGGTTAATGGCAAGCAGACCCAGGTGCAGGTGGAAGAAGATAAAAATTTGCTCTATTTAATCAGGGAGGTATTGGGACTAAAAGGGGCCAAGGAAGGCTGCGGCGAGGGGGACTGTGGAGCTTGTACCGTGATCCTGGATGGTAAGGCGGTTAACTCTTGCCTGGTGTTGGCGGTACAGGCCCAGGGCAAGGAACTGGTCACCATTGAAGGCTTAGGCAGACCGGATAATCCCCATCCCCTGCAAAGGGCCTTTGTGGAGGAAGGTGCCATCCAGTGTGGTTATTGTACCCCGGGCATGATTTTATCAGCCAAGGCGTTATTAGATTACAATCCATCTCCCACTGGATCGGAAATTCGCACAGCAATGTCGGGCAATCTCTGCCGCTGTACAGGTTACCAAAAGATAATTCGAGCAGTGCAAAAGGCAAGTAATAGTATGGCTGAAGGAAAGGAGGTACTGTAATTGATGGGATTAAAAACGGTCGGTCAACGGGTTCCCAGGGTTGATGGACTAACGAAGGCTGTTGGTCAGGCTGTATATGCCGGTGATATGGAAATGCCAGGCATGCTTTATGGGAAAGCACTGAGGAGTGCCTATGCCCATGCAAAAATTCTATCAATAGATACTTCCTCTGCAGAAAAAATACCCGGGGTTCATGTTGTGTTGACTGCAAAGGATATTCCGGGGATTAATAAATTCGGGTTGGCCATCCTGGATCAGCCGGTTTTGGCTGCTGATAAAGTGCGTATGCGTGGCGATGCCATTGCTTTAGTTGCGGCAGAGTCAGGGGATATAGCTGAGGAGGCCTTGCAAGCAATAAAGGTTTCTTACGAGGAATTGCCCGGTATTTATACCATAGAGGCTGGTTTGGCTGATAATGCTCCGCTGATTCATGAAGAGATGGGGACAAATCTTTTACAGCATACTAAAGTTCGTAAGGGAAATATTCAGGAGGGATTCGCCCGGGCGGATGTGGTTGTGGAAAACACCTATTATACCCAGCGGGCTGAACATGCTTACCTGGAACCCGAAACCTCCCTGGCAACCATAGATGTAAGCGGCAATGTAACCATTTGGACCTCTACCCAGTATGTTTTTAGGGATCGGAGACAAATAGCACCCGTCTTGGGTATTCCCACCAACAGGGTCAGGGTTATTCAGGCTGCCACCGGGGGTGCCTTTGGCGGCAAGGACGATATTACCACGGAAATACAAGCGGGATTATTGGCCTTAAAAACTAAGCGCCCCGTTAGGGTTACCTGGAGCAGGGCAGAGTCCATGGTTTGTTCTACAAAGAGGCACCCGATGAAGATCTGGTGTAAAACCGGGGCTACTAAGGATGGGAGACTGGTGGCCTTAGAGGGGACGGTTTACAGTGATAAAGGGGCATATTGTTCAATCGGACATTTTATCACTAAGAAAGCGGGCTTACACTTATCCGGTCCCTATCACATACCTCATATAAGTGTTGACACTTTTGCAGTATATACCAACAATACGGTTTCCGGGCCCTTCAGGGGTTTTGGCATCTTGCAGTCTGCCCTTGCCCATGAAAGCCAGATGGACATGCTGGCAGAAAGGCTGGGTATGTCTCCCTGGGAAATTAGAATGTTGAATGCCTGAGACCGGGGCTAAGCAACGCGACCGGGCAGGTCTTTGATTCCAGCGTCGGTATTTACGATACCTTAGTTAAGGCAAAGGAATACTTGGACCGGCAAGGGGGTGCCGAAGAATGAAAAAGAGGGGTAGAGGTATTGGATGTAATTTATATGGAGTAGCTTTGGATTCAATCGCCCGGACCATTCCTCGGCCTATGTGGAGATTGCCGATGATGGAAGTGTGACCTTGCTAAGCGGCTGCAGTGAAATAGGCCAGGGCTCAGACACGGTACTCTGTCAAATTGCCGCTGAGGAATTGGGTATCCCCTTTGAATGGGTAAGAATTATTAGTGGGGATTCAGGAGTTACACCTGACGGTGGCCCCAGCACTGCCAGTCGACAAACTTACGTTTCGGGAAATGCCGTGAAAAAGGCGGCAGAGGATGCAAAAAGCCATATGATTCAATTAGCCTCTGAAATTCTGAAATGCACCATTGAAGAACTGATGGTGGCAAATCAAAGGATTACATCTATAAAGGATGAGCATAAAACTATTGCCTTTGCACGGTGGCCTCGGAAGCTCACAAAAGGGGGAAACCCTTTATCGGCCACGGCTGGCATGATAACACCACCAGTGACGTTGACCCGGAAACCAACCAGGGGGATGCCTATTCCACCTATATTTATGCTACCCAGGTTGCTGATGTGGAGGTGGATACTGAGACGGGTGAGGTAAAGGTTTTACAAGTGGTTGCTGCCCATGATTGTGGCCGTGCCATTAATCCCCAGCTAGTTGAAGCGCAAATTGAAGGTGCAGTGGCTCAGGGGCTGGGTTACGCCTTATGGAAGAAGTCATTCTTAATGATGGCAGGACCTTGACGCCCACCTTTGCTGAATTTTTGATACCAACCAGTTTAGATGTGCCTGAAGTTATTCCTATTATCGTAGAGGACTTGGAATATCAAGGCCCCTTCCAAGCAAAAGGAGTTGGCGAAGGGGCAATCATCCCGACTGCAGCGGCCATAATTAATGCAATTTATGATGCTGTGGGCGTTCGAATAAATAGTCTTCCGGCAACACCGGACAAAATCTTAGCACTATTAAAAGGGAAGGAAATGTAAAAATCGGGGGTGACACTGGGTAAATATTTTCGTGTAATTAAAGCTAATCAATAATATGGGGAGGTTTTAGTATGAAAAAAATAAAGAACAAAATATTAGCAGTTATGGTGATATGTATTTTTGCACTGGCTACCCTTGCGGGCTGCGGTGGTGCCAAGGAGAGTTCAGAGGACAAGGGTCAAGGCAATGAAGAGACTCCAAAAAAGATTGTGTTAAAGTTAGGCCATGACCATACCACTAGCTCACCCTTTCAGAAATCTGCTCTAAAGTTTAAAGAGCTAATCGAAGAAAGATCCAATGGCAGGATAGAAGTTCAAATCTACCCAGCTCAGCAACTAGGAAGCTCCAGGGAAATGATTGAAGGTATGCAGATGGTACTGTTGAGATGACTTTATTACCCACCGCTAAGTTTGGTGGTTTTGACCAAAGACTTACCATGGTTGATCTTCCCTTCCTGTTCCCGGATGAAGACGTCCTCTGGAAGGTGCTAGATGGCGAAATCGGCAATGAGATTATGAGCGGCTTGGACGATATTGGTATCAAAGGGATCTCCTTTTACGCAGAGGGCTTTAAGGCCTTTACTTCCAACAAGGAAATACATCTGCCCCAGGATTTTAAAGGTCTAAAGATACGCACCATGGAAGCTCCCGTGATCATGTCCCAATACAAGGCCTGGGGTGCAAATCCTGTACCCATCGATTTTGCCGAAGTATACAATTCCCTACAGCAGGGTGTGGTGGATGGACAAGAAAACCCCTACCTCAGTATCCACGACATGAAATTCTACGAGGTACAAAAGTACATGACCGTCGGGGATCATGCATACCTGTCCTATTTCATGAGTGTCAGCAAGAAATGGTATGACAGCTTGCCCGAAGATTTACAGAAACTTATCTATGATACAGGCAGGGAAGTGGCAGAATCTCATAAAGGCTTAATGGCAGAGGCTAACGATGGCTACGTGAAAAACATCAAGGATTCCGGCACCATTGTTTATGAGCTTACTCCAGAAGAAAGGGAAGCATTCCGTAAGGCCAGTGAGCCTGTATATGATGAGTTTAAAGACAAAATCGGTGCTGATTTAATGGATAGAACCTTGAAATTCATCCAAGAAAATAGTAAATAAACTGTACTTAGCGGTTTAGAGCCCCAGTTACAATGAGCTAGTTAATTAAACTCCCAAAGAAAATTAGAAGCATAGTAAGAGGGGGTAGGTTTCATACCTTCTCTTACTATTTTAGGAGGAATCTTATGTCTAAGTTTGACAAGGCTTTAACAGCCATAGAAGAAACTGTGAATGGTGCTCTCCTCCTCTCAGCAACACTATTGCTTTTTATTAATGTTATTTTAAGGTACGTCTTTACAAGTTCTACTACCTGGGCCGAAGAGGCCATTAGATATGCAATTGTATGGGTCACCTTCTTTGGCGCCAGCCTTTGTGCCAGGAATAAGATGCACGTAGGAATTGACATTTTTATTCAAATGGCCCCTCCATTAATAAAAAGTGTTTGCTGGCCTTTGCCCAGCTTACTGCAGCCTTTTTTACCGCCTTCATAACTTATTTCGGCTGGGTGTCAACGGAGCTTGTCATTGAGACAGCTCAGAAGAGTCCGGCAATGTTGATGCCCATGTGGATAGTTTACATTTCTATGCCCCTGGGCAGTGCACTTATGACCATTCGATTTGTGGCAGCGGCAGTGGCTATCTTGAGGGATAAAACAACTGGGGCAGAGGTTAAAAATGAGGATGCGGTTGATATATCCAGACTATAGAAGGGGGCTGATAAAATGATTACATTTTTATTTATATTGCTGTTTGCCTTGCTTTTCCTAGGTTCCCCTGTATTTATTGCCCTTAGCTTAGCCTCCTTGCTAACCTTTATTGTTTATACAGATATGCCTCTACAGGTAATAACCCAACGAATGATAGGTGGCATTGACAAGTTTGCTTTAATGTCCATCCCTTTCTTTATTCTAGGGGCCAATGTCATGAAAATGGGTGGCATAGCTAAAAGGATCCTTGATTGGGCCCACACCCTAGTGGGGGGTTAAGGGGAGGCTTGGCCTTGACCACCGAAGTGGCCTGTATGTTCTTTGGTGCGGTCTCAGGCTCATCCCCTGCCACAGTAGTGGCCATCGGTGGCCTAATGTATCCGGCCCTAAAGGCAAAAATGTATGACAGAGGGTTTTCTGTAGGTTGATAACTGCCAGTGGTTCTGTTGCCCTGCTCATACCACCAAGTATTAGTGCAATCATTTATGGGGCGGTAACGGGTGTCTCGGTTGGCGCCCTCTTTATGGCTGGTCTGGGGGCAGGTATTCTTTATGGGGTAGTTTATTTAATATACTGCTACTGGTATGCCCGGAAATCAGGTGTTCCTGTTGATGAAAGGGCCTCCTTTCAAGATAAGATCAAAGCCACCAAGGAAGCCAGCTGGGCCTTGGGGATTCCCATTATTATCCTGGGTGGAATTTATCTTGGTATTTTTACGCCCACCGAGGCTTCCGGCATTGCGGCAGTCTATGCCATTTTTGTCAGCATGTTCATTTATAAGGAAATGGATTTGAAAAAGCTCTACAAAACATGCATAGTCTCTGCAGAATCAACTGCCCAGGTTATGATTCTATTGGCAGCCGCTCGGTCTTTAGCTGGATATTGACAGTGGGCCAAGTACCACAGAATTTAGCCCAGTACATAGCCGACAGTAATTTTGGGCCAATTGCCTTTCTAATGATGCTGAACCTTATCTTAATCATTGCAGGAATGTTTATTGATGGCTCCTCAGCCATTATCATTATTGCCCCACTGGTTTATCCATTGGCCATGCAACTGGGAATAGATCCGGTTCACCTGGGAGTTATTATGGTTGCCAATGCTTCCATCGGGATGTTTACCCCACCCTTTGGACTCAACCTATTTGTTGCCCAGTCGGCCACCGGTGAAAATATGATGAATATTATGAAGGGAATAATGCCCTTCGTTATTATCAGTTTGGCGGCTCTGCTGCTGATTACTTATTTGCCGGACATTTCACTATTTATACCACGCATGGTTTATGGACTATAACTTAAAGACATCAAAGGAGATGGAATAATGGACAACAGGAAGATACCCTTCGGACCTACCTATGAAGAAATGCTGCACCCGGAGAAGATAGATCCCCAAATCCGTGAGCGGGCCTCAAAGGCCATTCAGGAAAATGAAATGGACCCCATTAATCTATTTAATATTACCTGGAAGGACGAGAGCAATCAGGTAAGAAAAATAGTGTTGCCCAAGGAACTAACCAATGTGGATGCCAACATCGTAGTGCTGCTGGGAACCTATTTCCCCTCGGGATCACACAAGGTTGGACCAGCCTATTCCACCCTTATTGAGGGATGCGTCGACGGAGAGATTGTTCCCGGTGATCATACTATACTTGGGCCATCTACCGGCAACTTTGGAATTGGTGTAGCCTACATCTGCAATTTAATGGGATATAAATCCGTTGTGATCATGCCGGACAACATGAGCAAGGAAGCTATGAGCGGATTAGAAAGTATGGGGCCGAATTGGATTTAACCCCTGGAACCGAGTCAGATGTTATCCTAACCCTGCAGAGAACCTACGAGCTGAAAAAGGACCCTCGAAATAAACCCCTAGCCCAGTTTGAACTGATGCCTAATTATCGCTTCCACCGTTATGTTACAGGTAATAGCGCCATTGAGGCTGTCAAGGGCATTGGCAACGGACGAATTGCCTGCTTCACCTCGGCGCCCGGTTCGGCCGGAACCCTGGCAGCGGGGGACCAGATTAAGGCTGTTTTTCCAGAGGCAAAGATAGCGGCCCTAGAACCTTACGAATGTTCAACCTTGGCCAACGGAGGCCTGGGCCAGCACAGAATCGAAGGCATCGGGGACAAAATGTGCACCTTGATTCATAACGTACTAACCACCGATTTTGTTACCTTGATTAAAGATGATGACTGTGTTCGGGGCCTTAAATTACTTCAAGATGGTACCGATGTTCTGGTGAGTGCCGGAATATCCCCTGAAGTGGCGGAAAGTCTAAAGAATTTGTTTGGTGTTTCTGGAATTTGCAACATCCTTGGGGCTATTAAAATGGCCAGACATCTACGCCTGGGTCCCGATGACAATGTGGTAACCATTGCTACCGACGGTTTTGATCGCTACCCTTCAGTGCTGGAGGACTTGGGAAAACGTAATCTGGAGCTGGAAAATTATGTTTTGGCAAGATGGCTTAAGGATATATTCCAAGCTGAGGACGAAAAATATATTTATGATTTCAGAAGAGGGGATAGGAAAGAACAACTCTTCAAGCAAAAGGAAAAGGATTGGCTGCCCTTTGGCTATAAGAAGGAATACCTGGACGAAATGAGAAGTATGGATTTTTGGGATGCTGAGTATGACCTGTGCAAAAAGTATGACGAGAAGATTAGTCAAAGCCGATAAGTCACCTATCTTTGAGGAAGAACAGTTATGTAACCTAGCTAAAAAATGTCCTCGCTCTAAGAAGCAAGGACGTTTTTTAGCGTATCTGAATTATTTATATGTTTGTGCTTTTTTGCCTTAATCCGTTTGACACCATTCCAGAATGGTATGGGCTAAGATTTTTGTGCTTTGAATTAAATCCTCTATGTTAACCCATTCGTTATTGGCATGCATCTGCTCGGTCAAGCCTGGTCCAAAAATCACCGTAGGGGTATCGCCATAGCAGTTCATGAAGCGAATATCTGCTGCCCCTTCACGACCGCTTACAACTGGTTCCTTGCCCATGACCTTAATAAAGCTCTGATTGAGGGTTTGTACAATGGGGCTGTCCACTGGAATCTCTGATGGCTCAGCAAAATATCCGGTAAAGATGACTTCTGGAGGATGTTCCTTCAACCAGGGGTCCCTGGATACCTTCTCGCAAATAAACTGGACAAACTCCTCTTTTACTGCAGCCGAATCCTCTCCCGGAACGGTAGCCATGGAGCCCTTCAGTAGGCAGCTGTCCGGGAAGGCGCTGTGGTAGGAGCCGCTCTCAAATACCCCCACCATACAGGGAATAGCACCGAGAATGTCTGGATACAAGGGATGGCTAATGCGATTGACCCGCACTCCCTCAAATTCGGATACTGCCTGGGTAACCAGGTAGCCCTTCTCAATGGCGTTAACTCCCTCCCAGCGGCGCTGGATGCCTGCGGCCTTGCCCTGTACCTTGATCTCAAACCAAATGCGACCAATGGAGCCTGGCTGTACCCTCATGCTGGAGGTTTCACAGCAAATCCCCCCATCAGCTTTGTAACCCTTCATCACACAGGCCAGGGTGCCATTGCCGGAAAGCTCTTCATCCATGGTATATTCTAAAATGACGTCTCCCCGCAACTTGATACCTGAGTCCAAAATGGCCTTTACAGCATGGTCATGGCAGCGAGTCCCGATTTCATATCCGAAGCGCCACGTCCATAGAGGCGTCCATCGGCAATGTCACCGGACCAGCTGCCGTGCTGCCAGCTTTCCGGCGCACCGGCGGGAATTACGTCACGTGCCCGTTAAAGAGTAAAGACTTTCCTCCCCCTGTACCCTTTAATGTTCCAACCACGTTGGACGTCCCTCATAGCCCTGGGAGACCTCAACAAAGGCGGGATGCTGCCTTAATTCCTCAAGGGATGGCTCAAAAACATCAACTTCCAGACCCATTTCCTGCAACTTCCCGGCAATAAATTCCTGTATGGGTCCTTCTTCTCCGGTAACACTGGGAATTTTAATCAGTTCTTGAAGAAAGGTAACGATGGTTGAATGGTTTTGTTCTATCCACTGGTCTATGAGTTGACCTTTATCCATAGGTTGGTGGCCCCTTTCAATTAAATATTTTTAGATGGTTTCATTAAAAAGAATCCATAGTCGTTATTTTGTTGATAGTATCTATATTCGAATTTTCGCTAAAGGCAGGTGTTACCCCTTTGTACCATTGGTACAGTTTGAACTGTGAGTCTTTTAGAAGCTGCAATTTACAACTATTTATAATGACAAGGAGTTAGTTTACCATTTATTATAAAAGTAGGGATATTTTAATTGAATTAGACTGGAGGAGTATATGGCTAACCTTGAGAATTTACTTAATAAGAAAATTGCAGCCTGTATCACCAGAAAAGAAGATTTTCCGGAGGCCCTCAGCCATCCCAACATAAAAGTTATATTTGCTTTGAAGGGCAGTATAAATTATCTGCCGAGCCTTATAAAAAGTCTGCTGAAGCGGGCAAATTTCTCATTGTTCATTTGGATTTGTTTGAGGGCATCGGTAAAGACCAGGAGGGAATTCACTTCTTGGCCAGGTTGGGCCTAACCGGCATAGTAACAACAAAATCAAACCTGATTAAGTTCGGCAGGGCAGAAGGGATGATTACAGTACAGCGGATTTTTGTGGTTGACTCGGAGTCCCTAAAAACTGCTATCAAGGTTGCTAAGCAAATCCGTCCCCATGCCATAGAGGTTCTACCATCCACAATCCCGGCCTATGTAATTCAAGAATTACAGCAGTCCTAAATATTCCCATCTTGGCCGGCGGGTTTGTTAGAACGGAGGCAGATGTTCATGAAGCCCTGTCAAAGGGCGTCACAGCCATAAGCACCAGCCTTCGCAAATTGTGGAATTTAAAGCTTGGCTAGTTAATGAGTTAATTTACATACCGCTGGCAACTCGGTATTTTAAATGAACAAACTTATCTAATTTAAAAACCTGAGAGAAGTGAACCTGTTGGAAATATTTTTTCATATTTTATATAACAATGTAGTTCCTCTTTTTATAATGATTTTGATCGGGATGGCAGTACAAAAGAAATATCACCTTGATGTAAAAATACTTACAAGGCTGCTATTCACTATCTATATGCCGGTTTTCGTTTTTGTCCAAATGTATCAAATTGATATTTCGGTCGAAATATTAAAGGAAACACTAATTTTCCTAGTTCTTTTACATATATTACTTTACCTATTGACTAAGCTGTATATAAAAGTAAAGGGAATAGAAAAGGAAAAGGCAGCGGCTATTATCAACAGTGTTCTGTATTATAACTGTGGCAATTACGGTATACCTCTGATCATGCTAGTTTTTCCTGGCAATAGCTTGGCCTTCTCCATACAAATTATAGTCATTGTCTTTCAAACTATCTTACCTTTTACCCATGGGATAATAACAATCAATGCCGGGAAGAAGCCCTTGAAGGAAATATGCTTGGATTTAGCTAAACTACCCTTCCTTTATGCCATACCCCTGGGTATTTATTTCAGTACCTCAATATAAAGATACCCAACCCCATCCTGATCCCGTTAAATTATGTCTATGATGGGTTTATTGCCATTGCACTATTAACCTTAGGTTTCCAACTGGCCAATATAAGTTGGCGTTTTTCTTTTAATAAGGTCCTTATAACTAATATTTTAAGATTAATAATTTCGCCTATAATAGCATTGTTTATTGTAACCTTATTTGGAATCACAGGGGTCACTGCTCAGGTATTAATCATTTCAAGTGCGGTACCAACTGCATTGAATGTAGTTTTATTGGCCATTGAGTATGATAATGAACCAGAATTTGCTTCCCAGGTGGTATTATCAACAACAATATTGAGTGTCATAACCATGACTTTAGTGATCGTTTTAGTCAGATTGATTTAATTGCAGGCTGTAATATCGACTATTTATAGAATTGTCGAAGGTTTTCGAAGATAAAGGGAGAATATCTAAATATAGATAAAAAGCAGTTATAATGTCGTACAGAGGGCTCAGAGTTTAGTAATGATTTAGGAGGTTTTCAGTGAAAATAGCGCTAATAGCACATGACAAAAAGAAAAAAGATATGATCGAGTTAGCTAAAAAATATCAAAATCTTTTAAGCCGTCATGAATTAATTGCAACCGGCACCACGGGAACCCTTCTTACAAAGGAGACCGGACTCCCAATTGCCTGCTATTTATCAGCCCATTAGGTGGCGACCAACAAATCGGTGGTGAAATTGCCCAGGGCCAGGTCGGCCTGGTAATTTTCCTTAGGGACCCCATGACCCCTCAGCCCCACGAACCAGATATCAGCGCCTTAATTCGCATATGTGACGTCCACAATATACCCGTTGCTACCAATCTAGGAACAGCATCACTGTTATTGAGTGGCCTGAATGATAAGCTAACAAAGTGCTAACAATCATTAAAACCCCCTGGAGAATATTCTAAAGTGACCCCAAGTCAACGACAATTAAAAAAAAGCCTATGCAACTAATTGGAGAAGCTGCTCCCGGTATTTTGCCGGAGGCAGCTTCTTCAGTTTCCACTGACCCCGT
>AWVY01000004.1 GCA_004143605.1 Desulforamulus aquiferis
GGTGAGAGCTACCGTTTTAGAGAAAGTCTTTCAAAACAAACTTAAGACCCATTAGGTGGCCTAAAATATAACCAGCAAATGGCCTAATTTTTAGTTGCTATTTACAAGAATAGGTGTATTATTCTTTATCGCAATGATTTATATGCAAGTTATAGCTTACTAGTGCTGTATAGGACAATGGTTTGGTAAAGATTTATAAAAACTGATACCTAACCTGATATGTTATATAGGCACTACCAAAGAAAGAGACAGTTTAAAAACTGTCTCTGTAAAAAAGGTTGTTTATTGTTGTTATATTAATGGTATTTGTTGTAACTTAGCTATTATAGACAGTTTCGAGTAATATGTCTCCATACATTAATTCCTTGATCATAATTAATACTAAACATTGTTTGGCTAAAGACATGATCTATACCTGTGATTGTTTTAATGAGAGATGCTGGGAGAGGTTTTCTTAAATACTCAAAATTGTTTAGATTCATGTAGTGTTCTTCATCTTTATCCCCATTATAATCAGATATTTCAACAATACCTGTAGCTATTCCCCTAGCTATAATACCCACACCGTTTCTGTATAAGAATACCAGGTCATTAGCCTTAATATCATCAATTTTATACTTCCAAGGGTCATAGTATGCAGCACACTTCTGATGGCCAATCATGTCCGAGTCATCATCATAACTGTTTGTCCTGTTAGTATTTACGACATAGATCTTCATATGGATACCTACCCTTCCAAAATTTACTACAAATGAATATTCTATATCCTAGGTAATATTCCTGTTGAATTTTCCTATTGGATGTTTTTTTAAACTCCCAATAAAAACTAGTAGGGGGTAAAATTAGACATCGTCACATCCTTTTGTATATACTACAGATGTTCCCTAGTTAACCAAAATATTCGGAGAGCATTACCAAACGGTGAGAGAGGAGATCTTAAGAGTTTACAGGAGAATTTAAAACTCCTTGGTTATAGATTTATAATAAATTTAAGAGGTGATGTATAATGTTCAGAAATTTTAGAAGTCAAAAGATAGAACGAATGATAAAAAGGATAAAGATACCTTTTGCCAGATCGACATAGACCAGGCTATCGGTATCTTTAAGGATGTATATATGTCGGATGATTGGAGTCAAAGAACCTTGGAGTACCACCTAGAGAATTTAGCAGTGTTTAAGAAGTTCTTAGTCAGTAATACAGGGACAATTACAAATATCACTAAGAATACCTTAGAAAACTTTAAAACAAGCATGCGTAACGCTGGGAGGAAGAAGAATACGATAAATGGTCGTGTTAAAACATTAAGAGTATTCTTCAGGGTACTATATAACGAAGGTTATATTGACAATAACCCTGCTGAGAGTTTCAAAGTTATTAAGGGTGGGAAAAAATCCGAGATAATTCCCTTTACTACTGAACAGTTAAAGGCAATACTTGCACAACCTAATCAAAAAGTCTTTGTAGGATTAAGAGACTATATGATAATGCAGTTACTAACTGACACGGGTATAAGATTGCAGGAGCTAGTTGATATTAGGATCTGTGATATTAATATTGATAAAAAAAGTGTCTTCATTAAACAGGGACACGGTGACGAATCACGGATGGTGTACTTTGGAATAAAAACCGCAAATACTATTAGAAGTATTTAATCAACTATCTATATAAAAAAGGTTTTAATAATGAAGATAATCTTCTTGTTAATCAAGATGGTGACACGCTTAGTAAGCGGACAATACAAGACAGAATATCGCAATATGCTGAGGCTGCTGGAATTAAGGGTGTTAATGGGTTAAGGCCAAGTCCCCATACATTTCGCCATACTTTTGCAAAACTGTTTCTTATGGATGGGGGTAATCCTATTGCCTTACAACATATTTTAGGGCATAAGGATATGGATATGGTAAAAGAATATGTTAGGTTGTTCCAAAAGGATACTGCTATTCTATACCATGGAAAGTCACCTATTGATCAACTAAAAAGTAGCTAATTATCTTCTAATCTATTTACAGGGCTAGCTTTTAAATGTTGTGAACTAACATCGGAACCAAATAGATTAACATATTTATGTACCATTTCCCATGAGCTATGACCTAGTATTTGTTTCAAAGAAAAGATGTCTCCACCATTCATGATATACATTCGGGCAAAAGTATGTCGCCATGTATGAGGAGAGGTTCTGACATTAATACCAGCTTTCTTGCTTATTATCTCAAGCCTCTCCTGGATGCTCCTTTTACTTAGTGGGTTATTATCCACTGTAACAAAAACATACCTATGATCTATATCATTCCCACGATGGAAAAGGTACTGTTTTAGTACCTTTTTTAGTTTCCCTTGTAATGGTACTATCCTTTCTTTAACACCCTTTCCTATAACTTTAATGTAACCCTCATTAAAATCTATACTATCCAGTGTTAAACCACATATTTCTGATACACGCAGGCCAGTATCCAATAGCATAATCATTACAGCGTAATCCCTAAGACCTGTAAAAGTTTGCCTATCAGGAATTTGAAGTAACTTCTTAACTTGGTCGTGACTTAGTGATTGAATTAATGTCTTGGGTGTCTTCAATGGATCTACTAAAGAAACAGGGTTTTCATATAAATATCCTTCTGCTACTAAATATCCATATAACTGTTTTAGTGTCCTAAGTCGCATATTTACTGTCTGAGGTTTATTGCCCCAGGAATCAATAGCATAAAGCACAAAGTTATTTTTAATTACTCTGCTATTAATCTTTTTAAAGTCCAATTCAATATTCTGTTCGCTCATTGCTTTTTTAAAACAATGAAGATTCTCCCGATGCCACTCAATAGTCCTCTTTGTTCGATTTTTGGCTTTTTCATTTGCGTAGAACAGCTTTTCAGCTTGCTCAAATGATGGAATGCTTTCTTCGGAAAATAGAACTACAGTTGTTTCAAGATCATTTTTTCTTCGTTTTGTCATTTGTGCGTAATACCTCCAATAAAAGATGTACGCAGTTGACCTTACCCTGCAGCACATTAAGAGATGTGTAGGTGAACACATCCACTTAAATATACATCCATTTGGGCATGAAAAAAGACTTTCGGTAAAGTACCGAAAGCCTTTAAGTAAAAGGGTTTTTTGGTGTCGGAGGCGGGACTTGAACCCGCACGGTTTCCCACACGCCCCTCAAACGTGCGCGTCTGCCGATTCCGCCACTCCGACATGTTTCAATCGCAAGTGTAATTATAGCATGACAAATATTTAAATTGCAAGAAGTTTTGAATAAGAAATATGTGTAATTTGTTAAGAAATTAGCATTGCTAGCAAAGTGATCATTATCACCTAGGCCCAGTGATTACCATCATTTATAGATTAATCAAGTTTTAGTATCCTTTGTTTAAGAAATAAAACAAGGGGGTCAAACAAATGACTAAAAAAGATGGATGGATGAAATGGCGCAGGGAATTAATGGATAACTGCGGGCAATGTGTGGGATTTAGAGCTAAGGGTTTGGAACTTCCGGCAGTGGGTGAGGGGCATGTTTGCACACCTAATGATGCGTGTCCAAAGCATTGTCCTGGCTTTCAGATTGACTTCGATAAGATTTCCGAAGAGATAGCTGCACGTCATAAAAATACAGTTTCTGCAGAACCTGTAGAAAAAAACGTTGATGAGTCCAAAATCATAAAAGAGGAAGTTGAACCAAATCCAGAAACTGTTAGTTGTGTGAAATGTGGTCGTACAGAGTATAATGGAGTACTGCTTCCTTGTAGGACAAATGGCAATAACTCATGGATCTGCACTAAATGTTTGCCCAGTCTTATACATGGCTAAGACCAATGTGACGGCCACATTGGTCTTTCTTCTAGTAATATTCCTCAACTATATCTTTATCCATATCCTTAAGGGTATTTATCATATCTCGGATTACATGGTGTTTATAGGCGTAAATAGCGGGAACATCCATGCAGTCCAGGGCGTTGTTGCTGGCTGTGCCGACTATGATATGGATACTGTCGGCCTGCTTGAGGAAGGTTGCTAATCTGCTGGCGCCATCCTTTCGGAATTGCAGTTCACTAAGCTTGGTGTTACCCTTTAAATGTTCCAAGGTTTGCACTAGGGTCACAGCACCCTCTGTTACAAGATCTATGCCGGGCAGCAGACCAACGGGCGGGACATCATCCGAGACTGAGGATAAGTCCACAAAAACTTTGCGCCCTAGTACCCGAGCTACAATTTCGCCTGTAGTTCCTCCGCAAACGACCTTTCTGCCAGGGGATTCCATAAGTCTTCTGACCAATTTGCGGTCGTCCTCTTTATTTTGAGGAGGTCCGATTAACATCGTGACATGAATGGGATGGCGGACCTTAATGGCTACTACGGTAACATCATCTCCAGGCTTTTCACCATAGAGATTATAACAGAGTGCAGCAATTTCGTCCGCCCATTCCTGGGCGCTTTTTTGTTTGTCAGAGGTATCCTCAATGAATTTTCCAATCCTCTCCCGGTTCCATGTTAAATTCATGCGGCCATCAATGCCGGCATTAATTACTCCGTCAGAGGTTAAAACCAGCCAGTCTTGATCATCCACATCAAGGCTATATTCGGAAATCTTTTTTCCTGCAATGACATGTTCTTCCCGGCGAGGGGTAAAAAGCTTGTTTCTGTTACCGATAAATACACCAGGATTATCGTATTCAACCAGACGGGTTTTTCCGTTGTTTTCGATTTGCAATATTGAAAGGTGCTGTAGGCAGCGTTAATATCCCTGTCAATGGGCAGGTTCTGGCAACCGTATCAATTACCTCGGCAATGTTTCCACCAAGCTAAGCATGGTAGCGGCTGTCTTTGTGGTTAGGCGTGAGAGGATATTTGCCTTAACTCCGCTGCCTAGGCCGTCTGACACCACCACTAGGTCGGACTGGCCGGTATGAACAATTTCCACACTGTCACCACAGAGTTCCTCGCCATACTTTTTAAGCTGGGCAACGCCAATATCTAAACGTATCTTCAAGGGCGGCACTCCTTTCCGCTTTTACAGGGGGTCTTGCCGCATTAGCTTGATTAGTTTCCCCAGTTGGACCTTTGTTTCTGCTGTGGTTTCACCCAGCAGACCGGCAATTTCCTGGGCCATAATCATTTGCTTTTCTATAACCTCCTGGGCCTGCTGGATAGTCTGGCTTTTAACCAGGTCTGTTTGCTCCCTCCTACGCTTTTCAGCGGTAATGTCTACAAATATTCCCACCACTAGATCTGTATTTTTCACTGGAAAGATGATTTCCCTGGTGACTATGCCAAGGTCAGGATAAGTACTGGTACTGGTTAGCATTTCACCTGTTTGTATCACCTTGAGGAAATTGGTTGCAGGTATTAGGCTAGTAGCCTTTGACCGACTAATTCAGAGGAAGAACAATTGAATAGATTTTCTGCTGCCTGGTTCATTTCCAGTATATCCAGGTTCTTGCCAACAACTATAATTCCGTTAGGCATGGCTGAAATAACCAGATTTGACATGGATTCAGCCCTTTTGCGCATGTAGGGTATGCACATCTCAACCTCTGCTTTGCCCTGATAGACAGCTATAGCCTTGTCTCTACAGGAGTTATAGCCGCAGTTTCCACAGTTGAATTCCTGGCCAGGTGTTACCTTGCCAGTCTTAGCAAGGATTCCTTTAATTTCTACCTCTGATGGCACAAGTTGGATTACCTTTCTATTGCGAAAAGTCCGCTTAAGTGACAGGGCTGGTAATTTTAGCTCTGGGGTTTCAAAGGCGCAATCAGCTGAAGAATTATAGTACTCCAGGAGCTTACGCTGGCGCATGAAAAGACTTTCCTCAAGGCAAAGGGAGAGGGGGCCGTTGACACAGCCGCCTTTACAGGCCCATAGTTCCATTAGCTTTGGCGGGTTGGCTATTTCCTTCTTAGAAAGGTGTTTAATAAAGTCAATGCAATTATCTAAACCTGACATTGTAATAAAGGTTTCGCCGGCTTCCCTCAGTTCATCTGATACAGTCCAGACCATACCGCCCTCCACCGGAAAAATGCGGTTGTGGCAGGGAGAGAAGTTATCGAAGGATGTAGGTGGCTCACCTTTAGGGTCTAATTTCTTTTCTTCAATCCACCCCCACAGCTCGTTAAAGCCAAGGAAGAAATCTACAGTATCTTCTAGTCCAAGAAGCTGGGCCTCATCACGCTTAGCTGCACAGGGGCCAATGTAAACTACCTTTGAGTCGGGGTTCATATGCTTAATAATACGGCCTTGGGCGATCATTGGGGATATCACCGGTGCCAACATGGGAATTAATTCTGGATAGTGTCTTTCAATTAGGTTGACAATTACAGGGCAATAACTAACCAGGATAGGCTCCTTAAAGCCTATCTCCAAGTACTGCTTTGTCACTTGGCCAGCTCCGATAGAGGTCTCTTGGACCTGAGCAAATCCCAGTTTTTATCAGTCCTGGTAATACATCGGGATTTTTTAAGGGTAGTGCACTGATAAAAGAGGCTGCCACCACAGCGGTAACCGGGACACCTTCAGCCAGTAAGCTTTGGACCTGCTCAAGGTCTGATACCGGCTTTTTAGCCCTTTGTGGACAGGCCAAAATGCACTGGCCACAATGAACACAGAGGTCATCAATCACCTGGGCATGGGGTTTCCGTGTAATCCCACTGGAATTAATCCTAATGGCTTTAAGTTGGCAAATTCTAACGCAGCGATAGCAATCGCGGCATTTTGCACCGGTATAGATTAGGCCCACCAACACACCCCGTTTCTTTGGTATTGATAAATTCTATTTGTAACTTTCAACTCGTAAACTATTTTTCCTCCAAAAATTTTTAAATTGTGTATTGAAGGGTCAGGTTTTGAATGATATATTAAAACCAGGTAAACTAAAATAGTGTCAATAGTTTACCTAGATTAGAACATGTTTGTAAATATAAACCATATTTATGGGGGAGTGGCTATGAAAAAGAATTTGGCCCGTCTTGTTGTGGTTGCATTGCTGGTGGTGGGGGTCCTAGGGTATCTGGGTTATGATTATTATGTAGGAGAAAAGGATAGCCGACTGACTGTTTCGGGAACCATTGAGGTTACTAAGGTGGAGTTAAGTGCCAAGGTTCCAGGTACCCTAGGCGGTATCTCAGTTAAATCGGGCGACAGCTTGACTAAGGATCAACTGGTAGCAGAGATTATCAGAAATGATTTGGAGGCACAGAAGGAGCGGGATTCCCTGGGAGTATTTAAGGCTGAGGCCCAGCTGGCTGATTTGACTTCCGGTGCCAGGGTTCAAGAAATAAAAGAGGTATCGGCCCAGGTGAACATTGCTCTGGCTGGACTAGAAAAGGCCAAAGCAGATTATTTGAGGGGTGAAGAGCTGCTGAAAGAAGGGGCTATGACCACCGACCAATTTGAAAAATTATCAACTGAGCTTACAATCAAGGAGTCCCAACTGGAGGCGGCCCAGGCTAAATTGAACCTGCTGCAATCGGGGAGTCGACCCGAGGCAATAAGGGCTGCGACTATTGAGATGGAGCGGACTAAGGCCGTGCTAAAGGCCTCTGAAGCACTCCTTGAGGATACTAAAATTTATTCTCCCTTTGATGGAACGGTTCTAGCAAAAAATAGAGAAGAGGGTGAGTTTGTTCCGGCAGGTGCATCAGTGGTGTCCCTGGCAAACCTGAAAGATATGTGGATTAAGGTTTATGTACCTACGGATGATTTACCCAAGGTAAAACTGGGACAACAGGTATCTTTTACTGTGAGTGGCAGTGATGCTAGCTTCCAAGGAACCATTGAGGAGATTGCTACCCAGGGGGAGTTTACACCTAAAACTATTCAGACCAAAAAAGAGCGTACCAATATAGTCTACGGGGTCAAAATCAGGATAGATGACCAGCAAGGTATACTAAAGCCGGGGATGCCTGCAGATGTTACCTTTTAATATAGGGGTGGTCAAAAATGATCATAACTGAGAAGCTATCTAAAGAATTTGGTACCCTAGCTGCTGTTAGCAATGTTTCGATACATGTTCAGATGGGGGATGTTTTTGGACTGGTAGGGCCAGACGGGCAGGTAAAACTACTTTAATAAGAATGATCTGCGGTCTAATAACACCCACGGGGGGAAAGGTTAAGCTCCTTGGTGAGAGCTTTGGCTACATGCCACAGAAATTTAGTCTATATGGTGACTTAACAGTTATGGAAAATATAAATTTCTTTGGAGCTATGTACAGGCTTAAGGGTGAAGTTATTAAGGAAAGGGCAGATGAGATTCTGGAGATAACAAATATGCTGGCCTTTAAGGACCGTTTTGCAGATAATTTATCCGGTGGCATGAAGCAAAAACTTGCCCTAACCTGCGCACTAATCTCCAGGCCCCGTCTATTAGTACTGGATGAGCCAACCTTTGGTGTTGATCCCGAGTCCCGTAAGGAGTTTTGGAAAATCCTTTACCAGTTAAATAAGGATGGTATGACAATATTGGTATCCACCCCTTATATGGATGAAGCAGAGCTTTGCAAGAAGGTAGGGTTCATGGATAACGGAAAAATGGTGGCGGTGGATTCACCCTCCAAGTTAAAACGCAGTTTTCCTTACAGCATCCTTGAGGTCAAGGCGGCCACAAGGGAACCAGGAATTTTTCAAGGAGTGAAGGGAGTAGTGGATGCCGGGTTCTTTGGGGATAAATATCACCTGGTGGTAGAGGACCTTCAAGGGACTAGGGAGATATTAATATCCTTTCTTAGGGATCGGGGAGTAGAGATATTTTCTATCAAGGAAACATCACCAACCATGGAAGATTTATTCATATCTCTGGCTGAGAAAGAGGTGTACTAATGGATATTGCTGTTGCTACCAATGAGCTGACCAGAGTTTTTGGCAGTTTCATTGCAGTCAATAAACTGTCTATTAATATTGAAGCCGGAGAAATATATGGATTCCTGGGACCAAACGGATCAGGAAAGTCGACCACCATTAGAATGTTGTGTGGTATTTTGGAGCCCAGCTCCGGGTCTGGAAAGGTACTGGGCTATGATCTGGCCAAAGAGTCCGAAAAGATAAAGACTAGGATTGGCTATATGTCACAAAAATTTAGTCTTTATGATGACCTCACCGTATATGAAAACTTAAATTTCTACTCCGGACTTTACGATGTCCCGGTTAGGGAGAGAAAAAGCAGGATAGCAGAGATGGTGGAAATGGCCAAGTTAACAGGGCGGGAAAAGGAGCTGGTTGCAAATCTGAGTGTTGGTTGGAAACAGCGGCTGGCCCTGGGCTGTGCCATTATATCTAGACCATCCATATTATTTCTGGATGAGCCCACCAGTGGAATTAGTCCCACCAGTAGAAAGATGTTCTTTAATATCATCCAGGAACTGGCCAATGGTGGAACAACAATCATGGTAACCACTCACTTTATGGATGAGGCAGAGCGCTGCAACACCATTGCCTTTATCTCGGAGGGAAGTTTGATAGCTAAAGACACACCGGATAATTTAAAGGGCAAGGTCATAAAAGGAAGCATGTAGAGTTAAATGTTGATGAACCTGTGGAACGAATAAATGAAATTGAAGCATTGCCCTATGTAAGGGAATGCTCCATTCATGGGCCGCTGCTGCATGTTTTGCTTGAGGCGGATGAAAGCATCCCGTTACTTGAGGCCCAGACTGGAAGCAAGGCCAAGAGGATTGTGCCTTCCCTGGAGGATGTTTTTATTACTTTGTCCAGGCAGAAAAGGGGGGAGGGTTAGCGTGGGTAGAATAATTGCCATACTTTATAAGGAATTTCTCCAAATGAAACGAGACAGGTTGACCATTGGATTGATTTTTATGCTGCCCATGGTGCAGCTTCTGCTGTTTGGTTTTGCTATCCAAACCGAGGTCAAACATGTTCCCACTGTAATATTTGACCAATCCCTCTCCCAGGAAAGCAGGGAGATGCTGGATGCCTTTAGAGCCTCCGGATATTTCGATATTGTAGAGGTGGCCGGCAGCTATGGAGAAGTAACACATCTCATTGATAGTGGGCAGGTAAAGGCGGGTATAATATTTCCCCCTGATTTTGCCAGGAATCTGACCAGGGAGATACGGCACCGATACAGGTGCTGGTGGATGCCACTGATAACATGGTTTCCTCTTCGGCCATTGCCACTGCCAACGCCATTGGCATGTTAAAGTCCCAGCAGGTGCTGGCCCAGCGGGCGGGGGGAATGGAAATACCCTATGACATTCGAGTAAGAACCTGGTACAATCCAGACGGCATCACCGCCTATTTCATGGTGCCGGCAATTTTAGGCATTATAGTAACCATGACTATGGTTATGATGACTTCTATGGGTATTGTAAGGGAGAGGGAGAGGGGTACCCTGGAGCAGCTTATCGTTACCCCCATCAAGTCCTATGAACTTATGATTGGTAAAATCATACCTTACATTGCCCTGGGGTACTTGCAAATTACCGTTGCCCTATTGGTGGGAGCCATAGTTTTTGCCGTACCCATCAGGGAAGTATTATTCAGCTTTATCTACTTACCCTATTCTTTATTACCGCTTCCCTTGGTATGGGGGTGTTTATTTCTAATATTGCCAAAAACCAAATGCAGGCCATGCAGATGTCGTTTTTTGTTTTTTTGCCCAGCATTTTACTTTCGGGCTTTATGTTCCCACGGGAGGCTATGCCCCAGGTAATCCAGTGGATTAGCAACTTGATTCCTTTGACCTATTACCTCACAATAATCAGGGGAATAGTTTTAAAGGGCATAGGTTTTTCCTATTTGATACCCCAAGTCTTGGCGCTGTTAGTTTTTTCAATAGTAATGATGACGGCCAGTATCATTAAGTTTAAGAAAAAGATAGCCTAATAGGGGTGGTGATTTGGTGCAGACCAAGGATAAGATTCTCTTGGCTTTTAAGGATTTGTCCCAAGAAAAGGGTTTTTATGATGCAACGGTGGATGAGTTGGCACTTAGGAGTAGAGTTAGTAAGCGAACAATTTACCGGCACTTTAACAGTAAAGAGGAAATCATAGAAGAGGTAATGTTTAAGTTTATTAAAGAAACTGAGCAAGCCATAGACGGAGTATTGAATTCATCGGAACAAGCTCCGGATAAAATAGCTAAAATTATTAGGATATTAAGTGAAAGACTAAAAGGGCTGAATCCCAGGGTCTTAAGGGATCTGCAAAGGCATTAT
The DNA here is from genome assembly GCA_004143605.1 of Desulforamulus aquiferis. Taxonomy (GTDB): domain Bacteria; phylum Bacillota; class Desulfotomaculia; order Desulfotomaculales; family Desulfotomaculaceae; genus Desulfotomaculum; species Desulfotomaculum aquiferis. Next base: position 11,165 of record AWVY01000004.1, read on the forward strand.
CCAATAATTTGGGAAAAGGTCGAGCAGTTTCGTGCCGGAAAGTTGAAAAGAATGGTTACCATAGTCATTGAAGAAGGTAAAGAAGGTAGTTCTAATTCAATCAACCCCACTGTGGCTACAGCATCCCTGTTGGCAACAGTCCGGGCAGTGGTAAACCCTACCTTCATGATAGATAATAATTTAACCCCGGAAGAGGCAATCCAGAATGTTATGCATATATTTCTATATGGTTTAACGGGAGCCAAAAGGGAATTCTAAGGTATTACAACAGGGTCCTGCCAATAGTGCAGGACCCTAATTGTTTGAACACATGCTCAAAGGGCATGAACTATAAGACTACTGCCCCTGATATAGATAATTGTATACCTTCTGATTCCAGAGCACCTTGCGAATATACTGCCTTGTTTCCATAAAGGGAATCTGGTCTATAGTTTTATGCTCACCGGTCCAATGCTGGGTGGTTAGCCAGTTCTTTACATTTCCCCGACCGGCGTTATAGGAGGCAATGACTAAAACTAGGTCTCCCTTAAACTCAGCACTTAAGTCCGCTAAGTACCAGGTACCTAGGGCGATGTTGGTTTCAGCATCAAATAGCTTGTCCTGATTTAAAGATCCACCACTTATTTGCTGATAAATCCATTCACCTGTATTAGGCATTATCTGCATTAGACCCCGGGCACCCTTGGGGGAAATTGCGTTAGGATTAAAGTTGCTCTCGGTTTTAATAATGGATGCCACCAGGAGAGGGTCCAAGTGATTTACCTCTGCATAATAATAAATGACTTCCTGATGCTCAAAGGGATATAGCCAACGACCGATATCTTTATGGGATACAAATAAAAGGGCAAGTAAAAGTAAGAAAATGACTTTTCTTTTTAATCCCCGGCTTTTTTTAGAACGGAAGGCCAATACTATCACTCCAACAAGCTGTTAACTAATATATTATTATTCCATTTATTAGTATTAATGTATAGATTTTTCAATTTCTTTATGCCAAGCTTTTAAAACTTGCTGGCGAGTTTCTTCTATGGAATCACTGTTGTCAATTACAATATGGGCATGCTTGGCTTTTTGGCTTTGGGGCATTTGGCTGTTAATTCTAGCCATTGCCTGTTCCGGTGAAAGCTTGTCCCTGTTTATTAGTCTATGGATTTGTGTTTGCAGATCTACCTTAACAAGCCAAACCTGGTCAACCTTATTTTGCCAACCCACCTCAATTAACAGAGGTATCTGCAGTACCAGTATACCCTTAGGAGAGCAGTCCTTAAAGAGCTTTATTTGAGAAATTAATTCTTTTTCTATGGCTGGGTGGACTATTTGCTCTAACCTTTTTTTAGCTGTAGGGTCTTTGTAAATTAATTCGGCCAATTTGGTACGATCTAAACTACCTCCCCCATGTAAAATACCCGGTCCAAAGAAGTTTACAATCTCCTTTAGGGCCGGGGTATCTGGTTCAACAACTTGTCGGGCCAATTGGTCAGTATCTATTACTTGGGCGCCAAGTTCTTCTAAAAGCTTTGCTATGGTGCTTTTGCCGCTGGCAATATTACCTGTTAGACCAATGATCATGGGGTTCGCTCCTAAGAAAAGAACTTAATGTATTTTAAAAATACCCATAGCTATCAATATACAGCCTGGCAGCATTGACAATTGCTTGCCAAAGGTGCTGCAGGAGAAATATTTACCCAGTAATAGGCCAAGATAGGTCAATAAAATATGACCTAAGCCAACTACTGCTGCCGTAAGGGCTATGCTAAAGCCAAACATTGATACAGCAAAACCGGCACCGAAGGCATCCATGGCCAAGGCCATGCCTAAGAGTATGGCTTCCCTGGCAGAGATAACACCGGAATTATCTAAGTCGGCCTTGGAGGGTTCCCTCAATACTTGAATGACTAATCCTAAGGATTTGATTCTTATTTGCATGAGTGTAGGTTTTACTTCTTTTTGGTTATCCCTTTTGGCATCTTGCAGTGATTGAATCAATATCCAAATACCTACCAACAGGAGAATTATGCCACCAAGACGATGGGCAAACTCCGGTGATATCAATTGTGATACCATTTTACCTGCCGACATTGAAAACACAATGGTTAAAACTGACATGCCACTGATAATTAATAAGGAAGTAAAGGGAATACGGATTTTGCGAAACCCGTAAGCTACTCCCGTACCCAGGGCGTCCATGTTCAATGCCAAGGCGAAGGCTACCAAGGTAAGAAACTCCATGTCTTTCCCCCCAGTCGACTTATTCTTACATCTACAGTCTATGAGGGGAAATGCACTCAGGTGCTAATTATTTTTTTTGACAGTAGGGACAATAATAGGAACTTCTGCCCCCAACTTTTATTCTTTCAATGGACTTGCCACAATTTGAGCAGGGAAGTCCCTCCCTGTTATACACCTTAAGATGGTGTTGAAAACTGCCCGAACGACCTTCACCGTCCACATAATCCCGAAAGGTGGTACCCTGTGTTTAATTCCTCCAGCAATTACCTCCACAATGGACTTGTGTAAGGCCGCAACTTCCCGGGGAGAAAGCTCTGCAGCCAGTCTCTCCGGATGTACCTTAGCCCGGAAGAGGCTTCGTCGGCATAAATATTACCCAGACCGGCAATAAAGCTCTGATCTAATAGCAGGGGCTTAACCCTTGTCCTCCGACGGCGAAACTCCTTTTTCAAGAACTCCCTGGTAAAACTAGTATCCAGCGGTTCCGGTCCTAAGTCTTTTATACCGGACATCTCTGAGACCTGATTTGTAGGTAATAAGCTCATACGACCAAACTGTCTTATATCAGTGAAGCGGAGATGCTGTCCGTTATTTAGATGAAAAACCACATGGGTGTGTTTTTCCAAGGGGGTTTCGGCTGCACAATAAACCAATCTGCCTGTCATACGCAGATGTACCACCAGGGTTAAACCATCGGTTAAGTTTAATAGGATGTATTTACCCCGACGCCCCAACTTTTTGAGAAATTGCTTGCCAACTATTTCTTCGGTAAAAATTTCTGGCCTTGGGTGTCGTATAACCTTAGGCATATGAAGGTCCACCGCTGTAATTTCAAGGCCAGCCAGGTGTTGTTCTAGTGAGCGAACCACCGTCTCTACTTCCGGCAGCTCAGGCATAATTAGCACCTCCGTAGGGAGCGACAGGCTAAATCAGCTTAGTTTCATACCAATTGGGCCCGGCTTTAATATCAACAACTAAAGGAACATCTAATGATAATGCGTTTTCCATATGATTTTTAACAAGCTCTACCAGCTCAGGTAGTTCTGATTCTGGCACATCAAATATCAACTCATCGTGCACCTGAAGAACCATTTTTGACGCCATATTTCTCCGGGCCAGCTCATCCTTACCTTGACCATAGCCAATTTAATGATATCGGCAGCACTTCCTTGGATAGGGGTGTTCATGGCGGCCCGTTCACCAAACCGCGAATATTAAAATTAGGACTGAATAGTTCAGGAATATATCGTCTGCGGTTGAGCAAGGTTGTTACATAGCCCTTTTCCTTAGCCTCCTGGATGGTCCGGTCGATATACTGGCGAACTCCGGGGCAGCGGGCAAAATAACTGTCTATGTAGCTCTTGGCCTCCTTGCGGGTTACCTTTAGATCCCGGGATAGGCCAAAATCACTAATACCATATACAATACCAAAGTTTACTGCCTTAGCCCGATTACGTAGCTCAGGGGTTACCTGATCCATGGGAAGGCCAAAAACCTCCGAGGCTGTTCTGGTGTGAATGTCCTGACCGTTTTTGAAAGCATCCACAAAGCTGGGGTCCTTAGACATATGGGCTAAAACCCTCAGCTCGATTTGAGAATAATCAGCTGTTACCATTATATTACCCCTTTGTCGGGGTACAAAAACCTTTCTTATCCGCCTTCCTGACTCCAAGCGAATAGGTATGTTTTGTAAATTTGGCTCGGCACTGGACAACCGGCCAGTTGCAGTTACCGTTTGGTGGAAGGTGGAATGAAGCCTGCTGGTTTCTGGGTCCACCAGGGCAGCCAGACCATCGGCATAGGTGGACTTTAGTTTTGCCACTTGCCGGTATTCTAATATTTGTTCGACAATTTCATGCTCTTCGGCAAGTTTTTCCAACACCTCAGCATCAGTAGAATAACCTGTTTTGGTCTTTTTCAATACCGGGAGCTTTAACTTTTCAAACAGGATCTGGCCTAGTTGTTTGGGGGAATTTATATTAAACTCCTGGTCAGCCATACGGTGGATATTTTTTGTTAATAACTCAATAACACTGTGCAACTCTTGGGACATATCCTTCAGGCCTTGCTTATCTACTGTTACACCGGCTAACTCCATCTCAGCTAAAACAGTCACTAGGGGAAGTTCTACTTCATGATAAAGGCGGTCTTCTTCTTTGGGCTAATTTATTTAATAGTACCTCCGATAGACGAAGTATGGCGTCGGCCCTGGCAGCACTGGCAGCCTCGCCTTTAGTGGGCAGGACAATACCAAGCTGATCTAATGCTATATCGTAAAGCTCATAATCCGAAGCAGTGGGATTAATTAGGTATGAGGCCAACATGGTATCAAAGGCCAGGTTGTTTAAACATATATTATGCTTATGCAATAGCCAAATAGCAGCCTTAGCATCATGGAAAAACTTTTTGATATCTTTATTTTCACAAAGGGCCTTTAGAACTGATAATTGTGGTATCCCTTGAGATTCATCGACCTTTTCAGGAAATAGTAGGTAGATATCCTTGTCAGGTATAGCTAGATAGGCACATTTTATGCCTTCTCTTCGATCACCTTCTAGGTAGATACCGATTTCTCTAGCATGACTTGCAGCTACCAGCAGATCATCCAAAGTTTCTTGGCCTGCAATGGTTTTATAGCCCACCTGATAGGTTTCTAAAGGGGGCAAATCTATCTCGTTTTTTTGTTTTTCTTTACTTTTTTGCTTTACCTGACTGACACTGGAGGTGAGCTGGCGAATTAGGGTTTTAAATTCCAACTCTTGAAAAAGCTCTAATAATTTTTGATTATCAGGACCCCGCCAAGAACATAGGGAGAGGTCTAATTCCATGGGTACATCTCGAACGATGGTAGCCAGCTTTTTTGAAAGCAAGGCCATTTCTTCGTTGCCCCGTATGAGCTTTTGGTATTTCGGGATAACCTGGTCAAGATTATTTACTATTTCTTCAACGCTGCCATGGCTTTTTATCAGGGCCAGAGCAGTTTTTTCTCCTACTTTAGGAACGCCGGGAATATTATCGGACTGGTCACCCTGTAGTGCCTTTAACTCTATGATTTGGGCAGGAGTAACACCAAATTTATCCCAGACCTTTCCTTCATCAAATAATTCAACTTCTGTAATACCCTTGCGAGTCAGCATGACCTTAGTTTTGCTAGATACCAGTTGTAAGGCATCCCGGTCTCCGGTCAAAATGAGTACATTGAGACCCATGCTTCAGCCTGGGTTGTAATAGTGCCTATTAAATCATCAGCTTCATAACCTTCGCACTCGAAGTAAGGGATACGCATGGCCCTTAAAATATCCTTGACAATTAGGAATTGTGGCCGAAGTTCATCTGGCGTGGCCTTGCGGGTGCCTTTATACTGTTCATACATACTGTTGCGAAAGGTTATTTTACCCTTGTCAAAGGCCACTGCCACTAAGCCTGGCTGCTCATCCTTGAGAACTTTAAGCAGCATATTAGTAAAGCCGTAGGCTGCATTGGTAATTATACCTTTGCTGTTAGACAGCAGAGGTAGGGCATGAAAGGCTCTATGGATAAGGCTGTTTCCGTCAATAATGATCATGGTTTCAAGGGACAAATCAAGCACCTTCCTTAATATGACATCTTTAGTATCTTCACCAGCCTTTCGCAAAATACCTTCTAGAGTTAGCAATTTTACCTTTGTTCCAAAAAATAGGAGGACTTTGAGTTGGAGTCGGCGAAGTAGTGGACATATTAGCATTTTATGGGGTGATATTTTGTTTATAAGGCTGTTAATTGTTTTATCCATTGTTACTATGACTTGGGTAGGCCCGGTATACGCCCAAGACAATAGAAGCATAGATGGTGCCACCACCATCGGTGAGGTATTGGGGTATATAACACACTTTCACTTAAAAGAAACGGGTGTTGATGTGTTAGTTGATGGCAGTATTAAAGGGATAATTGAACAGGTAGGGGACCCATACACAGTCTACTTTCCGCCAGGCGAGCTGGATATATTTAGCGAGGAGTTAAATGGCGATTTTGAAGGTGTTGGTGTGGAGCTAGAATTAATCAACCAGTTGCCACCGTAGTTCGTGTTCTTGAAGGCACACCAGCCAAACATGCAGGCATGTTAGCGGGAGACAGTATCATTGCAGTTGACGGGAAAAGTGTTTTAGACTTACCCCTTATGGAGGTTATTAATGAACTTAAGGGCAAAAAGGGAACGCAGTTAAATATCACCGTAAGGAGAGAAGCTGAGCCGGATTTTCAACTATCATTAACCAGGCCGTAATTAATTTGCCAACTATCTACCAAAGGGATTTAGGTAATGGAGTCGGCTATATTGCTATTGATAGCTTTGGCATGGAAACAGGCGAGGAATTCGGCAATGCATTGATTCAGTTAGCAGAAAAGGATCTTCGAGCTTTGATTATAGATTTGCGCTTCAACGGTGGAGGCTATGTTGACGCCGCCATGGAGGCAGCCTCCTATATTTTAGGCAGGGATGTAACGGTATTTATAACAGAAGACAGGGATAAAATTCAAGACCTATATAAAACCGAGTTTGAGCCGGTAATAGAAGAAATACCTGTGGTGATCTTAATAAATGATCAGTCGGCAAGTGCTGCTGAACTGATGGCAGGAGCGTTTCAGGATTACGGCATAGCAACATTGGTGGGAACCAATTCCTATGGAAAGGGAACGGTACAGGATATTATTCCCCTGCAAAACGGAGGGGCCCTTAAGATGACCACTGCCTATTATCTAACTCCTATGGGACGTAGTATTGACGGTATTGGATTAACACCAGATTATTTTGTAACTACTCCCGAACTTCAACTTCCCATTGCTAAGACCGTTGTTCAGCCAAAGGATATAGTGGTTAAGTTTTACGCAGGTGAGAACAAAATGGTATTTAATGAAGAGGATTTAAGTTTACAGGGAGCCATAAAAGAACAGGGAAACATTTATGTACCCTTAGAATTGCCCTGGAGGCCCTTGGTTATCAAGTAGGGTGGGATAATGGGCTAAATGGTGTCAGGGTAACTGGGAAAAATCAACAATGGCTGATACCGAAAGGCAATAAGGACAGCACCATTAACGGTGTCATTCAGTCACTGGAACATGAACTGCTGGCGAAAAACAATACTATCTTCATATCCCCCATAGATTTAAGAAATCTAGGCATTGAGGTATTTATACAAGATGAAACCGTGATTCTAATCAAGAAGAAGTAACCGGAGTAATAATCTCCGGTTATATTTTTTACCTGGTGAGAATAAAATTTTAAAAAGTCATGTGGGAAGGGGGAAAGAAGCTGGAGTTTTTAGAGGCTTTTTTACACCAGGTAACGGTAATTATTTCGGCCCTGGGCTATTGGGGTGTGGCCATAGGGATGGCCATAGAAAGTGCCAATATTCCTTTGCCAAGTGAAGTGATCCTCCCCTTCGGGGGATACCTTGTTTATACTGGGCGGCTAGATTTTGGGGAACAGTTATGGCAGGAACGGTGGGGGGACTATTGGCTCCATAGGTTCCTACTATCTAGGCTTAAGGGGCGGAAGGCCCTTTATCGAACGTTATGGACCTATGTGGGAATTACACCCCGCAAACTTCTGGTGGCGGACCGCTGGTTTGAGAAATATGGGGAGGCCACAGTATTTTTTACCAGATTAATGCCAGTAATTAGAACCTTTATTTCATTACCCGCGGGAATCGCCAGGATGAATTTTAAGCGTTTTGTGATCTATACCTTCCTGGGATCACTACCCTGGAGCATACTCTTAGTCTATACGGGTTATGCCTTGGCCAAAATTGGCAGGCCATTAAGCCTTGGTTTCATAAGATGGATATATTGATTGGGGTTGCACTGGCTGCAGTTTTGATTTATTGGCTTTGTAAAAAATTGAAGTATAGATAAAAAACTCCCCCGGGTTATTTCCTCGGGGGAATTCTATTTGGCGGGATGACACAAGTAGCCTTAGGTGTAAGGGGAGAATTGCCGGTAGTACTTTTTATTCTTCTAGATATCACAGGCCAGAGTAATAGGGTTAATAGAATGATTAGTATAGTAACCCTGGTGGCTAATCCCTCCGCCTGGCTAAAGCTGTGTCCAAGGGCGGTGTAAATTATGATTTCAGGTAATTTGCCTATGGCAGTGGCCACAAAAAAACCCCGATAATTCATTCTGCTAAGCCCCGCCACATAGCTGATTATGCTGGAAGGGATAATTGGTATCAGTCTGGCCATAAAAACCATCCACGGTCCTTCATGACAACTCATCAGATCAACTTTAGCCATATATTTTTCCTTCAGACACCTAGAAACCAGACCTCTCCCAAAGCCCCGGCTAAATAAAAGGCCAGGGAAGCGCCAAGGAGTGAACCTGCCATGGTAATTAAAACCCCATAGCCTAATCCAAAAATAAAGCCGTTTGCACCAGCCAAAAGGAAAAGGGGCAGGGGGGTACACAGGGTCTGAAGGACCATCAATAAAAGGCTTACCACTATAGTCATAGTACCGAAGGAACGAATATAATCGGCTAAATGCTCGGGACTGGTGAATTGTGGCAGATAAGGCCTGAGATTGATGAAAATTATAATGATAGTAGCAAGCAAGAATGCAGAAAATACAAAGGTCCACTTTTTTGCCATAAAAAAMTCCCMGCTTTTAAAAAATTCTGGTACAGATCTAATATACCAAAATTAGGTAGCTTTGAAAAGTTAGGCTTATCCAATTATTTTTATTAAGTAATTATTTTAGACTAAAAACTACAATTAAAAGCATTTTAAATCTTTCATTGGCAACTAGACCATGGGGTATATTAGCAGGCATTACGATGGTTTCTCCTGCTTTAAGTTGAAACTTTTCATTGCCGATGGTAACCTCAGCTTCACCATCAAGGATATAAACCATGGCATCCCCTGGGGCTGAGTGAGAACTTATTTCTTCATTTTTGTCAAAGGCAAAGAGGGTTAAGCTTAAAGGTTTACCCTGAGCCAGGGTGCGGCTGACAACCCGACCATCCTGATAATCCACTAAGGAAGCTAATTCCAGTACCTTTGCAAAGTCAATATTTTTAATAAAATGCTGCTGATCCATTAGGCAACCTCCCTGGTAATTAATTTCTTTACTAAACAAGTTTGCTTATTTATTTGAGGGGATATTCATTTCAGGCATGCCCAATTAAAATAAAATGGAGCACCAGGTGCCCCAAACAGTATACTTCTTATTTGTATTTTAGTCTATAGTTGCTGGTCCCAGCTTTAAGAGCTCAGATACAGTGACTAATTGATATCCTTGTTTTTGAAGCCCTTCCAGTACCCTTGGTAAAGCATCAGGGGTTTGCAGGCATGTATCACTGGCATGCATAAGTATGATGGCCCCTGGGTGAATTTTCTTCAGCACACGGTCTGTGATAGCTTCAACGCCGGGTTTTTCCAGTCTAGGGAATCAGTGCTCCACTGAATAACCTTGTAATTCAATTCCTCGGCGGTGGTTAGAACCATGTCGTTCCAATCACCATTGGGAGTGCGAATAAGATTTGGCTCAACGCCAGTTACTTCTTTAATCTTTTCGTGGGCAGTCATAATATTTTTACGAACATCTTCCTTAGATACTGGCTTAAATTTACATGCTCCTCACCATGACTGGCAATCTCATGACCCTCAGCAACGATCCGTTTAGGGAACTCAGGGTGTTTTTTAGCCCAGGGCCCAGAGATGAAGAAAGTGGCCTTGATATTGTTTTGCTTTAAAATATCCAGTACAGGTCCAGGGACCTCAGTTCCCCAGCTAATATCAAAGGTCAGGGCCGCAACCTTTTGATCTGTTTTAACCTTATATATGGCATACTTCTTAGCGGTTGTGGCTAAGTTCTGCTGCTGATAAAACATTACTGAAAAAAGAGCTGCACATAATAGGATAAGGCTGGCCATTAATAGGCGCTTTTTTTGTTTGCGATAATCAAATACATATACTTTCAATTGGAACACCTCCTAATATTTCAATTTAAATATATTAGGGACTTTGGAATATATAACCAATATTTTTGATATCATCCAAAATAACTAATTGTTTCCTGTTATTTGATCTCCCTTGTAGAGAGAAAATAGTTTTCGAGGGAGGGAAAAGTTTTGAAAAAACTAATGCTATCTGTATTTTTGTTTTGTATTATGTTTTTTTGCTCAAGCCTAGATATGGCGGTAGCAGCTCCTCAAACGTCAGAGGGTCAGCCACCAAAGATTAAGGCATCAGCAGCTAGCCTTATTGATGTAGGCTCAGGTCAAATTTATTTTCAAAAGGAAGGGGACAAAAGGAGAGAGCCAGCCAGCCTAACAAAGATAATGACTGCCATATTGGCAATTGAGAAGGGCGACCTAAAGGATGTAGTAACAGTTAGAAAAAGGGCGGCAGCGGTGTCCATGGGGCAGGATATTGGGCTAAAGAGTGGTGATAAGCTATATCTGGAAGACCTTTTAAAGGCGGCCCTTATGTATTCCGCCAATGACTCTACCGTGGCCATCGGGGAGCATATTGCCGGAGAACATGATTTGTTTGTCAAGATGATGAATGACAAAGCAAAATCATTAGGAATGAAGAACACAAACTTTGCCAACACAAATGGTTTTCACCATCAAATCATTACACCACAGCAAATGATTTGGCCATTCTGACAAGCTATGCCTTGCAGAATGAAACCTTCGCTAAAATAGTAAGCACCGAGGAAGCGGTTATTACCTGGCTGCCTGATGAAGAAAGTAAATCTGTTACAGAAAATGGGGAAGAAAAACCCCTTAAGCAGAGAACAATCCATAGTACCAATCGCCTGCTGAGGTCAGATTACCAGGGCATCAACGGAGTAAAAACCGGGACAACTCCCAGAGCCGGCAACTGTCTGGTTGCTCCGCAGCCAGGGAGGGCAGACAATTGGCAGTTGTTATATTAAACAGTAACAATAGGTGGAATGATGCCACTAGGCTGCTGGACTACGGCTTTAATGAGGTCAGGCCCGTTGTCCTGGCTGAAAAGGATGAGTTGGTAACCGAATTAGAGGTAAGAGAGGGATTAGAGAAGAGGGTAAGCCTGGTGGCCTTAGAAAGATTGGAAGTATATGTACCCAGGATAGAAGTTGAGAAGATACAAAGAAAGGTTGTTCTTACCCCTGCACCGGAGGCGCCGGTTAAACGAGGGGACAAGCTTGGAAAGATGAAATTCTATTTAGATGATAAGGAATTAGGAGCTGTGGATTTAGTGGCCAATCAAGATGTAGATAGATTATCCTGGTTTAAAAGGCTATTTGATAAATCCTAAAACAGATAACCACTCCAATGCTTGAACATGGAGTGGTTATTTTAATTTAAAAGTCTTGCTCCACCAGTTAGGTAAATGCTCTTAAGAAATGCAAGTTTTCTCCGAAGATAATATTACGAAATATATCGAAAATATGAATATATTGTTAGTTTGTGGGCTATTTCTAAAAATATTTTTACCGGAGGATTTTAATGTGGGTTTACTGGTTTACCTTAATATTAGTAGCAATTGTTCTTTTTTTGCAATTAAGATTATTGTACCTACCAAAATTGCAGTAATTACGTCCACTTTTACGTTTACCCTAGGTTTTTTATTTCCCCTTTTCCAGCCCAGACTTTTGATTTGGCAAATAGTTCTATTATTTTTATCGGCCCTTTTTTATTCGGTTTTTGGATAACCAATGAATTATTAAAGGAAAAATTAAATACTGCTAACAAACCTGAAACAGACGGAGAAGTGCTAACTGTTGAAGCTATAGAAAACAATTCAAATACCACCGAACAGAGTAGCTTAATAGATAATCTCCAGGGGTATGTCACTGAGGAAGTGAAGCCAGAATCAATTACAGAGGATTTGACGAAGGAAGAGTTGATAGTAGAAGAACAAATAAATGAAGTAGCACTAACTAAAGAATCATTCGATGAAGAATTAGCTACGAGGGAATCAATAGTAGTAGATGAAACAATAGCTCTAGAACTAACTATTCAAGAAGAGGTAGCAACAGAAATAATAGATGCTGAACAAAAATTAGACGAAAGAACAGACGAAGAGATCAATCTAGATTCAACAGTAGAAGAATGTGAGCTCAGCAATGAAGAAATTTCTGAGACTGTTTCGGAAGACAAATCTCCAGTTAATGAATCTGCCCAAACATTACTGGCACAAGGTTTACTTTTTAGAAAGGGAAAAGATTTTCCTTCCGCTATACGCTGCTATAAAAAGTCCATAGCCTTAAAACCGACTTCCGAGCTGCTTTATCTAGTGATAAGCGAACTAAGTTCGGTATACCAACAGCTTGGCCTATACTCCATGGCCTCGGTATAATAAATACCTTTATTGAGCAACCCGAACTAAAAAATCATAGTGGTTCGGATAATCTTCGACAAAAGATGAAATTTATTTCATGCCTTTCAGGTCTGCTTAATAAGTATCAACTGGGCCAAATCCCCTATGAAAGGGTTCCTAAAGAGATTCTTAGTGAGGCCTTTAAAGAATCTCTTAAATAATATTTATTATAAGAAGGAGACATTATAATGAAACAAAGAAGCCAAGTAATAGGTTTACCTGTTCTAAGTATTATTGAAGTAGCCTTTTTGGGAAAGGTGCAAAATTTATTAATTAATCCTGACAGTGGAACAGTAGAGTACTTAGTGATTGAGCCTGAACAATGGTATCTTGAGCGGCAGGCAATTTCCTTTAAAGATGTTGCAGCCATTGGAGAGGATGCTGTAACAACGGAGGTCAAGGCCAATGTAGCAACAATAACCTCTGTATCAAAGGCAATGGATCTATTGCAAAAATCAGTAACTGTAGTGGGAACAAGGGTTATGACCAGGAAAGGAAGAATCAGCGGTTCTATTGATGAGATCATCATTGATGAGCAAACCGGCAAGATTGCTGCATGTAGTTGGGTAGCAGGGGATAAGAAGGGCTTAATACCTGTGGACCAGGTTATTACATTTGGCAAGGATATGTTAGTAATTGAAGATAATTTTGAATCCAACCTACTACAAGACATTAGCCAACTGGAGAGCAATTCTTCTGCCAAAGCAGTTAAATCTGAATCAGAGACAGATCCCCTGGAATATTTTGAGAAACAGCAAAAGCAATATCTAATCGGACGTATTGTAACTACTGATATATTAGCTGCTAACGGAGAAATGATTGCTAAAAAGGGTGACGTAGTTACCGAGAACTGGTGGACAAGGCTGAGGCTGCAGATAAATTTGTGGAATTAACCCTTAGCACTAGTGAATAAAGTAAGACTAACAACATTTGTAACCTTTGCCCTGGGGATTCAATTATTTGTTAGCATCGGTCTGTCCACTGCTGTATTAAAATTATTTTATAGAGATTCAATCTTGCCTGGTATTTCGGTGGAGGGTGTTGATATAGGGGGGCTTAATTACCAGCAGGCATTAACTACATTAGAACAAGGGTTGCCCTGGCCTTCACTTAACAACTCTCTTGTCCTGGTAGGACAAGAGGGAAAAACCACCGAGATACAATTTTCAAGCATAGATTTTAGGGTTGATTATGAGGGAATAGCTAAAGAGGCCATAAACTATAGCCAGCGAGCTTCAACTTGGCAGGATATTAGGTTGCTGTTCGGTACAATGAATACTGGGCATAAACTGCCAGCCATAATTCATTTTGATAAAGAAGCCTTTAGTGACATCCTTAATGAATTAGCTAATCAATTTAATCAGAGACCAAGGGATGCACAGTATGCCATAACAGGCGATAAGGTTACTCTATTTCAAGATGTAAAAGGAAGCAAATTAGATGTTCATCAGACCATAAAGCAACTTGAGGATTTGTCCTTTGGACAGCATAAAGTGAATCTGCAATTTGAGGTTATTGATCCAACTATCACAGTTGAGCAGTACAAGGGTATAAATTCACGCCTGGCAATTTTTGTTACCCAATTCAGCCTGGCTGATGGTGAACGCACCCACAATGTGAAGCTAGCCAGTGATTTAATTAATAACTTACTGATAAAACCAGGTGAATTGTTTTCCATGAATAATGCCTCGGGCCTAGGAGTCCAGAATCAGGTTATCGGCAGGCCATGGTTATTGCTGACAACAGGTTGGTACCCGATTATGGTGGAGGGGTGTGCCAGGTAGCTACCACCCTTTATAATGCAGTACTATTATCTGGCCTAAAGGTCACTGAAAGGGTACCCCATACAAGACCGGTCCCCTATGTTCCGGTAGGTAAGGATGCCACCATTGCCGGAGATATTATTGACTTTAAATTTATGAATAATTCTTCTTATCCAATTTTAATTGTTAGTCAAGTTCAACAGGATAAATTACTTGTCAGTATTCTTGGCCATCGGGAGGGGGTTTCTGCGCGCCTAGTAAAAACAGAGACCCAGCGTTCTATAAATAAAGCACCCCGCCAATATATTCAAGATCCCTTGTTAGCCCCTGGACAAGTGGTTGTTCGCAATCCGGGAATTGACGGACATGAACAAAAAATCTTTGAAATAATAATGGAAAACGACATAGAAATTGAACGTCGACTAATTTCCAAAACCGTTGCTGAACCTGTACCTGAAGTAATTGCCCTGGGACCAAAGGTTAAAAACAAAGGGGTATTAAATAAATAATTAAGGAGCAGAGTGTTAAACCTGCTCTTTTTTGTGAATAAAATATGTTTACCCAGGATTGTTTTATGAACCTGGGTAATTATCTCAACACTTGACTTTTTTTAACACTTCCTGCATAATGATAATGCAAATGGGCGGGTAGTTCAGTGGGAGAACGTCTGCTTGACACGCAGAAGGTCGGAAGTTCAATTCTTCTCTCGCCCACCAGGTCGAAGTCTTCAGGGTTGATTAACCCCGGAGGCTTTTGTTTACTTTATGGCTTTTTCAACTTATTGGCAGTTGATTTACAGATTCTTTCATGTTTATATTTAGTTAGCTAAATAAAAAAGGAGGAGAAAAGTTTGAAAAGGATCTCACACAAGATACTACTATTGCTTTTATCATTAATGCTGATTTTTCCATCAGTAGGTTTAGCTGCAACAACCACCCTGCTGTTAGGGGTACAAGACCAGCCGTTAGAAGACATCCAGGTCTCCGAGCCATTTGCCGATACATTTAAGACCGGCACCTACATAACTGCAACCCTGCCCAGCGGTATTGTTTTTTCTGAAACCCCAACTTTAGAAGTTATCAAGGGAGATATACAGATTGGGGCAGTATCTACGGGACTTGATGCCAATCAAAAAGGCTATTTAAGGTTGAAATTAAAAGTTCCAGCTCAAAGGCCAGCACCATTAAGCTAAGTGATATTAAGGTTACAGTTAATAGGGTTGTGCCAACTGGCCCTGTAAATATTGAGCTTGCTGGGACAGCAATCAACCAGACAGATGCCCTATTTCCTGGTTCGGAAGGTATTAAGTGGCATATTGCCGATGTTGTAGATGGGACAAACAAAATTAACACAGTTTTCACAGTAAACTCTAACGTTTTCATTAAGAATGGGGTAATTGTGCAGATGGATGTTGCACCATATATAAGTGATGGAAGGGTTTTTGTACCTGTTAGGTATCTAGCAAACTCCTTAGGTGTCACAAATGATGAACTGGACTTTAATAACAATCAGGTAATAATAAATAAGGGACATATTAATATTGAGCTAGAAATCGATAATAAAGTAATAAAAGTTAACGGACAAGAGAGCATGATGGATGTTTCACCAGTAATCCTTGATGGGCGTACAATGCTGCCTGCCAGATATATTACAGAAGCCTGGGTGGAACTATAGATTATGCGGACGAAAATGTTGTAATTAACTTAAACTAAATTTTTTAAGCATAGGAAGGGCCGTTAACCACTGGTTAACGGCCCTTCCTATGATGAGATTGTACGCCGGTACAAATTAGCGGCAGCCTCAGCCGCCTTTGCCGATCATTCTAAGAATAATTATAATCAAAATGCTACCGCCAGAAAGGCTCCAATACTTCCAAAATCCATTTGAAAATACCCCCTCCTTTTAAAATCAAGATTCGCTAAGGCTATTTGAAATCCTTTATAAACCAGCAATATTAACAAATAAAATTTATGTTATAATAAGTACTGAAATTATTTTTAGGAGGGACTACCGGGTGGATGTCAAGCTTTTAATTGGGTTGGGATTTTTAGGTATTGCCGCCTTAATCTATATTACTCAAGTATTATAAAAACTTTTGATGTAAAGGTCGTGCCGGTTCGAACCGGGCACGTCTTTTTATTTATTTTTCTTTAATTTGTAAGCCAACGATATTTTTAATGTCAGTAACCACCGGGGTTATTTGTTCGGCCAGTGTTTCTAACTTTACAAGCAACTCATGGAGCATTTCAACCTTTGCCTCTGCCTTCTGAATATAGCCTTTAGCATCCCACCTAAGAAAAATATTACCCCTTAGCATTAGTATTTCTCGCCTTAAATTTTTGATTTCAACCTCACATAATTCCCTAAGCTCTTGAATTTCCTTAAACACAATAAGCACCTACCTTTTTTACCATTTTATGAATATCTGAACAATTTGTGTTGAAAATGTAAAAAATGAGGCAATTTTGCTAGTCTGAAAATTACAAAAATAAATATCTTTGGGGAGTTTTATTAATATACTGTCTTAAGGTGGACTCAGGCCAAAAGAAAGGGGTGGACTTTTTTGGCTAGAAAAAGAAGAAGAAATGCAAAGGTAAGCAAGGCCAATTCATCCTCCGGTAATAGCCGTACAGCTTTAGTTCTGTATGCTGCTTCAACGGAAAAAGTGGCTGTGCCTGATTTTGACATAAGAGTAAGAAGGAAAAGTAGGGGTTTTGCCGATGCTTTTGTAGATCAGACTTGTATTCAAGAACGGGCTTCGATGGTAAAGGTTTTTAAGGGAACAGAAGTAAAAGAGGTGGTGAGATTTTTAAAGAAAAGGAAGAGGAGAAACTCAAACAGCCTTGCACCCTTTGTTCCCAAGGAATGCTTAGTGCAAACTACAACTCCAGTAATTAGGTTTAGCTTAGCTTTACCCTTTGAAAATGAGAGCGCAAATACTGTTCAAAAAAAGATCAAGAATAAAAAGAAGAAGACAGGATTTGGCTGTATTGCTTTTGCACCAAAGGATTGTAGTAGTGCAGAGGTTTCCCTTGGTTATAAAGGTCATAGAATCAAGGAGACTACCCCCTGTATTGGCTACTATCCAGCCTTTGGTACGATTAAGAAAAAGAAAAAAATAAATCACTCAAAGGAGTTTGTGCCACTGAGCTGTATTACTGAAAATATCTCACTCAGTTATATAAAATTAAAAGTAGGTGGAAAATCCCAGCAGTTTTGCAATCCCTATTCAGGTTGGCCAGGGTTTGCTCCGCAAATTACCACCCATAAAACAATAGTGCGAAAGAAACCTTCAGTAAGTAACCAGTGGTTCATCCCATTAAGTTGTATTACGGATCAAGTTTCTCTGCCCTTCCAGCAGCCCTTAAAAGATACTTCATCAAATGCTTTACCAAAATATACCTATGTGGATCGTCCGAATAGTCCCGATATTGTGGATAACCGACCTAAAAGGGGTAAAAAAACTAGGAGCAATGTGGTGCCTTTTGTTCCTAAGAGTTGTACCACAAATGAATACCCTCCGGTGGCAAAAAGTATAGAGGCACAGTCCTGGGAAGCCCTAGCCCTAGAATCTCCAAAGCCAGAGCCATTAAAGACGGCAGGAACAAACTGGTATTGCTGGCAACTATTATAATCATCTTACTGGCATTGGTGGCGTATATAATACAAAAATAAATGTCATAAATTTCCTCATATGAAAATAACCTCAATTACTCCATTGTAAGGTTTGCTCTATAATTTTWACATGGGATAGTAACAACGCTTTCTGTTCATACTGCAAGTAGAAAGCCATATTTTATAATTATCACTGCTATTTGCGCCAGTATACAAAAAAAATTGCTCTCATATACTATTACTATGGGAAGGGGTGATATGAGGAGATGAACCAGTGTCTTTCAATAGGTGCCACCCAGCATATTGAGCTTTTAAAGGCACGTCTTGGCAGGGAGAGGTTTGTTGATGATGATAACTTCAACGTTCGTCTTAAAGAAAATCCTGCCGGCAACATAACGTTCTTATCCTGCGACTTTATTGGGCCACATCGGGGAGAACAACAAACCGATGATATAATATTGTTCAGACACTTTGTTGCAGATATAATATCCGATGTTATTCTCAATCAATGGGAAAAAGCATTGGTTAAAGAAATCATTCGAGAAAATTACTATTACTTTAATGAGGATGAAAAGAAAACAATACTTCAATATTCCTTAAGATATACCAATGGTGAAGTTGTTATGCCCGGTCAAATGGATCGGCGAGATAGGAAGCATGCCATTATAAAAAAGTTGGTGGAGTACTTAGGACAAAATGACAGCATAGTTATAGATGGTTTTATCCGCTTCAGGTTAAAGGAATATATCAATGATATTAGGGAAGCCGTTGATCAGGCGGTGGATGAATTCCTAATGGAGCGTGAATATCAAGAATTCATCCAACTTCTCAAGTATTTTGTGGAAATCCAGGAGCCAAAGGTAGAAATGGTAAATGTATTAATCAATCGCAAGGGAGCTTACAAGCTATTTGATGAGGAGCACCAGCCAATTAGTAGCGAATTCCTTGAAGGTATATTTTAGACATAATGGATAATGAAATAAATTATGAGGATCTCCTGATTAGTGCCCTAATCACAATTGCCCCCAATAAAATTGTATTTCATACCAACCTGCAGGACCAACCGGAGACCACCATGGAAACAATTAAAAGCGTTTTTGCGGGCAGAGTTTCTGAATGCAGCGGTTGTACATTATGCAAAAATCAACAACAATAGCCTATAAATACCGCCCTAGGGCGGTATTTATATTGCACCTGCGGGGACATTCTGGTATAGTAATGTCGTTAATTGACAAATGGGGGTTTAGAAGTTGGAATGGTGGGTTATTCTTTTAATTCCGGTAATTGGGGCATTTATTGGCTGGGTAACAAATCTAATCGCAGTAAAGGCTATATTTAAACCATACCAGCCTGTGAAAATACCAGGATTACCCTGGGTCATTCAGGGTGTGGTGCCCAAAAGAAGGGCTGAGTTGGCCAAGAGTATCGGTGAGGTTGTAGAGCGGGAGCTTTTAAAGGTAGAAGACCTTATGGGCCAAATGAAATCACCAGAAGTCTTGGATGGGATTATTAAATCGGCCAGCGAATCAATTCATAAAATGATAGTGGACAAGATTCCCGCTTGGGTGCCTACAACTGTCAGGGCAGTTATTCTTGAAATGATGGGAGATATGCTGCAAAAACAAATGCCCCAGGTGATTAACCAGATTATTGATCAAGCGGGCAGTAGCGTTATTCAAAAGGTAAGGCTTTCTGAAATCGTTGAGGAGCGCTTAAATGCCTATGAGGTGGCCCATTTAGAGAAAATAATTTTAACTGTGGCCTCAAGGGAACTGAAGCACATTGAGATCATTGGTGGAATTCTTGGTTTTATCATAGGCCTTATTCAAGTTGGCCTGGTTTATATGACAACTTGACAATTATTGTTTGTAAAACTATAATAGCCGTAACTAAATAATTGCAATGATAAGGAAAGTAAGTCAATTTGACCGACCAGAGAGGGAATGTCAGGGCTGTGAGCGTTTCCCGGAGAGAGTTGCCTGAAGACCACCTTGGAGCAGCTTTGCTGAAACTAAGTATGCAAGCCGGTTCGGCACCGTTAAAAGCCTTTAAGGTGGGGAAAGCTAATTTTCCAACCAGGGTGGAACCGCGGATATTTCCCGTCCCTGATTATATCAGGGGCGGGTTTTATATTTTTTATCCTTATTTAGAAGGGAGAATATAGCATGATTAAGATAACTCTAAAGGATGGATCGGTAAGGGAATACCCCGACGGTACCACCATAATCGAAGTTGCTAAATCCATCAGCCATGGACTGGCTAAAGAAGTATTGGCCGGTAAGGTTAATGGGAAAATTGTGGATGTAAAGTTCCCGCTCCAGGAAGATGCCGCCCTAGAACTCCTTACCTTTAATGATGAGGAGGGAAGAGCCGTCTATCGTCACAGCTCGGCCCACATTATGGCCCAGGCCGTGCAAAAGCTCTTTCCGGAAGCTAAACTTGCCATTGGACCGGCTATCCAAGATGGATTTTATTATGATTTTGATGTGCCCCGTCCATTTACCCCAGCAGAGCTGGAACAAATAGAAGCTGAGATGCAAAGGATTATCAAGGCCGATTTACCCTTTGAAAGGGTGGAAGTCTCCCGGGCTGAAGCCTTGGAACAATTTAATAAAGAGGGCGAGCTTTATAAGGTTGAGCTGATCAACGACCTACCAGAGGACTCGGTAATATCCTGTTATCAGCAAGGTGAGTTTAATGATTTATGTGCGGGTCCCATGTGCCTTCCACCGGACGTATTAAAAGCTTTAAATTAATGAGCATAGCCGGTGCCTACTGGCGGGGCAGTGAAAAGAATAAAATGCTGCAGCGTATTTATGGCACCTCCTTCCCTAAAAAGGCGCTGTTGGATGAACACCTTTTCCGAATTGAGGAGGCCAAGCGGCGGATCATCGTAAACTGGGTCAGGAGTTAGACCTGTTCAGTATTCAGGATGAAGGTCCTGGCTTCCCCTTCTTCCATCCGAAGGGTATGATTCTACGCAATGAGTTGGAATATTTTTGGCGCCAGGAGCACAAAAAAGGGGCTATCAGGAAATACGCACTCCCATTATCTTGAATCGTGGACTTTGGGAGCAGTCTGGACACTGGATCATTATAAGGAGAATATGTACTTTACCAAGATTGATGAGGGTGATTTCGCCGTAAAGCCCATGAACTGCCCAGGTAGTATTCTGGTGTATAAAACCAGGATGCACAGCTATCGAGATCTACCTTAAGGTGGGGTGAACTTGGTTTAGTGCACCGCCACGAGTTATCCGGAGCGCTACACGGACTAATGAGAGTACGCTGCTTCACCCAGGATGATGCCCATATTTTTATGCTGCCCAGTCAAATTAAGTCTGAGATTATCGGTGTTATCGACCTCTTTGAGTTTTTCTATCAAACCTTTGGCCTGAAGTATCATGTGGAGCTATCCACCAGACCGGAGAAATCCATGGGGTCCGATGAGATGTGGGAGATGGCCACAGAATCCTTGCGTGAGGCTCTGGAAGCTAAAGAGATGAACTACAAGGTTAATGAAGGGGACGGTGCCTTTTACGGACCTAAAATTGACTTCCACCTGACTGACAGCTTGGGGCGTACCTGGCAGTGCGGAACCATCCAACTAGATTTCCAAATGCCAGAAAAATTTGATCTGAACTATGTAGGTGAAGATGGTCAGAAACATCGTCCGGTGATGATTCATCGGGTGGTATTTGGCAGTATAGAGCGTTTTATTGGCATTTTGGTGGAACACTTTGCCGGAGCTTTTCCGGTATGGTTAGCCCCTGTTCAGGTGAAGGTACTGCCCATTACCGATAAACACCACAGCTATGCCAGGGAAGTGGTGGAAAGGCTAGACAGATTAAATGTAAGGCTGAACTGGATGCCCGCAATGAGAAAATTAATTATAAAATTCGGGAAGCCCAGACCCAAAAGATTCCCTATATGTTGGTAATTGGCGACCGTGAGATGGAAAACGGTGCCGTTGCCCTACGACAGAGGGGTAAGGGAGACGTTGGAGCTGTTAAGGTAGATGAGTTTATCCGGCAGGTTACCGAGGATATAAAGAACAAGACCATTTTTTAGGGGAATAAAGGATATTTCCTTGACTATAAAAACCATTATGTTAGAATAATAAAGGTGTTCGACAAATTAGATATTAACACGAAGAAGAAGCATCCGCTTCTCACCTTACAACCTAGGTTGGTGGGGTTAGATGTTAGATACAATATGTTTAATATTGTTTATTGCGTCTTTAAGCGGGTGAATAACCCGCTTTTATTATTTTATTCCCAAACAAATAACTATGGAGGTGAACAGGTATTTCGAAAGATCAACGTATCAATGAGGAGATCCGAGCTCGCGAGTACGGGTTGTAGATGCGGATAATAACCAGCTTGGTATTATGTCTGCCAAAGAAGCCCTGCGCATTGCTGAGGAAAAGCAGTTAGACCTGGTGGAAGTTGCTCCCCAGGCCAAGCCCCCGGTTTGCCGTATTATGGATTTTGGTAAATTCAAATATGAGCAAAGTAAAAGGGAAAAAGAGGCCAAGAAGAAGCAACGTATTATTCAGGTTAAGGAAGTTAAGCTGCGTCCCCGCATTGAGGATCATGACTATGATGTCAAGGCTAAAAACGCAGAGCGTTTCTTAAAGGATGGCGATAAAGTTAAGGCGACCATCATGTTCAGGGGCCGTGAGATTGTCCATACCGAACTGGGGCAAAGACTTCTGGTTCGACTTGCTGAAGATATGAAAGATATCTGCACAATTGAAAGGCATCCTAAACTTGAAGGCAAAAATATGATAATGATCTTAGCACCTAAAAATGAGAAGCAGGATTAGAAAGGAGTTGCCCTAAATGCCAAAAATCAAAACCCACCGTGGGGCTGCTAAAAGATTTAAGAAAACTGCCACCGGTAAAATTCGTGGCTGGCATGCTTTTCACAGTCATATTCTAGGTAAAAAGACTGCCAAACGTAAGCGTAACCTGCGTAAATCCCTGATTATCAGCGATGCAGATTTTGGACGTTTACGCCGGCTGCTGCCCTACTAAGAATTGGAATATGTTCAGATGTAAAAGGAGGTAATCATCATGCCACGGGCTAAAAGCAGTGTGGTTTCCCGCAATAGACACAGAAAAGTATTGAAACTGGCCAAAGGTTATAGAGGTTCCCGGAGCAAGCTCTTTAGGTAGCTAACCAGGCCGTAATGAAGGCTCTGGCTTATGCCTACAGAGACCGTCGCCAGAAAAAGCGCGACTTCCGTAAGCTTTGGATCGCCAGAATTAATGCCGCAACCCGCATTAACGGAATGTCCTACAGCAAGTTCATCAACGGTCTGAAAAAGGCCGGTGTTGAAGTTAACCGTAAAATGCTGGCTGACCTGGCTGTAAACGATGCCAAGCCTTCAGCCAACTGGTACAGGTTGCCAAATCCAACCTGGCCTAACAAATAGTTTATATATTGGTAACAACTAAGGCATGGTACTCACCATGCCTTTTTCCATAAATAACAAAGCCCCGGAAAGCGGGGATGTGTATGTTAGGTTACCAGGAGGGGGAAAGGCGATGATTACTGCCTCTCAGAATACAAAGGTTAAGTATGTTAAAATTAGCCCAGGGAAATTTTCGGAGGAAGGAAAGGAAGTTGGTGGCCGAGGGAATTCGCCTGGTTGAGGAGGCCGCTTTAAGCGATTGGACCATGGAGGCTCTATTTTATACTTTGGAGGCTGCGGAGTCTGAGAGGGTTTCTAAGATAATAGAAAGGGCTGAGACAAAAGGGGCTAACCTTTATCCCGTTTCGGAACAGATTATGGCTGAAATGGCTGGAACCGAGAAGCCCCAAGGTATCCTAGCAGTGCTTTGGCAACCGGATTATGCCCTGACAGATGTCCTTCCCCATGGATTTCCTGCCCTGGTGGTGGTGGTGGACGGCATACAGGATCCGGGTAACCTGGGGACCATTGTAAGATCAGCAGATGCAGCGGGTGCCACCGGAGTAATACTTTTGAAGGGTACTGTGGATTTATATAATCAAAAAGCAATTCGCTCCACCATGGGATCCCTATTTCATATGCCCGTTGTTACAGCCGGTGACATTGAAGGCTCCCTGGAATACCTAATTTCCACTGGCCTTAAACTGCTGATCGGTGACCCTGTTAAAGGGGGACCTATTTTTGAGGAAGACCTTTCAATACCAATTGGCATAGTGGTTGGTAACGAGGGCATGGGTCCCAGGGATGAGGTTTTGGCTGTTTCCCACAAGAAGGTAAATATCCCCATGCCTGGCCGGGCAGAGTCCCTAAATGTAGCTATGGCGGCTTCTATCATGCTTTATGAGGCGGTCCGTCAGAGATACAAAATTCAGTAAACTTCCTTGTTTTGCATATAGGCATATGTTATAATCATGTCGAAAGGTCCCCAAAAAAGCATGAAAGGTTGTGGTTACATGCTGTTAACCGCCGAATTTTTTTGGAGGCTGTTCGAGGCAACAGGGTCAGTCAACGCCTATATGATCTACAGAAAATTAGTTCTTCATTAGAATGAAAATTTCAAAGCACATAGTAATGATGGGGATAAGTACGCAGAATTATTCTTTTCAGGGAGAGGGGGTCCTGACTGTAAGCCCTCTTAAAGAATGTCTTCGGAAGTTCACCCCTGAACTGCGGTCTGAAAGTGTGGGTACATACAAGTAGGTTTCGCCGGTTCTTCTGCCGTTATCAAGAAGATGGATAAGACATAATATTATCCTGCTAAGCGGTTCTTTGGTTAACGTAAGAACAATTTGGGTGGTACCGCGGATATTTTTCCGTCCCTTTATAGGACGGTTTTATTTTTTGTACTTAATGAATATCACTTTGGGAGGATTAAAATGGAGCAGAGGTTAAGACAATTGGCAGCAGAGGCTGTGGAGGCCTTAAGGGAATCCTCCACAACCGATGAGCTAAATGCTGTTAGGGTTAAATATTTAGGTAAAAAGGGCGAAGTAACTCAGGTTTTACGCGGAATGGGAGCATTGTCGGCAGAAGAAAGGCCCAGGGTTGGCCAGATAGCCAATGAGGTAAGGGAGGAAATTGAGGCTGCCCTGGAAGCTAGAAACAGTCAGGTAAAGGAGGCTCAAAAGGCCCGCCAGCTGGCTGCAGAAAACCTGGATGTGACCTTGCCCGGGGCCAGATTTAATTTGGGCAAAATGCATCCCTTAACACAGGTTATGGAGGAAATGGAGAATATCTTCCTGGGACTTGGCTTTAATATTGCTGAAGGACCAGAGGTGGAACTGGACTACTATAACTTTGAGGCCCTAAATTTACCAAAGGATCACCCGGCCCGGGATATGCAGGATACCTTTTTTATTAATCCCGAGGTGTTATTGAGAACTCATACTTCTTCGGTACAAGTAAGAACTATGGAAAAGACTGTCCCCCAGGTGCGGTCAAAATAATATGCCCGGGTAGAGTTTATCGCCGGGATGATGATGCAACTCACTCTCCCATGTTTCATCAGGTGGAGGGACTAGTAATAGATAAGCGGATAACCTTCGCAGATCTAAAGGGTATACTGTCTACCTTTGCCCAGCAAATGTTCGGCCCGGAAACAAAGACACGACTTCGTCCCAGCTACTTCCCCTTTACTGAGCCAGCGCTGAGGTGGACATCTCCTGTGTTATGTGTAAGGGAAGCGGCTGTAGGGTTTGCAAGGGCAGCGGCTGGCTGGAGATTCTAGGTTCAGGGATGGTTCACCCCAGGGTGTTGGAAATGTCAGGCTATAATCCCGAAGAGGTTACCGGCTTTGCCTTTGGTATGGGGGTGGAGCGTATCGCCATGCTTAAGTTTGGCATAGATGATCTCAGGCTGCTATTTGATAATGACTTGCGTTTCCTAGCCCAATTTTAGAAAAGGATCGGGAGGTTAACATAAAACCATGCGTGTTTCCTATAACTGGCTAAAAGAATATGTGAATATTGATATACCGGCACAGGAGCTGGCAGATAGCTAACCCTCTCGGGAATTGCCGTGGATGCCGTTGATGAACCTGGTGCTGAACTTGAGAATATTGTGACCGGCCGCATTACCAAAATTGAGGGTCACCCCAATGCAGATAAACTATCGGTTTGCAGTGTGGATGTAGGACAGGAGGAAACCCTGCAAATTGTAACAGGTGCCACCAATATCAAAGTAGGAGATATCATTCCGGTGGCCCTGGAAGGTGCTAAGTTGGCCAAGGGCTTACAGATTAAACGTTCCAAGCTGAGGGGCATTGAATCCCAGGGAATGCTGTGCTCCGGTCAGGAACTGGGCATGGAGGCAAAACTTATGTCTCCAGAAATGGCCCATGGCATTTTAATACTGGCAGAGGATACTCCCATAGGTATGGATGCCAAAGAACTCTTAGGCCTTAATGATTTTATTCTGGAGCTGGACCTAACTCCCAACCGTGGTGATGCCCTGAGTGTTACAGGGGTTGCCCGGGATGTGGCGGCAATATTAAATCAAGAATTAAAGATGCCGGCACCTAAAATTGTAGTTGGTGATGAAAATGTAGAGTCACTGGCTAAAATTGATATTGAGGCTCCGGAACTTTGCCGCCGTTATGTGGCTAGAGTCATCAAGGGAGTTAAGATAGGACATCCCCATGTGGCTGCAAAACAGGCTCAGGGCTGTTGGTATCAGACCTATCAGCAATGTGGTTGACGTAACCAACTACGTCATGATGGAACTGGGCCAGCCCCTTCATGCCTTTGATTACGATAAATTAAAGAACCATCATATTATTGTGCGGCGGGCTGAGGAAGGGAGAAAATTGTCTCCCTGGACGATGTAGAGCGAACTCTGGGAGCAGAAATGCTGGCCATTACCGATGAAGCAGGACCGGTGGCAGTGGCCGGTGTGATGGGTGGACTGTACAGTGAGGTAACAGATGACACAGTCAATCTGTTAATTGAGTCGGCCTACTTTAATCCCATCTGCATCAGAAGGACCTCCAAATCCCTGGGCCTGCGCTCCGAGTCATCCGCCAGATTTGAAAAGGGCATTGACATTAATGGTTGTCTAAGGGCAGCGGATCGGGCAGTTGAGCTTATGCATAATTTGGCCGGTGGAACCATAGCTGCCGGAGCCATAGATAATTTTCCAGCTCCAATTACAGAAAAGACCATCCTGCTGCGCTGAGCGGGTTGACTGGATCCTTGGGGTTAGCGTGCCAAAGGATGAAATATATAGGATTATGTTGAGCTTGCAGTTCAGGGTTCAGGAGCAGGGGGATAACCTCCTGGTAACCGTTCCAACCTTCCGCCCTGATATAACCAGGGAAATAGACTTGGTAGAGGAAGTTGCCAGACTTTATGGTTTCCACCGGGTTCCTGAGACCCTGCCTTCCGGAGCATCCACAGGGACGCCGTACACAGGAGCAGCAAATTACCTGGGATGCTAGAAAGTTAATGATATCCTGCGGCTTTTTCGAGGTGGTCACCTATAGCTTTGTTCATCCGAGAATCTTTGATTTGATGAACCTTCCACCTGATAGCTCCCTGCGTCAGGTTGTAAAACTGCAAAATCCCCTTAGTGAGGAACAATCTATCATGCGTACCGTGATGGTGCCTGGCTTACTGGAGGTACTGCAGAGAAACCTCAATCGCCGTCTTCAAAACGGAGCTGTATTTGAAATTGGCCGGGTATTCTATCCTGTTTCAGGACAGCAATTACCCGAGGAAGTACCTGTTTTGGCCGCGGTGGCCATCGGTAATACCCCTAAAACCTGGAACCAACCTGCCAGCCCCATGGACTTCTATTTTATAAAAGGTGTGGCAGAGCAACTTATAGATTCACTTGCCCTGGAGGGAGTGGAGTTTAAACGGCACCAGATCCCAGCTTCCACCCGGTAGATGTGCTAAAATTGAAGTTAATGGTGAGCTAATGGGTGTTGTAGGAGAGCTACACCCCAATGTCATTGATAATTATGAGTTATCCGGCAGGGCTGTAGCCCTCAAGATAGACTTAAACGTACTGTTCCGGGCTAACCGTCCCGTTAAGCAATATCAAGGGCTACCAAAATTTCCCGTGGTTGAAAGGGATCTGGCGGTATTAGTTAAGCAGCAAGTGGAAGCTTCTGAAATGTTAGCTATAATTAAACGTGCTGGTGGAAACCTGCTGAGGGGAACCGATATTTTTGACGTATACCAAGGGGCACAGGTGCCCGAGGGATATAAGAGTGTGGCCTTCAGTATGAAATTCCAGGCCGATGACCGTACCCTAACAGATGAGGAGACCGCCGATAAGATGAAGCGCATCGCCAAATCACTGGAAGCCCAGGTCGGGGCTGAACTAAGGAAATAAAAGCAAAGACCGGGAGCAATTTAATTTGTTTCCGGTCTTTTCAATATTAATCCCTTATTATTTATAACCTATCAGCATAACACCGGTAATTACCGCCGCTACACCCAGGAGCTTATGAATAGTAAAGGTTTCCCCAAGGAATAGAAAGGAAAGCACCATAACCAACACATAACCCAGGCTGACCATAGGATAGGCCAGACTTAGCTCCATGTACTTAGAACTTTAAGCCAGGTAACCAGGCTGGTTGCGTACATAAAAGTACCTCCCAGAACCCAGGGATTGGTGAAGGCTCTCATTAGAGTGCCTGTAAGATTTGGCAAGGTCAATGATAGGGGATATAATTGGGATGCCCCAATTTTTAATAGCAGTTGTCCTATGGCACCTATAGAAATTGATATCAATAGCAGGACCGGAGGAAAAGACAAAATCCAACACCACCTTGGTAATGTAGAGAGGTCACCTGTTTATTATATCCCCGGTTACTTTTTGGTATCTATGGAAATAAAAATATCCTTAGTAAATGTTAACCAATATTATGAAAGAATTGGAGTTAATGGATTTCCTATGAAGGAATTTGGCTTATTATAGCGAATAATCTCCTTAATAGAAGGGGGGCCTGTTATGTCCAGCCAAGCTAACAGGGTGGAAGTCGAAATACTTGGTGAGCACTACACCTTAAAGGGTCATGAGTCCCCGGAATACATGCTGATGGTAGCTCATCAGGTCAATAAAAGAATGAATGAAATAAGACAAAGAAATAATAAGTTATCCCTGAATAAAGTAGCTGTTTTATCAGCAATAAATCTGGTAGATGAATTAATTAAACTTCAGCAGGAGTATAATAACTTGCTCCAAATGATAGAACCGGAAAAAACAAACTGTTCCGCGGAATAACTCATGAAATATTCATGAGTTTTATTTTCGGGAAAACCTAGTAGTACAACAGAATGGAGCGATGTTTATGCAAAACATCGAGGTTGCCTGGATATTTAATGAACTGGCAGACCTGATTGAATTAAAGGAAGATGATTTCTTTAAAACTAGGGCTTATCGACAAGCGGCCAGAACCCTGGCTCATCTTGAACAGCCTCTGGAGGAATTAAGTCGTCGGGGGCAGCTTTCCAAAATACCTGGTATAGGTCGTGCCATTGAGTCAAAGATTAAAGAGATTTTAGAAACTGGAACCCTTAAGAAACATCAGGAACTGCTTCAGGAGATACCTCCAGGAGTACTGGAAATAAAGCAGCTGCCCAGTATTGGTCCCAAAAGAGCCAGGGCACTAATGCAGGAGCTGGGTGTTACAAACCTGCAGGATTTGGAAGATGCTGTAAAGGACCGAAGTTCGTAAGCTAAAGGGATTTAGTGCCAAATTAGAATGGGATATTTTAAATGGCATCGAAATGGTACGCAATCGCCAGGGAAGAACCCGCCTTTCGGTGGCCAGGGAAATGGCCGAGGAATTGACCAGCTTTATTAGCCTGCTGCCTGGGGTTAAGGCTGTAGAGACAGCCGGCAGCACCCGCAGGTGGAAGGAAACTGTGGGTGATCTGGATATCATTGCAGGGGCTGAGAATCCAGAGATACTTCTAGCCGCTTTGGCTAGCCATCCCAGGGTTAAAGAGGTAATAAATAAAGGGGATAATCGCATTGAGGTAATGACCTGGTGGGGCATAGCAGTTGATCTGTCTGTGGTAACACCGGCAGAATTTATCCCGGCCTGGCACAGGGCTACAGGGTCGAAAACCCATTACTTGATACTTCAGGAAATCGCCAAGTATAAAGGATTAAAGCTAAACCACAGGGGAATAGAGACACAAGAGGGAAAGGTAGTTGATTTGACCAGTGAGGCAGACATCTATCGGTCCCTGGGCATGGAGTATATACCACCGGAGCTTAGGGAAAACCGTGGTGAAATTGAGGCGGCAACTGGTCAAGGCTTGCCAAAGATTATCAGTGGAGAAGACATTAAGGGAGATTTGCACATCCATACAACCTGGAGTGACTCTGCCATGGAAATTAAGGATGTGGTTAATAAATGCCTGGAAAAAGGGTATTCCTATGCTGCCATTACAGACCACTCAAGATCCCTAAAAGTTGCTAATGGTTTAGAACTGGAGCGGGTGCTGGAGCAACATCAACTGATCCGGCAAATGAACACAAGTCTAAAGGACTTTACCCTTCTGACCGGGGTAGAAATGGATATTCTTCCCGATGGTTCCATGGATTTTCCTGATGAACTTTTAGAACAAACCGATGTAGTTATTGCCTCTGTACATACAGGCTTTAGACAAAGTAAACAGGATTTGACTAAACGTTTTACTAGGGCTATGGAAAACCCAAATGTTGATATTATAGCCCATATGACAGGACGTGTACTTGGACGGCGGGAATCCTACGAGCTTGATGTGGAGGCCCTCATTGAAATGGCTGCTAAAACCGATACGGTATTAGAAATCAACGCATCTCCAGATCGCCTGGACTTAAATGAGGAACATACGCGCATGGCCAAGGAAGCAGGAGCAAAACTAGCAATCAATACCGATGCCCATGATGTCAGACGCTGGATGAAATGGTCTATGGCCTTTCTGTTGCCCGGAGGCCTGGTTAGCCCCCGGGGATGTAATCAATACCCTTGAGATAAATGATTTGCGTGAGGTGCTTAGCTAAAATATGCAGCAATTGCCGATAAGCTTTTATGACCGCCCAACAACCCTGGTGGCCCGGGAGATTTTAGGCAAATTATTGGTTCATGCCCATGATGAAGGTATGACTGTGGTAGAATTGTCGAAACAGAGGCCTACCTCCAGGGTGATCCCGCCTGTCATGCAGCCAGAGGAATGACACCCCGCAATAGTGTGATGTTTGGCCCCCCTGGCAGGGCCTATGTATATTTTACCTATGGCATGCATTACTGCTTTAATGTGGTTACTGAGGGAGAAGGTATTGGGGAGCAGTTTTGATCAGGGCAGTGGAGCTTGGTGGGCCTGGATTTAATGAGACAAAGGCGGGGACGGGAAAGGGTGCACGAGCTGTGTTCTGGTCCGGCTAAGCTGGTACAGGCCTTTAATATTACCAAGGAGCACAATCGGGCAGATTTAACAAAGGGTGGCCTTTGGGTGGCACAGTCCTTTGAAGAACCACAGGAAATTATCACCACAACAAGAATAGGAATAAAAGAGGGTGCAGACTTGCCCCTAAGATATTACATTAAAGGAAATAAATTTATCTCAAAGAAGTAATATAATAATAAGAAGGAGCGTTAATATATGAAACTACAAGAAATATATCAATTAATAGTTGGCCTAGGCATTGAACATGATCCCAGAGGCAAGGATGCCGTCCTAAAGCAGTTGGAAAAGGAAAAGAAGAAGTATGAGGACCTAAAGGAAGAAGAAAAGAATGAAATGGATCAAGACAAGCTGTTTAACCCATATTCTGATACCAGGGTATTATATGGAGAGCCTGAACACCAGGTGAAAAGAATTCTAGTGGGTATTGATATGGAAGTGGGAGAAGTTGTACTGGCAGACCGCTTAGGTGAGAAGGGACAAAAAATAGACCTGATTATGGCCCACCATCCGGAGGGAAAGGCCATAGCCAATTTATATGATGTAATGCACATGCAGGAAGACCTCATGGCCCAGTTGGGGGTACCTATTAACGTGGCGGAAAGTATCATGGCCTCTAGGATTGGCGAAGTCCGCAGGGGCCTGATGCCCATGAATCACAACAGAGCCGTAGATGCCGCCAGACTCATGGATATACCCCTTATGTGCTGCCATACCCCTGCAGATAATATGGTAGCAGAGTATTTGCAAAAATATATTGATGAGAAGAATTGCGAGACCTTGAATGATATAGTTAAGGCTTTGAAGACCATTCCTGAGTATGCTGGGGCTGTAAAGATCGGTGCTGGGCCGACCATCGTGGTAGGTTCAAAGGAACGCCGGGCCGGTAAAATCTTTGTTGATATGACCGGGGGAACCAGCGGTTCGGAAGATGCCTATGCCAAGCTTTCTGCAGCTGGTGTAGGAACCCTCATCGTCATGCATATCGGTGAGAAGCATCGCAAAGAAGCAGAGAAAAACCACATCAATGTCATTATTGCCGGACATCTGGCCAGTGATTCCCTGGGTATGAACCTGATTGTTGACCATTTAGTAAAACATGGTATCGAGATAGTTCCTTGTTCGGGACTAATAAGGGTGGAAAGATAACATATTTTTAGGAGGAAACCCCATGAATCATCAACCTGAACTGCTCGCCCCGGCAGGAAGTTGGGAGGCCTGGTGGCTGCAGTGCAAAACGGAGCAGATGCAGTATACCTTGGCGGAAAAATGTTTAATGCCAGGCAATCGGCCAGCAATTTTGATCAGGAGGAGTTGGCCAGGGCGGTGGAATATGCACACATCCGTGGGGTAAAGATTTATGTTACCGTAAATATATTACTGGCAAATCACGAATTGGAGGAGGCCATGGGCTTTCTCCATTTCCTCCATAATATTGGAGTAGACGCAGCTATACTTCAAGACCTGGGTTTGGCTAAGTTGGCCAGGGAAGTAATTCCGGAATTATCCATTCATTCCAGCACCCAAATGACGGTACATAATTTGCCCGGTGTTCAGCTTATGCAGGAGACAGGCTTTGACCGGATAGTACTGGCCAGGGAAATGGAGCTTGAGGAGATTGCCATCATCAAGGGAGAAACAGGCGCAGATTTGGAGGCCTTTGTTCATGGGGCTCTCTGCATTTGCTATTCCGGTCAGTGCCTGATGTCCAGCATGATTGGCGGCCGCAGTGGCAATAGGGGTAAATGCGCCCAGCCCTGCCGTTTACAGTACCAGCTAGTGGATCAAAGGGGTAAGACCTGGTGCCTGCAGATATAGGTGAATATCTTTTGAGTCCCAGGGATATCAATACCAGTGCACATATCAATAAATTAGTTGCCGCGGGCATTAATTCCTTTAAAATTGAAGGTCGTATGAAAAGGCCGGAATATGTGGCCACAGTAATTAGGACCTACAGAAATCTAATTGACCGAGCACTAGCAGAAGGACAGTCCTTCAAAGTCCAGGAAGATGAAGCCAGGGATTTGGCACAAATATTTAATCGGGATTTTAGCCCAGGTTACTTTTTAGGTAATCCAGGTAAGGAATTGATGAGCTTTAAAAGGCCCAATAATCGGGGTATCAGGTTGGGTCGGGTCAAAGGTTATAACAGGCAAACCAAGCTGGTGGAAGTAATGCTGGAAGAACCCTGAGGATAGGGGATGGCATTGAGGTGTGGGTTACCGAGGGTGGCCGCAGCGGCATTGAAGTTAATAGTATATTACTAAAGGGCAAGCAAATTGACTTTGCCCCGGCCGGTTCCCTGGTTGGGTTGGCCATACCTGGTAAAATTAAGCCTGGGGACAGGGTTTTTAAGACCAATGATGCCAGTTTAATGGAACTGGCCAGAGAAACCTATAGCTCAGCCAGGGAAACCAAAAAATTACCTTTACACTTCCATATTAGGGCTAGGGTTGGTGAACCTCTATATATGAAGGTGGCTGATGACACAGGCCTAACTGTAGAGGGCTATTCTGAGGAAGTGGGGCAAGAGGCCCAGAAGCGTCCCATAACCGAGGAGTTTTTAAGGGAACAGCTAGATAGGCTTGGTAATACTCCCTTTAGTCTAGGGGGGCTTAAGGCTGACCTGGAAGGTAAGGTTATGGTTCCCATGAGAGAGATAAACGAGCTCAGGCGCAAGGTTCTGGCTGAACTGGAACAAAAGAGACTCCGGGGCCGGAAAAAACCTGGTGTTGCTCAGCACCTGGCGGAGCGTAGAATTAGGGGTGCCCTCAAAGAACTTGAAATGGATAGGGCTAGCAATTACTCCGAACCTCTTCTGTCTGTTAATGTCACCGACCTTACTTCTTTAGAAGCGGCGGTAAGTTATGGCGCTGATATGGTGTATTTTGGCGGGGAAAGCTACCGCTCCAAGGGGCTAATTACTGAGCAGGATATCAAGGCCGGTGCGGAGTTCTGCCAAAAGAACGGAGCTTCCCTGGTATTAAGCTCTTCAAGGATTATGAATGACCAGCAGTTAAGTAAATTCATAGGTTTGCTTAATCAAGTCAGAGATTTTCCCTTGGCCGGGGTTCTGGTTGGAAATTTGGGGCTATTAAAAATCCTTAGGGATTTTACTGATAAGCCTGTGGTAGCAGACTTTTCCCTTAACGTCTTTAACTCGGCTACCCTTCACTACCTGAAGGCGCTAGGGGTTTCCAGAGCCACCTTGTCTCCGGAACTGACCATGAAGCAGGTTCAAGAGCTTGCCCGGACCAGTCCCCTGCCCCTGGAGGTGTTGGTGCAAGGAGCGGTGCCAATGATGACCAGTAAATATTGTCCCGTTGGCAGCATCCTGGGAGGTTTAGCTCCAGGTAAAAAGTGCGGAGGTCCCTGCCACAAGCAAAAGTGTGGTTTAAAAGACAGAATGGGGCTGGTATTTCCCCTTGAGGTTGACCAGAATTGTCATATGCATTTATTCAATGCCAAGGACCTGTGTATGATAGAAGATGTTTTCACCCTGGCCCAGGTTAGCGGGGTGTTAAGAATAGAAGCCAAGAAAGAGGACCACGGTTATGTAGCTAAAGCAGTAAACCATTACCGTCAAGCCCTAGCCAGGTTCAAGTATGGCCATAAGGATGATTATAAGGACCGTGAGGCTAAGGAGGACCTGGAAGAGCTTAGTAACTCTGGCTTGACTAAGGGTCATTTTTTCCGAGGAGTTGTTTAAGGAGATATCAAGATATATGGAACGAACCATTAGACGATTGGAATTTGATAAAGTATTGGCTAGGCTAGGGGAACTAGCTACTCAGAGCTGGGGAAGGAAAAGGTCATGGCCCTTATTCCCATAACCGATGCTGAAATAGTCAAAAGGTGGCAGGCAGAAACCAGTGAAGGAAGGGAAATGCTGCGGCTCGAGCCTTTGGCCGAGCTTGGCGGCTGGCACGACATAAGGGGAGCGGTTAAAAGGGCTTCCCGCTTTGCGGTTCTTTCAGCGGAAGAACTTCTTGCCGTGGGAGAAACCCTTTCTGCATCCCGTCAAATAAAAAGTTTTTTGAGGAGAGGTCAGACAGATATCCACTGCTCTCCGAAACATCAGAAGGACTAACAAACCAGGCCCAGTTAGAAAGAAATATCTTAAAGGCTATTTTACCTGGTGGAGAAATTGCCGACGATGCCTCACCGGAACTCTTACAAATTCGAAGGAGTATGAACAGGGCCAGAACCGGGTAAGGGAGAGAATGGAAAGTATCGTCCGGTCTTCGGAAAACCAAAAATACCTGCAGGAGCCCATTATCACCATCCGCAATGATCGTTTTGTAGTACCCGTTAAGCAGGAGCACCGTGGTCAAATTCCTGGAATTATCCATGACCAATCAGCCAGCGGGGCCACCCTGTTTGTGGAACCCACGGCAGTTGTGGAAGCTAACAACGAGGTGCGCAGACTGTCTGCTGCTGAAAAACAAGAGATAATAAAGATCCTGGCAGAACTCTCGGGGGAGTCAGCCAGGTGGCCGAAGAATTAAAGATAACCCTGGAGTCCCTTGGCCAATTGGATTTTGTCATGGCTAAGGCCAGATATAGCAATAAAATAAATGCCTGGGCACCAACTATTGTCAGTGGTGCTAAATTGGACATAAAGAAGGGGCGTCATCCTTTGCTGCCTGGAGATGCGGTGCCGGCCACCATATCCCTGGGTAAGGATTTTAACACGCTGGTAATTACCGGACCAAATACAGGGGGTAAGACTGTTACACTTAAGACAGTGGGGCTTTTTACACTGATGACCCAGGCCGGATTACATATTCCCGCTGAAGCGTTCCC
The DNA here is from genome assembly GCA_004143605.1 of Desulforamulus aquiferis. GTDB lineage: Bacteria > Bacillota > Desulfotomaculia > Desulfotomaculales > Desulfotomaculaceae > Desulfotomaculum > Desulfotomaculum aquiferis. The sequence continues at coordinate 47,305 of AWVY01000004.1, forward strand.
AGATGGGTATTTTTACCCAGGTTTTTGCGGATATCGGGGATGAGCAGAGTATAGAGCAATCCCTGAGCACCTTTTCCTCCCATATGACCAATATAGTTGGGATACTTGCCAATGCCAGAAATGACGCCCTGGTTTTATTGGATGAGCTGGGGGCAGGTACAGACCCCACCGAGGGGGCAGCCCTAGCCAGGGCCATATTGGAAGAACTGAACCGCAGGGGAGTATGCACACTAGCCACCACCCACTATAGTGAATTGAAGAATTACGCCTATACCACTCCTGGCGTGGAAAATGCCAGCGTGGAATTTGACATAGAAACATTACGCCCCACCTATCGCCTTTTAATAGGAAGGCCAGGGCGTAGTAATGCCTTTGAAATATCCCTTAGACTGGGACTGCAAGCAGAAATTGTAGCTAAGGCCAGACAGTTCTTAACCACTGAGCAAGTACAGGTGGCGGATTTAATAAACAAGTTGGAAAAAACCCAACAGTCCGCTGAAAAGGATCGGCAAGAGGCGGAAAGCATGAGGCGGGACAGCGAGAAACTAAAGGAAAGATATAGTAAACTTGAGGAGCAGCTCCAGGCCAAAAAGGAAGCAATTTTAGAAAAAGCCCACCAGGAGGCAGGCAGTTTGGTGAGAAAAGCCAGACTGGAGCCGAGGAGGCCATTAAAGAGCTTCGGACCAAGCTGGCGGAGGAAAGTGCCAGGGGCAAAGAGGAGGCCATCCAGGAGGCCCGGAGTAAACTGCAAAGAGTAACAAATAAGGTAGCTGCCAGCCAGCCAGAGAAAAAGTTGGGTGGCGAAATTCCCAAAAGCGTTAAGCCGGGAGAACAGGTCTTTTTACCTAAGTATAACCAAAAGGCGTACGTTATCAGTGCATCAGGAAATAATGTACAGGTTCAGGTGGGTATCATGAAAATGTCCGTACCCCTGAAGGAGCTCAGAACCACTGAGGAAAAGATCGCCATTGGTCAAGCCCAGGTGGGTCAGGTATATAAGGATAAAGCAGCAAGTATTGGTACCAGCCTTGACTTAAGGGGAATGACCGGGGATGAAGCACTGTTAGAAATTGAAAAATATCTGGATGATGCTTTCCTAGCGGGCTTAAGCAGTGTAATCCTGATTCATGGCAAAGGGACCGGGGCCCTGCGGGCAGCTGTTCACCGGGAATTAAAGAACAATCCCAGGATCAAGGGCTTTCGCCTGGGGGAAATGGGAGAGGGTGGCTCGGGGGCAACTGTGGTAAGTCTCAAATAGCTATTTAAGGAGGCCTTTATGGGTAAGGTAATTATTGTCGAAGGAAAAACCGACGGAGAACGACTTCGGCAAGTACTGGCCGAACAGGTAGACATAGTGGTGACCTATGGCACCCTTGGTTATCAAAGGTTAAATGAACTCATAGATAAGCTTCAAGATGCGGATGTTTATATTCTTACTGATGCAGACGAATCAGGGGAAAAACTCCGCAGACAGTTAAAAAAGGAGTTTCCCAATGCAACTCACCTTTATACTTTAAGGGAGTTTGGCCAAGTAGCCAACACTCCCTTAAAGCATCTATCAGAAATCTTCCAGGAGGCCAAATTTCTAGTCAAACAGAGTTAACTCCTTCCCTTAGAAGTTCCTAGGTTAAGATTAATGTAAACTCTTTGTGGGAAATTACTAAAGCAAGGATGTTTCACCTAGTTTATGAATCAATTTCCAATGGTCTTCTGAAACCGGCATTACAGAAAGGCGCGGCCTGTGTACCAGCAGCCATTCTTGGAACAGAGGATTTTCCTTTATCTCTCTAAGGGTCACAGGCCTATTTATAGGATAGCGTGGGATCACGTCTACAATAATTAAACGGGCATCTTGTTCTCCAGGATCTGGATAAGGATCAGACACTATTTCTGCTACCCCCACAACCGCCTTTTCTTTTCCTGTATGATAGATAAAGGCAAGATCTCCCGGTTTCATTTGGCGAAGATGCTTGAGGGCAGCAAAGTTTCTAACGCCCTCCCAGGTATCTCTGCCCAACATCTCTAGCTTTGTATAGCTATAACTAGCTGGTTCAGTTTTTAATAGCCAGTGCTGCATGTGATTTACTCCTTTATAATACATAATTAAATGTTGGTTAATTTAGGACCATGTTAAGTCCGGGGGTAGTAGCTTTTGAAATGGAAAATAAGGGTACTAATCTTTTTTTACTTTTCCACCGTTGGTGTGCTTATTCCTTTTCTCCCATTACTTTTAAATAATAGGGGACTTTCAGCAGGTCAAATCGGTATACTTTTAGCCCTGGGACCTTTGTCTCGATATTAGTACAATCCCCCTGGGGACTTCTTAGTGACCGACTACAGACAGTAAAAAAGATAATTATGATTCAAATGACAGCAACCCTAGTCCTTAGTCTGCTGTTATTTAATTTACATTCCTTTTACTTATTAGTTCCTACGGCATTTGTTTTTTATGCCTTCTTTCTCCCCACCTTTCCCTTAATTGATTGTCTTATACTTGCACGGATTAAGGAAACGGGAGAAAGCTTTGGCAGTTATCGACTCTGGGGATCAGTTGGCTTTGCAGTTACTGCTCTATCTGTGGGAGCGCTGCTAGCGGTCATAGGTATTGATAGGGTAGGGCTGATCTACCAGGGACTTTTGATAATATCCCTGTTGCTGTCAATCCCAGTCCTGGACACCCCCCCGTCAGGCCGGGCCTTTAACCCCGGACAATTAAAAAACTCCTTACCAATAGGCAAATCATCGGAATATTTATTTTCATTGCCATCATTAATTCCACAAATAGGCTAATGACAACTTTATGAGCCTGCTGATTGAATTCCTAGGGGGTAGTGAAGCTACGGTAGGACAGGCCTGGACAGTGGCCCCCTTAAGTGAGGTGCCAGTCTTCGCCTTGTTTGGTTTTTTCCTAGCCCGGGGAAAGGAAGAGATGATCCTCGCCCTGGGGGCACTGGTTTATGCCGTGAGGTGGTTTCTATTTGCTATTATAAACAATCCTGATCTAATAATCATTATCCAGCTCCTACACGGCCTTTCCTTTGGACTATTTTATATGGCGGGTGTATCTTATATTGGTAAAATTGTCCCGCCAGGATTACGTGCCAGTGGACAGGGACTATTAGCCACCTTTGGCGGGGGAATTGCAGGAATTACAGGTGCTTTGGCAGGCGGCCTGGTTATGGATTTATATGGGCCAAAAACCTTATACTTTGGCAGCTCGGTTTTGGCCCTGTGTGCGGTAATAGGTTTTGTTATATTCCTAAAAATTTCCGTTAATAATACTAACGGAGGTGATTTGCAAATGGATCGTTTTATTGTAAGGGGTCCAGAACAGGCCTGTAATGAAATCCAGGCCGATAACATGGACCAGGCCATCAATCAGGTGAAGCAGCGGTTCCCTGGCAAAATGGTAGCAGCTGATGCTTCCGGGGTAATTTATGTGTGTCAGCCTAATGAAGACGAAACAGCATGCCAAATGAAATACAAGTAAATAGAACAGCATTAAAAAGAACCGTTTATATCATGCGGTTCTTTTTGAACCCTTTATTGATTTTGATTTTTGGGTGAAAATAAGAAAGAAGGGGGGAAGGAAATGAAAAAAATAAATATTGGTCTTGGTTTCACCAGTTTGAATCAAGAAAGCCATCAATTAAAGCTAAAGGTAGCTGGTTCTATTCCGGATTGGTTATCAGGAACACTGATAAGGTAGGTGCAGCAAAATTTGAGGTGGAAAATGAAGGTTACCGCCATTGGTTTGATGGTTTAGCTATGCTCTACGGGTTTAATTTCCGAAGCGGCAGTGTTTATTTCAGCAACAAATTTATTAAGGGAAAAACATATCTGCAATCTAAGGAGAAGGGGCGAATAGTGTACCAGGAATTTGCTACCAGGCCAGGAACGGCTTGGTCTCACAGAGTAGCCCTTAATATTGCACATCAATTTACCGACAATACCAGTGTTAACATAATGAAAACGGGGAATCATTTTATTGCCATGACCGAGACACCACAAAGGCTAGAGTTTGATCCATCCTCCCTGGAAACCATCGGTCCTTATAAATATAAGGACAATATCCTAGGTCACATAACAACCGCTCATCCCCATTATGACTTCGAGAAGGACGAATATATAAATTATATTACCAGTTTTTTATCCCTTGGTAGTTCTTACCATATCTACCGGATAAAAATGGTTCAGATAAAAGGGAAATTATAAGTTCTATACAAATTAAGGAACCATCCTATATGCACAGCTTTTCCATAACTCAAAATTATGTGATACTGGCAGAGTATCCGCTGCTGATAAATAAAGGTAAACTCTTTATAAAAGGGGAGCCTTTGATCAAAAACCTCTTTTGGAAGCCCTGGAAGGGCACTAAATTTTTGGTGGTTAATCGGCATAACGGAAATATTCTGGGTAGATTTGCTACAGAGGCCTTCTTTGCTTTCCACCATATAAATGCCTTTGAGGAAAAGGGTGATATTGTTCTGGATCTACTTGCCTATGGTGATCCAACAATTATAGAGACAATGTATTTATCGAAAATAAGAAAAGATGATACCATTTCGCCTACTCCTGAAATACGACGCTATAGAATTAGCTTGACAAGTGGTAAAGTTAAATATTCCACACCCTTCTGGGATTTTGCCGAGTTTCCACGGATCAATTATAGTAAATGCAATGCCAGGGACTATAGTTATATTTATGGTCTAAATTCCTTTAGGTCCGGTGGGTTTTTAAATAAATTGGTAAGTTAAATATCAAAGCTAAGGACTCAATGGGATGGGTTGAAAATTCCTGCTACCCTTCGGAGCCGGTTTTATTGCTGTACCTGATGCTGTGACAGAGGATGAGGGGGTAATTATCTCCCTGGTACTTAATACGGAAAGGGAAAAATCCTTTCTTCTACTTCTGGATGCTGCATCCTTTGAGGAAATGGCCCGGGTAGAATTGCCCTATGTAATACCATTTAGCTCTCATGGAGAGTTTTACAAAGAACAACATTGTTTTATGTAAATTTATCCATTTTTCTGAAGGAATTATATGGTTTTTAATGGAATATAATCTGTAATCTGTCGTATTTACGGGGGTTACAGGAATGGGAAAACCTAAAGTGCCAGCAGCAGTTCACTCCATTCGCTTCAAGATTTCCCTAATAATTATGGTGGTAGTAATTGGTTTAATAACAACTGTGCTTGTTACAACCAGATATATGCATGAAGAGGCTCAGGTAGCGGCCCGAGAGAAAGCAAAAAGTGAGATGCGTTTAGGGGGCGTATACCTGGACTGTAAATTTCCGGGAGATTGGGCAATTGTAAATGGCCAACTCTATAAGGGCAATACAGTTATGAATGGTAATTATGGTATTATAGATGAAATTGGTGCCCTTACAGGTGGTGCTTGTACAATCTTTCAAGGGGCAACCAGGGTGGCTACAAATATAACAAGGAATGGTCAACGTATTGTTGGTACTAATGTTTCTGATGAGGTTTCCAGGATTGTACTTGAGGATGGGGTTGAATATTTTGGAGAAGCGATGTGCTCGGAGTTAAATATCAAGGAGCTTACCAGCCTGTAACTGATGTATATGGTAATATAATTGGTATATGGTATGTAGGTTTCAGTAAAACTTCAATAAATGAGTTTGTAGAGAGTTCTTGGTGGGGAATAATATCCAGCTTAGTTCTAGTCATGCTAATGATTGTGAGTATTATCTGGCTATTTACCAAATCATTGGACAGGCCGGTTAAAGAACTTGTTGCAGCGGCAAATCGTTTGGCCAGGGGTGACCTGGATACAAAGATAACAGTTAGACCCGGGATGAAATTGGTTTTTTAGCGAATTCCTTTGAGAAAATGCGAAGTGAGTTAAGTCAACAGTATAGCGATTTACGCAAGGCTAATCAGCTCCTTGCTAAATCTGAAGGAAGATTTGTTGACTTATTAAAACACATAAATATGTTGGCTGTTATTTTGGATGATAAAGGTAGAATAACCTTTTGTAATGATTATTTGCTTAAGCTTTCGGGATGGCAATTGGAAGAAGTTATAAATGAGGACTGGATAAGCATTTTTGTGCCGAAGGATAAGAGGGAAGAGGCGGCACAAGTTTTCAAGCAAATGGTTGAAGGTACGGGAGAAGAAATAGGTACCTACGAAATTGAAACAAAAAGTGGTAACAGACGTCTAATTCAATGGCACAAAAGATTGATTCGTGATATGAAGGGGAACGTTTTGGGTATCGCCAGGATTGGCGAAGATGTAACCGAAAGGTATCTGGCTGAAGAAAATTTGCGTTCAGCCCACCAACAGTTGCTTAATATAATTGAATTTTTGCCCGATGCCACCTTTGTTATCAACAAGGACAAGAAAGTAATTGCCTGGAATAAGGCTATTGAAGAAATGACAGGAGTTGCTAAAACAGATATTATTGGAAAAGGTGACTATGCATACTCTATACCTTTTTACGGTGAGCAAAGGCCTGTCCTAATAGATTTAATATTTTTAAATGATCAAGAAGCAAGGAGAAAGTACAATTATGTTAAGAGGAAAGATAAAACGCTTTTTGCAGAAACCTTTATACCTACCGGGGGAGAGGAACTAGGTGTATACTATTGGCTTACTGCATCGCCCCTTTTTAATACCCATGGTGAGGTGGTAGGTGCCATAGAGTCCATTAGGGATATAACTGATAACAAGCGGGTGGAAAAGCGTCTTCAATATCTTGCCACCCATGATTCACTGACCAATATCCCTAACAGGTATATGCTTGAGGAAACCTTAAAGAGAGTATTGGCTAAGGCAAGAAGAGGTCAAAAGGGAGCTCTGCTATTTATAGACTTAGATAACTTTAAACTTGTAAATGATACTTTAGGGCATGATGCCGGAGATGAATTACTTGTAAGTATTGTCAGGCTTCTTAAGAATAATCTGCGAGCTTCTGATATGTTAGCTCGGCTGGGGGGCGATGAGTTCGCCGTTCTACTTGAGGACTCCAGTCTCCAGGAAGCCCTTCATGTAGCAGAAAAACTTCGTATTTCTGTTGATGAGAGTGAAGTATGTCTGGTGATGCACAGGCATTGTGTAAACCTTAGTCTCAGTATTGGTGTTGTAGTTATTGATGGTACGCTAAATTCACAAAAGGTACTATCTCTGGCCGATACAGCCTTTATAGGGCCAAGGACGGGGGAAGGAACAGAGTGGAATTTGTACCTCCAGGGGAAGATGCGTCTGTTCATCTTTCACGTACTAATCAATTAGTCAGTATTATTAAAGCAGCGCTAAAGGAAAACCGCTTTGAATTGTACTATCAACCTGTGGTAAGTGTCGAGGAAAAAAAGATACTTCATTACGAGGCACTACTTAGGTTGAAGGATGATAAGGGTGATTTAGTTTCGCCCGGCAAGTTTATTCCTGTGGCCGAGCGTTTTGGTTTAATGCCCCAGATCGACAGGTGGGTGGTTCAACACTCCCTTCAAAAGCTAGTCGATGAGCCAGCTTTAAATCTCTTCATTAATATATCAGGGGTGAGTTTAGGGGATGAGGAGCTTCTGGAATATATTGAGGAAGCTATAAAGACCAGGGGAATTGAACCTTCTAGAATGGGCTTTGAAATAACTGAGACTGCCAG
>AWVY01000005.1 GCA_004143605.1 Desulforamulus aquiferis
CCTGTTTCCGGAAATATTTATTTATATGGTAGAGGCCGGGGAATTGGGGGGAGTTCTTGATGAGGTGCTGGAACGCTTGGCTGACCACCTTGAGCGGGAGCATGAATTGTATGAGAAGCTTAAATCCGCCTTGATTTATCCCCTTACGGTACTTGTATTTTCCCTCATAACTTTAACGGTAATGTTGACCTTTATTTTGCCAAGGATTATTGAAGTACTTCTTGTCATGGGAATTTCTTTGCCACTACCAACTAAAATAGTCATGGCTGTCAGCGAGTTTTTCAGTAGGTTTTGGTACTTGAGTCCCCTTATATTAGTAGTACCTGTACTGCTTCTAAAACAAATTAAATCCAACCCCGGAGGCAGGAGAATATTAGACTCATTAATCCTAAAGACACCTATCTTTGGCCTGGTATATACAAAAATTATCACAGCTCGCTTCTGTCGAACCTTGGGCACCCTCCTAAAGGGCGGTGTAACCATAACCCAGGCCCTACAGGTAGTTCAAAAGTCCACGGGAAATCTCGTGGTGGCAGATGCGGTAGGGGTTGCTCTAGAAAGGGTACAAAGTGGTTCGGAATTATCGGCCCCCCTTGGAGAATGCGGAGTCTTTCCTCCACTGGCAGCAAGAATGATGGCCGTAGGTGAACAAACTGGATGCCTTGACAAAATGATGGAAAAGGTTGGCCTCCATTACGACAAGGAGGTGGGTATTTTGGTGGGACGTCTATCAAGCATTATGGAGCCAATATTAATTGTTTTCTTAGGCGGCATTGTGGGATTTATTATCCTTGCGGTAATGTTGCCAATGATGAGTAGTGTAGTGGGCGGATTTAGTTAGTTAACTAATAGGTATTATGTAAACTAATTAAAGGGGAACCAGCAGCCTATGTTATTAAGAAACTGCCAGGGCCTTACCCTGGTTGAATTAGTGGTGGTTATCGTAATTATCGGTATTTTATCTTCGATAATTGCACCCAATGCAGTGGCCTCTATTGAAAAGAGTAGAGTGGCAGCTACCCTGGCAGATTTTCAGGCCATCAAAGGGGGAGTATTAGCCTACTATGGGGATACCGGGAAGTGGCCCCAATCAAATGAACAGGGAAAGGACCCGGGGCTGGCCACTAAGGATTCCACCAGTGGTTGGAATGGTCCCTATATAGACCGATGGGTTGAAAAATGCCCCTTAGGAAATCAATACAGCTATAACCGGGGTCAAAATATCCCCAATGGTTTAAATATGGATAGCAAATATAAGTTCATTACCATAACTGGTATAGCAACCTCGGCGCGGGATCGCTTAGAAAGGGAATTGGATGGCACGATCAGTGCCAATGCGGGGGTTGTTCGCTATGGGGGAAGTGATGACAACTGGACAGTTTATTTAATTATCTCGGAGCATTAAAGGAGCTTCTAGGAAGTCAGGCACTGACATTGCTGGAAACGGTTACCGCCACAGGTTTGCTGGCAGTACTTATTGTGTCCTTTTCTGGAGTTATGAGCACCGCCCTTTTTACTGCCCATATAGCCAGGGAACAATCCGTAGCCTTATACCTTGCCCAAGCAAAGATGGAAGAGATCTTGTCAAGTAGAGGCAACCAGGAAAGAACTGCTTCGGGAAGCTTTGAGCAATTCCCCGGGTATGTATATGAATATAAGGTGGAGAAATATAAGCAATCTGACCTATTGGCTATAAAGGTCCAGGTTTTAGATGGGAAGAGGATAAACAGTGCAGCCAGGTGGAGCTCTTTACCTTGAAGGCCAGGGGTACCAGTAAATGAAGCTCCCCTTTGCTAGTACCAAGGCAGGCTTTACACTGATAGAAATAATGGTTGTCACCTCCCTGGTCTGCATCCTACTGGCCATAAACTATTCCTTGGTGCAAAACCATACCCTGCTGGCTAAAAAGGGCTACTACCGGGGGGATGTTCATGAAAACCTTAGACTTGCTGCAAACCGTATGTCCAGGGATATACGCCAAGCCCTGGAATATACCATTGGGGTAGATCAAAGGAGCATTCAAATTACCCGATCGGAAAGGGACGGGGCTGGGAATGAGGTCATTAGATATATTACCTATTCCCATGATCCGGTGGACATGGAAGTTGAACGAAGCACCAGGCTTACTGGCCCGGTATCATCTCCCCTACCCCTGGCCAGCCACATCTGTTCTTTGAAATTTGAGCAGGAAGGAAATGCAGTAGTCATTACCATTACGGGTGAAAAAACCTATGTCAAAGAGGGTGACAAGGGTAATGAGCTATACGACTGGCAGCCCTATGGCCTGGTGCTCCAGACAAAGGTTACGCCCAAATTATATAGGGAGCTGCAATAATGGCTTTGCCCTGCCCATGGTTATCATGACCACCGCCCTATTGATGGTTTTAGCCGTAGGTTTATGACAATTGCCAGTCGTGAAAGGCAGGGAACCAGTGACGAGATTAACCTTACCAAGGCCCTTTACCTTGCAGATGCAGGTGTAGAACTCACTTTACAATATTTGGCGGAAAGTTCGTTTGTTTGGTCCGATTTCGTTACAAACCTGGGTCAGGGACAGAGCGTTAAGGTGACCAGAGCGGTGGGGGAAATTGGGGATGGCAGCAATGAAGTGTGGCACTTTAATTCAGAGGGTACTATTGAGGATGAAGAGGCAAGGTCTTAGCTAGAAGGAGCCTACAGGCCACCGTGAAAAGGGCCTTTTTACCAGGCCAATTTACTGAGGCGTCGACCCAGGCAACTCCCTAC
>AWVY01000006.1 GCA_004143605.1 Desulforamulus aquiferis
TGACGAGAATTCATTGTGGTTATGACAGTCTCAGTTTGCACTGACTTGTCATTAAACCAAGTTTGCATTCATCATCTACTGTTTAGTTTTCAAAGACCGCTTTTTTACCTGTCCTCTCGGCCAGGAATTACATCTTACCATGTCCCCGACTCTGTTTCAAGTGCAAGTTTTTGGTAATTTCGTTTAATTGCCTTCAATCAAGTGGTAATTTTTTGTTTAACTGCCTCAGTTTTCTGACTTCAGCGACTTTGTTATATTAACACATTGTGAAATGTTAGTCAAGGTGACTTTGTTAAAGTTTATTACTTATTGTTGTAAGTCCTTTCTTTTCGCAATTATTATTCCGATAATATAAGGTATTATTCATATTCATTTTAATATTATCCTAATTACCAAAATTATTTTCCTAATACACCGCCAGGCAATGTTACCAATGCAGGTGGAACATCACCAATTATAATGCTTTCTACTAAGGGAACTTTGGTGGAAATATTAAATATTTCATTGTATAAGGGTATGGCAATCTGAAACTCAGAACTAAGATCCAGCCATATCAGATGCCTGGTCTGATTTATCCCAGCCCCTTCAAATCTATCTATGATATCAACCCTTACCGTTCCCACTGGAATCATTCTGACATTTAATTCCGGCCCTCTGGCTGCTATCAAATGAATTCCCAGCAGTTGGCCTAGGGGAATCCCTATACTTTCATTATCCAGGTTTCTTAAGGTTTCTTGAACTTTTAAAGTTATTTCATTAGATATTTTGTTTAGCTTAATTGTGTCAGCTTGCATTAAAACAATTTTACCCTTATCATCCTTATGTATTTGAACAATATCCTGATATTGAACCCTCTGATTAACTAGCTTTTCTTGAACTGTCTGATTCAATATTTCAGTAGCTAAATTTACAGCCTTTACTCTAGCGATGGCAAAAAGAGTAGGTTGTAGAAATTTGTCAATAACCACAAAGGATATGCTAATCCAACTATCACAATGGCTACAATGGCAATCTTCCCGGGTAGTTGTCTTCTTTTCCTGAACAAAAAATCACCCCCACATACTATCTATATGTGGGGGTGAATAAAAAGGTGATAGCCTGTATATATTTATTATTCTTTCACAGACAACTGTGCAAAGCGTCGCTTACCAGCTCTGATAATCATACCATCCTCAGGTGAAAATCTCAAATTTGGATCAGAGACCTTTTCTCCGTTAATCTTAACTGCTCCTTCCTTAACCAACCTTCTGGCCTCACTGGTACTGGCAGCCAAACCGGCTGGGTAAGTAGTCTGGGTATAGCAACTAGTCCTTCCTCATAAAGGTCAGAAGTGACTATAAATTGGTCAATTTCATCGGGCAGCTCACGCTTCTGGAAAACCTTTTTAAAATGTTCTTCTGATTGAATGGCCGCCTCAGCACCGTGATAAAAGGCTACAATTTCCCTACCCAATCTCATCTTAACATCCCTTGGATGCAGGGTTCCCTCTGTTAGGCCCTTTTCAATAGATTTAATTTCTTCCATGGGAACTGGTGTTACCAATTCAAAATATCTAATCATAAGTTCATCGGGAATAGACATGGTTTTTCCGTACATATCCTGGGGAGCCTCGTCTATGCCGATATAATTGCCAAGCTCTTACTCATCTTGTTGACCCCATCAAGACCTTCCAATATTGGCATCATTAAAGCAATTTGTGGTTCTTGTCCAAATTCTTTTTGCAGGGTCCGACCCATAAGCAAATTAAATTTCTGATCAGTACCACCCAATTCCACATCTGCTTCTAGGGCTACAGAATCATATCCCTGCATTAATGGGTAGAAAAACTCGTGAATGCTAATAGGAAGGTTTTCTTTAAACCTCTTGGTAAAGTCTTCCCTTTCCAACATTCTGGCCACGGTAGTGGTGGCAGCAAGTCTAATTACGTCTTCAAATTTTAATGGTGCTAACCAGCTACTATTAAATCTAACCTTAGTTTCCCAGGGTCCAGTACTTTAAATATTTGTTTCTCATAGGTTTTGGCATTAGTCAAAACCTGTTCTTCAGTGAGCTGCTTTCTAGTTTCAGATTTTCCGCTGGGGTCACCAATCCTTCCAGTGTAATCACCTAGAATAATAGTAACTTGGTGACCTAATTCCTGAAATTGACGAAGCTTTTGTAAAACCACAGTATGACCAAGATGAATATCCGGTGCAGTTGGGTCAAGACCCAGTTTTATATGTAATGGTTTGTTATTGGCTATGGATTTCTTAAGCTTTAATACTAATTCTTCTTCAGGGACAATTTCAACTACTCCCCTTTTAATTATCTCCAGTTGTTTTGCAAGCTCTAACATAACTGGACTCCTTTCACATTCCTAGAATTTAGTAATATCTTACATGGTTAAAAATCTTAATAATTATACCAAAGCTTGCAGAGGGTGACAAGAAAGCAAAATAATCTACTATGAATTCCTGAACTTATGTTATAATTCTGTTATTATTGCCTTTAATTTTTTCCTAAAAGGAGGTTTTAGACTTTGGCTAAACGTAAAAGCCGAAGGCTCAGACCCGGTCGTCTGATAATTTTAATTACAGCATTATGTGTACTTCTAGGTGGTTTTATATCCGTTGGGTACGTCGCTTATGCCGTGTCGGACATGCCAGCCTGGAATCCTGACGCCTTGGAATCAATGGTTCCCACTACATCTACGATAAGGATGGAAATTCGTCACCCGGATAGGCACCGAAAACCGGGAGCCAATAAAGCTCGCTGAAGTTCCTGAAGAGATTAGAGATGCTTTCCTGGCTACGGAAGATGATCGCTTTTATGATCATTACGGAATTAATCTTCGCAGTTTAGGCAGGGCAATCTATAAAAATGTTCTTGCCGGAGGCATTCGTGAAGGTTTTAGTACCATCACCATGCAGCTAGTTAAATTATCTTACCTTTCTCCCGAAAGAACGCCCAAGCGTAAAATTCAAGAGATAATCTTAACCCTGCAAATGGAAAGACATTTTACCAAAGATGAAATCTTTGAGATGTATCTTAATAAGATATATTACGGACAAGGAGCCTATGGCATTCAATCGGCTGCCCAAACCTATCTCGGTAAAGATTTAAAAACTGACACAATTACCCTGGAAGAGGCAGCCTTTTTAGCAGGACTTCCCCAGGCTCCGTCATCTTACTCCAGTTATTTAGATAACGCAGAGTCTACTGACACACAGAAGGAAGCTGATGCTCAGAAAGACGAACTAAAAGAGGCCCAGGAGCAGCAATATCAAAAACAATATGAACGGGCATTAAACAGGCGTAATACAGTCCTGCTTAGAATGAAGGAAGCCGGCAAAATCTCAGAAGAACAGCGTCTGGCTGCAGCAGAAAAGCCTTTACCAAGTGTAGAGAATATGCGAGCCTCTAGCTATCCTTATCCCTTCTTTGTTGATTATGTCACAGAAAAGCTTGTACAAATGTATGGCGCCGATATGGTTTATCAAGGTGGTCTAAAGGTTTATACAACCCTTGATCCAAAAGTACAAAAAACTGCAGAGATAGCAATGGCAAATCCTAAAAACTTTCCTTCAGGGTTTAAGCCCGACAGCAACGGTTTGCCACAGCCCCAGGGTGCCGCAGTATTCATGGAACCTGGCACAGGTTATTTAAGGGCAATTGTTGGTGGTAGAGAGCATAAGCAGCAGCGTCAATTAAATCGTGCCACTCAATACCAGGTATTGGCAGACGGGCGAAAGATTGGCCGTCAACCAGGTTCATCAATTAAGCCTATTGTTGCATATGCACCGGCCATTGAGCTTTTAGGTAAAAGTCCGGCATCTGTTGTGGATGATATTCCTACCTCATTTGGCAGCTATAGTCCCAAAAATTCCGACGGTAGCTTTAAAGGTCTGATAACCTTGAGAACCGCCCTAACACATTCGGTGAATATTGTTGCCATTAAACTTCTTAACGAAGTAGGACTTGATCAGGCAGTTAAATTTGCCAATGGCTTAGGGATAACCACCCTTGATTCCAAAAATGATGGTTTAGCCATGGCCCTGGGTGGAGTGAGCACCGGTGTTGTTCCCCTTGATATGGTAGGAGCCTACGGTACCTTTGCAAACCGTGGTATTTATGTAAAACCCCATGCCATTACAAAAGTTGAGAGATTTGATGGCACTGTCCTCGATGAATTTAAACCGGAACAAAGCCAAGCAATGAAGGCTACAACTGCTTATCTGGTTACTGATATGTTAACCTCCGCCGTGCAATCGGGTACAGGTGCTAACGCCAACCTGGGCGCCAGACCGGTAGCAGGAAAAACCGGAACAACTGATTTAGGTAAAGACGTCTGGTTTGTAGGATATACACCGGAACTTGTAGGTGCTGTTTGGATTGGACATGATACTCCTGCCAAGATGGATCGTACCTTTGGTGGTATGTTCCTGCTGCCATATGGCGGGAAGTAATGAGCAAGTCCCTGGCAGATGTACCGGTTCGCCCGTTCACCAAGCCAGCGGGTATTGTTAATGCTACGGTAGATAACAAATCTGGCCTATTACCTGGCACCTATACCCCTCCGGAGCATATGGTAACGGATTTATTCGCAGAAGGAACAGTTCCCACTGAGACAGATAACTTACACCAGTATATGGATATATGTGCTACTACAGGTGATCTTCCCAACGATTTCTGCACTGATAGGATTACCAAGGTGGTGGTCAAATTACCCTATACTGTTCCGTCAAATGTTGCAGACTTTGCCATAAGGGCCCCGCAAACTACCTGTACCTTGCATAATGCCTATGGAATAGATCCTGAACAAGCAGAAAAATATCAACTAAGTCCTCCGCCAGATGTTGATAATCCGTCTACTCCGACCACAAATCCGGATAATGGCAATGGCTGGTTACCACCAGGTACCACAGGTTTAAATGATGCTAGTGACGATAGAAACACCATCAGAAGGTCGGCAAATAATAGAAACAGACAATAAATAAAAAAACTTTAAATAAAAGAACCCGGGCAGTTCAGTTTGAACTGCCCGGGTTCTTTTATGACTCAACAACTGCATTACATTTTATTGTCCTTCTTTTTTCAAGCTTTTGGTCATAAAAGGCACCCGCCACACCTAGTAAAACAAGAGCCGTTCCACCTATTGTCCACACCGTGACACCCTCCTGGAGAATTAACCATCCTAGGAATACCGCCACCACCGGGTTTACATAGGCATAAGTCATCACCACACTGGTGGGCAAAAGCCGCAGAGCAAAAATATATGAGGTAAAGGCCAGGGAACCAAAGATTAATAGGTAACCCCAAGCCCACCAAGCCTCAGCAGTGGGACTGGGTAAAGGTTCCCCAGATAATAATGCAACTAGGGCAAAACCAATCCCTCCAAATAACTGCTGATAACCGGAACTTGCAACAATGCCTACTGAGACTTGATTACGCCTCTGCCACACAGATCCTATGGCCCAGCACATGGGTGCCAATAATAAGGCCGCCATACTCCAAGCATCAGTTATGGTAATGTCGGTAAGAACTGGAACCGAAAGCAATATAAGTCCGACAAAGCCAGTCAATAGGGAACCAGCTAGTAACCAAGAGGGTAATTTCCGATCTAAAATTGCCTCTATCACGGCAACCCACATGGGTGCAGTGGCTACCAATAGGGCAGCGTAGCCTGAATCGGCATGCTGCTCAGCCCACATTACCAAGCCATTACCACCAACCCAAAGAAACACCCCTGAAATAGCCAGAATGCTTAGTTCCTTACGTGATATTTTAAGACATTGCTTTAATAAAGCTGCAGCAATTAATAGAATACAGCCTGCCGCTAACAGCCTGGAGGCTCCCATCATAAATGGAGGAAACCCGGAGCCTTCACGAACCCCAATTCTAATAGCCAGGTAGGTACTACCCCAAACAATATAAACTATCAGCAGGTGAACTAGGCCAACTAATGAAAATGAGCTTACATTACCAGGGCTACCTTGCTCTCCCTTAGACATACTTAATACTTCCTTTCTTATTGGTTATACATAAGAACAATTCTAAACCTCCCATAGCCAACTTGCAATATCATCAATATTCATTTTAAATGTATACATAAATAAAACCCCCACCTTTAGGTGAGGGTTTAACCTTAGACCCTATTAAATTGCGCTTTTTCCTTTCCCATTGCCATTCGATGCAGAATATTTAAGGAAAGGATTAAAATCCCGATACAAATAATCATGGTAAACCCAACGTTTAAGAACATGCTATCTGTCACTCTGGTCATTAGGGCAGAAATAATATACCCCGTAAAGGATACAACTGCCACCAAACTGGCATAGGGCAACTGAGTGGAGACATGATCGATATGGTTGCATGCAGCCCCCGTGGAGGACAGTATGGTTGTATCAGATATGGGTGAGCAGTGATCTCCATATACCGCCCCGGCTAATACGGAGGACATCATAATTATTAGTAGCTGAGGGTCAACCACCAATGCAAGGTCTATGGCTATAGGAATCATTATGGCAAAGGTGCCCCAGGATGTGCCTGTGGAAAAAGCCATTAAGCCGGCCAGCACAAAGGCCACCGCCGGGTATAGCCAGAAGGGCATCTTGTCCCCTAATTGATTAGCAAGGAAAACTCCCGTTTCCATCTCACTGATAACCCCACCAATAGTCCAGGCAAATATCAGAATAAGATTGGCCGGCAGCATTGCCATAAAGCCTTATAAAAAGCCCTGGGTAATTGTCCCACTGCAATAATCCTTCTGGGCAGGAAGAGCAGCAGGCATAAAGCTAAGGCACCTATTCCCCCATATAATAGGATGTTGCAGCATCTGTATCCTTAATGGCATCAAGGACTGACATTCCTCCCTCAAAATAGCCCCCTGTATACACCATTGCCATCAGTGAGAATAGAACAAGTCCGGATATTGGCAGTACCAAGTCCCACATGCTGCCTTTTCCTGATGACTCTTGGGATACGTCATTTTCATCGAATGCTAATCCCCCCACATCTCCATCCCTAAGGGCCTTTTCCTCATGAAGCCTCATGGAACCAAAATCAAATTTGTATAGACATAAAATTACCACCATTAACAGGGTAAGCCAGGCGTAATAGTTATAAGGTATTGTCATGAGAAAGGCTGTAAAGGGCTCCATGGCAATGCCTGTGGTTTTAAACTTATCACCCATGGTTGACATTACCGTCACAACCCAACTGGAGACTGGCGCTATGATACATATGGGTGCAGCAGTAGAATCAATGATGTAAGCTAATTTAGCCCGGGAAATCTTAAATTTATCAGTGATGGGCCGCATGACAGTACCAACTGTTAAACTATTAAAATAATCATCTATAAAGATTACAATTCCTAAGAAAAACACCGATAGCTTGGCGCCGGACCTGGATTTTACTTTAGAGGCTGCCCATTGTCCATAGGCGTATGAACCGCCTGCCATAGTTATTAAATATACTAATATTCCTAAACTAACTAAAAACAAAAGAATTGAATAATTCCAACTGTCTGTAACCTTCTCAAACATAATACCGGCGGCTTTATAAATGTCCCCGCTATATTATATTCACTAATGATAAAGGCCCCCGATATAATTCCTACAGCAAGGGAAGGTATTACCCTCTTAGTAATCAGAGCCAGTCCAATTGCCACCAAAGGCGGTACAATAGAGAGCCATTGGTAATCCATAGGATAATCTCCTTTCAAATATTCATGCTTACAAAAAGAAAAACAACTGGTTAGCCGGTTGTTTTAAGGCATGTAGCCTCCTTTCCATAATATTAAGTTATTTATCTTTAACAATATATCATACAAACTCTCATGTCAACTAAATTGTATATTTGAATATTTGTACATGCTATAGAATAATTATTATGCATATATCCAACATTATGCATTAATATACATACTATAAATCTTTCCTATTGAAATAGTAAATAGAAAATATAACACAACACACAATGTATAAGCAAGTATATAATAACATGGCATTACTTGGTGGAACTGATACTCCAAAGGGGCCCATATTCAACGTCGCTAATGGGTTCGAATCACTCCCAGTAACAATAACTATAAGCCTCCTAAATAGCGCATCACTTGGCATAATCAAGCTGCTTACAATGCCCGTATTGATTAGTGAAGTATTTGATATGGCAGATCCAACTTGTTCAACAAAGCCACCTATCATACCTATGCCATATAGAATAACCGATATAATGCCAGCAGTTAGTGTCCTAAATAGTGTGCTAAAGACCATTGCCACACCTAGCAGCAAAATTGGTTGCAGCATAAACACAAAGGCACCCATAATAAAGTTACCAGTGTCCAATAGGGTTAGGGCACCCTTATTGTAATAGCCATTTAAGGCTAATATTATTAAATAAAGCAATAACGCATATACAGAAAGCATTATACCATAGCCAATGAACTTACCTAATATAATCTCTCTTCTTCTAATGGGTTTGGATACTATAGCATGAAGCATGCCGTTCTCTAATTCCGAAGCAATGGAGCCAACACTGGCCAACAGGGCCAGCAAAGCCAACAGGAATGAAGAAAAATACAAACCTGCACCCAAGAGTTGGTTACCTACCATCTGCTGAATAACCTGAATTGAGCCCCTCATTGTGTTCATTTTCTGCATTTCCTGGGCTGTAAAATCAAGGGCAATCCCGTAAAGAAGAACAAAAGCCACTGACATCAAAACTGTTACAAGAAATACCTTCTTTTTAAATACCTCTTGAAAGGTTAATCTTGCTATGGTTAACAAAATGACTACCTTCCTTTCGAATTATCCGATACATATTGTAAGAATATATTTTCCAGGGAATCTGTCTCAGGCACAACTTCAAACACCTTCAGTCCTACCTCAATCAGACCTTCTATTAATTCCGGTGTATTGCTTTTTTCCTTACAGGAGATATACACCTCATACATACCTGCTTCATTACTTTCATGGGTTTTAGCTATAATATTGCTTGCAATCACCTGGCATTGCCGAATATCTAACCTTTGTAGCTTGTCCTTCACTTCCTGCCCTGCGAGAATAATCTTGACACGGAAGCTTTGACTTATCTCTCGCCAATCACCCTGAAAGATTAAAGTTCCCCCCTAATTATTCCAATCTGGTCACAAACCGTCTCCAATTCACTTAGAAGATGGCTGTTCAAGAATACAGTTTTCCCTTGGTTTTTCAGGTCTACAATAATATTGCGCACCATTTTTCTACCGATAGGATCCAAAGCAGAGGTAGGTTCATCTAAAAACAACAAATCTGGCTCGGGGAGAAGGGCACAGGCTAGGCCAATTCGCTGCTGCATACCTTTACTATAGCTTCCCACAGTTTTGTGTGAATCCCCGGATAAGCCTACCATAGCTAAAACTTCCGGTAATCTTTTTTAATTTCAGTGGTAGTTAATTTATACAGAGACGCATGAAACCGGAGTAAATCCTCTCCGGTTAACCAATCATGATATTTAAAGTTCTCAGGTAGAAAACCAATTTTTTGCCTAATGGTGATATCTGTTAAGGGTTTGCCAAGTAACTCAGCCTCACCTGAAGTGGGATGTAATAGTCCCACCAGCATTTTAACTAAGGTACTTTTACCAGCACCGTTTGGACCCAAGAGACCGAAGATTGTTCCCCGGGGAACCGCCAGGGAGATTCCCCGGCAGCCCCCTTCCCCACTGTAGGTCTTAGTAAGTTGATCAGTTTTTATCGCAAGCATGGTATCTCTCCAAATTTATTATTTTAGATTTTCGGCAATACCAATGGCCTGTTCGCGGTCGAGCCAGCCGCTAAGCTGGTAGATGACTCCATTATCTACCCACATCATGTGGCTATGGCCATTTAAATTAGTTGAGTAGACTGCCTCAATTTCGCCTAGATGAATTGTCTCCATATTTTCCTTACCCATATCAGGAATAATCATGGTATTCTGCCAATCACTGATTCCCGCCAACTGGTTGCGTAAATCCTCTGGTAAAATTGGTAAATCAAGCAAAGCATTTCTTAAGCTTAGAGGATCTACACCGGAGGGAACTACCAGCTCAGGTGTTGAAAACTGAGTCAAGGTAAAGCTGGTATTACCATTGTCATTTAAAAAGTCAGCCCTAATACCTGCCGGTATGTCCAAACTAAAGGCCTTTCCTGCTAAACTATCTGGAATTAAGGTGGTTGCCCCTAAGCTTTGAAGTAGGGTATTGACCTGCTTAACGTCTAGTTCAAAATTTGCCTTGCCAGGCCTATGCAGTGTCACGCTGTCCTGTAGACTATATCCTGAAGGAATTACTTTTGGTTCCTTAACATTAAAGGGTAATTCTTCCTTGGCCTTGGCCAGGGCTACCTTTACTTGTTCAGGCTTAGTTGAAACCTCTACTTTGCCAAATTGCTTAAGGTCAACCTCTCCTACTTTGCTTTCTATTGCCTTGGCCATTTGCTCTAACTCTTGTGGATTAATCTTGACCATTTCAATCTTTTGCACTCTGAATATTGAAAGTAAATCTGCCACTGCCTGTTGAACAGGCGCAAAGGTAATAAGTCCAGTAATTACTATTACTGAGGCGGCTATTGTAAACCACCTGGTAATTTTATTTTTCATGAAAATTCCTCCCTTGGACTGTTTCTTTTGAATAAAACCATATTCTAAGGTCCCTATACTCTTTTCTTGGACAGTATTGTCAACTGCTTCCTGATACATAGCTAAGCTATTGTCAGACCATTTTTCAAGATCCAACAATTCTTTTAAGGTATCTTGACATTGCTGACATTTTTCTGCATGTTTATGATATTTTTCCATATCCTGCTGAGGAATTTCTTTATCTAAGAAAGCCTGCCACACTCCCCTATCTGGGCAATTCATATGTAGCACCTCCCGTTTATTTCATCAGGTATTCATATTCGCGCTTGAACCGCTCTCTAGCCCTGGATAGAATAGTTCCTACAGAGTTCTTGCCAATTTCAGCTGTGACGGCAATTTCATCATAGCTATAGCCAGAGAATTTCATTAACAAAATTATTCTATCCCTTGGTTGCAACTTTTCTAAGGCTGAGCGAACTAGTCTGACTTCCTCCCGATCCAGTACCAGTTCTTCAGCGGCAGGCATTTGACGTGGTTCACCATCAGGTTGAAAAACCCTCTCCTCCGCGGCGCCTACTACCCTCAGAGCGCATGTAATCATAACACAGATTATTAGTAACTACTGCTAACCAGGCAACCGGGTGTTCTACATTTTCTATGCCTGTCCGGTGTAATCGCACAAAGGCCTCTTGAACCTGATCCTCGGCAATTACCGAATCTCCTAATAGAAACGCAGCCTGGCGGACCAGTTATAATAATTCGTTTTGTAAATGACTTTAAATTTTTCTTCCATGTTATCTCCATAACTGCCTTGTGTTTCTAAATAGTAGGTCGGCATATTAATGCTAATAGGTGTACACCCCCCTTGCCATATATGCGTAACAGCTGCTCGCTTTGGTTTTCATAGTATAGACAGGGCTAGAAACAAAAAATGACACCATATAGCTAATTATATAAAAATATTTTATTATACTAGGGAAAGAATAATGTAAATAATGGAGGGTAAAATATGATTCCAATGGGCAGGTACAGACATTTTAAGGGTAATTACTACGAGGTCCTTTGTTTGGCCAAAAACTCCGAAACAGAGGAGCAAATGGTGGTCTACAAGTGTGAAAAGGATGGAAGTTTGTGGGTTAGACCCATGGACATGTTTGTAGAGAAGGTTCGGGTGGAAGGTTCATTAAAGCCTAGATTTCACTTTATAGGTAATTTGGACTAACATTTAATGGCGTACCAGTTAAGCCGGTACGCCATTCTAATATTCCCAAGAAATTACTATCTCTGGGCTAATGCGTTCATCCAATAATCCTGAATAATACTTTGTCCATAGGTTAGTCCGGGCACTGCCCAACGGGCATTGAGTCCTTGCCAGGTATTGGCGGAGCCTCGGGAAACCAGTGTATATCTAGGATCAACTAAAACCTTACCATTAGGAAGCGGATCTTTATTAGCATAGGCGTAGAGGTGTTGTATATGGGCCTCAACACCCACTTCGGGAGTAGCAAAAATAGCTCCGTGAACACCGGGCTCAAAGCTCACCAGGGTTGGATCTGACCCGTTATGAGACTCATCTCCGGTGCAGGGACTGCCTGTGGCCCACAATCCGCAATAGTTATTTTGATAGGGCTGAACATCTCCTGTAAACTGCCAAAAATGAGTTTCCTTTGCAGCCTGACAGAATGCCAGATCCCCCTGATACCATATTCGTTACCTATTCTAATATATAAATCTGCTAAATCTGGTATGGTATAAAGGCCCGGTTAAGCTGCTCCATTTTTACGCGAAGACGTGGTGTTTCCGCAGCAATCCAGGCACGGAGTTGGTCTGCAGTAGCAATGGAAGGACCGGTTATGGTAAAATCGGCTGTATTTATTGTACTGCCCCCTGGAAGTTTTATTTGGTGTTGGTATTTAGCTAATTGGTTATAAAAGGATTGGAATTGTTCAATTTGAGCGGTGCTAAAGTCAGACTCATTCATATTGAGCAGTTCCTGGGAGTTAATAACCCGGCTATCCACTAGCCTAATATTGGTTCTATAGGCTGCCAAATCAATCAAGAGTTTACTAGGTGCCGGTGTAGGTGCAGGTACCTGTACCACTGGTTCACTAATTATTTCCTCTTCTTTAATGGGTTCTGGTGTTTCTATTAGCCATCCTTGTTTTTTAATATCCACCATTTTAGTATCCTTATCCCAATTAACCTGACAGCCAGAGCCTCACCAACCGCCCTAAGGGGCACCATTGTTCTTCCCATTGAAGAGACAAAGGGGACTCCATAATCTGGGTGGACATTTAATACCTGCCCGTCCACAACTATTTCTACCTCTTTGAAGCTGCTGCCAACTCGCTCGGGTATGTCTGTAATATTACCATGCAGCGTTTGTATAAGGACTCTTTTGGTATCATTATTCCATTCTATAGAGGCCCCAAGGTTTTCGCTGATAACCCGGAGGGGAACATAGGTCCTGCCATTTAATAACATGGCCTGTTGATCCTCTGGTGGGATTACTACTGCTTGATCATTAACTACAATGCCGATATTGTTGGCTACTGCCTGGGAAGGCAGTAGCAGCAGAGCAGAAATACCTGCCATTAATATTACTCTTTTACAAAATTTAGTAAATTAATCTCTCTCACCCTTTCGTTATTCCATATAGCTAAATCACTCAAGCTCATCCATATCCTGGGGTTTAGGAGCAGGCCTCCCTAAGTAATAGCCCTGGGCAAAATCTACATTTAGTTCCTGCAATTTGCTTAATATTTCTTTATTCTCCACAAACTCTGCAACTGTTTTCTTGCCCAAGGTGCGAGCCACAGTATGAATAGCCTGCACCAGGGCAACATTGGTTGGCTCACTATGCATATTGCTAATAAATGATCCATCTATTTTAATGAAATCAGCAGGAATCATACGCAAATAGGTAAAGGACGAAAACCCGATACCAAAATCATCCAGGGCAAATCTGCATCCCAACCTCTTCAGCCTTAAAATCCAATACTCTGCCCGTT
>AWVY01000007.1 GCA_004143605.1 Desulforamulus aquiferis
CTGTGGATTTTTTTGTATAGCCAAATTAAATTGCTTTTAGAGGTACCCCTTTTCTAGGCTAACGATACTTTTTAAGTACTTTTTCTATATCGTTTAAGAAGTCTTCCAGCTTATCTGGCTTTTCGTCTAGAAATTTTTCCAACTGCCGTTCCAGCTGTGTTTTGATTTTGCCCGGCTCTTTTCCCTTTACCTCCATTGTATTTACAGGCATATCGTAATTTTGCTGATAGGGCACATTGGAATAGGCTTGATTATATTCCTGGTTTGTATAATTTTCCTGTAACGAAGACTCCTCCTCCATAGGGTGAACCGGTTGTGTTGTGAATTCAGTTTTTGTTGCAGCCTTTTGTGGCAACTGGGCTAGAGAATACATTGAGGTTTGATAATTTTGCATTTCTGACCTTATTGCAGAAATGGAATTTCTAGTTGCCTCCAATATCTGAGCAAAGCTTTCCAGCTTGGTTTCCAATCCAGGGTTGGCATTGCTAAATAACGTAAGTCCAAAGAGTGCCAACCTGGGATCATTAAGATTTGGTAATTGTCTAAACATGTTCTGACTCCTTTCAAAGGACTTTACTGACATAATACGCCAAAGCCGCCTAAGTTGTTCTAATTTTTTCCAATTTACAAATTTGTTTTATGATATATTCGGAAGACCTTATGGGCTTTCCCAACAACTTTGCTGGTAATGATGCGGTTCATTTGCTCATTACTATCCATAATTAGTGACATTTCTCCCCTGTTATATCCCTTTCTTAGGCCAATATCTATTGCTCGATCAATTAATAGAGCAACTACACCTTTACGACGATATTCAGGTATTACAGCTAATACACCAACCCGTAAGGATTTTGGCCCAAACATATTGTGCAGCATGGAAAAGGGTGACCTCCTGGAAGCACGAAGCTCGTGACCAATGTCCGGCATTATTAAGCAAACACCTACAGGTTGATGATCTACCTCGCAAAAGGTTAACAAATCAGGGTCTGCATAACTCCTCATCTCCCTTAAATAGTGGGCAGCCTCCTCCTGGGTCAGTGGCACAAAACCCCATTGCTCCGTCATGGCCTTGTTGTGGATCTCCGCTAATCTATTACCTTCTCCCATGGGATCATTAAGATTTATTGGTCTAACCCTTACACCTGGAATTCTGGATGCCCTTTTAGCTATCGCAGTTAAAGTCTTGCGGTTCCTGGTATACTCTGGTTTCCAGGGATAAGCATAAAGATCCAATAGCTTTTCAAAGCCGGCTGTTTCCAAAAGCCTTTGATAATAGGGTGGATTGTAGGGCATCATCATCTGGGGAGGGAATTTAAAACCCTCAACCAATAATCCAACCTGCTGACTGGTATTAAGTGTAACAGGTCCTTGAATTTGCTTTTTACCTCTGTTTTTAAGGCTTTTTGCAGCGGCATCAAGCAATGCCAAAGCAATCTCCTGACTATTGATTGTTTCAAAACACCCAAAGAAGCCAACCTTTTTATCCGGCAGAAAATCATCCGTGATGGCTGCGATACGTCCCACAGGCCCTTTATCATTAATGGCCAGAAACAATTCACATACAACATGTTTTAATACTGGGTTTGCCTGCCTATTAAACATAAGTCTTTGACTGTTCTCCGGCAGAGGAGTCCACAGGGGATCTCCCCTATAAATCTCCCTGGCCACTTGAAAATATTGCTGCCAATGATTTTCCCTATTGACCTTAATGATTTCGATCACGATGACTCCTCCAAACAATTTATTACTGCAGTCTATGACCTTTTGTCTATTATGGTGAACCCTAACTGGCTGTTGAAATTTTAAACATTTTGCTAATTTTTTAGTTCGTCCATTGCTTGACAATATACTTTTTCATGTTTATAATTGAGCAATGATATAATTTAAAAATCAGCATTGAAGGAGAAAAGTAAAAGCTTTTTGTCTGTTAGAGAGTGGGATTCGTCGGCTGAAAGATCCCTCAGACTAAGGTTTTGAATCCCGCTCCGGAGCTGTTCGGGAATTAACCGAACCGGTACCCCCGTTAAAGGTTTTGAGTGAATGCAATTTATTGCATTAATTAAGGTGGTACCACGAGAGTTTATCCTTTCGTCCTTTTGGGCGAGAGGATTTTTCATTTATCTAGGAGGTCTTTTAAATTGGAGCAGCATAAAAGAATAGTTATCAAAATTGGCAGCAGCAGCTTAACCGATAAACGTGGGTTACTAGATGAAATAAAACTTAAGGCACTGGTAAGCTCCATTGCAGAACTTTTTGAGACTGGCTGGCAGCCAATTTTAGTTTCATCGGGGGCGGTTGCCGCCGGTTTAGGTCACCTTGGCTGGTGTCGGGCTAATCTAACAATGCCGGAAAGGCAGGCTGCAGCTGCAGTCGGCCAGGGTCTTTTAATGGAAAAATATAATGAGTTGTTTGATTTAAGTCAAATTAAAGTGGGTCAAATTTTACTTACAAAGGAAGATTTGGCGGACCGGCGGAGATATATAAATGCCAGAAACACATTAAATGCCCTCCTAACCCGAAACGTATTACCAATTGTCAACGAGAATGATACGGTAGCCTTTGCGGAAATACGCTTCGGGGATAACGATACTTTAAGTGCTCTTGTAGCCGGATTGGCGGAAGCTGAACTGCTGGTTATCCTCACTGATATTGACGGGCTATATAGCGGCGATCCTAGAAAGGATCCTGAGGCTAAACTTATATCAGTGGTACAGCAGGTGATGATTCAATTATTCAGGTGGCTGGAGAAAGCGGCAGCCCGGTTGGCACAGGCGGCATGCGTACAAAGCTTGCTGCGGCCCGCATAGCTGCCCGGAGTGGTATAAAAACAGTCATTACCAGCGGAAATAACCCCGAGTCCCTGAAGGCCATTGCCTCTGGTGAAAAGTTAGGAACTTCCTTTGAACCAGCCAACAATTCCCTAAAAAGCAGGAAGCAATGGATTGCCTTTGGCACCATTCCCCGGGGCACCCTTAGGGTTGACGAAGGGGCCGCACGGGCTCTGATGGCTGGTAACAAAAGCCTACTAGCGGTAGGTGTGGTTGCTGTGACAGGTAATTTTCCTGCTGGAAGTATTGTAGCAGTGGAGGACTTAAACGGGTTGGAGATGGCTCGAGGTATTACCAACCTATCAGCGAGGACTTACGTTTAGTCATAAAGAAACCTAAGCGGGGACTAGAAGTAATAAACCGTGATTGGTTAGTATGTGAAAGGAGTTTTTCCACATGTCAATAGTTAAAGAACTGGCTGCTAAGGCTAAAGTGGCTTCAAGGGAACTTGCCCTTCTGACAGCAAAGGATAAAAACCAAGCCCTCCTCTCAGTGGCCGATATGATTCTGGCAAATACAGCAGAAATCATTAAGGCCAATGAAATCGACCTAAAAAACGGTGCAGCTTCTGGCCTTAGTCCAGCTCTGCTGGACCGTTTAGCCCTAAACAAGGATCGAATTTCTGATATGGTTGAAGGAGTTAAACAGGTATCCGAACTTGAAGACCCTGTGGGAGAGATTATTGCTTCATGGGATAGCCAAACGGCTTAATAATTAATAAAGTACGGGTGCCATGGGTGTTGTTGGGATGGTCTATGAAGCCAGGCCTAACGTTACTGTTGACACCTCTGCCCTTTGTTTAAAGGCAGGCAGTGCGGTAGTCTTAAGGGGCAGTTCCAGTGCCCTGAATAGCAACAGGGCATTGGTTAAAGCCATTAAAAAGGGCTTAGAGAATAGTACTATCCCCGTGGATGCTGTTCAATTTATTGATACTGGGGATAGGGATGCCGTTGAGGAGATGCTCAGGCTAAATGGGCTGCTTGATTTGGTTATTCCACGGGGTGGTGCCAATTTGATTCGCACAGTGGTGCAAAAGGCCACAGTGCCGGTAATTGAAACAGGTGTGGGCAACTGCCATGTTTATATAGATAAAGACGCAGATCCTGCAATGCCCGGGAAATAATAATTAATGCAAAATGCCAACGTTACGGTGTTTGCAATGCTGCAGAGACTCTGTTGGTTCATCAGGAGCTGGCAGCTTCCTGGCTGCCTGAGGCAATTCGGGAACTGCAAACCCGTGGGGTAGAAATCCGAGGCTGCAGCCAAACCCTTTCCCTTGTACCGGATATCGCCCCTGCCAATGAGGAAGATTGGTCCACCGAGTTCCTTGCCCCGGTATTGTCTGTAAAGATTGTAGACAATACCCCTGCGGCCATTTCCCATATCCAAACCTATGGATCCGGTCATTCAGAAAGCATTGTCACAGCCAACGATGCCGTGGCAGAAGAGTTTCTGAAAAATATTGATGCTGCGGCAGTATATCATAATGCCTCCACCAGATTTACAGATGGCTTTCAATATGGTTTTGGAGCTGAAATAGGTATCAGTACACAAAAACTCCATGCCCGTGGTCCCATGGGCTTAGTGGAACTTACCAGTTATAAATATGTGGTTAGAGGAAGCGGCCAAACCCGCTCATAGAAATTCTGGGAGGTAATAGTAATGCTAGCAGGAAAAAATTTCTTTTTCATCGGTGCAGGTAATATTTGTGAGTCCATGGTTAAAGGACTCCTTTCTACGGGTATAGTTCGCCCAGGGGAAATCTGGGTATCAAACAGAAAAAATGCTGAGCGACTAAATTTTTTAAGAAATTATTACGGTATCGTCCCCGTTGAGAATAAATCAGATGCTGCTTCCAAGCTGATGTCATAATATTAGCCATGAAGCCACAGGATGTTTTTTCGGCTTTAGAGGAGCTTAAAGGCAGTGTGAGTGAGAAGCAACTGATAATCTCCGTACTTGCGGGCATTTCCACCACCCTCATAGAGGATGGCTTAGGAACCAAGCTGGGAGTTATCCGTGCCATGCCCAACACATCCTGTGCAGTGCTTGAATCAGCACAGGCTTAGTGCCGGTCATTTTACCACCCCGGAGCAAATGCAATTAGCCAGTGCCATATTCCGTATGGTTGGTGAGGTTGTTGTATTTGACGAGGTCCTCCTTGATGCAGTAACTGGTTTATCGGGTAGTGGACCTGCTTATATCTATTACCTGGTAGAGGCCATGGAAAAGGCCGGCGAATCAGCAGGAATTCCCCGGGAAATGGCCAGGCCCTTAGTTTTAAGAACTCTCCTAGGAGCAGCTAAGATGTTAATTGAAACTGGTGAACAGCCAGAGGTCCTACGTCGCCAGGTGACCTCCCCTAACGGCACCACCATGGCCGGTATAAGTGAGTTAGATCAAGGCAACTTTAAAAATACCATTCGCAAGGCCATATTGCGGGCCACACGCCGCTCCCAAGAGTTGGGACGCTCTATGTATAAGGTAGATATGGCCTCCCCTAACCGTTAAATAGAAATCCCCGCCGGTGGCGGGGATTCAGCCTGTTGAAAAAGCTATAATTGGGTTTTAATAATCCCGAACAGCGACGTTCGAAGCAGTGGAAACAGCGCTTCGCGAAGCTGAGGATGCGAAATGGGTGAGCGGACATGGATGTCCGCGAAAGCCTGAGGTAAACACGATGTTTACTCGAAGGCGGCCCATTTTCGCCCGAAGCAAGCGATTAGCGCTGTCCGCTGCGGAGAGAGGAGTCGTGAGGGATTATTAAAACCCGAATATAGGTAGTTTCTCGACGATCTGATAATTAGTCGGCACCCCACGGTGCCGACTAATTTATTATATTTTGAATTTTTAGGTGATCAGACCTGGATATACATTTTGATTGAGATAATGCTCGGGATTTGAACTGTTAATGCGGACAACCCTTTTTTGTCCATCCCCAATCTTCTCAAGTAAAACCGGAACGCCCTCCACTTCTGATTGCTCATAATTCAAATAGCTATTTTCTTCGAGTCCATCTAAGACCTGTTCAGCAGGCAAGGGTGTCCATAAAATCATTGCAGAGGAACCCCCTTTTGCTGCCTATTTTCCTCTATCAGCTGTTTTAATTTTTCAAGGGCCTGACCAATGCCGCCGATCTCGTCGATAAGTCCACACTCCACTGCATCCTTGCCAATCATCACTGTTCCAATATCCCTTGCTAATTCACCTGTTCTAAACATCAGTTCTCTAAAACACTCCTCCGTTACCCTAGAGTGTTGAGTTACAAATCTTATTACCCTATCTTGCATTTTGTCTAAATATTCATAGGTTTGGGGAACGCCAATAACCAACCCGTTAAGTCTTATGGGATGTATGGTCATTGAAGCAGTTGGTGCAATAAAGCTGTATCTGCCGCTTACTGCAATTGGTACACCAATGGAATGTCCTCCACCCAGCACCAAGGTTACAGTTGGTTTAGTCATGGTTGCCACCACTTCGGCAATAGCTAAACCAGCCTCCACATCACCACCCACTGTATTGAGTATCAATACTACTCCTTCAACCTCATCAGATTGTTCAATGGCCACTAATTGGGGGATTACATGTTCATACTTTGTTGTTTTGTTTTGCCCAGGAAGAATAATATGGCCCTCAATTTGGCAACTATAGTTACGCAATGAATATTGCTCTTCACCTCTGGTACTGCAGGTGTCCCTAACTCCTTAATACTTTCCAAGGTTCCCCTGGATTGACCCATTATGCGTTTTGGTGGATTTCCTGGAACACCCGGCGCAGTTTGAGGTGTCGGTATTGCTCCCGGCGGCTCAACGTTTGGGTTACCGGGTACTGCTCCAGGGTTATCGTTTTTGACTATTTCTGTCACAAGATTCCACTCCTTATTGTTGATCTCCATCACTATTTACTTTAGTATGCTTTTATGTCGCCAGCATAATGTATGGAATAAAGAATTAGTATCGAAACATACTTTTGAAAATCTTAGCTTATATTGATAGATTATATAAAGATAGAAAAGCTCCCGCCCTATAGGCGGAAGCTTTTACTACTACACTTCCATGATGATTGGTAAGATCATTGGCCTTCTCCTAGTTCTTTCGTATAAAAACTTGCCCAAGTCATCTCTAACCTGGGATTTTATTGCAGCCCACTCACATATTCCCCGGCTGCTACATCTTTCTAAGGCTACTTTAACCTTAACCTTAGCCTCTTCCATTAAGATTTCCGACTCCCGAACGTAAACAAAACCTCTTGATACAATATCTGGTCCCGCCAGTACCTGGTTATTCTCTTTACTCATGGTGACCACTACAATCAAAATACCATCCTGGATAGCTGTTTTCTATCCCGTAGGACGATATTGCCTACATCACCTACACCAAGTCCGTCCACCAAAACCTTGCCCGAGGTCACCCTTCCCGCCATGCGACCATATTTGCGGGTAAACTCTAAGACTTGTCCATTTTCGGCCACAAACGTATTCTCAGTTGGAATACCTAAATCCCTGGCTAATTCAGCATGTCTCTTCAGCATTCTGTACTCACCATGGACTGGGATAAAGAACTTAGGTTTAACTAAATTAAGCATTAGTTTTAATTCCTCTTGGCTTGGGTGTCCAGAAACGTGAATTCCTGAGGCACCTTCATAGATAACCTTAGCCCCCAGTTTAAAAAGTTGGTCAATAATTCGAGCAACCAATTTTTCATTACCAGGAATAGGGGTAGCAGAAATAATCACCGTGTCTCCCGGCATAATATCTACCTGCCGATGATCTGACATGGCTATACGGGTTAGTGCCGACATTGGTTCACCTTGACTGCCTGTTGTTAACAGTACCACCTTATTCTTAGGTAATCTTGCAGCTTCATCCAATTCAATCAAGGTTCCTTCAGGAATATTTAGGTAACCCAATTCACTGGCTACAGTCATTACATTAACCATACTTCTGCCCACCACAGCCACATGTCGCTCGTATTTATGAGCAACTAAAATTGCCTGTTGTAAACGATGAACATTGGAAGCAAAGGTGGCAATAATTATCCTTTCCTTGGCATGTCGAAAGGTTTCGTCAAATGTATTGCCCACAACCCGTTCAGACATAGTATAACCAGGACGCTCAACGTTTGTGCTGTCAGACATCATTACCAGCACACCCTTTTCTCCCAGGGCAGCAAATTTATGCAGATCTATTACTTCACCGTCAACCGGGGTTTGGTCAATCTTAAAGTCGCCTGTATGCAGCAGTGTTCCCACAGGAGTATGTATAGCCAGAGCCATGGCATCAGGAATACTATGGGAAACTCTGATAAACTCCACCTTAAAGGGACCTATCTGGATAATATCCCTTGGTTTAACCGTCTGCAGGTGAACCTGATCAACCATATGATGTTCCTTTAGTTTTCCGTGCACCAAGCCAAGGGCCAATTTAGATCCATAAACAGGTACATTTATTTGCCTAAGTACATAGGGCAAAGCACCAATATGGTCTTCATGACCGTGAGTAAGCAAAATACCTCGTACATATTCCTTATTTTCCAAGAGATAACTAATATCTGGGATTACAATGTCAATCCCCAACATTTCCTCTTCAGGAAACATTAAACCACAGTCAATGAGTACAATATTATCCCCAAATCTCACCGCAGTCATATTTTTACCGATCTCGCCTAATCCTCCTAAGGGGATTACAGCTAATTTTGGTTCTTTTGCCAATACCGCACCTCCTACTTTAAAAAAAAGTGAAATTATGTTGAAATGAATAATTATCAGGGTGAGAAACTAGGAGAAGGCGGGGAAATATTCTCATTTGCTGTGTTCTGTGAAACCGTTCAGAACCTACGCATTAAATTATACTTAAATAATGCCCTAACGGAATATAGTTGCCAGAAGTGCCAAAATAATACAAACAGGACTATATTCTAAGTCCTGTTTGAAAAGAAAAACTATTTATCGACTATAGCAATCCCAGTGAATTCATAACCCCTTTAACTGACTCTGTCTCACTGTTTGTTGCCTCCACTAGAGGAAGCCTAACCCCTCCAACGCTTAAACCCTTAAGGTTAGAGCAGCTTTAACAGGAACTGGATTGGTCGCAATAAATAGGCCTTTAAACAACGGGAATAATTGTTTATGAATATTGGCTGCCAGAGTGGTATTACCTGATGTAAATGCATCTATCATTTCTTTTATTTGCTTGCCTGCTACATGAGCAGCTACACTAATAATCCCTTTAGCTCCTAATGAAAGCATAGGTAATGTCATTGAGTCGTCTCCACTATAAATCGCAAAATCTTCAGGCAACAGACGACGCAGTTCGGATACCTGATCAATTATTCCTGCAGCCTCTTTGATAGCCACAATATTTGGCACATCATTTGCCAATCTTACTACTGTAGCAGGTGTAACGTTAATCCCGGTACGACCTGGTATGTTATAAACAATAACAGGTAAGCTTGTGCTCTCAGCCACCGTTCTAAAGTGCCTGTATAGACCTTCCTGGGAAGGTTTATTATAGTAAGGAGCCACAAGCATTACACCATCACAGCCAACTTTTTCTGCTTCTTTTGTTAGAGCAATACTGCCGGCTGTATCATAACTTCCCGTGCCAGCCACCACAACAGCTTCGCCGCCTACTTCCTCTACAATAGATCTAAATAATTCTATTTTTTCCTCTTTTGTAAGTGTTGGAGATTCACCGGTAGTACCACAAACCACTAAACCGTCTGAACCGTTTTCTACCAGAAACCTGCCGAGTTTTCTTGCTTGGGTATGATTTACCGACAGGTCGGAGTTAAAGGGTGTAACCATAGCAGTTAGAATTCTACCGAAATCAATTGCAGCCATAAGACTATCACCATCCCTATATTAATTTTTCCAAAACCCTGTGAACTATTTCCCTTTGTTGTTGCTTCCCAGTTCAAAATAATGATGCAGGGCACGGATGGCTTTATGCATGTGTTCTTTTTGAACCAGTACCCAGATGGTGGTATGAGAGTCAGAGGACTGTAGAATATCCACTCCTTCTTCGGTAAGGGCCTTTACGATACGGGCCATTACGCCGGGAACACCTGTCATCCCTGCACCCACAGTGGATATCTTGGCACAATTAGGCTTAAGTTGTGGTTTTATGCCTAAATTTTCTAACACAGCCAATGCTTTTTGTGCCGACTCATCCTTTACCGTAAACATTATTACTTCTGGGCTTACGTTGATAAAATCAATACTTATATCTGCAAGGGCTAAAGACTGAAATATTCTCAGTGCCGGGTGTTCAACTTGAACTTCAGCTTGGGAAATCTTAAACTGGGTAACACCTGATACATGAGTAACACCGGTGGCCAATCGATCCCTGGTGATATCTATTGTACCATATACTTCATTGTGACTGGTCACTAGGGTTCCATTTGATTCTGTAAAGGTTGAGCGAACTCTAATGGGAATATTTTTCTGCATAGCAATTTCCACTGCCCGTGGATGTATTACTTTTGCTCCTTCATGGGCCAATTGGCATATTTCATTATAGGTTACAGTATCTAATATTCGAGCATCTTCCACTATCCTGGGGTCAGCAGTCATTATGCCTTCCACATCAGTAAAAATATCAATACACTCGGCATTTAATGCCACGCCCAAAGCTGAAGCAGTGGTGTCACTTCCACCCCGTCCCAGAGTAGTAATTTCACCACTTTCACTAATTCCTTGAAATCCTGCCACCACAACAATCTTACCATCTTTGGCATGATTAATTATATTACTTGGATCAACCTTAATATTCTCGCGTCTGTGTGGCTTTCATCTGTGATTATTCCTGCCTGGGCTCCAGTTAGAAAGACAGCTTTTCTACCTAAACGCTGTATTGTATTGACCATGATTACACCGGAAATCATCTCACCACAGGACATTAGAATATCCATTTCCCTGACAGGTATGTCTCGGTTTACTGATAAAGCAAAGTTCAGAAGAGTATCCGTTGCATAGGGTTCTCCTGCTCTACCTATGGCAGAGACTACTACTACAGGCAAATATCCCTCATCAACTGCAGAAATAATTCTTGAGGCAACATGATCCCTTAACTCCTGGGAGATAAGGGAAGTGCCTCCAAATTTTTGAATGAGAAAACGCATATCAGTTCTTCTCCATTATGTCATTTCTTTTCCATCAAACAGTTATATTTGAGTAATAGTTCGGCAATCTGGACTGCATTAGTTGCAGCCCCCTTACGTATTTGATCCCCAACTACCCAAAGATTTAAGCCATTTTCGATGGTATTATCTTCACGTATGCGACCAACAAATACCTCATCGGTATTTGAAGTAAACAGGGGCATAGGATAAATATTTTGACTAATATCATCCTGCACAATAACACCAGGTGCATCTGCCAATACTTTCTTTGCCTCAGCGGCAGAAAGCTTGCTCTTTGTTTCAATATTAATTGATTCGGAGTGACTTCTATAAACTGGAACTCGGACAGTGGTGGCAGTAACTGCAATACTGTCGTCATTCATTATTTTCTGAGTTTCCAGAACCATCTTCCACTCTTCTTTGGTGTAATCCATATCTTTAAACACATCAATATGAGGTATTAAATTAAAAGCGATTTGGTGAGCAAACTTGTTGGGTGGGTATTCGCCCCCTTCGATTACTGCTTTAGTTTGGGCAGTTAGCTCCTCTATTCCTTCCTTACCAGCACCGGAAACAGCCTGATAAGTAGATACTACAACCCTCTTGATTCCTGCAGCGTCATAGATTGGTTTTAGCGCCACCACCATAATAATTGTAGAGCAGTTGGGATTGGCGATAATACCTTTATGCCACTTAACATCTTCCGGGTTAACCTCAGGCACTACCAGGGCACCTCAGGGTCCATGCGATAATTACTGCTGTTATCAATCACCACACAGCCACGTTCAACTGCGGCGGGACCAAAATCTAGGCTGGCCTTACCTCCTGCAAATAGGGCAATGTCCATACCATTAAATGAGTCGTCCGTTGTTTCTTCAATTATATACTTCTTACCCTGAAACTCCACTTCTCTACCTGCAGAACGGGAAGTAGCACAAAGCTTAAGTTTATTTATAGGAAACTCTCTCTCGTTTAATATATTTAGTAATTCCTGACCCACTGCACCGGAAGCGCCGACTATAACGACATTTGCTTTTTTATTCAAGCTAGTTTCCCCCCTTATATTGATGCCCCAGGCATTTACGGTTGCTGTACAAGTATAGGCTGGATTTGTTTCCCTTGAAGTGCGTATTCAATGGAGTCGATGATCAAAGACATCTTACTTTTCAAAGAGTTTGGTTTACCTGTAGGACTATCCTGTCCAAATGGTACCATATAAACATTCTTGGTGTTAAGAAGTAATCCAAGATTTTTTGCATTCATACCTAAGCCATCATTAGTTGATATTCCCAAGACCACCGGTCTCAGATTTCTTAGATGGGCTTTAGCTGCCATTAATACCGGTGTATCGGTAATGCCGGTAGCAAGTTTTGCCATAGTATTTCCCGTGCAAGGGGCAATAACAATAACATCAACTAATTTTTGCGGCCCCACCGGCTCGGCACCGGAAATACTGTTAATTGGTTCCTTACCTGTAATCTGTTTTAGTGAGCTGCGCCACTTTTCAGCAGTGCCAAATCGAGTATCCAAATTATCTACAGCATAACTAACAATAGGGTATACATTAGCACCTTCATCCACCAATTCTTGAATCCTAGGCATAATTTCATCTAGTGTACAATGGGACCCAGTAAGGGCAAAACCAATATTAATTCCTTTTAATCTCATTCCCACACCTCCGTCAGCCGTACATTGTGTCATTATCGAGCTAACTCCCGAACTAATAGTCCTGGCATTACCCTGGACAGGATTTGCCCCGCAGTCTTCGGAGCAACTCTACCAGGTAAACCCGGGGCTAACAGCGCCTTAATGCCTAACCTTTTGGCAGCATCAAAGTCAGTACCACCAGGCGGAGACGCTACATCAATTATGACAGTGTCTTCCATTGCCTTGGTTAGTATGCTATTTGTTAAGACCATAGTCGGTACGGTGTTGAAAATGATTTCCGCTCGGGAAATTGTATCTGATAAATCCTTGAGATCAATTGTTTCCATACCCATCTCAAAGGCTCTGGCCCTGTGGGCAGCATCCCGACTAACCACAGTAACCCTAGCTCCCATGCCTTGAAGAAGCCTGGCAATGCTTGCACCTGTTCTTCCAAACCCCAAAACAAAGGATTTACTATTATGAATTGTAATGTCAGTATTGTCCATGGCCATTTGTACTGCACCTTCAGCAGAAGGTATGGAGTTTAAAATGGCTACTTCGTCTAAATCAAGTACAGTTATTAAACGGACATTACTGCGCTGTACAATTTCCTTTAATTTGGGCCTAGCAAACCCGGCAAATATTGGAGCATTAGGCGGTAACTTAACCAGCAGCGCTTCGGAAAGCATCAGGGGTTTATCTTGATAAACACAGTATATGTTTCCGTCTTCTAATATACCCGGTACTGGCAAAATAACTGCCTGAACTCCCTCTACTGCCGCCTCTAAGCTCTCAAAAAGGCTTATTTGGGGCGGGTCATGTTTAACAGGAAGACCGACAACCTTTACATGTGCACCCAAGCGTGAAAGGTCGACACCAGGACAACTTCTCTGGCATCACCACCAAGCACAGCAACTTGAACTCCCTTTAATTCTGGCTGCATGCTGATAACCCTCCTCTCAATCATTAGTCAACACACTACATGATATGAGTGGTCCGAGGGGGTGGTGCTTGTACTTAAGGGTTATGGGATTGTGGGAATCTGTTTTTTAATTTTCAAATAATAAGTTATCCAAACCATAGACCATTTGCTCCAGATTCATCACTTTTCTCACTGCCATGATTAACCCGGGCATAAATGACTCTCGAGAAATAGAATCATGCCTGATAGATAATGTTTGGCCTACACCACCAAATATTACCTCCTGATGGGCAACCAAACCTGGCAGTCTAACACTGTGAATTCTCAAGCCTTCAAAATTTCCGCCCCGTACTCCCTCAATTTTTTCAAACTCTCCTGGTGCTCCCTGGGACATATTACCCCTTACTTCACTAATCAATTCTGCCGTCTTCATAGCTGTCCCCGAAGGTGCATCAACCTTTTGATCGTGGTGAAGTTCCATTATTTCTACATGGGGCAGATATTTGGCGGCTTCCGTTGCAAACTTAATCATTAACAGGGCACCAATGGCAAAATTGGGGGCAATAAGTCCACCAAGCTTCTTTTCTGAGGCCATATTGATAAACCTATTAATGTCTGCCATGGACATTCCAGTTGTGCTACACTGTCTTACGCCATTTTTCAAAGCTATCTCAATATCACCCTGAACAACTTCCGGGCGGGTAAAATCTACCAATACATCAGGCTGAACTGCTTCTAATAGTTGATTTAGCTCTCCTGATATGGTAACTTTTATATCCGTATTCCCAATGATAGGGCCAAGCTCACTGCCTATCAATCTGTTATCAACTGCACCCACTAACTCCATTCCGTCTGCATTGATAATAGCTTTACAAGATTCCTGGCCCATTTTGCCTAAAGCTCCGGCTACAACTACTCTAATCATCATCTCTCCACCTTTGTAGCTTATTAGCAATTTTTTATAAATCTACACAATTATGCATCTTATTATGTTATACCTTATTTGTGCTTGTCAAGTTTCATTGGTCTCTAAAAGTTGATAACAATGGTAATATGATTACTTTACTGAATTATTGGAATTATTTTAACATTATTTATTCCGTTTTTATACTATCCTTGTATTTTTATTTCATTTTTACTTAATATAAAATAAAACCCCCTGCAGAGGGATTTAATAGGAATATTTTTGGAAGAGTGGGTTGCCCTGATCCATTTCCACAATGATCACTTCTTCACCAATTTTACGTATGGCATCCCAGGGAATAATCATTTGTTGCTTATCTACCCACATGTTTATAAAATTACTTCTTCTCGGCAAGATTATGGAACAAATAGTACCAGTTTCAATGTCGAGGGTTACATCGGACTCTCCTACAACACCCAGTCTTGCCCCATTATTAATATTAACTATCTCTTTTCCTACTAATTCTCCCAGTCTCATGGTTCGTCCTCCTACCTAAATCTAAGTTTCAATCTTTTAAGGCCAATAAGAAACCGGTTAATGTATGGGCTTGCTATTGCCAGCAAAAATGATATTGCTGCCATTGGTTCGATACTAACTGTTGATACATTTACCCTAGTAGGAACATCAACTTCCAAAAAGGTAGTCAACATAACTAAGGACAAATAAATTCCACCCGCAGTACCTACCAATCCTGCCAAGGATTCAGAAAGTGCCGAGTTTTTGCTTTCACCAATTACATCCCATTCTTTCCTATATCGTTTAAGTCGTATCCGTTCCTTTAAAGAAAAGAATATCAAAACGGATGCAATGAGACCTAAAAAAATACTCAATACCAAAATTGCCCACCTCCCTGGTAAATAATATGTTGATGGTGGACAAATATTACAGTGGTTTTTTTGATATGTACAAGAAAAATAAAAATCTGCGATATTAGCAGCTAATCGCAGATTTTAATCAATAATGTAGGGCTGGGCAACTCAGACTTCCGCCGGTGCCTGAAGGGGCGGAAGTCTATTTATTCTTTGCTAGCCCTTTAAATTTTCCAAATTTGCTTTTAACTCACCACAATCCTGCCAGGGTCCAATGGCGGCCATTGAGAAATTGTCGTGATTGAAGATTTCATTGGCAACCCTTATTGTGTCCTCTACGGTTACTTTATTGAGCTTTTCTACAATTTCCTCCGGTTTGTATACTTTCTTTAAATAAAGCTCAGATTTACCAAGGCGGCTCATATGGGTATTAACACTTTCCAGGGACAGCAGCAGATTGCCCTTTAGTTGGTCTTTTGCCCGCTGCAGTTCAATAGGGGTGACACCCTTTTGCTTAATATCCTTTAACTCTTTGAAAATTAGCTCCATTGCTTGGCCGACATTTTGTTTACTAAGACCGGCATATACGCCAAATATTCCTGTATCATAATAGGAGCTGTGATAGGAGTAAACGGAATAAACTAAGCCCCTCTGTTCCCTTATTTCTTGAAATAACCTTGAGGATAATCCGCCGCCCAAAATAGTATTGATTACCTGGGCAATATAAACGCTTTCATCTTTAAGGCTGAAGCCAGGGGAACCAATAACCATATGTACCTGTTCAGTTTCCTTGCTGCGGCAGTTTAACTCAGAAGAGTGGGTAGCCTAGCCAATTCCCTGGAAAATTCATTACCACTAAGGTTTTGAAATATTGGAGTTAGCTTTTCAACAACCTGTTGATGGGAAACGTTGCCCGCCACAGAAATTACTAATCTATGTGGTGTATAGTTACTCTTCATGAAACTCCGTAAATCTTCAAAGGTAAAGCTACTCACGGTTTCTGTGGTTCCAATAATGGGTCTGCCTAGGGGGTGACCAGACCAAATTGTTTTGGCAAACATATCATGAACAAGTTCATCTGGTGCATCTTCATACATCTTAATTTCTTCGAGAATTACATTCTTTTCCCTTTCAACATCCTGCTCATCAATTTTAGAGTTGAAAAGCATGTCTGTGAGTATATCAACAGCTAATCCAAAATGCTCATCTAATACCTTGGCATAATAACAAGTATACTCTTTAGTAGTAAATGCGTTTAGCTGACCACCAACAGCATCTAATTCCTCTGCAATTTGTTTGGCAGTCCTGTTATGGGTACCCTTAAATAACATGTGCTCGATATAATGAGATATTCCTGCTGTGGAATCACTCTCATCACGGGAACCCACATCGACCCAAATACCGAGGGCCACTGATCTGACATGGGGTACCTGCTGGCTAAGTATTCTAACTCCATTTGGTAGAACTTCTTTTTGGTAAAACATTACAACCCCTCCTGGATGAACGATAAACCAAGTTTCGCCATGAATTATGAAAATACCTTTAATAATTCTTACTTTCTATTTCTTATTGTCAAACTTATCAAATCAATGTAAGTATGCCCCGATATGACTACTATATTATTCTTTCTTTTCAAGATTCTCTATTAGTTCTCCCACTGTGACAAATTGATAGCCTTGTCTCTGTAGGTGGCTTATTATTTGAGGTAGCGCAGCAACTGTTGGTGCCGTTGGGTGCATTAGAACTATAGCACCATTATGGGCCTTTCCTAATACTCTTCGAACAATTACATCTGGAGAGGGTCTTTGCCAGTCAATGGTATCTACACTCCAAAGGACAAAAGTGTAACCCATTTCCTCTGCTGCCTTGAGAACAGCAGGTCCCCTTTCACCATAGGGAGGTGCATACAGGGTTGGTTTCTTATTAATGGTCTCATAAATAAGTTTTTCCGCTTTATGCATATCCCTTAAGTTACCACTTTTTGATAGTTGATCCGGGTGTGGATGGGAGTAGCCGTGTGTTCCAATCTCATGTCCTGCAGCATCCATCCTTTTTAGTATCTCTGGAAAATCCTCCACCCAGGTTCCTCCTGCAAAAAATGTTACTTTGACTTTGTGTTCAGCCAATGTTTCTAGCATTTTAGGAATATATTCTTCTCCCCAAAACACGTTACAGGCCAGAGCTATTTTTTTCTCCTGATCATTCCCCTGATAGACAGGTGCCAGCACAGGCTTATCCTCCTTAAACCAACCAGGCAAGGGATATAACTACCGTAATTATTGCTAACAACATTAAAGCTTTTAAAATAGTTCTTTTTCCAAAATAAAATATCCTC
Organism: Desulforamulus aquiferis; assembly: GCA_004143605.1. GTDB lineage: Bacteria > Bacillota > Desulfotomaculia > Desulfotomaculales > Desulfotomaculaceae > Desulfotomaculum > Desulfotomaculum aquiferis. The sequence continues at coordinate 17,626 of AWVY01000007.1, forward strand.
ATCCAACTTCTCTCCTTAAATTTCCTTTTCCAAAACTCTATGCAGGAAATTTTAGGATTATATCTAAACTAAGAAATCTTGACATCGCCGCCTTTAGACACTGCAGTAATCCTTAATCTGCCTTTTGTGCATTATTTAATACGCAAAACCCCCGAGAGGGGTTTAAACTGCAAAGACATGTCTACCTATTTTGTTGATAATGGGACGACTCCATATCCACTTGCTGGTTGCTGTCACCGGGTTCCAATAATAGATGGCCCCTCCTGTTGGGTCCCAGCCCTTTACAGCCGCATCCACAGCACTGTAAGCTGAGGAGTTGGGCTCAAGGTAAAATTGTCCGTCATGTACGGCGGTAAAGGCCCAGGCTGAAATATAACTTCTTGTACATTTCTGCCAAAATCACCAGAATATAATCTATTCAAAACAACAGCAGCAACTGCAACTTGTCCTTCAAAGGATTCTCCTCTGGCTTCACCGTGTACAACCCGTGCCAGGTCATATAAATCCTTTCTGGATAAGTTGAGATTACCTCGAGACACAGGTTCGGTTCTAGGGCGCTCATTTTGAACACCACCAGCCTGCCTAATTATTGCCTGTGAGGTTTGCTTTCCTACAATACCATCCGCCTTTAAACCATTTTTCCACTGAAATTCTTTTACAGTATTAAGTGTTTTAGACCCAAAGATACCATCAATCTTTCCAACACTATAGCCTAGATAACCAAGATTCCTTTGAAGTTGTTTAACATCTTCACCCTTCATACCTTGGCGCAGGGTTCTGTCCCCAAAAGCAGCTTCCGCTTTGTTAAGTGGGACAATAACAAATAAAGATAACACAAACATTGCTAAAACCGTTAACATAATCCTTTTTACTAGAATTTCCATCACCTCTACCAATCTTTAATGGCGTTATGGTACGTAAATAATTTTAGCTATTAGTTAGGTTATTTGGCAAAGAGTGTATGGGATGCTAAAACTAGATATTTTACAATGATGTTCCTGATATAAAATATAACCGGCAAATAGGAGTTTAAAGCTTTTCATAACTCCTATTTGCGTTGATGTGATTTTATTCCTTGGTAACCTTTGGCCTACTATAGGGTCTTCTTTCTCTCCGCTCTCCACCGCTATCATCGCTTCTAGCAGGTTCTTCCGGGGGAGCCATACCCATATCCCTTAGGGCCTCTTTACGGGACAATTTAAGCCTTCCTTGATGATCATAACCAATTGCTTTTACGGTTATGATATCACCTTCCTTGGCGATATCTTCAGTTTTCTCAACTCGCCGGAAGTCAAGTTGTGAAATGTGGACCAAGCCTTCTTTACCCTGTAATCCCATTACACCCGGAATTACCTCTACAAAGCAACCAAAATCGGTAACCCTGGTAACTTTACCTTCGTAAATCTTGCCAACCTCAACTTCAGCAGTAATGGATTGGATAATTTGCAGAGCTTCTTTGCCCTTTTCCCGGTCAACTGCGGCAATAAATACCCTGCCATCATCTTCAATATCTATATCTGCACCAGTTTCTTCCACTAGTTTTTTAATAATTTTACCACCAGGCCCAATAACATCCCTAATCTTATCTGGATTAATGGTAGTTCTGATAATACTTGGGGCAAATTGGGATATTTCCTGACGTGGCTCAGGAAGAACCCCTAGCATTTTGTCCATGATATGCATACGCCCACGATGAGCCTGCTCCAGTGCCTGCTCAAATACTTCCCTGGTGATACCTGGTATCTTGATATCCATCTGTAATGCTGTAATACCCTTTGCTGTACCTGCTACCTTAAAGTCCATATCACCCAGATGATCCTCTAGTCCCTGGATATCAGTAAGGACTGTAAACTTATCCTCTTCCATGATTAAACCCATGGCTACACCTGCCACAGGTGCTTGATGGGAACGCCGGCATCCATTAGTGCTAAGGTGCTGCCGCAAACGCTTCCCATTGATGTGGAGCCATTTGATTCAAGGGCTTCTGAGACAACTCTAATGGTATAGGGGAATATTTCTTCGGAGGGTATCATGGGTTCTAAAGCCCTCTCGGCCAAGGCACCATGACCAATCTCACGACGTCCTGGTGACTCATGGGCTTTGTTTCGCCAGTACTGAAGGGTGGGAAATTGTAGTGGTGCATATATCTCTTTGTTTCATCTAAACCGAGACCGTCTAATATTTGCTCCTCGCTTACACAACCCAGGGTGGCTACTGTAAGGATCTGGGTTTGTCCCCTGGTAAATAGGCCAGATCCATGGGTTCTTGGTAAAACTCCTGCATCAACGGTAATGGGTCTTACCTCATCCACAGCTCTGCCATCTATCCTGAGTTTATCATGGGTAATAATCCTACGTACAACTTTCTTCTCAGCCTTTTCGATTAATGACATAACCTCTCTGGGATTTTCCGGAAATTGTTCCAGGTAGGTTGTCTGCAAATTTGACATTACTCCATCAATATAAGCTTCTCTTTCCTTTTTGGTTAGCTTCTCAGTGGAGCAATGTAAAACTGCTGCCCGGATATCAGCCTCAGCCTTTGCTAAAATTGCCTCTGCCATTTCAGAATTAATTTCCGGCTCAGCTATTTCCATTTTTTCATGTGCCAAGCCCATGGCTAAGGCTTCATTTCTGAAGTCTTCTATAAAGGCAACAATTTCCTGAACTACACTATGGCCATACATAATAGCCTCAAGCATTTGCTCCTCAGGAACTTCCTTAGCACCTGCTTCCACCATCATTACTGCATCCTGGGTGCCTGCCACCACAAGGTGCATATCACTGTTTTCCGCCTGTCTTATCGTGGGGTTAACAACAAATTGTCCGTCCACCCGGCCCACTATTACCCCACCAATTGGTTTTTAAGGGGAATTTTGGAAATATGTAAAGCAGCAGATGCACCTATCATGGCAGCCATTTCAGGTGCATGGTCCTGATCAACAGACATTACAGTAGCTACCACCTGCACCTCGTTCCTCATGTGTTTGGGAAAAAGTGGTCTGATAGGGCGGTCAATTAACCTTCCAGATAAAATTGCTTTTTCGCTTGGTCTACCTTCACGTTTGATAAAGCCACCAGGAATTTTCCCACAGCGTAAAGTCTTTCCTCATAATCCACTGTAAGGGGGAAAAAGTCAATATCTCTTGTGTTCTTTGCCACAGTGGCTGTAACAAGTACCACCGTATCGCCATACTTTGCCAATACCGCACCACTTGCTTGTTTAGCCAATCTTCCAGTTTCTAGACTTAATGTTCTGCCTCCCAGGTTAATCTCCCTGGTTAATACTTGATTTTCCGACATTCTTCTTTTCCTACCTCCATAACTCCAAGTTCTTAACAAATCTTAGCAATTCTACATTTTTATTAGTATTTCCTCCTTATAACTCGAAAAATACCTCTAGGTAATTATACTTATTATAAAATGGACAATATTCTCTTAGAAAATCACCTTTCTGCCCTAATATTATTAAATATTCCTTTAAAAATATATTCAATTTAATAACAAAAAACGGGCTATGCCCGTTTTTTGTTACTTACGTAAACCTAATCTTTCAATTATTTTACGGTAGCGAGCAAAATCGCGATCCCGCAAATAATTTAGCAGTGCACGACGTTGTCCAACCATTTTCAAAAGACCTCTACGTGAATGGTGATCTTTTTTGAAGGATTTTAAGTGCTCTGTCAATTGATTGATACGCTCAGTAAGAAGTGCAATTTGAACTTCGGGGGAGCCAGTATCATTTTCATGGGTTTTATAGGCTTGGATGATTTCGTTCTTCTTTTCGATAGACAATGCCACGGGGAATTCACCTCCTTATCTTAATAATCCCTGTTATCCAAGACAACGGTCGGAGTAAACCTGTCCCCTAGATAACAGTTCCGGGAATTTTATTTCCCGATTATGGTAATCACCAAGCGGCCTGTTTCTATGTCCTTTGCTACAATATCAAACATTCGGCCTGACTTGGCAAAAATCCCCTAAACCTTGTTGCAGTTGGTATTCTCCCAGGAATTCCCCTTGCAGCTGTAATAATATCTGAATTTACTATTTTATCCTGCCTAAGATCCCTTAATCTCTTACGTGCATGTTCTGTAATAATCACACGCATAACATTGCCCTAGCAACTGCGTGACTGATATAATGGTTCATCCTCTTCCTGGGCAATGAATGCATATAATGCATCTTGAAACGCAGTAATTCTTACGTTATCAATATTTGATTTCACATATAGTGATTCCAATTCCCGTTTTAAGCATTGGAATTCTTCGCTGACACATATTAATGCAATATGACTTAGCCAGCGTTTGACCTCCTCTTCGGGAGTATCATATTTAGGATACCCCATGGACAACACTCCCTTCAAAATAATTTTAGGGATGTTTGCCGCATTTATTGTAGCATAACTAGTACAAGAAGTAAATGTAGGTATTAATAATTATATTTAAGGTACCCTAAGCTTATTCTTCTATTCTGGATGGTCAAATCTGGCACTTTGTACATCTGCTTGAATTTGATTTACCAGCTCGGTAATGGATGCGAACTTTCTTTCGTCCCTAAGACGACGTGTATAGCTAACCTTTATTTTCTTCCCATAAAGATTACCACAAAAATCAAGCAAATGAACTTCTATGTTAGTTCTTTGACTGTGACCATTAAACGTAGGTTTAGTACCTATATTTGCTACCCCAAGATAGGTATCTTCTTCCACCTCTACTTGTACTCGATAGACACCTTTACAAGGCACCACCATGCCATCCGGGCACTCAATATTAGCCGTAGGAAAACCAAGGGTGTTTCCACGTCTTTCTCCCGATACAACAACACCTTCAGTGAAGGGGTTGTAACCTAGTAGCTGTCTGGCAAATATTACGTCGCCTTCACTTAACTTAGTTCTGATTAAAGAACTGCTAACAACTTGCCCTGCTACCTTTACTGGAGGTATCACATTAAGTGAGTAGCCATATTCTTCTCCGTGCTTCCAAAGAGTTTCAGGTGTCCCTTTCCCTTTGTGTCCAAAGGTATAGTTATAGCCGACAATAATACCCTTGGCCCTTAATTGTCCCATTAATATGTCCTTAATAAAGTCTTCCGGACAAAGTTGAGCAAATTTAAGGGTGAAAGGAAGCAGTATCAATATATCAACGCCAAGTTGATACATCATTCTTTCTTTAGCCTCACGGTCCAAGAGCATAGGTGGAGCTATTTCTGGTCGTAGACTGATAAAGGATGAGGGTCAAAGGTCAATACAGCAGATGACCCATTAACCCGTTGTGCAGTAGCCACAGCTTCCCCTATAAGCCTTTGGTGGCCTAGATGAACCCCGTCAAAATTACCTAGAGCGACAAATATATCTGAATACCTATCCTTTAAAGCGGTAAGGTCTTCATAAACTCGCAATTTTACTTACCCCCTGCCGTCCGCAACAATCCACCCTTATAATATAATACCCATGATGGTTTTGGTAAACTAAAATTTTCGTTTGCAATAAATTTATCTGAAGTTATTATAATGATCTTGCTTTTGCATTATTTAGTTTGGAATACTACTTCAGGCTTTAATACTATTCTCTCTTTATCTTCATGATAATCCTTAGCACCTAAATAAATGCCCAGCAATTTACCGCAATACTCTACCTTACAAGTTCACCCTCTGCTATATCTTTAGAAGTTTTCTGAATGCCCCTAGGATAAAGGGTGGCTCCTGATGAGACTGATTTTAGGCTGAACTATTTATTTCAACTAATGTCATTTGCCCCACTGACTGAGACATGGGTACCAATGCACTTGCAATTTTATTTTCGTCACACAGACTTTTAATTTCCTCTAGGGTTAAAGCCTCTTCTATCCTGAAATCCCCTACCCTAGTCCGCAACAAAAAGGACATATAGGCGCCACAACCCAATGCCTTGCCAATATCGGAGCATAGGTACGCACATATGTCCCCTTTGAACAAGTTACATCAAACAAGACCCTTGGATTTGGTCTTTGCCACTCCCAACTATTAACAACCTGTAAATCATATATTGTTACATTTCTGGCTGGCACTTCAACTGTCTGACCTTCCCGTTCAAGTTGATAGAGGCGTTTTCCCCCAACTTTTATTGCTGATGCCATGGGTGGTACTTGAGTTATCTGTCCTAAAAATTGTGCTGTCACATGCTGAAAATCTTCAGGCTTTATATTAGCTGCATTGTGGCTCTCTAACAACTCTCCATAGGCATCCTGGCTAGTAGTGGATAATCCTAATGTTAATTCAGCTATAGCTCTTATCACCCTCGGTGACAAATCTTGATAATCTGGTTGCTTTCCCTAAGCCCACCGGCAAAACGCCAGCGGCTCCTGGATCTAGGGTTCCGGTGTGACCACATTTTTTGATGCCTGTGACCCTTCTAATGAAATAGACCACATCATGGGAAGTCATTCCAGGGGGTTTTAAAACATTTATGAAGCCATCCAATTCAACACCCCCGGAACAGATTTTGGGTCTCTGTCAGAACCAGTTTTTTTGCCTGGTCCAAACCACCCTTTAGGGTACACCCGGATGCCCTGACATGACCACCACCGCCAAATTTTTTAGCCAGCAGGTTCACATCAACCTGATATTTTGAGCGTAGGCTGACCTTAACCATTCCATCGTTTAATTCTTTAAAAACAATGGCCACCTCTACCCCTTTAATTTTTCGAGGGTAATTAATTAGACCATCAACATGTTGATCTTCCGCCCCTACAGATTGAACCTGTTCTTGTGTAATACTTAGCCAGGCAATTTGCCCGCACTTGCTGATTTCCAGGCTTTGTAAAGCAACCTGTAGAAGCCTGATAGATTCCACCGGTTGCTCTCCAAATATTAAATTTGACAGCTTTGATACTGGTATTCCCAGATCTATTAGTCTTGATGCCTTAACATGAACCTCTGGTGTGGTGTTTTCATATCTAAAGGAACCGGTATCTGTAACAATAGCAGTGTAAAGGTTTATTGCCAGCTTATTATCAATTTCTATATTGATTAGGTCTAATAAGTCCATAACAATTTGCCCGGTGGCTGCTGACTTTGGCTCCACATAATTATAATGGCCAAAGGGGTTGTCATTTACATGATGATCTATTACCAGGGTTGTTATTTCTGAATTTAGCACTGACTCAACGTATTTTCCTAAACGGTCAATTACAGAACAATCTAAAGCAATGAATAGGTCGTAATTGCCCGGAGGTACCTTTCCCACTACTATTTGCTCTGCGCCAGGTAAGAAAGTATATAAATCCGGCACGGGATCAGAACTAACCATGGTTACTTCTTGACCAAGGGTCTGTAATCCCAATCCCAGTGCAAGAATTGACCCTAAGCTATCCCCATCAGGCATTACATGGCCTGATATTAATGGTCTGCGGGCCTTTTTATTACCTCAGCCACTTCAGAAAGACTATTCATTGTTCGGCTTTTCCTCCTGCCGATTGATGCCATGGAGAAGTTCCATAATTCGGCTGCCATGATCCAAGGAATTGTCTAACTTAAATATTAATTCAGGTGCATGCCTAACTTTAATTCGCCGGCCCACCTCAGAGCGCATATAGCCCGAGGCATTCTGCAAAATGTCTACAGATTCTTTACGTTGCTCCTCTGAGCCCATTACGCTGATAAATATTTTTGCGTAGGATAAATCCTTGGTAACCTCAACCCCGGTAATGGTTACAAATCCCACCCTAGGGTCCTTTATTTCATTTCTCAGCAAATCGGCAATTTCTTTCTTAATGGCCTCGGCCATTCTCTCTGGTCGGTGTGACAACCAACACACCTCCTGTGGTATTTTTAAATACTCACTTACTATTTCAATTCTCTTTTTATAGTTTCTGTAATAAAGGACTCTATTATGTCCCCTTCTTGTATATCATTAAATCTCTCAAAGGTTATACCACATTCGTAACCCTGGGCAACCTCCTTGGCATCATCCTTAAATCTCTTTAAAGAGTCCAGTTTTCCTTCGTGTATTACAATACCATCTCTAATAACCCTGATGCCAGAATCTCTAGTAATCTTGCCCTCGGTCACATAGCCACCGGCAATGGTACCAATCTTTGATGCTTTGAAGGTTTTTCTTACTTCAACATGACCAAGTACTACTTCTTTAAATTCCGGATCTAAAAGGCCGCTCATGGCTTTCTTAACGTCATCAATGGCTCATAGATTACCCTATAAAGGTTCATGCTGACCTTCTCAGCCTCAGCTACCTTACGGGCATTGGCATCTGGTCTAACGTTAAAACCTATTACAATAGCATTGGATGCCGAGGCCAGCATGATATCGGTCTCGTTGATGGCTCCAACTCCATTGTGAATCAGATTAACTTTCACTTCATCGGTGGAGAGTTTCTCTAAAGCTTGGGCAAGGGCTTCGATGGAACCCTGTACATCAGCCTTAATAATAATCGGCAGCTCTTTTATTTGACCTTCTTGAATGTGTTTAAAGAGATCATCAAGGGAAATCTTATTATTTGACTTAAGTTCCTCTTCCCTTTTTCTTATCTGTCTCTTATCAGCCACTTCTCTAGCCAATTTCTCATCTTCTACAGACACGAGGATATCCCCAGCTTCTGGCACATCCGAGAGACCTAAAATCTCTACTGGTGTACTAGGACCTGCCTTTTTAACACGCCTCCCCTTATCATCCACCATAGCCCGGACACGCCCGAATACGTGACCCACAACTATAGTATCCCCTACTCTAAGGTACCATTCTGTACCAGTACTGTGGCAACAGGACCTCGTCCTTTATCAAGTTCAGCCTCTACACTGTACCTCTAGCCACTCTATTTGGATTTGCTTTCCACTCATGTACATCTGCCACAAGTAGTATCATTTCAAGCAGATTATCTAATCCAGTGCGCTCCTTAGCTGAAACAGGTACAGCTATCACATCGCCGCCCCAATCTTCAACAACAAGTTCATGTTGGGTTAGCTCCTGCTTAACCTTCTCAGGATTTGCATCTGGTTTATCCATTTTATTAATGGCTACAATAATTGGTACTTCCGCCGCTTTGGCATGATTTATTGCTTCAACTGTTTGAGGCATAACTCCGTCATCAGCAGCCACAACAAGAATAGCAATATCAGTAATTTTAGCTCCCCTTGCCCTCATAGCAGTAAAAGCAGCATGGCCTGGAGTATCAACAAAGGTGATCTTTTTGCCATTATGCTCAATCTGATACGCGCCGATATGTTGTGTTATGCCACCAGCTTCACCGGCAGTAACATTGGTTTCCCGGATAGTATCTAATAATGAAGTTTTCCATGATCAACGTGGCCCATGATAGTCACAACGGGAGGTCTGGAAACCATATCCTCCGGATTATCCTCTGGTTCAGCCATCATAACAGCCTCTTTATTAACTGCTACTTTAAGCTCAACCTCATAGCCAAATTCACCGGCAACCAAAGCTGCCGTATCGTAATCAACTTCCTGGTTTATAGTTGCCAGCATTCCCATTGCCATTAGCCTTTTTATGACTTCAGCAGCAGTCTTCTTAAGCCTTTCCGCCAGTTCCTGTACCGTGATAGTTTCGCCAATTTGCACAGGTCTTTTGTCTAATACCGGTGGTGGTGTTGGTGTACCAGACTTACGCTTATGTTTATTATTTCTATTTTTATAAAGCTTAGAAGCCTCTACCTGACCATCTGCCCATTGTTTATCCTTTTCGTAGCTCTTTCTACGATCGCCCTTGGTTTTATCAGGTGCTTTGGTAGGTTTTGGCTGGGCAATTTGTTCAGGTGGCTTGGGTATCACCGGATTAGCTAAGTTTTGGCGAGGCGCACCTGGTCTGCCGCCCCGATCGCCAAAGGGAGGCCTACCCTGGCCACCTTGGTTCTGACGGTCTCCATAGGGTGGTCTTCCTTGCCCCCCCGGACCTGGGCGATTTGCACCTGCAGGTCTTCCCTGTCCAGGACGGTCGTTGTAGCCAGGTCTTCCCTGCCCCTGGTTAGGGCGATCGCCGTAGCCTGGTC
>AWVY01000008.1 GCA_004143605.1 Desulforamulus aquiferis
AGGACGATCGTTGTAGCCAGGTCTCCCCTGTCCCTGGTTAGGACGATCATTGTAGCCTGGTCTTCCCTGCCCCTGGTTAGGGCGGTCGCCGTAGCCAGGTCTTCCTTGATTACCCCTAGGCGCTCACCTTGAGGAACTCTATTATCAACCTGTGTTCTCGGTGGGCGATTACCCTCTATTATTTGAGGTGCCTGAGTGTTTTCCTTGGGCACTTCAGTATTTTGATCCTTTTGACCGTCCTGCAGCTCATTGTTCTGTGTTCTTGGTGCCGGCGGTTTAGTGCCTCTGGTATCCTGTGCAGGTCTCTGTGGGGGTTTTGGTCTGTCCTCATATCTCCTATCAGGCGGTCTATTAGGAACCCTATCAACAACTCCGGGTCCCTTTTGGTTATCTGGTCTAAATAAAAAATCTTTTTCTTTCTTACCGTCCATTCCTTGCCCCCTACTCCGCTCATGTTGTTTTGTTTTGTCAGCTTGATTATCTGTTTTATTATCACTGGAATTTGTTTTCTTTTGGTATTCTAAGTAAACCTTTTGGACATCATTATCTTCTAGAGTACTCATATGTGACTTAACTGTTACTCCAAAATCACTTAATTTATTTAAAAGCTCTCTGTTTTCAATGTTGAGCTCCTTTGCCAACTCATGAACCCGTTTTTTTACCATTTGTTCACCTCCAAAATATATGCGGCAATATTAAACATCACTCCTGTCCAGTAATTTTACTATTCCCTGGGCAAAGTTTTTATCTAATACTACTACTGCTGCACGGCTAGATTTTCCTAAAGCTAGCCCTAATTCCTGTTTTGTAAGGGCCAATATAGTTGGAACATTATTGGCCTTACCTAGTTGAATATACTCTCTCTGTATCTTCTCAGAAGTATCGGTAGCAATAATCATTACTTTTGCCTTTCCCTTTGAAAGGTTAGCCCTTACAGCAAAATCCCCAGACACGGCCTTTCCTGCCCGCTGGCACAAACCCAACAGATGCATTACTGGTCCATGCACTTAGTCCACCATTCCTTGCTTCAGACTTTCGATTACTTCTGCAGAAATTGAACATTCTAATGCCCGTTCCAATCTTTTACCCTTAATAGCCTTTTGCAGGCACTCCGGGTTAGGACATATATAAGCACCCCTACCGGTTTTCTTACCAGTAGGATCTATCTCAACAGTTTCCAGGGGAGTCCGCACCACCCGTTTCAGTTCGCGCTTGGGCCTCATTTCCTGGCATCCAACACACATCCTTAGCGGAACCTTTTTTACTCTGGGCACTGCTTAACCTCCTCACTTTTCCTCTTTATTTTCTGTAATACTCACTGGTTCAGTGATATCATATTGTTCTTGAAATATGTCTGCCTCTGTTGAGTAGCTGTCGGAAACATCTATATTACTATCCCCCTGTTCAAGCTGGTTGTACTCGGGTAGATTTCTGCCATTTGAGATTCACTCTTAATATCAATTTTCCAACCTGTAAGTTTTGCCGCCAAGCGGGCATTCTGCCCTTCCTTACCTATGGCTAATGATAGTTGATAATCAGGCACAATCACCCTGGCAACCTTTTCATCCTCCATACTTCCACAGCCACCACCTTGGCAGGACTCAAAGCAGATGCTACAAATTTCGAGGCATCTTGATTCCACTTAACAATGTCGATTTTCTCACCGTTAAGTTCATTTACTATATTCTGTACCCTCATCCCCTTGGGTCCAACACAGGCCCCAACGGGATCCACATCTTCATCCTTGGAGTACACAGCGATCTTTGAGCGATGTCCTGCCTCTCTGGCAATGGATTTTAACTCAATTACACCATCCTGTAATTCGGGCACTTCCAATTCAAATAAACGCTTTAGCAGACCTGGATGAGTACGGGAAACTAAAATTTGTGGCCCCTTTGTAGTCTTACGAACCTCCACAATGTAAGTCTTTAAACGGTCCCCGTGTTTATAATCTTCCCCGGGCATTTGCTCAGAGGGTGCCAGGATAGCCTCAGTTTTCCCTAGCTCGATAAAGATATTTTTATTCTCTATGCGCTGAACAGTGCCATTAAGTATATCACCCTCGCGATTGGCAAATTCTTCAAATATAATATTTCTTTCTGCCTCGCGAATTCTTTGAACAACGACCTGCTTTGCAGTTTGAGCAGCAATCCTTCCAAAGTTTCGTGGTGTTACCTCATTCTCTACAATATCCCCCACGTTAAACCTCGGGTCAATTTTTCTGGCGTCTTCCAAGCTAATATCCAAACGTTCATCTTCAACTTCATCCACTACATTACGCTGGGAATACACCTTAAAATCTCCGGTATTCCTGTCTATATGAACCCTGGCATTTTGAATGGATCCAAAATTTCTTTTATAAGCAGAGATTAATGCTGCTTCGATGGCACCTAATAGTACATCAACTGCAATACCTTTTTCCTTCTCTAAATCCTTTAAGGCTTCTAAAAACTCGCTATTCACTTTTTGCTCCTCCCATTATAAAACTCAAAATTCCACTGCTAAACGTGCTCCTGCCACCTGTTCCGCAGGCAAAAGAACCGATTTGCCTTCTACTTCCATTTCAACCCCGTTTTCCGAGTAACCTATCAGTTCCCTTTAAAAGATTTGTTTCCATCAATAGGTGCATAAGTAGTAACGTTTATCAAATGTCCTTTAAATCTTTCAAAATCAGCAGGCTTCTTCAGGGGGCGCTCAATACCAGGCGAGGATACTTCCAAAAAATAGGCCTGGGAAATGGGATCTAATTCGTCCAGTACCACATCAACCTTTTCTGATGCAGTCTGACAGTCATCCAGATCGACACCCCCAAGCTTATCGATGAAAACCCTTAAATACCAGTTTCCACCTTCTTTGACATAGTCAACATCAACTAATTCTAAATTTAATTCATTAATAACAGGTTCGATTGCAGCTTTAATAGTTTCTACATTAGTCTTAGCCAAACAAAGTCCTCCCTTTAAAATTCCCCTAAAGTAACGCGAAAGAGTGGGAAATACCCACTCCTCTCCAAAGCAAAAAAGTTGCTTAACACCTACACCGTACTTCAAAACATAATAAGTATATCATGGAAACAATTTCTTGACAAGGGTAATGACTTTATAGTCAATTCTTTACAGGTATGATCCCCAAAGACCTAAAATGTATACATCATAAAAAATTTATTTATTGGTCTCATTCTTCTGCTCTAGATCAATTTTCTTTACTTCCACTGGTGCTTTTAGCTTTGCCAATTCATTATCCAATGTATTTATTCTCACTAAAGCTTCCTTTAACTCTTTGGATAACTTGAATTGCCTGGATAGACCAAAAAATAAAGCTGCCACCATTCCAGCTAAAGCCGACCCAAGTATCACTATAACCTGAGGAATACTTGGAAGTTGCCATAATAAAAAGCTAATGGTGACCTGGTCAGAGTTTTGAGTGGCAAATATAGCTACAGTAATAGAAAATAGAGTAGCAATGGCAAAATAAAACTGCATTACCAACACCTCCAGGATTATTATTCGGCGTGGCAACACAGTTTTCCTGTTTTGGAAGATACTATCCTAGTTGTGTTCTCAAATAAATATGATTAGAAAAAATCCAAGGACGGGGCCAAATATTTCCTTTGTAGACTTCTACTCTGTAGACACCTGGTCCTGGATCAGAAATGTTTAGATTGCTGCCAAAACATTTTGCAAACATCTTACCATCTTTAATTAATTTGATATGCGCCTTTGACGGGAGCTTTACAGATAGATTTAAATCCTTTGAGTAGATAGTTTCCTCACCCATCAACCAGTTTTTCTGACCACTATGTGCAAAAAAGGAAAAATTTTTAATCTTTCCGGCACAATAGTTAACGAGATAGCTTTGGCCGTTTTTTATGGCAGATAGAACTAGCCTTTTATCATGGTGCAAATCTCCCTTTAAGGTTCCTTGGTAACTACATGGGTTCGCAATGTTCTAAATTGGTATTTATAGCTACTTAAAATTGTAGGAATCCAGCTAAATTGCCTACCCCCATGGGCATCTATCCCTGCTATAGCAGGAACCTTTCTGTGCTCACCAAGCTTGTCCCACTTCATTAAAGTCTCTGGTTCCGGTGGTCGTAAGCAGGCCTTAGGGAAAAAGACGCTCTTTAATAATTCTGTTTTATTTTTGAAGCTACTCATCCACTGGGAAAAATAATTCCAAATCTCTACCCCATAGGGTTGATCTAAATCCAGTTGTCCCAATGCATCTTAGCAGGAAAAAGGCAATTTTCCTTTTGATCTGGGTGAGCTAAAAAACCAAAGCCACCATCCGATAAACCTTGCCCACATATTCCTCAGGTCTTAACCTATTGCTGGGAACTGATTCCACATCATAGCACAAAAAGTGATTTCTTTTCGGTGTTACCTCAAGCCCTACCAGCATTAGTACACCGTTTAAATACTTTTCACCCTCTTTATATAATCCATTAAGGGTATCATGATCATTAATTAATACAAACTCTGCCCCTGACTGACTCGCCGCTCTGGATATTCCCTCAAAATTGCTGGACCCGTCAGAATAACAAGAATGTATATGAACTACTCCAGAGTAATCGTACATATTCCACCTCAATCAATTAATTAGACAAATTATATTGTAAACTAATCGGGTAGATATGTATAAAGGAAAGTTCTGGACCTATGGCTTGTTGGTATTCCTATTAGGTCTCGTCTTGGCTGTTGGATATTTCTTTTTTGTAGTGCAGTTCAGACACGGGTTATTTTATTTCATCCAGGGTACCAAAGCGGTAGCCCTGTTGTTTGCATTCGTTTATTAGATCAGGAAGCATGGTTGCGTTTGGTTGATTCACCGCGTGGAGTAGAATGATGGCTCCGTCATGCAATCTATCCATAACTGTTTTCTTATTTTGCTCGGGGGTTCCGGCATCCGGTACCCAGTCAGCCATTGCTACACTCCAAAAGACATTGATATAGCCCATTTCCCTGGTAATCTTTAATGAACGGGCGCTGTATTCACCCATGGGAGGACGTAGGTATTTCATCTGACCCCCGGTGATATTATTGTATGAATCTGCCAGTGTGCTAATTTCAGACTTTAAAGCACTATCGCTGGAATCAGGAAGGCTGGGGTGATTTTGGGTGTGATTGCCCACAATATGACCTTCAGCCAACATTCTCTTTACCAATTCTTCATTTTTCTTTAAATAATCGCCGGTAATAAAGAAGGCTGCCTTTACCTCTGTTTCCTTTAGTACATCAAGTATTCTGGGAGTATAACCATTTTCATAGCCCTCGTCAAAGGTGAGGTATATTACTTTATTATTTATATCCCCGTGATATATGCCGTCATATTCACTCAATAGGGCCTTACCCATTGAGTTAACCTCTGGCAGTCGATGTTCTTTATTGGGCATATAATACCAGCTTAGTTTATTATTATTAACCGCAGTTGATTCCACTGACTTTTGTTCATCAGGTAAAGCACTCTGGGATGGTACATTCTCTACCATATTATCCTCTGCCACTGGTGAGTTATCTTCATCTGTTTCGGTAGTCCCAAAATCATCAGTACTTGGCTGATGGTCACTTAATGCCTGCACCTTGTCAGAATCAACTACAATCTGTTCATTAGAACCGGTGGGATAAAGTAATATTACTGTTCCAACAATTAAAAAAGCAGCAAATATTACCGTAGCATATAGTTTCTTTGTACTTATAAACATTACCTTGGCCTCCATTTATAATATTATCCATCATAGCCTTTATTTGGAATTATAGTCATAATAGTACCTAAATGCAAATATATAACTACGGGAATCACTTTGTTTTTTGCTGGAGGACATGTTTGGATGATTATTCATATTAGTAAATTTCGTTTAAGAATTTTCATGGGCATGTTTATTCTACTGCTTGCTCTATGGTTTAGCATAGGAACATTTGTAGGTCAGTATCTAGAAAATTCTCCAGAGGGAAAAGTAGTAGTAGTTTTTAAATTCCATGCTCCCATGAGGGAAACTTCCCCTCAAGATTTAGTCATTGAACGGGTTTTGGATGGCACAATTGTTCCATTTAATTATAACTGGCTTACAGCTAGCACCTAAGGGTTGAATTTGCAGAAAATGAATACCCCAGGGGGCAAAAATACCGTTATAAATTCAATACTGCATCAGCTATGATTTGGCCCCTTTGGGTATGGGCCTCGGGGGAGTTTCAGGCAAAGGTGCCCTTACGTTTTGTAGGAATAGATAACCGGGATTCGGTTCCTTCTAAGGGTCCTGTAATTATTCAGTTTAACACAGAGGTTAACCCTGGGGAATTAATGGCCCATTTTAAAGGGCCAAAACCCGGGAGGCTCGAACCAGTTAAGTACTTCTCCCCCGAGGGTTACCTGGAGGATTATAGCAGATGGCAATATTGGCCCGAAAGCAAACTAAATAATACTCAGGATTACACAATACATATTGCCGAGGGCTTGCCTTCCCGGAATGGAGGGAAGCTTACCTCAAATATAGAGGCACAATTTACCACCACACCGGAATTCCTCATCTTGGAATCAAATCCCCGCCCAGGGTCAAGTGGTATTTGGTTAACACGGAATATTTTTATTACAGCTAATCAGGATTTAAAGACAGCGGAGATATCCATTAATGATCTGCCAGGAGTATGCCGTATTGATGGCAATAGAGTTGATTATTTACCTAATCGAGTGCTGAGCCCCAATACCCATTATAAAGTCACGGCACGCTTAGTTTCTAAAAGTAATGAAATCCTTAACTACAGCTATGACTTTATAACTACTAACCTAGGCAGCAGCAGATGGCTTGAGATTAAGTCTGGTAGCTCTATTAAGCTTTGGGTAATGGAGGGAAAGAAAACAATCCGCACCATGACCATAACCCAAAAGTCACGTCCTGCCGCACCCACTGGAACCCTGTATGAGCAAAATCGCAGCACCACAAGCAATAAAAACTCCAAGCAAGATCAATGGATTTGGTTAAATGCCGACATACTGCTTCACTCATTACCAGAGGGTACCGCAGACAATCACAGCCAATTGGGTATTCCCAAAACCTATAGCTGTTATTACTTAGAGCAAGAGGACCTAGATTGGTTAATCTCTTATATGCCCCAGGGCTTCATGGTCATAAATCACTAAAAAAGTGCCATCTGATCAGATAATTGCAGTTGATTCAGACAACCGTGGTTTTGTAATACCTCCACTACTGTTTTAGATATCTTTGCACGATTTCTCAAATCATCCACGGAAGTAAAGGGAGCTGCCTCCCTGGCCGTAAGAATACTTTGTGCTGCTGCCCTTCCAACACCCTGAAGTCCGCCAAAGGGAGATAATAAACCATCCTGGGTAATCAAAAACTTAGTGGCATCGGATTTTTCAAGATTAACTGGTAAAAGTTTTATGCCCCGGTAATTCATCTCTAAGGCCACCTCTAGAATTGTGAGGAGGTTTTTTTCTTTCTGGGAAGCAGCATTACCCTTTTCCTCTATTTCCTGAATAACCTGCTTTAATTTATTTGGTCCTTGAACCATTAGATCAGCATCAAAGTCATCTGCCCTTACAGAAAAATAAGTGCAGTAGAATGCCTCTGGATAATAAACCTTGAACCAGGCAATGCGAAAAGCCATCATAACATAGGCAGTGGCATGGGCCTTGGGAAACATATACTTAATTTTGTTGCAGGATTCAATATACCACTTGGGAACCCCATGGCTTCGCATAACTTCTGCATCTTCCTCCTTAACTCCTTTTCCCTTTCTAACACCCTCCATAATTTTAAAGGCCAGTTTGGGTGGAAGGTTCTGATAAATGAGGTAGACCATAATATCATCCCTAGCAGAAATAGCCTCGGATAGCTTGCAGGTACCTGCCCTAATTAAATCCTGGGCATTGTTTAACCATACATCAGTTCCATGGGAAAATCCCGAGATACGAACCAATTCAGAAAAGGTTGTAGGTTTTGTATCCACCAGCATTTGACGTACAAACTTTGTACCAAATTCCGGTATAGCATAGGTTCCCACCTGGGAGCGAATATCCTCCGGTTCAACCCCCAGGGCTACTGTGGATGAAAATAAGCTCATGGTTTTTGGTTCATCCAGGGGTATCTCTCTGGCGTTCAGCTGTTAAGTCTTCCAGCATACGAATAACCGTGGGATCGTCATGACCCAATATATCCAGCTTTACCAAGCTATCGTGGATGGAATGATAATCAAAATGGGTAGTTCTGGTATCGGATTTTACATCATCGGCAGGACGTTGAACCGGAGTAAACATATGGACATCTGCATCCCTTGGTACTACCATAATGCCCCCTGGATGCTGCCCCGTGGTTCTTTTAACACCAGCACAGCCTAATACCAATCTTTTTAGTTCTGCATTCCTCTTTTTTTGATTCCTTTCATCTAGATAGTTTTTAACAAAGCCAAAGGCTGTCTTTTCGGCAATGGTTCCAATGGTGCCGGCACGATATACATTATCCTTGCCAAACAATTCTTCTGTGTATTTGTGGGCCCTGGGCTGGTAATCCCCTGAAAAGTTAAGGTCTATATCAGGCACCTTATCTCCCTCAAAGCCTAAGAATACCTCAAAGGGTATGTCGTGCCCGTCCTTTTCATAGGGCTGTCCACAATTGGGGCATATTTTATCAGGTAAATCCGCACCGCAGCCAGCCGATCCGTCATTAATAAACTCGCTACCCCTACAACCCTTGCATCTATAGTGTGGAGGCAGGGGATTAACCTCTGTAATACCTGTAAGGGTAGCCACTAAGGAAGACCCTACCGAACCTCGGGAACCCACCAAATATCCATCATCCATTGACTTCTTTACTAATTTATGGGCAATTAAATATAATACAGCGAATTTGTTGCCAATAATTGACTTTAGCTCCTTATCAACCCTTTTTTGAACAATCTCGGGCAACGGCTTGCCGTATAATTCATGGGCCCGGTCTAAGGTCATATCAGTAATTTGCTCCTCCGCTCCTTCAATATAGGGCGGGTGAAGTTGGTCTGGGATAGGCTTCATAAATTTAACTTGCTCTGCAATCATTCTTGGGTTTTTGACCACAACCTCCAAGGCAGTTTCTTCTCCAAGATAGGAGAATTCCTCAAGCATTTCTACCGTGGTCTTAAAATATAGGGGTGCTTGATTATCTGCATCATCAAAACCTTTACCGGCCATTAGAATACGTCTATAAACCTCATCCTCCGGGTTTAAAAAATGCACATCCCCTGTAGCAACAACCGGGATATTTAGCTTACTGCCTAACATCACTATGCGTTGGTTTAGCTGTCTTAAGTCATCAAATCCCTGTACTTGATGATTACGAACCAGAAACTCATTGTTGCCCAAGGGCTGTATCTCTAAGTAATCATAGAAGGCTGCAATATTTTCTAATTCCTCTTGGGATGCTCCGTTTAAAAGGGCCTGGTATAATTCCCCTCCCTCACAGGCAGAGCCAATCAGTAGTCCTTCCCTATGTCCTATTAACTCTTGTCTAGGAATTCTGGGTTGCCGGTAATAATATTTAAGATGAGAAAGTGTGATTAAACCATATAGATTCTTTAACCCTATTTCATCCTTAACAAGAAGGGTAACATGTCGGGATCTCAGCTTTTCTTGGCTTGCTCCTTTGCCCAGGACAGAAAGTCCCTCTAGGTCATGAATTCCCCGTTCCGTAATCTTGTTTAAAAGTATTTGCCATATTTTCCCCGTGGCAGCAGCATCATCAACGGCCCGGTGATGGTTGCCAATATCAATTTTAAACTCTTTGGTTAGGGTATTGAGTTTGTGATTTTTAAGTTGGGGCAATAGTACCCTTGCTACACCAAGGGTATCTATTACTTGATAGTTAGCTTCTTGCTGGAGATTATCCCGGAAGCCAGTTTTTAAAAAACCAAAGTCAAAAGCCGCATTATGAGCTACTATTAGAGCTTCGCCTACGAATTCCTTTAATTTAGCTAGGGCCTTTTGGGGAGCAGGTGCATCTTTGACCATCTCATTATTAATGCCCGTTAACTTCGTAACTTCGTGGGGTATTTCTCGTCCAGGATTAACCAAGGTGCCATAGCGGTCTACCTCGTGCCCTCAGAGTACTTAACTGCACCGATTTCAATAATTGTATCTGTCCGGGGAGAGAATCCCGTGGTTTCAAAGTCAAGAACTACATATTCAAGATCCTTTAAGGGTTGATTTTGCTTATAATTGAATAGAGTTGTTATACCATCATCTATTAAATAACCCTCTACTCCATAAATAAGATTTATTCCAGCTTTTTTTGCAGCAGAATAGGCCTCTGGGAATGCCTGTACCACGCCGTGATCTGTGATTGCCACTGCCGGATGACCCCAGGCAGCTGCCTGACGCACCACATCAGCCGCACTACATACACTATCCATAGAACTCATCTTGGTATGCAAATGCAGCTCAACCCTCTTTTCCGAAGCCACATCATATCTTGCCGGAGCATTAATCACATTTATATCATAAGCCATCAGTGTTAATTCCTGGGTAAACCTATCCACTTGAACCGGCCCACGTACCTTTACCCATTGGCCATTCTTTAACCTATCCCCTACGCCAGCTTCATTTTCTTCTAAAAATTTCTTTACATCTATGGAATCGGAATTATCAGTTAGGCTAAAGGTAAGGATCTGTCTTCCAGATTTTAATAATCTGCTTTCAAGGTCAAATATTCTACCCTGGGTGACTACATTTCTCTCTTCTTCCAGGATATCTTTAATTAATATTTTATTTCCCTTTATCTCTTTACCTACAATAATTAGTTCGTTGGTACTTATTTCTTGACACTTTTCACTTGTTTTTACCCCTTGCTCTGTAGTAAGTTTTTCAAGAAGCTCCTGCTCAAGCTGTTCCTGGCGACAGTTCCAATTCTCCTGGGATTCTTCAGTATGACATACCTCAAGTAATATTTTAGGCTCATTATTAGAAAAATCTCTAATTACCTGCCGAAGAAAGTCATCACAATTTCGACTGCGGAACAGATCAAGACTAAGCTCATCAGGCAAATGTATTGTCAGGGAATCCCCTTCCCATTGAAAATGGGATTGGTTTAGCCACCCACGGGAGGCCGGGAATTGTTCCAATAATTTTGCCTTTAGATATTCTTGATCTAGCCTTTCCTTCTTTAACCTTTGAGGTCCATCTTCCTGAATTTCAAGTTCTAATAGAACAGGCCCCGGAGTAATGGAAACCAGGGCCTTCTTAAGACGGGCGAATTCATCACTGGTCAACAATTTGCGGGGCTTTAAGGTAAGCTTCCAGCTTTTCTTTTTAATATTTACAACCACCCTGAGAATACAGGTAGTCTTTAATAGCTGCTGAAGCTCGTTATCAGAAATGTATGTACCAACGGTATCTAATAGAGTAACAGTCAATATTAGTCCTCCATATTTACCAGACGGTAGATCAATTTGTTTTGTCTCTTACCGGGCATCTTCAATCTCAGTAAATTGTGTTACCAAATCCTCAATAATATTAACAGCAGTCATGGCTGATTGAGGCCTGCCAATTTGCTCTGCAGCTACTGACATTCTAATCTGCACAGATTTATTTCTTAAATAATCCTTTACCTGCAAAATTAAATCTTTAGTACCCCTGACCAATTTGGCTGCTCCAGCCCTTTGTAAAAACTCTGCGTTTCTTTCTTCTTGGCCAGGAATGGGATCGGTAATAAACATGGGTAGTTTGCTGGCCATCGCTTCTGAGGCTGTCAATCCACCGGCCTTTCCCACCATTAAATCACAGGCGGCCATCAGTTCATGGATATTTCTTATATAACCATGAACCTGGATTTTACCCTGCAGACTTGGCAATTGCTTCATTAGCTTTAATCTCAAAGTTTCATTGTGTCCACAAACAACAACCAGCTGGCAAGGTAACCCTGCTGCCCCTAATCCTTTAACTACTTCTGCCATGGGTCCCATGCCTAATCCCCCACCCATAATTAAAATGGTGGGTAGGTTTCTATCTAATTTCCAGTTGTCCCTTAACTTGTCCTTATCCCTTACCTTGCTAAACTCTGGTTCTATGGGGATACCCGTTGCTTTGATTTTTTCGGGCCTAATGCCAAATTCTGCAAAGGCTTTGACAAGGCCATCCGCAGCCACCATATAACAATCAACATGTTCAAACAGCCAGAAGGGGTGAACCGTATAGTCTGTAATGGTAGCTACAATAGGCACATTGCATCTTCCTGCACCTCGTAGCTCGGCTAAAATCCCTAAAGGAAAGGGGTGAGTGCAAATTATAGCCTGGGGCTGCATTTGCTCGATATAGGAAACAAGCTTTGGGGCTGCAAGCCTATTCATTATTCGATTAAATTCGTGCTTAGCAAAACCTGATAAGGGCTTTTCCTTTTCTGCCTGTCGATATAGATAGCCATAAATAATTGGGGACATTTTAATGATCTCCATATATGTCCCTAAAACTACCTTTTCAAGTAGTGGGCTGGCATAGCGAAAAGTATCTAATATAATTGCCTCAGTTTGAGGATTTCTCCGGTATAGCTCACTTTTCAAGGCAGCAGCTGCCCTCATGTGGCCTTCCCCGGCCGAAACAGATAAAATCAGGACTTTGCTTAGAATCATATTTTTACACCTATAAAATCGGTAAGATTTCTCTTACATATTTAATAACATCGGAAATCGGAATCAAATCCGTTTGCCCTGATCTACGTTGGCGGATTTCAACAACTCCCTCATCCGTTGCCTTTCCACCAACCACCACACGGAGGGGGAAGCCGATCAAGTCTGCATCCTTAAATTTTACCCCCGGGCGCTCCGGACGATCATCCAGCACAACTTCAATACCTAGCTTTGAAAGCTCATTATACAATTCCTCTGCTATGGTCATTTGTTTTGCGTCTTTTGCAGATACAGGAATAACGATTACCTGATAGGGTGCTATGCTGGCGGGCCAAATAATACCATCCTGATCATGGTTTTGCTCAATTGCTGCAGCCATGGTGCGACTTACGCCAACTCCGTAGCAGCCCATAACAATAGGTTTTTCCTTCCCGTTTTCATCTAGGAATGTGGCCCCTAGAGCTTTACTATATTTTGTTCCTAATTTAAATATCTGCCCAACTTCAATACCCCTGGCCTCTTGTAACTGAGCCCCACATTTTGGGCATGGTTCACCGGCCTGTACCATACGAATGTCCTCTATAAGGTCAGCCTTAAAATCTCTTCCTGGATTTACATTAATAAGGTGTGCGTCTACCTTATTAGCACCGGAGATCCCATTAACCATAGCCATAACCTCATGATCTGCTACAATACGAACCTTAATACCAACCGGCCCAGCATATCCGAGGGGGGCTCCTGAAACATCTTTAACCTGTTCCTCACTGGCCAAATCAACCGTTAGTGCACCTAAAGCATTAAGGAGTTTAATCTCATTCACATCCCGGTCACCCCTTACTAGGCTGCAACCAACTCCTTATCTGTTCTGTAAATCATGGTTTTAATAACTTGCTGGGTGGTAATTCCCAAGAATTTTGCAACATCCTCAGCGGACCTTTGCCCGGGAGTGATTTCTTCCTCCAGTGCACGTTTTTCAATGGAAGGATCTAGCCCGGCTGCAGGAATTGCTGCCTTTTCGTTGTTGCTGCATAATCACAACTGGAACAGTAGAGAATAGCTGCTCCCCTGAGTCTGCCAGAACCATAAATTCATGGGTAGTACTTCCTCCAATGGCTCCCGAGTCAGCCTCCACAGGCCTAAATTGAACCCCACAACGGGTAAAGATATTAGTATAGGCTGCATGCATCTTTTGATAGCTGACTTCTAAGCCTCTTCATCCTTGTCGAAGGAATATAAGTCCTTCATAATAAATTCCCTGCCCCTCATCAGGCCAAACCTGGGGCGTCTTTCGTCACGGAATTTACTTTGGATTTGATATAGAAGCTGAGGCAGTTGCTTATATGAGCGTACTTCGCCCCTGATTAGAATAGTAATAACCTCTTCATGGGTAGGTCCCAAGCAAAAGTCCCTGTTATGCCTGTCTTTTAAACGGAACAGTTCTGGACCATATACATGCCAGCGACCAGACTCCAACCACATTTCAGCAGGCTGGACAATAGGCATTAATAGTTCCTGTCCACCCTGGTGGTCCATCTCTTCCCTAACAATTTGCATAATCTTCTTTAATACCCTATGGGCCAAGGGTAAATATGTATAAATGCCCGAAGCTGATTTTCTAATAAACCCAGCCCTTAGCAGTAATTGATGACTAATTACCTCCGCCTCGGCAGGCACCTCCCTTAAAGTGGGAATTAACATTTGACTTGTACGCATATATCGCCCCTCCTGAATCTAGGTCTAAATGTACTTATAAATTAAAGTAATTCTATTTCTCTGATTAACTCTTCAACTAATTCTTTCTCTGGAACCTTCCTTATTACTTCTCCTTTTCGGAAAATCAGCCACGCCACGGCCACCGGCAATACCCACATCTGCCTCCCTAGCCTCTCCCGGTCCATTAACCACACAACCCATGACCGCCACCTTTATTGGCTTGTCCAGACCTACTAGCCTTTGTTCCACCTGTTCAGCAATTTCTATAAGGTTTATCTGAGTTCGGCCACAGGTAGGACATGAAATTAGTTCCACTCCCCGCTGGCGCAACCCCAGGCTTTGAGAATTTCAAAAGCTACAAAGACTTCATGTCTTGGGTGACCAGTTAATGAAACCCGGACAGTATCACCTATTCCTTCAGCCAGAAGGGCGCCAATACCAACAGCAGATTTGATTGTACCGCTCTTGACTGTTCCTGCCTCTGTAACTCCTATATGCATAGGGTAGTCTATCAGTCCGGATAATTTGCGATAGGCTTCCAACATGAGAGGAATATTAGATGCCTTAAGGGATACCTTTATTTCCCTATAGTTAAGTTCTTCCAAAATATTGATATGGTTTAAGGCACTCTCAACCAGGCATCCGCCTTTACCCCTCCATATTTATCCAGTAGCTCCTTTTCCAAAGAGCCTGCATTGACACCTATACGTATGGGAACTAACTTTTCCCTGGCTGCAGCTACAACTTCTTTGACCTTAGCTTTTCCCCCAATATTACCTGGTTAATTCTAAGTCCATCTATCCCCCTGATAGGGCCAAAAGTGCCAGTCGATAATCAAAATGAATATCGGCAATTAAAGGTATGCTAACCTTTGCTTTAATATCAGACAACACCTCGGCAGCTTCTCTGTCTGGCACGGCAAGCCGAACAACTTCGCATCCCGCCTGGGTCAAATCGGTTATTTGCTCAACAGTTGACTTTACATCCCTGGTGTCTGTATTAGTCATGGATTGTACAATTACAGGTGACCCGCCACCGATTTGGATATTGCCCACCATAACCGGCCGGGTGTTTCTTTTTACCATTGTTACCTCCGCTATCTAGGCCCAAACATTAAGGAAACTACATCATTATAGGTTATAACCACCATTAACAAAAGTAACAGCCCAAAACCAACCAGATGAATAAAACTTTCCTTGGATGGCTCTACAGGTTTACCAGCAATTTTTTCCCAGATTAAAAATAGTACCCTACTGCCATCCAGGGCTGGGATTGGAAATAGATTAAACAGACCGAGATTTATACTTAGAAAAGCTGCCAATCGTAACACATGAAAGACCCCAAATTCAGCAGCCTTGCCTATTTCACCAACAATCCTTACAGGCCCTCCCAAATCCACCGGAGCCTGTTGGGTAAACATTTGTCCAATAAATGAGAGTATGAGCCAGGATAATTGTACTGTAAACTGCCCACCCTGTATCAGCTGATACTGGGTTTAGCTTTTTAATCACAGTATCGGTCTCGGATGGTTTTATACCAATTTTATATTGACCGGTTTCATCCTTTTGGGTGGCTACATTCACTTGCAATTCCTGGCCATCCCTTACAATTGAAAGATTTACCGATTCTCCCGGGAATTTGCTGACCTCTTCGACCAGCTCATTCCAGTCCTCAACTGGTTTCTGATTAACGGCAGTTATTTGATCCCCTGCCTGGATACCAGCCTTTGAGCCGGAAATCCATCTATTACCTCTCCCACCTTGGTGGTAGCAAATTGAATACCTTGGAACATAAAAATAAAGCAAACAATAATGCTGCCAATATAAAGTTCATCAGAGGCCCTGCAATGATTACCGATGCCCTTTGACTAACTGTTTTTCTATTAAAAGCCCTATTCTCTGGTATCCCTTTATCGTCCTCTTCATTGGGGTCCATGCCAGCCATCCGAACAAAGCCACCTAGGGGCAGCAGGCGAAGATTGTATCTGGTTTCCCCCCAGTTAAAGCCAAAAACCTTAGGCCCAAAGCCCAAGCTAAATTCATGCACCAGGATACCAACTCTTTTAGCTACAAGAAAGTGTCCCAACTCATGAAAAAATATTAGCAGACCAAATACAACAACCGAAGCGATAAATGTTTGCATTTCTTCACCTCTATAAGTTACTTAATATTCTGGTGACCTCTTTTCTTGCCCATATATCAACCTCAATAACCTCTTCCAATGAGGAAGGCTTGACAACTCTATGCTTATCTAGGGTTTTCTGAACAACTAAGGGTATTTCTAGAAATTTTATGCTCCCTTGTAAAAATGTGTGAACAGCAATTTCGTTAGCCGCATTTAATACTGCCGGGGCTGTCCCGCCTGCTCTTCCTGCTTCATAGGCCAGGGCTAAAGACGGGAATCGCGTTGTATCAGGTGCTTCAAAAGTCAATCCCATAATGCTCTTAAGATTTAGTTTTGGAAAATTATTAAACCACCTGTGGGGATAGCTAAGGGCATATTGAATAGGTATCCTCATGTCAGGCTGTCCTAAATGAGCAATAAAAGAGCCATCACCATACTCAACCATAGAATGGATAATACTCTGGGGATGAATTACCACCTCAATATCATCAAAGTCTAAGTTAAAAAGCCACTTAGCTTCAATAACTTCAAGCCCCTTGTTCATTAGAGTGGCGGAATCAATGGTTATTTTAGCTCCCATGGACCAATTAGGGTGCTTTAAAGCCATCTGCGGTGTTACACCCTCAAGGTTTGACCGATCCATTTGACGAAATGGACCACCGGAAGCTGTTAGTATAAGCTTCCTTACACTGCTCTTATTTTCTCCCTTTAAGCACTGCCATATAGCTGAATGCTCACTATCCACCGGAAGCAAGGATATATTGTTTTTCTCAGCTAGTAGAGTTACATATTCCCCTGCTGCCACCAAGGTTTCTTTGTTAGCCAATGCAATATCTTTTCCTGCTTCTATGGCTGCACAGGTGGGCAATAGTCCTACAGCCCCACTTAAGGCTGTTAGAATAGTTGATGCCTCCTCACAGGTTGCAACAGCAATCAGACCTTCAGTCCCGTAATAGACCTCAACCTTTAAGCCATTTTTCAATAGCTCAGCCTTCAACCAGCTGGCATCCTCTTTATCTTGCAGGGAAACTATCATGGGCTTATGGGATAAACATTGTTTTAAAAACAACTCGCGGTTTTTACCGCCCGCCATCCCAACAACCTTTAATTCATCAGGAAATGCTTCTACAACCTCTAGGGCTTGCCTTCCTATTGAACCGGTACTGCCTAGTATTGCAAATTTTTTCATATCTATGGCACCTCAGATATTTTAATTCACCTTAGAGGTCTGAATTCCTGCTTTTATAACAGCCTGTACAGCAATTAGAAGTATTGGTCCCACAACCATGCCAATAAAGCCTAAAATTTTAAAACCTATAAACAAAGCTACAAGAGTTGCCAGAGGGTGAAGTCCAAGATTACTTGCAACCACCTTTGTCTCCAGCATTTGTCTTGCAACCATAATTATCGCCCATAGTATTAATAGCTTGATACCGAACAGGTCGAACCGGAAACTAACGACCAGATTACCCAGGGTAAGATGACTGTACTTGGTCCCAACACAGGAATAATATCAAAAAATCCAATTAATAGACCCATTGTTAAGGCATATTCAGCCCCAATTATATATAAACCAAGAATACTTATAAAGGTACTTATACTTACTAAAATCCCCTGGGCCCTTATATAACCCAAAAAGGCCCCAAATACAGCTTTTAACACATGAAGACTTCTTTCACCAAAGGGTGCGGGCATAAGTGAGAGCCAATGTACTGCCAGCATTCTCCGGTCCTTACTAATAAAATATGTCGCCAGGAGCTGACAATTATAAAGGTAATTATACCGGGAATGGCCGAAAAGGTCTGTAATATTGATTCAGCCGTTCTTGTTAAAAACACTTGTAAAGTAGCCGCAATGTTGCCAAAGGAATCCTGAATATAAATTGTTGCCGCAGAAGGAAGCTCCCCATAGAGTCTTTGTAATCTTGGCAGTGCCTGCTCTACCCAGATTTGGACTTCCCTGACAACCGTAGGCAGACTCTTAGATAAATCGATAAGTTCTGTTACTAATCTTAGTAGCAGTAAAGTTATAACTGTACCAAAAAACTGAATAAGAGGAGCATTGATAAGGCAACTGAAGCTCCCCTGCCCATACGGGCATGGGTTTGCAAAACAGCAATCATAGGCTCCAGCAACAGACTAATAAATATCGCCACTAGAAATGGAATTATCAGTGGTATTATAAAGGCCAGTCCACGTAAAACGTAATCTGATACATGGTCAATTATAAATAATGCCAGTAAAAGAAGCAGACCGGCCAATACGATATTTAGGGCGGTCTTTAGCCAAGCGGGCAATTTTGTTCACCTCATTATAATTATAATCAAATTATAAACACTTTAACTGTGTAGTATACCAGGGGTGCTGTAAATAGCAAACTGTCAAAGCGATCTAGGAAACCACCATGTCCAGGAATAATCTGGCCTGAATCCTTCACACCTGCTTGTCGTTTAATGGCTGATTCCATAAGATCTCCCAATAGGGAAGCAACACCGATTAATACTCCTATTAATATGAGTGGTATGGTATTAAAACTCTGAACTGAAAGGGAAAATATATAGCATAGGAGTACTGATCCCAGAACTCCACCCACTGCTCCTTCAATGGTTTTTTTAGGGCTTAGCAGCGGGGCCAGTTTATGTTTACCAAAGGCCCTACCTGTAAAATAAGCAAAGGTATCACTGGCCCAGGTGGCGGTAAGTAGTAATATAATCCAAAACCAGCCATCCGGTAAATCTCTAATCAAAAAGAAGAAAAGGATATTCCCTATGTAAAAGGTAGCAGTCATATTTCCAAATACATCAAGGGGTGTTGTCCTTGGATATAGCAACACCATACTTAATAAATTATATAATATGATTAAAACCAATGCCGGCGCAAGTAAATCATCTTTATATAAATATGCAGCCACCAGCAAAAATAAGCCTCCTGAAATTATAATCTCTCTGGAAGGCTTTAAACCAAGGCCCTTTAACATTATGGTTATTTCCAGGCTTGCTATTAGGAATATTGTAGTAGTTAATAGCCATAGGGCCCAGCCACCGTACCAGGCAGCCAGTAATATTACCGGGATGCCCACCAAGGCACTGAGCACTCGCAAGTGCAGCAAATGATCCACCAACCTATTTTTTCTTTAGTCCCCCAAAACGACGCTCTCGCCTCTGATAATCAATAATGGCCTTTAACAAATGCTCTCTTTTAAAATCTGGCCACATTACATTTGACAACCAGAATTCAGTATAGGCCAATTGCCATAATAGAAAATTACTAATTCGATAATCTCCCGAAGGTCTTACTAACAAATCGGGATCGGGCATCCCCGCCGTATATAATTTATTACCTATGAGTTTTTCATTTATCTCAGAAACTTCAATTTCCCCGTCTTTAACCATTTGAGCGATTTTCTGAACTGCCATTGTTATTTCTGTTCTTCCACCGTAACTCAAAGCAATATTTAAAATCAAGCCTGAATTATCCTTTGTTTCTTCAATAGCTCTGAGAACAGCATCCTTTGGTGCCTGGGGTAATTCGTTGAGTTGACCCAGGGCATTTATTCTAACATTATTTCTATGTAATTCTTTTAGTTCTTTATCTAAATACTCCACCAGTAAGTCCATAAGCATACTTACTTCATCCTGGGGCCTTTTCCAATTTTCAGTAGAAAAAGCATAACAGGTCAGTACCTTTACTCCTAATTCTGAGCACAGCTTAACAACATTTCTTAAGGCTTCTACTCCAGCCTTATGCCCAAAGGATCTCGGCATACCTCGCCTCTGGGCCCACCTACCGTTTCCATCCATGATAATGGCGATATGGTTAGGCAACCTGCTAATATCTACGGCCTGCAGCAGTGTTTCCTCATTTTCAGAAATCCTTCTTTACTGAAGAGACCTGTTATCCTTTTAAACATCTCAGAGCCTCCAATATAACAACCCCCTTCCGGATATGAAGGGGGTTCAATGCATTACTCTTCAATAATAGCTCCGGTAGGGCACATATCCACGCACGTTCCACAATCTTCGCATGCAGTGGTTATTTTAAATATTTCGCCCTCCTCAATAGCTCCATTGGGACAGGAATCCAAACAGGTACCGCAGGCCAGACATTCATCTGTGATTTTAAAGGCCATTTAGTACACCTCCTTTCCCTTTCTCCTCACAAACCACCGTAATTACTACTTCTTGGGGACCAGCAGGCCGTACCCTTACTACACGTTTTAGCCTTCCGGGTTTCCCTTAGGTGGTTTGGAAATGACCTCAGATACATCATAACCGGCATTTCTGAGAAGGGGCACTGCATCATCCAACAGAAAACCTAACACATCAGGTATACCCATCTAAACCTGCAAGATCTCCTGCTCTTTAGATTTTAACATTTCATCGATTTCTTTAATAAATTTATCAGTGATTTTTTGCATGTCGTCCTGACCCCGTTTTACCTCGTCCTCTGGTACCCCGTCCTTTTGTTTTGCCTTGATGCTATCATTAACATCACGACGAATATTTCTAACAGCAACTCGTCCTTCTTCGGCTTTTTTCTTAATGACTTTAACCAGCTCTGTTCTGCGTTCTTGAGTCAATTGGGGTATGGTCAGACGAATTACTGTGCCATCACTGGTAGGAGTAATACCCAAATCAGATTTAAGAATTGACCTTTCGATTTCAGGCATAGCACTCTTATCCCAGGGTTGAATCACAAGGCTACGAGGCTCTGGTACAGAGATGTTCGCAAGTTGATTTAATGGGGTAGGAGTTCCATAATAAGAAACTGTAACTTTATCTAACAAGGCAGGGGTTGCACGACCGGCACGTAGTGATGCAAATTCCTTACGAACCACTTCCACGGACTTCTTCATGTTATCTTCAGCAGCAGAAATAATATCTTTAAGCATTTTATTCCCCCCCAACAAAGGTACCTATCCGTTCCCCTAATATTGCTCTCTTGATATTGCCTTCTTTATTTAAGTCAAAAACCAGCAGTGGAATCCGATTATCCATACAAAGGGAGGCAGCAGTGGAATCCATTACTTGAAGACCTTCTGCAAAACATCTATGTATGTTAGTTGTTCAAACTTCTTAGCCTCGGGATTCTTAAGGGGATCAGCCTCATATACCCCATCTACCTGCTTTGCCATAAGAATAATCTCTGCTTCAACTTCCGCAGCACGCAGGGCAGCTGTTGTATCTGTAGAGAAGTATGGATTTCCGGTGCCGGCAGCAAAGATTACAACCCTACCCTTTTCCATATGCCTAATGGCTCTACGTCTGATGTAGGTCTCTGCCACTGCCATCATTTCGAAGGCAGTTTGAACCCTTGTGTCAACGTCAATTTTTTCTAAGGCATCCTGCAGTGCCAAAGAATTTATTACAGTTGCCAGCATACCCATATAATCAGCAGTGGCTCTGTCCATTCCTTTAGTACTACCTGATATCCCTCGCCAAATATTGCCGCCGCCCACAACAATGGCTAATTGGACCCTTAATTCAATTACATCCTTAATTTGGCTTGCAATTGAGTAAACTACTTCCGGGTCTATTCCATAGCCTTTAGTTCCTGCCAGGGCTTCTCCACTTAACTTCAGAATTACCCTCCTGAACTTGGGAGTTACCATGTGGGTGTCCTCCAGTCTGGTAGATCTGTAATTCTACAACCTTTAAAAAATTCCTGCAAAAAATAACTATTGCCTATTAACACTTAATTTGAGCAGCTACTTCTGCAGCAAAATCATCTGAGCGTTTTTGTAAACCTTCGCCCATTTCGTAACGTGTAAAGCGGCGAACATCAATCTTTTCACCTATTTTAGCAATAACCTCATTGATTACTTGCTGAACAGTTTTATCAGAATCCTTAATAAAGGGCTGCTCTAAGAGACAAACCTCTTTATAATATTTTTCAATACGTCCTTCAACCATTTTATCAACAATCTTCTCAGGTTTGCCTTCATTTAAGGCCTGAGCCTTAATATTTCGCGCTCTTTTTCAATAGCCTCACTGGGCACTTCTTCTTTACGAACATATTCGGGCTTAGCAGCTGCTATCTGCATAGCAATATCTCTGGCCAATCCACGGAAGTCTTCGTTTTTAGCCACAAAGTCTGTTTCACAGTTAACTTCTACTAAAACACCAATTCTTCCGCCACCATGAATATATGATTCAACGATGCCCTCTGCGGCAATACGACCTGCCTTTTTAGCAGCGGCAGCCAGACCTTTCTCACGTAAAAATTCAATAGCTTTGTTCATATCTCCATTAACTTCAGCTAAGGCCTTTTTGCAATCCATCATACCGGCCCCGGTGCGTTCTCTCAACTCTTTAACCATGCTTGCAGAAATTTCCGCCATGACTTTATCCCCCTTTAATTAGGAAATCCAGTTAATCTTGTGCTATTATAACCAAATTCTTCCCTTAACAAACATGAAAAAGGTAGGGGCCTCCAGTAATACAAGACGCCCTCTACCTAACTTCTACTCTGCGAGTTGTTCACCCTGCCTGCCTTCCAGAACGGCATCAGCCATCTTTGCGGTAAGCAGTTTTACTGCCCGAATAGCGTCATCGTTACCGGGAATAACATAATCAATCTCGTCAGGATCACAGTTTGTATCAACAATGGCTACAATGGGAATACCCAGTTTGCGAGCTTCGGCCACTGCGATGCGCTCCTTACGTGGGTCAATGACGAATAGGGCACCCGGCAGACGACGCATGTTCTTGATTCCACCTAGGAACTTATCCAGCTTCTCTTTTTCATGTAGAAGTTGAGCTACTTCTTTCTTAGGTAAAACCTCGAAGGTGCCGTCACCTTCCATCCGCTCCAGTTCGTGCAGTCTATCAATACGATGTCTGATTGTTTGGAAGTTTGTCAACATACCACCCAACCAGCGCTGGTTAACGTAATACATGCCACAACGCTCGGCTTCTTCCTTAACAGCCTCCTGTGCCTGCTTCTTGGTACCTACAAACATAATGGTACCGCCTTCAACGGAAAGCTGCTTAACAAAATCATAGCACTCTTCTACCTTGCGAACGGTTTTCTGCAGATCAATGATGTAAATACCGTTACGGTCAGTAAAGATGTAGGGTGCCATTTTTGGGTTCCACCTACGTGTCTGGTGTCCGAAATGAACACCTGCTTCCAGCAATTGTTTCATGGAGATAACTGCCATAGCTAGTTACACCTCCCCTCTCAAATGTTTTTAATCCTCCGTTACCATCATTTTCGACAAGACCTTTCAAAGAAAGCAACCTTGCCCGAATCCGACAACGTGTGTAATTAACACCAAGGCATATTTTAGCATAATAAGATGTTTGACGCAAGAGCAATTAGTACTCAATTTATGCTATTATTAAAACCCAGTTGTAGCTTTCGTTTACAGTCAGTCAGAGGGTCCTGTTCTTTTAAACAGGACCCTCAATAATAATCTTTAGTTGTGCTTTAATCTCTGCAGTTCTTCTATTAGCCTGTCATTAAGCACCCGTATATAGGTACCCTTCATGCCTAAGGATTTGGATTCGATTACTCCAGCGCTTTCAAATTTTCTCAGTGCATTCACGATAACTGACCTGGTGATTCCTACACGGTCTGCTATTTTACTGGCAACCAGAACCCCTTCGTCACCTTCCAGCTGTTCAAATATATGTTGAACGGCATCCAGTTCGGAGTAGGATAGGGTTCCCAGGGCAATTTGTACCGCTGCTTTTTTGCGGGCTTCTTCTTCCATTCTGCCCGCCCTTGCCCGGAGAATTTCCATGGCCACAACGGTTGCACCGTATTCAGCAAGGATCAAATCTTCGTCAGTAAAGCTTTGGTTGAACTTAGCCAGCACCAGAGTTCCTAAGCGGGAACCTGCGCCAACGATGGGAACAACTGTGGAGACTTTGTTCATGTGCTTGCATCCTTCTTCGTTGAAAAAAACACAAGCATTTACTGTCTGGCAAAAGTTTGCGTGGGTTTCATTAATGTCAAGTAGTCTTTCATTGTACTCTTCCGGAAACCTCTTGGACCCTTCAACAATGTCACGCATAATGCCGCAGGCAAACTGGGGCATAAAATTATAGCCCAGAGCCCTGCCCCGGCGGTCAATTATATAGCAGTTAGCTCAATATTTTGTGATAATACTTCAGCAATTTCGCCGAAATCAACAGGGTAGCCAGCAGATTTTTGCAACAGTTTATTAATCGTTCTAGTTCTGTCTAGTAGGTTGTTCACCTTTGTCACTCTCCTTGTGTATTAAAGAATATAGCGGCTAAGATCTCGATTTGCTACAACATTGCTTAATTTTTCACGAACATATTCACTATCTATAGTGAGTGACTGTCCCTCCAATTCCGGAGCTTCAAAAGAAACATCCTCTAGAAGTTTCTCCAATATAGTATGAAGCCTGCGGGCACCTATGTTCTCATTTTGTTCATTTACAGTATAAGCTATATCAGCAATTTCGACAAGTGAATTTTTTGAAAATTCAATATTAAGGCCTTCAGTCTTCAAGAGTTCTGTATATTGCTTGATTAAAGAGTTTCTTGGTTCTACCAGAATTTGTTCAAAATTACTCCGGCTCAAGCTTTCCAGCTCCACTCTGATGGGAAATCTCCCTTGAAGTTCTGGGATAAGGTCAGAAGGTTTAGAGATATGGAAGGCACCTGCAGCAATAAATAATACATGATCTGTCTTTACAGGTCCATACTTGGTCATAATTGTTGATCCTTCCACTATTGGCAGGATATCCCTCTGAACGCCTCCCCTAGATACATCCGGGCCACCGGCAGCTCCCTCCCGGGTAGCAATTTTATCTATTTCATCAAGAAATATGATCCCTTGATTCTCGGCCCTTTTAACTGCTTCAGAATTTATTTCATCCATGTCAATCAATTTTTGTGCTTCCTGATTGATTAGGAGTTTCCTGGCTTCACTTACAGTTACCTTTCTTTTACGCTTCTTTTTAGGGAAAATATTACCGAGGACATCTTGCATATTTACACCCATCTCTTCCACACCGCTATTAGAAAAGACTTCTAGCATGGGAGTATGGTTGTCGTCTACTTCAATTTCCAAATACTCCTTTTCCAACTCCCCACGGGCTAATTTTTCCCTTAGGGTCTCCCTTTCAAATTTTATCCTGCTGTTCTGCTGATCCCAGGTCTTATCTTCCTCAGGCTTTTCCTGAACACCACCAAAAAGCATTTCAAAGGGATTTTTTACTGGTGAAGGTTTGCTGGGCATTGGCGCCAGTAATTCAATAATTCTCTCATCGGCCATCTTCTTTGCCCGTTCCTGAACCTCTTCCAGCTTTTCCTGTTTAATCATACGGATTGCGGTTTCAACCAGATCCCTGACCATGGATTCAACATCCCGGCCCACATAGCCAACCTCGGTAAATTTTGTGGCCTCAACCTTTACAAAGGGGGCTTTAACAAGTTTGGCTAAACGTCTAGCAATTTCAGTTTTTCCAACCCCGGTTGTCCAATCATTAAAATGTTCTTAGGTACAACTTCATCCTTTAATTCCTCGGGCAGATTACTGCGGCGGTATCTATTTCTTAAAGCTACTGCCACTGCCTTTTTGGCCTGTTCCTGTCCTACGATATATTTATCCAGCTCAGTTACAATTTCCCTCGGTGTTAGGGCCTTCATAGGCTCCACTCCTTTAGAATCCGTAGTTATATTTCTTCCACCACAATATTATGGTTGGTATAAACACATATGTCTGCTGCAATACTAAGGGCCTCATGTACCACCTCTTTAGGCAGTAGTTCTGTATGTTTAACCAGTGCCCGGGCAGCGGCCAAAGCATATGCCCCTCCTGAGCCTATGGCAGTTACTCCTTCGTCCGGCTCAATAACCTCACCATTACCTGATAAAACCAGGAGATGCTCTTTATTTGCCACAATCAACATTGCTTCTAGGGCACGCAGGTGCTTATCGGTGCGCCAATCCTTAGCAAGTTCAACTGCCGCCCGCATAAGATTGCCATGGTATTCTTCAAGCTTTTTTTCAAACTTTTCAAATAAGGTAAAGGCGTCTGCCACAGAACCTGCAAAGCCTGCAATTACTTGGCCTTGATGTAGTCTTCTAACTTTACGGGCTGTATGTTTCATAACAGTATTCTGTCCAAAGGTGACCTGACCATCTCCGGCCACTGCAACTTCTGTTCCTTTTTTTACTGCAACAATGGTAGTTGCGTGAAACATTAACATCCCTTCCTCTTTATTATTTCCCTAAGCCTGGGATGGGCCAAGCGATAGACCTTTTTAAGTTTTTGTTTGGTGATATGGGTGTAAATCTGTGTAGAGGACAGGGATATATGACCAAGTAATTCCTGAACACTACGTAAATCTGCCCCGTTATCAAGTAAATGGGTGGCAAAGGAATGCCGTATATCATGGGGACTAATTCTATTTTTAAGGTTTATCAGCTGGCAGTATTTAGTTACTATTTTTCTTATACTTCGGTCAGAAAGTCTTGAACCTTTATAATTCACAAATACAGCCGGGCAATCTATTTTTGCCAGCAAAGGCCTGCTCTTTGACAAATAAACTTCCATAGTATAAATAGCCTGGTCATGAATCGGTATAAGTCGTTCCCTTGACCCCTTGCCCCATACCTTGATAAATCCCCTATCAAGCTCCATATTGGAGAGGTCCATAGAAACCAACTCAGATACCCTAATACCTGTAGCATAAAGCATTTCCAGCAGAGCCTTATCCCTAATACCCAAGGGGGTGCTATCGGGTGCCTCAATGAGTCTCTTTGTATCTTCCTGATAGAGAAACCTCGGGAGTCTTTTCTCCTGCTTAGGATTTACCATCTTAGCTATTGGACTCCCCATTAGTATACCTTCTCTATACAGATGTTTAAAAAACGATCTCCAGGCTGCCAATCTCCTGGCAATTGAGGCCCTGCTTAAATCCTTTTGCTTTAAAAAAGCCAGGAATTGTCTAAATAGTTTGCTGTCAATTTGTGACGGGAGTAACATTTCCTGGGATACTTCGAGTCTTGTGGAAAAAAATCGATTCCTGCAAACAAATCCCTCTGGTAGGCCTCTATTGTCAGTTCAGAATAGTTCTTTTCTATTTTTAAATAATGAATGAAATGGTCTACCAAATTATACATTTATATACACCACAATATCTTGATATGATATCAAACAAAATATAGCATATACAGGATTGAAATTGCAACTACCTTTTGACAATTTAAATTTGAATTGTCTTTTCTTGTTCCATCCAATGTTCTAAAATTTGAACAGACCTCTCGGCCTGAGCCTTACCCCGCTCCCTTTTTCCCTTTATCTTTACTGGCAGCTCAGGAAACAAGCCAAAAGTTACATTCATTGGCTGAAAATTCCCACCCGGGGCAGTGGTAATATAATGTAATAATGAGCCATGGGCCGTTTCTCTGGGCATCATCACGGGTTTTTTGTCTAATGCAAGCAGTGCTGCATTCATTCCTGCCACTAGCCTGCGGCGGCTGATTCAACATATCCTTCAACCCCGGTAATTTGACCGGCAAAAAATATTCTTTCATCACTTTTTAACTGCAAGGTTGGCTCAAGAAGCTCCGGAGAGTTAATATATGTATTGCGGTGCATTACCCCATAGCGCACAAATTCTGCCTTTTCTAAGCCAGGAATTAAGCTAAAAACCCTCTTTTGCTCCCCCCATTTAAGGTTTGTTTGAAAGCCCACAAGATTATACAGGGTGCCCTCGGCATTATCTTGCCTCAGCTGCACTACTCCGTGGGGCCTTTTGCCCGTTCTAGGATCAGTAAGCCCAACAGGTTTTAAGGGTCCATAAAGAAGAGTATCCCTACCCCTTGTGGCAAGGACCTCAACCGGCATACAGCCTCAAAATGTACCTGCTTCTCAAAATCCTTTATTGGTGCACGCTCGGCATTAATCAGTTCATTGTAGAAAACATCATACTCTTCCCTGGTCATTGGGCAATTGAGATAAGCTTCTTCCCCTTTGCCGTATCTTGAAGCCTAAATACCTTGTTTAAGTCAAGAGATTCTAAAGATACTATGGGGGCAGCGGCATCATAGAAATAGAGATAACCTTCACCAGTTAATCTAGCAATAGCTTGTGATAAATCCGGTGAGGTTAATGGCCCTGTAGCAATAATAACAATACCCTCCTCTGGTATTGTTATTAACTCTTCCCTATGAATATTAACCAGTGGATTATTTTCAAGAAGATCAGTTATTTCCCGGGAAAACCCTTCCCGATCAACTGCCAGAGCACCGCCCGCAGGCACCCTGTGTTTATCTGCCGCAAGCATTGTTAAAGAACCCAGACGCCGCATCTCCTCTTTTAACAAACCCACGGCGTTTTCGATGGCTGCCGCTCTTAAAGAATTACTGCATACTAATTCAGAAAAATTCTGGGTATGATGGGCCGGTGTATTCTTATGAGGTCTCATTTCAAATAAATTAACCTCTATACCCCTGCGAGCCAGTTGCCAGGCGGCCTCAGAGCCCGCTAGGCCAGCCCCAATTACTGTAACAGACATTGTTGTTTGCCTCCTAATTGAGCAGCGGTCTACACCTTACTTTTTCCTCTGCCTTTGACTGTCTTGAGCTTTTCACTTTTTTTCTTGCTCGAACTATCAGTAGTAGTTTTCTTGCCCTTAGCGTTTATTTTATTCCCCATATCCTTTGGGTTTTCTTGTTTGCTTGGACATAGTTCATTTACACAGTGTAAACTTTTCTGATTTCCACGGCTATTTTTCTCTACCAGCATTCCCTGGCAATGGGAACATTTTTCCTTAGTGGGAACATCCCAGGTCACAAATTCACAATCTGGATACTTACTGCAACCGTAAAACTTGCGACCTTTTTTACTCCTGCGCAGTACCATTTCACCTGCACATTTGGGCAACCGACACCAGTAGGCTCCAAAAGTGGTTTTGTATTGCGGCAGTCAGGAAAACCAGGGCAAGCTAGGAACTTTCCGTATCTTCCCAATTTAATCACCATGTTTTTACCACATTGCTCGCATATTTCCTCAGTAACTTCATCGGCTATTTGAACCTTGCCAATTTTTTCTTCGGCTGTTTCCAAGGTTCCCTTAAAGGGATGATAAAATTCCTTTAATACTCCAACCCACTTTTCATCCCCTTCGGCAATTTTATCTAGTTTCTCTTCCATATCAGCCGTAAACTCAATATTAATAATTTCCGGAAATGGTTTTTTAACATATCAACCACAATTACTCCCAGCTCCGTGGGATAAAACTGCTTTTTCTCCCTTACCACATAGCCACGCTTTTGTATGGTTTCCACAATGGGAGCATAAGTACTAGGCCTTCCAATGCCCTTTTCTTCCAATGCCTTTACCAGGGTTGCGTCGGTATAACGTGGTGCCGGTTGTGTGAAATGCTGCTTGGGAGTGAGGGATTTTGCCTCCAATCGGTCACCTTGATTTAATTCAGGAAGAATTCTTTCTTCTTCCTTGGAATCATCATCTGTACCTTCAATGTAAACCTGC
This sequence comes from Desulforamulus aquiferis, assembly GCA_004143605.1. Taxonomy (GTDB): domain Bacteria; phylum Bacillota; class Desulfotomaculia; order Desulfotomaculales; family Desulfotomaculaceae; genus Desulfotomaculum; species Desulfotomaculum aquiferis. The sequence goes on from AWVY01000008.1 coordinate 29,920, forward strand.
ATAAAACCAGGAAACTTTACAATTGATCCCGTTGCCCTGAAGATATAGTCATCACCGGCAGCAATATCCAGGCTGGTTGTATCAATTATTGCCGGTGCCATTTGGCTGGCTAAAAATCTTGACCAAATTAGACGATAAAGCTTGAATTGATCATTGGTAAGAAACTGTTTTATACTTCTGGTTCATGACTTATCGAAGTAGGTCTGATGGCCTCGTGGGCATCCTGTACCTTTCCTTTGGCAGCAATTTGCTTTGATTGCTTAGGAATATAGGCAGGACCAAACCTATCCATGATAAATTTATTCACTTCTTCCACAGCTGTTTCAGATACCCTGGTTGAATCTGTACGAATATATGTAACCAGACCCATAGGCCTTCTTTACCAAGCTCAATACCTTCATATAACTGTTGGGCTACCACCATTGTTTTACGGGAGGTAAAGTTAAGCTTTCTAGAGGCTTCCTGCTGCAGAGAGCTTGTAGTAAAGGGGGCTGCAGGATTTCTCAATTTCTCTTTCTTGGTTACATTTGAGACAACATAAGAAATACCCTTAAGTTCAGCCAATATTTTATCCATGGCCCCTTGATTAGGTATCTCTATTTTCTTATTTTTATATTTATTCAACTTAGCCTCAAAGGCATTTTTCCCTGGTTTTGTAAACTTCCCCGTCAGGGACCAATATTCTTCCGGAACAAAGGCTTGTATTTCTTCTTCCCTGTCACAAATTAGCCTAACTGCAACTGATTGAACTCTTCCTGCCGAAAGACCCTTTTTCACCTTGCGCCAAAGCAGGGGGCTAAGATTATAACCTACTAAACGGTCTAGTATTCTTCTGGCCTGTTGAGCATTTACCCTATCCAAATCAATTGGTCTAGGGTCCTTAACAGCCTGTTGAATGGCGTTTTTTGTAATTTCATTAAATTCAATGCGGCAGGCGCTTTTATCATCAATTTCAAGGAGTTTAGCCAAATGCCAGGCAATAGCCTCTCCTTCCCTGTCAGGGTCAGATGCCAGCAATATTTTATCAGCCTTTTTAACAGCTAGACGTAAATCCTTGATAATGTCACCCTTGCCTCTAATGGTGATATATTTAGGAGAAAATTCCTGGTCTACGTCTACACCGAACTGGCTTTTGGGTAAATCACGAACATGGCCCATTGAGGCTTTAACCGTATAGTTTCGCCCAAGATACTTACCAATACTCTTGGCCTTGGCTGGAGACTCAACTATTACTAATGTTTTACTCAAATTGGTACACCCCACATTACTGAAAGCCCTATTTGCTTCCTTTGTCACCAGACTTCATATTAGCTAATATTACTGTCCTTGTTTTTTATATCTATAAAGTACCTAGGATATTTAGAACTACTCTTCTTAGATGCTAGAACGAACATATAGTTTTCCTGGAAGTATTCTAACTAAACCTTTAATTTCTAACAGCGTGACGTTCGCCGCTACTTCTTGGGGAAGTAGTCCAACCCTTTTAATAATCTGATCCATGTCAATTGGATCATAGGACAGGATTGACCAAATAGCTAGCTCTGTCTTGTTCAAGCCTAAAGAATCAATTCCTTTAGGAGTTAAAGTAACTGCCAGTTCACCCAGGCCTAGCACTTCCAATATTTCTGGTGAACAGGTCACAAGATGAGCCCCCTGCTTGATAAGTTTATTAGTACCGGCACTCTTGTTACTTGTAACATTACCCGGCAGTGCAAATACCTCTCTTCCTTGTTCGAGGGCGCAATCTGCAGTTATTAGAGCTCCACTTCTCTCTGCGGCTTCAATAACTAGTATCCCCTGGCATAAACCACTTATAATTCTATTTCGACATGGGAAATGCCATGGCAATGGTTTTGCTCCCGGTGGAAACTCAGTAATAACCGCCCCACCATTATTAACTATATCAAGCATTAATTTTTATTTTCCCTGGGATATATTATATCCGGCCCACAGCCAAGGACAGCAAGGTTTGTCCTCTGCCCTTTAGTGCCCCCCGATGAGCAGCAGTGTCAATTCCTCTAGCCAGCCCACTTACTATCACTATACCGGCTTGACCTAATTCACTAGCAAAGGTTTCCGCCGCAGCAATTCCATAGGGGGTGGCCACCTCGATCCAACAACAGCTAAATGGGCCTTGTCACTCCTTGGCAGCTTTCCTCTAACAAATATTGCCGGTGGAGGATCGTATATATTCTTTAGCATAGCCGGATACTGCTCATCAACAACTGTGATTACAGAACACTCTATCTCATCCAGGTATTTAATAATAATCTCTAAAGGGAGACTTTCCCTCTTTTTGGCAAGCACCTTAGCCTTCTTCGGACCCAAAAACGGTGCCGTTGCTAATTCTGATTCAGAGGCCAGCCAAGCATTCCTGGGAGAACCAAAATAATCAATGGTTTGCCATACCAATCGGCCTGAACCGGGTAGAAGTAGTTGCCAGTATAACCAAAATCTACGAGTATCCAAACAACCAACCCCTTTAAGTCCTACCACTTTCGGGGTGACATCTGGTTTTTCCTTCCATATTGATAAAACTAATTTGTCATTTCTAAAATTCTTCTTAATGATTGCTTTAAAGTAAACATTTCTCGATGTAATTCACCAAATAACTTCAACCTGTTAAAAATACTATTTATATTAAATTGTTCAGGAATAATGTCAAGTTTCTCTATCTCTTCCCATATTAGGGGAGTAGATACAGGTGCCCCAGAAAGTGGCCTTAGACTATATGTCCAAGCCATACTTTTCCCTCTGGTGTTCTGAAGATAATCTACATAGACTTTATCCTTTGCCCTCTTTCCCAGGGTTCTTTCGATGGTCGCCCTTTCCGGATAAGCCTGTGTCACCAGTTTTGCAATAAAACCCATGGCCTTAGTGACTTCTTTAAAATTATAAATTGGTTCAATGGGCACAAATATATGTATGCCACTGGCACCGGATGTTTTAGGAAAGCCCTTTAACCCTAGCTGCTCCAAAGCCTGTCTAACAACTTTGGAAACTTTTAATACATCGAAAAAGGTGGCTTCATCTCCAGGATCTAAATCTATAATGGATAAATCAGGGCACTCTAAATTATTTTTGTTTGAAAGTAACGCATGAACTTCAATACAACCCTGATTGGCAAGCCAAACAAGGGTTGCCACATCCTCACAGACTATATAATTTATAGTCTTCTCGGAATGGGATATGGGTTGAATCTTGACCCATTCCGGTGCATAGCTTGGACATTCCTTTTGATAGAAGAATTTCCCTTGAATGCCATTGGGATACCTTTTCATAACCAGCGGTCGTCCCTCAATAAATGGCAATAAGTATGGGGCAATGTCCGTATAATACTGTAACAAATGGGCCTTGGTCAACCCCTCCGGCCACATTAGCTTGTTTAAATTAGTAAGTTTTACATTTTTACCCTCTATGGACACCTCTGTATCTTTAGCCATTAGCATGTCTCTCACCTTTTTCAACAAGATTCCTTCCATATAAAGTAGTTAATATTAAAGAAGTAATTGTTGCCCTTAGGCACATCGAAAGCTTTCCGCTACGTTAAATATAATAGCCCGGCATTAGCGAGCTATTACACTTTACCTTAAATAATTATGGGGAAGGCTTAACCCATACCGGGCAAGCAACCCTAGCAGTAAAAATTTTTTAATATAAATAACCTGAGACTGAAAATCTTCTATTTCTTGAGAAATACCTTCAATAGAGACAATGAGAGCAGCTTCGCCAAAGTGTTCATTGGCTAGTTCCTTCAGCTTATATTTTCCTACACCTGCTTTTATCCCCTGATATTGCTTAGGCCTCTCTATTTCGATACCCAATTGCTCCAATTCATTTAAATAACGATAAATATGTCTTTTGCTTACACCACATACTTCTACCAAATGTTGAAGGGTAACCCCTTCATCCAAATTATTTGATTTAAGCTGTTCCAATACTTTATTTAAGTTTTCCGCATGATTGTGTCTGCCCCGTCTAGTTGGTTTCGAAAGGGCTTTTATTGCCATCTATTTTTCATCACTCCTAAATAATATCATTAACGAGTACTGCAAAAGATATATACCCGGCCCATAACAGGCCCGGGTATGGTTTTTAGTGCATTAGGGCAGGTATACCTATAATTGGCCAGAAGGTTAATGAGAAGATAGCCACCATTGCCAGTATGGCTGCACTGGCAGGAATACCTGTCATGAAGAATTCTCCCGTGGTGAACTGCTTTGATTCATAGGCAATAGCATTAGGGGCAGCACCAATCAGGAGCAGAAATGGCATGCCTGACATTGCTACTGAGGAGTAAAGAATTATCTCAGGATTTACTCCTAAATACTTCGCAATAACCAGTGCAACTGGCAAACAAATGGAAATTGCTGCAACGTTCATAATAAAGTTGGTTAATATTAATACCAAGAAGGAAATACCTAACAGGAATAACAACCAAGGGGCGTCTTTAATGATTGACAACCAACTTACGGCCATCCATTCAGCGGCACCTGTCTGCCAGAGGGCAAAGCCGATACTCATAGCACCCGAGAATAACAGTACAATATTCCAGGGAATAGATTTTTCCAGTTCTTTAACAGTAAGTACCTTGGTAATAAAGAATATCAAACCTGCCACAAGTAGCGGAACTGAACGATCTAACCTTGTAATGCTGGGATAAACTTTTGGAAGATAAGGGTACAAAGGGCTATAGCTACCACTAATAAAACAAATATCTCCTGTTTTGTTATTGGGCCCAGCTTATCAAGCTCTGTTTGAGCCCGCTGACGCAACCCAGGAACCACTAGTTTTTCTGGTTTAAATACGGTAATCATCAATATGAAGACCATAAACACTGCCAGCCAGCCAAAGGGAGCTAATGCAGCAGAGAATTGTAAAAAGCTAACATCTTGACCAGTAAATTCCTTGAAAAACCCTACAGCTGCCGGGTTGCGAGCGCCACCCATCAGTGTACAGATACTACCTGCTCCAGCTGCAAAGGCCATACCCATAAATAAGGCCTTACCAAATTTACTTGGTCTTTCGGGATCACCACCATAAAGGGCTAGGATAGACATCATAATTGGGAACATGGCACCAGCCACTGCTGTGTGTGCCATTACGTGGGTCAATAGGGCAGTTAAAACAAAAACTCCTAAAAGAATCTTTCTGGTATCTTCACCAACAACAACTAACATTTTATAAGCAACTCTTTTGGTTATTCCACATTGGGTAAAGGCTAAGCCTACCAATAATGAACCTAGGATGAACATTACAGTGGGGTCCATGAAATCACGAAAAGCTTCCTTGGCAGGTCTAATGCCAAATACCGGCTGAAGAACACCAATGGCAATACTTGTTACTCCGATAGGTATAACCTCAAATACCCACCAAATCCCAGCAAGGAGAAATAGTCCCAACCCTGCTTTACCTGCTTGTGTTAATTCAAAGGATTTTCCCATGGGATCAATGGCCGGGGCCAGGGGAGGCATGTAATAGAATAATAGCAGCATACCAAATCCCAGGGCGATAAAGAAATATCTTTTCATCTCTTTGCTCATGCCAATCACCTCGTTTATTAGAATAAAGGTGCTTTTTCTTTCTATTTATCAATGACATAAATTAAGTTCTGTTAAGGTGCTAATTATTCTTCAAGAAATTCTTAGGTTAATCTCTTTGCGCCCTCACCCCCTTGAAAACTAAAAACCAACGCAATTCAGGCCATAAATAGCCAGAATAACGTTGGTTTACTTAATACCAAGCCATAGGCTCTGTATTTGGTCTACCAACCGCTCTAATTAAGATAACTCGCACCACAACCTCTTAAAGCTGTAGGCCAGTTAGTTAATTCTAAATTTTTTCTCTAAATCTACATTTAAAATAAAGGCGTCAATTTGCTCTCCTGTTCTTATACTTATATCACCGTGACTGCTGATAACTTGACACTTTAATATCTCAGATACTATATTTTCAATTCTTTCCATATAAGATTCCCTAAGCTCTAACCTCAATTGTTTTACCAGGGCTCGGCCCTTTTGTGTATTGCTCACATGTTTTTCTTCCTTGGTCAGAACACCCTTTGAGCGTACAATAACCATGTCTCTACATATCATTGCCTTTGTAGTTTCTGGTCCCCTACCCACAAGTTCCCGGTGAAACTTTATAAAGGCTTCACAAATTTGTTTTTCTAAAATTTGCTGCTGACTCATGCCAACTCCCCCCTCAGAAAAAGGTCCTCCAATTGTTCTTTTTGACACAAGGTAGGTTGTGCGATGACAAATATGTTTATAAAACTATTCCCCGCACCCTGTTATAAAGTCATGGATATATTCCCGGGAAAGCCTCTATACACTTGTTTCAATGTGACAAAGAATATATATTTGTAGTGACAATTTTTATTGTCTTAACCTTACAGATTTACTATAATTCTGTACAGCCTCATTTTTTAGGGTTTAATGACAATTCCACAAGGTTTCTCCCTTGTTCTTCTGATATATATAGCTAGCTCATGATTTTGTTTTTTTATTCACATTCATCATAAAAAACAGGCCCCTTCTACAGAAAGGGCCTGTTATAATTATTTAGATAGCTGTGGGGGCTAATTTCCTACCTAGAAAAATAGGCCGTCTTCCACCTTTGCTTTGTTTTTCTCGGGGTTCTTTTCAATTCCTTCGTAATTGCGGCAACTGGTTGGTATTACAGCAATATCAGTGACTAGCATATATTCAATTTCTGCCGGTGACAGCTTGCGAACCTCTGCCTCAGCATTTTTTATTGCATTATTGATTATGACATTAAGATTGTTTCTAATATCACAAGATTCTCGTTTAATACAGGTACCACATCTTGAATTTCCACCCATCATCCATTCCCCCTCCTTAATATTATACCCCAAACTAAACAAGGCCAGCATGATCGCACGAAATAATTTCGAACATCATGCTGGCCTACCCAATGCCAAGGGACTCTTCGCACTTTGCCTGCCAGGCTTCATATGTGGTGACATTTTACTTTGTCTTAAAGTATCTTTTTCTGATAATTTTGTACAGAGGTATTTTGGGTTGTTCTAAGTATTTAATTTGCTCTAGCTCTTGTTTTAATACATTTACTCAATATTACTAAGAATAAAACTTTTTGTCACTACAAGCGGGATCTAAAAAGCCCGATGAATCATTCACCGAGCATTTTAGCTCCTGCTTTTTAAAAATTAGTTTCTCCGTTATAATATTCCACATTTTATTGTCAATATAGTCATTATTTAGTATAATTATTTTTTCATGCATACTTCTTGTCTTTATATTTGAATTGGTCTCTCTTTAACACTGTAACTAACGCTTCTAACAAAGGAGTTAGCCTCTTCAAGGGCTTTTCCAGAAGAGGCAAATACCTCATCCTCTTGAGTAAATATATTTTCCTCACCTATATGTTTAATAACATGCATTCTCTCCAACATCCTGTGAATCTTGGGTGTTACCCCGGATAAAATAACCCTATTACCATCAGCCATGCCCCTATTGATAAAAGCTTCAATAACCTCAAGGGCGGTAATATCGATAACAGATACACCCTTAAACCTGACTAAATAAACCTTGGATTCTCCATAGGCTTCACTTAATTTCTTTTCTAAATCCGATGCAGAGCCAAAATACAGACTCCCTTCCAGTTGAATTATGGCTATGGATGGCCTCTCTCCATTAATTTCCTGCTCAACAAACCTGCCGTCAGTTGCCTGGATTGGAGCAAGGGTTCTGACACCTGCAACTCCTGAGTCTTTTAAATATAATAGTAAAGATGTAGCTACCCCGGCATAGATTGCTTGTTCTAGGTGGGGAGCAAATATAGTAGTAAACATTGTAACCAGTAAAACAACGGCATCATTAAAGTTTGTTTTTAGTACTTTCACCAGGGCTTTTTTATCAACCATGGAATAGGCCACCACCATTATTACACCGGCTAGGCTGGCATTAGGAATATACTTTGCGTAGGGAGCAAAGAAAATCAGGACAATAAGGATGATTATACCAACTAACACACCGGCTAACCTGGTCTTTCCACCATTTTGGTAGGTAATTGCTGAACGGGTGAAGGAGCCAGAACCGGCAATACTGCTCAAAAATGCTCCGCCCATGTTAGCTATACCTTGTCCAATGAACTCCTGATTCGGATCAATTTTTGCAAGGTTCTTGACGCAATAGCCTTTGATATAGCCACAGCCTCAACTAAGCCGATGATGGCTATAACTATTGACCCACTGGCAAGATCTGTTATTGCCGAAAGACTAAAATTTGGCATGCTCAAGGGGGGAATAGCCTGCGGGATGTCCCCTGCCATTTTCAAACCGTACTTTTCCAAATCAAAAAGCATTACAAGCATGACAGAAAATATTATTCCAAGCAGAGCACCTGGTAGATTTTTATTTATCCTACGGCACAGCAATATCACTGCTATGGTAAATAATCCAAGACCAAGGGCCACTAAGTTTGTTGTACCTATGTTTTCAAAACAAGCTATCACCTTTCCGATACTGGAGAGATGACCATCAGGTAGTTTAACTCCAAGCAGGTTGTTCAGTTGACCCATCGCAATTATTATACCGGCACCTGCAGTAAAACCCACAATCACGGCATGTGATACATAATTGACTAGCGAGCCAAGTCTAAAGGTTCCCATGATAAATTGTATAGCCCCAACCATAAAGGTAAGTAAAAACAGTGTCGCAAAAAATCCCCTTGACCGGCATATATTGCCATATAGCTGGCAATGAGCAGGCAAATAGCATTGGTTGGACCAGTAGCAAGGTGATTGGAACTACCGAAGGCTGACCCTAAAATGGTTAAAACAATGGCAGAATAAAGGCCATAGGCAGGGTTTACACCTGCAATCATAGCATAGGCCATTGACTGAGGCAGCGCTACAACAGCAACCGTCATGGCTGCAATAAAATCAAATCGAAGGTCCTTTTTGTCGTAGGTTCTTATAGTATCCACAATAGGGATAAATTTTCCGATACTCATATTTTAGCCCCCAAACAAAAATTATTTAAGGTTGCAATGCTTTAATAATTGGGATTGTGAAACTTGGAGCATCAAAGGCTAAAAAAATAAAAACATGTTGTTTCTCAATCCAAGGTGCTTAGCGAAATCCTTTGAATAAAATAAACGACAAGTCTTTCTACCCCATTCGAAAATAGCCATCAATTACACAATTCCCTGCCTTCGAAGACTTTCTCTGCCTGTGGGCGCATAATATGGCTTTGCAATTTTCGAGCAATTTGTGCTGAAGCCAACTAGGTTGAATGACCTCAACACCACTTCCCCACTGGTTAATAAGCCTACCATATCCCTAATTCTTTTGGTTGTGATTTGAAATATATAACTACCATCCCTTTGCCTCTGTCGACCAGATACCTCTGAGGCTAAACTTCTAAGGACATTGTTTACAATCTTAGGTGAAACCTTAATTCTAATTTCTTCCTTAATCTCCTCAGATTGTTCAGGAACAATATAGGTGTGACGATGAACTGTGATGGCATCTTGCAAATCGTAGGATACTATAGGATAGTGCAAGGGCAAGATTATACCTGCTGCATCGACCAGTTTCTTAAAAGCACTTCCCTAATAAACAATCTGGCGGCTAATATCTCATTTTTAAAACTATCCATAAATTCTAGAAGATTAATTAACGGTAGGGTTATTTCATCTTCGCTTTTTCATCATCGTTAATACTGTATCTACCACGGGAACTTGCATCATAATTAGTGGTCTTGATAATTTCAAAACCCATACTCTGAAGTTCATTTAAATATCTGTAAATTTGCCTGTTGCTTACTCCGCATTTAAAAGCTAAGTCCTCCAAAGAAATACCACCCAGCCGTTATATCTCTGTAATTCTCGTAGGACGATCTTTAAGTTGCGGGAATGGTTGTGCTCTCTCTTTTGAGTTTTTTTCCTCATAAAGCATCACCCCATTAATGATAGTAATACTGCACTATTTTCGCCTCTCCAGTAGGAAAGCCGGTTTTGGATTGAAACAACACATCAATAATTCTTAATCGTTGTTCCAGTTCCATATCCTTCAGCAAATCCAATATCACTTCCATATCCTTTTTACAGGTAAGATAATCATTTTCTATAAAGGGAAGAAGCAGTGCGCCAATCTTAACGACATTATTATCGACATGTGGATAAACACTTGCCATTTGGCATGCTTGCAGCGACTGTAGAATATTCTTTTGAATAAGGGAGTGATATTCAGGTTTAATATTGGCTTCCAACCATTCTATTAATTCTAAAAATACTGAACTGTCACAATATTGTTCGTCCGAATTCCTTGCCTCTAACAAATTCATTCACTCCCCCTTAGAAAACATGCTCCTCTACTAACTGGCTAACTTCATAAAAGATTTCTACCGTTCTAACCATGCCAATAACATTACCTTTATCCAATACCGGTATTAGCTCTAATTCATTATTAACAATCAAATAAACAGCATCTAAAATACTATCCTCGGAATTTACACTTAATTGACCAATGGGATTCATTACATCCTTCACCTTTTTATTGGCCTGATTTAAGCAAAGCCTAGTAAAGACTCCATCCCAATGCTTTGGCATCTCACCATTTAATTGGAGTATTCCCAATATATCTCGAAAACTCAATGTACCTACTAACCTTTTGCTATTATCAAACACCAATATTGATCTATGTGCCTGGGAACCGTTTGCACAACCCGAATTAAAAGTACTTCTCAGAATAAAGATGGCATCTTTAAGGGCGTTCTCCGAAAATACAGTGGAATAATCCTGTAAAGGAACCATTATATCCCTTACCTTTTTTCTTTGCTTCCTGTCATCCAGCACCCACACTCCTTTTAGGCGGGTAAAATGGCGGATTCTAGCTTTCTTCCCCTTTCCGTTCCAAAGAAAAATATTTTTCAAGAATCTCGACGATTACTTTCCCTGTTTCTATTTCATTAAATACATTACAAGAATCCATTTTTTCCTGGGCCCATTCTGCAAATTGATCGTTTGTCATACCGTTCCCTCCTAACAATCCCTTATACAAGAACGTGTTTGTTTTTAGACATTCCCCCACTTCCGAAATAAGAATTTAAGACCTCCGCAATTTGTGATATAATTCTTTTATTAAGCAATAAATATAAGGTACTTAGTCCTTTTGTAATTAACTACTCGCAATTATCATGCCAATACAATTTATTGTTATTTGCATAATTTAAATCATGGTTATTGTCTGATATTATGCACTCTCGCTGTATCGCACCTTTCTAAATTTTATTTTTTCTATATTCTCTGCCTTTTAAGCCTTTGCATTTGGAATATTAATTGACTGTTTGTTTTTATGCACTTTATTACCTTAACTGTTTGATAATATTCATTTAGGGAGGGCCTATGCTTAGGGTATTGAAAAATTCTCTCTGTCAGTTCAAATAATGGTTACTGTCTCAGCTATTTTGTTGATTCCCATTCTTGTTATGGTCTACGATATTTTCTTTGTCAGCGCCAAGGATGAAATGCTTCTACAGACAAAGCAGGAGCGTCTTGAAACAATTGTTAAAACCACAGTCAGGGGCCTGGACAATTATTTAATTGATTTACCTCAAAATGAGGAATTCACGCTCTCCCATGAGACATTAGGATGTTAGGTACCGCCTTCGAACTAACAGCAAAACCCCTGGCTGATACAAATCCAGGGGTACGGCTAGGGCTTTATTTTCCTCAAAATGATGAAAAATTTGTCTTTGGTTATTTACATCAATATCGTCACTTGTCTCCGGAGGAAATAATAGAAAGGGAAAGAAGAATCTTTAGTGAAGCTTCTTCCGGCCTACTGGCAGTGGAAGCAACAATGAAACCCTATTCCAGCATCACCAGTTCCCTAGGAGACCAGACCTTTGAATATCTAATGCCAGTCATTCATAATGATCAGCTCATAGCCGTAGCCTGGCAGATGAACTGGTGCACCCGGTTTTTGCACAAAGTAGAAAATTTAGTTTAATAGCCAGATACCTTACTCTACTAGGATTAATTTTTGGCATGGGAGCAACCCTTTATGTAATTCACAATCTGGCCACTGAAGTCCAGGTTATCAAAAAAGGACTTTTAGGTATGGAGGATGATATTAACAAAAGACTCCCACCTATGCCTGGGGAGATTGGGGAAGTTGTACAGGCCATTAATAATATGGCAGATTCTCTAAAGGAAAAGAAGAGATTAGAGGAAGAATTGAGGCGTTCAGAGAGACTGGTTGCTTTGGGAAGATTGGTAACTGGCGTTGCCCATGAATTAAGAAATCCTTTGGGTATTGTGAAAGCACTATCCAAGTTATGGAGGGAGAGTACAAAGAGCTGCCCGGCATTAATGACTATACCAAGGTGATTTGTGAACAAATTAACCGAGGCAATAAAGTTATTCAGGAACTATTAGATTTTGGCCGACCTAGCAAACCCATCGTTAGTCCAACGGATATCAATAGGTTAGTTGAGTCGGTGCTAACCTTCACCTCACCTATGCTGAGGCAAAATAATGTAGCTTTGGAAAAAATTCTAAATAACGACTTACCCCTGGCAGATGTTGATTCGGACAGGGTAAAGCAGGTGTTTGTTAATCTAATTCTTAATGCCGTGCAAGCTATGCCTAAAGGAGGAAAGCTCAGTATTAGTACCACAACCCAGGGTAGTTCCGTACAAATTGATTTCAGTGATACAGGTACAGGAATTAAAGATCATGATTTGCCGAGAATATTTGATCCCTTTTATACAACCAAGGATGATGGTGCCGGTCTTGGATTATCAATTTCTCACCAGATAGTCCATCTCCACGGAGGCAATATATGGGTTTCAAATACTTCCTCGGCAGGAACTGTGATTAGTGTTAGTTTTCCACAAAGCGGGAGGGGGCTGATTGGCGTTGAGTAATAAAATTCTTGTTATCGATGATGAAGAGCATATGTGTTGGGCCCTGGAAAAGGGACTGCGCCAAGAAGGTTATCAGGTTTTAACTGCTACCAGAGGGCATCAAGGTCTTGAATTAATTAAAAACGAAACCCCTTCTTTGGTTATTTTAGATCTAAATGCCTGAGATGGACGGACTTGAAGTGTTAATAAAAACTAAAGACATACTACCTAAGCTTCCCGTCATTATGGTAACTGCTCATGGGACAATTGATACCGCCATCGAGGCCATGAAGCTTGGTGCAACTGATTATATAACCAAGCCCTTCGATTTAGATGAATTAAAGTTAGTCGTAAAGCAGGCCTTAATGGTTAGTCAGCTTCAAACAGAGGTAACCTTCTTACGCTCAGAACTGACAAAAAAATATGGACGCATTGTGGGTAATAGCAAAGCAATTCAAGAGGTCTGCACACTTATTGAGAAGGTTGCTGACAGCAATGCCACTGTTCTAATTACCGGTGAGAGCGGAACTGGTAAGGAAGTTGCTGCTGTTTCTATCCACCATCTAAGTTCCCGCCGTGATAAACCCTTCGTACCAATAAATTGTGCAGCCCTGCCAGAAGCATTATTAGAAAGTGAATTATTTGGTCATGAAAAAGGGGCCTTTACCGGTGCGGTGGCTAGGAAACTTGGTCGTTTTGAATTGTCCAACGGAGGAACACTGTTTCTTGATGAAGTCACTGAGATGCCGCTATCCATGCAGGTTAAGCTCCTTAGGGTAATTCAGGAAAGACAGTTTGAGCGGGTGGGTGGAAGTGAAAGCATCAAAGTTGATGTACGGGTCATAGCTGCTACCAACCGGGACCCTGTGGAATGTATTAAAACCGGTACTTTGCGTGAAGATTTATATTATAGATTAAACGTATTACCGATTCATCTTCCTCCTCTGCGGGATAGGTTAGATGATATCCCCTTGCTGGTAATGCATTTTTTAAATAAGTTTAATCCGGGACAAGAGCAACCCATTTCTCCAGATGCCATGGGCCTATTATTTTCCTATAATTGGCCCGGTAATATTCGTGAATTACAAAATATTATTGAACGGGCAGTAATCCTATCCCAGGGGCAGGAAATAAAAGCTCATCATCTACCAAAAGAAATACAAAAGAAAGATATTCCACCAGTGGAGGGTGGTTCTGATCTTATAATAAATTTTCCAGAAGAAGGTATTTCCCTAGAGGGTGTCGAGAAGGAACTAATTTTAAAAGCCTTAGAAAAAAGCAACGGCAACCAGACAAAGGCTTCTCAGCTCCTTGGTATAACCAGATCAGCCCTGCTATACAGAGCCCAAAAATATCAAATAAAACTTTAACTTTTAAAACCACAACCCTATACTAGAGTTGTGGTTTTCAGCCTGTCGAAAAAGATACAACTGGGTTTTAATAATCCCGAACAGCGACATTCGGAGCAGTGGAAACAGCGCTTYGCGAAGCTGAGGATGCGAAAATGGGTGCCCGGACATGGACGTCCGGGCAAGCCTGAGGTAAACACGATGTTTACTCGAAGGCGGCATGCCCGAAGCAAGGGATTAGCGCTGTCCACTGCGGAGAKAGGAGTCGTGAGGGATTATTAAAACCCGAATATAGGTAGTTTCTCGAAAATCTGAAATACCCCGGTTTTATCCAGGGTATTTCGATAATACTTATTGGCCTGCAAAGTAGGCAGTAATACCTCGGGCAATAGCTCAGCAGCCCTTTGCCTAAATTGCTCTGTAGCAAGCATTTGTTCCTCTTCACTATTAGATAAAAAGGCTGTTTCAACTAATATACTTGGCATCATACTGGTGCGAAGAACTGCAAAGTTTGACTGCAGCACACCAATATCCCTGCGGCCCAGTGTACTAACAAGCTCCCGCTGCACATCTCCCGCTAAGCGGGAGCGATCATTCCGTTGGTCATAAAGGCCTGGAATGCTTGACGGAGCATAAAAGAAAGTAGATGTTCCGGCAATGGCTGGGTTGGTGTTGGCATTGGCATGGATACTTACAAAGATGTCTGCGTTCTGGTCATTAGCCATCCGGGTACGTTCATATAAATCAACGTAAACGTCGGTGGTACGGCTAAACAGCACCGTTGCACCCTGCTGCCTTAATATCTGTGCCAGTTTCATAGTTGTGTCTAGATTTACATCCTTTTCTTTTAAACCATTTTTGCCTGTGGCCCCTGCGTCATAACCGCCATGACCAGGATCAAGGAAGATAACCCGCCCCTCAAGGCTGTTGCTATATGTTATTCCGGCTACCTCCAAGGTGAGTGCCTTTTTATCTGGAGCTAAGCTGGCCTTTACTCTGGCATACTGTTTTAAGTCAACAACAATTCGTAAAGTATAGGGGTCTTCACTGAAAATACCGGTACGAACCTTATCAACTATTTTAGTGTTGCCATTGATAGTTTCAGGGATGTTATTTAAGTCAACGTCCGTTAGGTTGACCACAAACCTGTTTGGATTGCTTAGGGTAAAGGTATTGTATTCGATGGCCTTGTCACTGACAATATTGACATAGGTTACATCATTTTTCTCTACAATCTGCACATCAACTAGTTTAGCTTCCGGAACATTCCCTGGGGGAACCTGGTTCCCTGAACCATTATTTGGATCAGGCTTTGTTGAGGGTAACCAACCAAGATCAGCATCGGCCGGTGGTGGTGGTTCTGGCTGGTCAACCACTGATACTAGCCATCCTGCTACCCAGGCTGTATTTCCATTCTCCTGTCTTACTTGCAGCCAATCCCCTGACCGGCTAATGATGGGTAGTCGTACTCCCCTGCTGACTTGCCCGGCAACATTGTGGTCAGTGCCTGGACCTCCTCTGAGATTCATGCTATCAGAATTAATTACTGCAACTTGACTCGATGAGGTAGAAGGATTAGTGGGTGTTGTTGCTGGAGTCGGATTATGTATGGTGACTAGCCAATTAGCTACCCAACCGGTAATACTGCCGGACTGTACCCTTACCCAATCCCCACTCTCGGACAATACAGTAAACTTATCCCCCTTTTTCGCACTCCCTGCCAAGCAAAGTTTGTACCGGCCCCGCTCCTAATGTTGACAGTGTCTGCTGTAACCTCTGCCACTTTACTGCCCGTGGTGGCAGTATTTGACGGAGTAGTTTGGGTTGAGGCTGTGTTCTGAACTGATACTAACCAGTTGGCCACCCAGCCTTTAATGTTACCAAACTGGATTTGGTACCAATCCCCATTCTGGGCGAGAATTGTAAGTTTGTCTCCCTTTTTAGCACTTCCAGCAATATTGAAGTTTGTGCCTGGCCCACTACGAATATTCAGTGTGGTCCCTGTTACTTCGGCTATTTTTCCCTGGTTTGAGGTTGTGCCCCTGGATACGGCGGTATCCTGAACTGATACAAGCCACCCAGCTACCCAGGCGGTCTTATCCCCAAATTGAATCTTATACCAGTCGCCACTTTTGCCGGTAACGGTCAACCGATCCCCTTTGTTTATTTGCCCTACAATGGCACTGCTGGTATTAGGACTACTGCGCAAATTTAGCTTGTCCACACTTGATATAGCCAGCTGTGCTGCCTCAGCCAGGCGAAGGCCTCCAGCCAGGAGTATAAATAACCCCAGCCCCGCCAGGAGAGCAAATTTTAGAAACCGGTTTCTTTGGATATCCAGCGTCATCTCTACCTTCCTTTCGGGATCCGCATACCATAAAAATTTCTACCTTATTAGACGAAATACCTGCTTATTTTGTAACAATAAGAACGGTAAATTAAGGTATCAAATTATAAATTATCATTATTTGTTATTAAATGTAGCTAAGCTTTAAAACCTGTTTTCATTGCTAGCTATTTACAGCATAAGTAGACAATTATATGTAAATATTTATATTGTCTGCTCCATTTTAGCTAGACAAAATTCATTGGAGGGATTTAGCGAATGTCAAAATACCGAAACTTGTTAATCCCGGCTTTTATTGCCATTTTTATGATGTTGCCAATTCACCCTTCCGGTGCAAATGAAGTTGATTTTCACTGCTGCCCCTTCAATGAAGATATTGATCGAGTTCTAATTCCCAGCAATCCGCCCATGCAAGGAGAAGATGTAACTACTCTGCAATTGGAGTTACAGGCATTAAACTATTATAATGGGCCTATTACCGGGGTATATGGCCCCATGACCCAAACTTCCGTTAAAAGTTTTCAATCGAAAAACAACCTTATCCCTGATGGTGTCGTGAATATAGAGACATGGCATAATCTTGCTTTACAAGTGGAACACCCGGTAACTAAAACTGAAAAAATCCCACCACCCACTGGTGAAATAGCTATCATCGTTGATACAACAAAAAGAAAACTCACTATTTTTTCTGACGGACAACCATATAAACAATTTAATATTGCCTGTGGCAAACCCTCCACTCCATCACCCGTTGGAACCTGGAAGGTGGTGCATAAGGCAACAAATTGGGGGACTGGCTTTGGAACTAGGTGGCTGGGGCTTAATGTGCCTTGGGGCAAATATGGCATTCATGGAACTAACAAACCCTTTTCTATCGGAAGCTATGCCAGCCATGGYKCATACGTATGCATAATACCAGTGTGGAACAGCTTTATCCTTGGGTACCTAGAAACACTCCTGTTTATATAATAGGAAGTCCTTTTGGTGTACCCGGCCAATCCCATGGACGTCTTGTCCGGGGTGATCGTGGTTCTGACGTTTATGAAGTCCAGCGAACATTGAAGAGATTAGGTTACTACGAGCAGGATCTTGACGGTATTTTTGGTCACGGTCTTGAGACTGCCATTAAAGAATTTCGTAAAGCACACGGGCTGCCAATGGATAACTGTGTTGATCAGGAAGTATATAAAGCACTTGGGCTATAGTATTATCAGAAAATCCAAAGGTCCGGCTTATGCCAGACCCCCAGTATTAATTAACTATTATTGCTTGCCGATTTGACTCAAATACTTCCTCTTTATATCTGGTAATCTTTGGCTCCAATCTAGCTGCCGTAATAACTGCTTGTAATCCTCCTGGGTAATATCACCCCATTTTTTCCCTAACATAGACACAAAAACCGCTTCCATAACGTTGGTGCCAAAGGTTCGTCCATGAAACTCCGGCGTGGTGGTTACTAAAACCCCGGCCCCCCGCTCCTTAAGTAACTTCACGTCTGATTCAGTGGTTGTATTAGTTATTATTATTTGTCCGTTCATTTTGCCTGGCAAATGCTTTCTGATCAAATGATAGTCTCCGGCTATCACTTCTGCATCCTGATAATATTTAGCAAATTTAGCTGACTTTGCTGAATTATGCTTATCCTGTTTGGCTCCGGTGGGATAAATAATTTGAAAGGGAAGCCTTGAAACTATTGGCATCAATTTATTGGCTATACTCTTTAATTTTTCCAGGGAATATATTGGGTAGCGGATACCTAAAGAAAATATCAAATCGCCAAAGGTTATGCGGCAACCTATTTTTGTCAAAGCTTCAGCCATCCCGAAACGATCCATGGCACTGACCATTAATACCTTAGTCTCCTGCTTAATCAATCCTTGTTGCACAAGATGTCTAACAACTTCCCTTTCTAGAGTATTTTTTAGACCACTACCATCAACAACCGGAGTGACTTTGACTGATTGCATTAAACGCAAGCCGTCATGAATAACATACCTGTTGTTCCCAGCATATAGATAAACATCAATCCCGCCCAAGCCGATGGCATCTACCATTCCGTCTAATTCCTGGAGCATGGCTATAGCCTTATTGATGTCCCCATCGGTCCCCCTTCTACTTATCTCAAACCTTTGACCAAGAAGTTCCACATTAACTGTATGATCTCTTTTTGATGAACCGAGACTAACACTTACTACCTTTTTCACGTAAACACCTCCGGGCAAAAACCTTACCCTAATTTTAACCAAAAGTTATTAGTTAAAGCAGTATTTTTGGCAATAAATTTTTCTTGTACTAAGAAGAACCGCTTTATCAGCGGTTCTTCCACTTGTATTTACCCTTCTGTACAGTGATGTCATATTCGTCCAGCAAATCCAGGACCTCATCGTAACTTGATAGATAGCCCGACTTAACAGCCTTAATTTGTTGGTCTGAAAAAGTAATACCGGTATTTTCTCCCCTAGGAGCAGTTACCTCCACCAATCTCCTAAATCGGTTTTCTATCATCTTGACACCCCCATTTTAGAAGAGCTTATAGCGCCCCCCCATGCTTATTTAGCACCTGGCAGCTCTTTCGCCTAACTCATCGGTGGTTACTACTGTAACCAGGAAAGCCTTACCTCCTGCAACGCCGTAATCATGTGCAGCCATACCACTTACCGATGGGTCCGCAGCCCTTAAAATTCTAGCATCAGAATTTGAAAACCTATCTTGATTCTCAGAAAACAAAGTGAGACCAGTTATGGTTTCCGCATCATTCAGAGGATTATTTAGATGGGAATCATTAGTTATACCATACCTGGAAATTCTATCTAGGCTTATATCCGTGATTCCAATCTCCTTTATCTCATCAACAGCTGCTTGAGCCTTGGTACTGGAGGGAAAGTAAGCCAGAATAGAACGCATACCCTTTGGTAATGTCAATTTTAAAGACCCCTTTCCAAATTGTTTGTTAGTTTGCCCTTTATAAGTGAAAATTAGACTAAATAATTCAACAATTATATATGTTTTCTGTTAAAATTAAATTGATACCTATTATTTGGGTGGGAATTTATGTAAATTATTATACAGGGAGGGTCTTTATGTATCATCGAAAAATTTTATCGTATGTTGCTATTATATTGATAAGCCTAATATTTGCTTCAACTGCCTGGGCTGGTAATATGCAGCAATCCTTACTGGAAAAACTCCCGGAACCGGGTGAACAGTTAACCCGGGCAGAGTTTGTTTCTATGCTGGTAACTGCTGCCAATATTCCTGTACCTGCTAAAACCGTATACATGCCCCTAGATGTTTCCACTGGTGCCTGGTATGCAGAGGACATAAAAGCTGCTCTGGCGGCTGGAATTATAAACCATTCCAGTGGTGACACCATCTACCCTAACGAACCGATTACCCAGGCCCAGGCAGTAGCATTAATCTCACGGGTCCTTGGCCTGCCGGGGCTTGAAGCTCCGGGTCCCCTTCCGGCTCCTGCACCCGACCACTGGGCAAAAATACCCTATAGCTGGCTAATAAAAGAAGGTATCCTAAACACACCCATTAGTCCTGAAAAGGTAATGACTCCAATTGAAGGAGCCTCCCTTTTGAACAAAGTATTTGGTACATCCCTTGAGGCCGAGGAGCTATATAAAAAGAGCCAAGCTGCCCATACTAATATTAAAACCATGCGAGTGACAGGTAACATGATTATGAGCGTGGAAGGTAATCCTAACTTTTCCCAGGCTATGCCCCCTGAGACCGTTCAGGTTCGTTCCAACGTAACTATTGAAATGAATCAGGAGCAAGGCCTTAGCCAAAAGTTAATTATGAACATGTCCGGACTTCCGGAGCAAACTCCCCCGGTAGAAATGGAGCAATACCTCTTGGCTGATGGCATTCACATGAAGCTAAAGGATCCCAAAACAGGCGCAGCCAGTGGGTATCCGTACCTAGCGAGACGGATATCAAAGAGTTACTTAAACAACAATCAGGCACAATGCAATTACCTAAGGAATTAGATAAATATTTCAACTACCGGCTTGTTGGCGAGAAAACCATTGGGGATTTCACCTATTATGACCTTGCCTTTTATGGAAATATACCAAGTTTAGCTACTTTAGTAAATCTTGCGGGAAGCCCTGCCGGGCTTGCCCCGGAATTGACGGATAATATGGCAAAATCAATGGACATGGTAAATGGCATTAGTATGGTGGGAAGAACACTAATTGACAAAAAATCTTATCTTACCAATAATATAAGTGCCTTTACGGTGATTAACTTTAAAGAGACCTTTGAGGATGAAACAAATCCTTATAAAACCCTGATGAATAGCTTTAATTTCACCTATAAAGACTATAATTCAGTTATCGAGGTCAAGCTTCCCCCGGATGCAATAGCAGAGCAATAAATAATTCACATTTCACCAATAAATTATTAGTTGGAGGTATAAAATGGTTACTAACCAAAAACCTTCCCTGGAGCAATATATCCTCGTTGCCTTGATCGATATCTACAGAGGTCTTGATGTCAAATTACCTGTAGACCTTGATATATCAGCCCAACATCGAGTAATGAGGGATGTCCTTTCTTCTGCCATTAGCTTTGCCACAAAGCCCGAGAGCATGCAGACGATAAGTGATGAATTATTCATATGCGCAAGGGAAGGCTGTACTTTGCAGCAACAGATGCAAGTAATTGAAAAGCAGTCACCCGATGTACTGAACGCTAAAATGACTGCTTCCGCTTATATGCTTAAATTGTTAAATAAAGAAGCAAACCTACAATAAGAGTTAGATCAAGAGACACTCACCTAAAAAGATGAGTGTCTTTTTCTTACTTAGCCATTATATAGTTGAACATACATCTTGCCGTATTGTCCGCCGCCTACCACGCCAATACCAACTTTAGTATATTCCGCCTTCAAGATATTGGCTTTATGACTGGGAGAATTCATCAGGTTCTTGTGTGCAGTATTTACATCATTTGCCCCTGCCAGGTTCTCACCAGCAAAGCGATAGGTTACACCGTTATTTTTCATCATATCAAAGGGTGAACCGTAGGTGGGTGACTGGTGAGCAAAGTAGTTATTGTCAATCATATCCTGGGCTTTCATACGGGCAAGTTGGGTCAGTTTAGCATCAGTTGTTAAGGGCTGGAGACCTGCAGCTGCACGCTCTTTGTTAATTAGGTTCAGCATAGCCTGCTCCTCGGCGGTAATAACACCGCTGGAACTCTGAGAGGGTGTGGTAGTTTGCTGGCTAGGTACAGTCTGGGTTGGCTTTGTAGTTTGGGTTGGTGTACTGGTGTTTCTGTATACAGTATAGTTAGTATAATTTGGTGTATTGTAATTACTGTAGCTTGGGGTTGTAGTTGTTCTACTTGTATTACTGTAGTTGTAACTGGTGTAGTTACTGTAGTTACTGTAGTTGCTGGAGTTGCTGTAGCTGGTATAGCTGGTATAATTTGTATAAGCCTCTGCCTTCGCTGCTCCTGGACCAACCAGTGCCAGCATTAATGCAAATGCACCGGCCATCATTCCTGTGAAAATCTTTAATACGGATTTCATAGAATTCCCCTTTCTTTTAAAACATTTTTTGGACGTTTGTCCTTCCTCTTTACGCAGTCTATAGTAACGTTTTTATTAGTCATATGACAACTAAACAAATACTATCTGATATGGTTTGTCTAAAAGATAATTACCGATAGTTTTATATCAACTATTATTCATCAAATAACTAGCCAATGGTAATAATATTATTTTTTATCAAACACGTTACAAAAATACCTAAATTATGTCTTAATGGTACTATAAGTATTAGGAGGTGATATTTTCATATATTTAACTTAAGAAATATGGTATTCGGGAGGAGTTTCTTTGGAAAAGTATAGTAAAAATGCGTACCTCATAGTAGCCGCAGCAATTTTGGCCGTAGCATTGATTATTTGCTCATTGGTCATGTCAAAGCCATTAGGTGATTACGCCTCAAGCAAATCCTCAATCGTGGTTACCGGCTCTGCCAAACAACAAATCAGATCCGATTTAGCCCTCTGGCAGGGCTCCTTTTACCAGGAATCAAGTCAATTACCGGATGCTTATAGCAGCCTAAAGACTGATTTAGGTAAAGTTAAGTCTTATCTAGTTAGTAAGGGAATCCCTGAAGAATCCATCGTTGTATCTTCAATTTACACCATGCCCCAGTATATCTACAGCCCAAATGGCATGAGTACCGGGCAAATATCCAGCTACAGACTTTCCCAGAGCATTGAAATTCGCTCTTCTGACGTTGAAAAAATTTCAGCCATAGCCAGGGAGGCTACGGAGCTTATTGAGCAGGGAGTATTCTTTGAATCCATGACACCCCAATATTTTTATACCAAGCTTAATGACTTAAAGATTGATATGCTGGCAGAGGCTACCAAGGATGCCAAACTAAGGCAGAAAAAATGGCTTCCAGCACCGGAAGCCAAATAGGTCACCTGAGGTCAGCCCGAATGGGAGTATTTCAAATAACACCTGTTAATTCAAATGAAGTCTCAGATTATGGTTTTAACGACACTTCATCCTTAGATAAAGAAATTACGGCGGTAGTAAATGCTGAGTTTAGTGTTAAATAAAACGTCAATAGGATGGGGCCATGTTGGATGCCCCATCCTATTTGTTGAAAACTCGGCAATTGGCCAAAACAACGCTTTTACAAAGCCACCTACCTAGACAATTCCATTAGAACACCACCGCTACTTCGTCCCGGTCAATAACCCGGCGGATCTCCCTTACCCTTTCCCGAAGATGCGGATTGTTGTGACTTGCATCATCAATTTGCCTGAGCAAATCAATTAGCCTTCTGATGATGGAAACTATATCACCCTCCTGAAGGCTGGTGTTCTCCAGTAGATAATCTATACTTTTTCCAGTGTACCAGGCATGGGCAACAAATCCAGGCGTGCCGGACCAAACAACGAAGTTGGGAGGGACCTCCGCTTCCAACAGTTGCTCCTAAGCTCATGAACCGGGGTAGGATCATAGGGCGGAGCAGGCACAAATTCACGTCGTCCTGGTATATAATCTACTCCGGCCAGTATTCCCGCCACCTCCTCGGGTGGTAAATCCTCAAGCATACCGGAAAAGGCCAGCTCTGTCACCAAGATCTCCTGGACATGTAGTTCAAGGGCAAAATTACCCCTGGGGAAAAATTCCCGCTCCTTAATATATCCTAGCCTCTCTAAAACACTCTTCACAGCTCTGTACTCATAGATATATTTCTCTGATTGCTGTTTAATTGCATTAACCTGTCCCATTAGACCTGCCCTTTGATAACCCAGGCTTCTATCTCATCCCGTGCATCTGCACAAACTTCGTGCAGGCAGCGCTGAGTTTGCTGCCCAGCCAAAATATTTCTTATCTCATCTACCCGTTCCCTTGAACCAGGTCGGTTCTTATATTTTGAGGATCTCAATCTTTTGCTCACGGATCAGTTTTCTTCTTTGTAAAGGACAGGATGGGTGACCCTGTTGCTCGCAAAATATCCCTTCGCCTGCTCATACTGCTGATTTATACTATCCAGCAGCCCCATGATTTCCCGCTCAGCACGTCTTTCCTGATAGGCTGAAAAGTTTTGGGTTAGAAATCTGTCAATTTCTTCATCTGTTTTCCACTTAAGGAGACTCAGTACAGTATTAGGTGAAATGGCCAGCCGCCCATAGACAGATTCCACTTCTCCCTCATCAAAGAAACCAGTTTGTTCGGCAAATTTTTCATCTATTTTGATATAAACATGGCCAACACGGTCAAAACCCCGGCGGCCAGCCCGACCAGCCATCTGAAAGAACTCCCTATTCATCAATGTTCGGAATTCCTTGCCGTCCCACTTCCGACAGGAGTGAAATAATGTGGTTGCTGCCGGAAAGTTTACCCCCGCGGCAAAGGTTCTGTACAGAAAAGTACCCAGAGTAAGCGGTTTTCATAAAGCCTCTCCACCAAGTTTTCAAGATGGGCGAAATTCCCGCATGATGGTAGCCGATACCCTGCTGTAAGAGCTTCCTCAGCATTCTACGATGCCCACGCTGAAAAATATCTGGGTGTTCCTTTTCAGTATCAGTTATAGCCTTTAGGACCTTTTCCTTTTCATCATGAAATAGGAAATCCCATTCTCGGCCTACCTCAGATGCCAATTCCTCAGTCCTAATTCTGCCAAAAACAAAATACAAGGCCGGCAGGTGGTCTTGAACCGCCTCAATTGCCACTGAAGGATTTTCTGCTTCTGCGCGCTCCACGTCCCCACCTCCGCTCTCTTTTGTTAAATTCTTCTTCCCTGGCTGCCTGTTTTTCAGCCTTTCTTTCTTGTATCCTTCTCTTGGTGGCCTCTTCTATATATTCCTTGGCTCATCTTCATCAAGAATGCTGCCTTCGGTTGTAAGCCAGTTAATAGCCAGGGGAACTGCACGGTTAGTTTCCACAACAACCTCAACCTTTTCGCCCCTAACCTCCCCCATCCAATCTGCTATTTCCTGAATATTGGGAACGGTGGCCGATAACCCTAAAAATTTTACATGGGGCGGGGCAAAAATTATGCTCTCTTCCCAGGCCGTGCCCCTCTCTGGATCATCCAGATAATGGATTTCATCGAAAACAACACAGGCCACATCATCTAGCCCCTCTGGCTCAGAAAAGCACCTATTGCGGAAAATCTCAGTAGTCATAATAAGCAAAGGTGCATAGGGATTAATGGATATGTCTCCAGTAACCAATCCAACCATATCATCCCCAAATACTTTGCGGAAATCAACAAATTTTTGGTTGCTAAGGGCCTTTAGGGGTGAGGTATAAACTGCCGCTTTGCCACGCTCAATAACTACTTCTATCAGCCTCTCGGCAATAACTGTTTTACCTGTACCTGTTGGTGCTGCTACAAGTACATTTTTACCTGCCAATACTGCAGTAACGGCTTTCTGCTGGAAACTATCCAGTTCCACCGGCCCACCTGGTAGAGGTGGTGGTGTAACAGCCTTCTGGGCCTCTTCTTGCCCAAGGGGGGCTTTTCCTTGCGTTGTAGGTTTGCTGGACTTTCCCTTTTTTGCTTCGCTCCCAAAGCCCATTCATGCTCAATGCCGGGAAATTTATCCTTGATAGCTTGAATATCCCCCGGCGAACTAAAATGCCCATTTTACCAGAGCCTGTATCTATCTCACCCACGGAATTAACATAACCTTCCCTGACCAGCCTTCTGATACGTTCTGGAGTAGTATCAAGAAGATCCGCCGCTTCCAGGGTGGTCAGCTTAGCAGCCTTCTTTACTAATTTATTAAGATCAGGCCTATATTTGATATCATGAACCTCATGCCGCCAGAGCCTTGTACCTCCGGCTAATCTAAAATAGGTCAATTCCTCCAGCTCACACAGATTTAAAATATCTCCTTCAGAAAGTCTTAATCTATCAGCCGCCTCGGCCACCGTCATAGAACGATTAGCAATCCAGGTAAGGGGAACAGTGTCTTGTATCTGGTCAGCCTCTAAATGTAAGCCTGTAAGCCTCTTCAATTCCTGTACAATCACCTTTATAGGGTGTGGATAGGGAGAAGTCCAAAGACCAACTCCATTAATATTAATCCTGAAGGCCCCGTCACCTTTAATAATTTCCGAGGCAACCTCCCTTTGCTCAGGTGTCTCAACAACCTGCCCAAGATTAAAAAAAGGCTTTTCACGGTAGGTTTGCTCAATTTTTTCCTTTAAACCAACACCAGCCTCACGGCGGGCTAACTCAAGCTGGCCTTCGGGGCTCTCTGAAACAGTTACCCTGTCGTCTGGTAAAAGAATAAATTCCGATATTTCTTTTCCCGCCCGCAAATTTCCTACCAGGGTACTATGGACTTTAAACTTTCTAATAAAATCCTCAAAGGCCAGCGGCCCTGTTTTGGCCAAATAGCTCCTAACATCTTCCAGGCTGCCTTACTGTCGGCAAGGGCATAATGACCATTTATCAGTCTTAGAACCGGCGACTTTACCTGGGCTAGAAGTTTACCTCCCAGGTTTTCTTCCAGTTCCTTTGGACTCAGAGATTTCCCATCCTTAAATATATCTTTAAGCCTTCTATCCTGCTGTTCAAGCTGCTCCTTAGCCTTTTTTTGCTCCAGCCTGCGTCGATCAAGTTCGGCCTGACCTGCCGTGGAGGTCCTAAGTATATCTCCCATCAGGTAATTCTATTATCTGTGCCATGCTTGACAAGGAGGGCACTTCCTCGTCTCCCATTTCCAGCTTAATTTCTGCCAGATTACGGGGGTGGCCATCTCCCAGCAGTCTAAGTATTCTTCCCTTAGCATCATCACCCAGCAAGGTTGACAGCTGCCGCTGTCTTACTGCCACTAATTGGGGTTGATAGCCCCAAGTTCCCTCACCCACAGCAGTTAGGTTTTCTTCCGCAACTTCATTGCCGGCAAGCCATACTTCTTCTCCGCTTTCCCCTTTTAGCCTGGCAACCCTCAACTGACGATTAGCCACAAGGGATTGAAGTGCCGCCAGTAGATTATTAGGATTAACCTTTAATTTTAATACTAAATCTATAAGCTTTACCGGCCTATTTTCGGGCAATTCATTCAAGATGATAACTTTGAGTTCTTCCCTGTGTTTTACCGCCAAGTTCCACACTCCTAACAAGTTTCTCAATGATGTTTCTCATAAACTTTACCATATGAGAGGAGTTTAGCCAACTTCTTGAACATATCATTCCCTGAGAATAAAAAAATAATAAAATTCTTAGGTTTTATCCATGGGTCAAAAAAATAATAATTCCCTGAAGATTTAAACTCCAGGGAATTAAATTCCAGCTTATCACAATAACTTATTAGCCCAATGGTTTTGAATTTATCGGGAAGGAGTAATAAATCCTTTGAGATTATTTATTAATATTTTGTTTTCCCTCTCGGTTCTCACAGCAACCCTAAAATAGTTTGGTCCTAGACCACTAAAGTTATCACACTGTCTGATAAGAATTCCCCGGGGTCCAAGCAGGCTCTGAATTTCTTTCCCTGTCAGACCACTCTCCGAGGCATCGATAAGGATGAAATTTGCTTTAGGGTGAAAGGGGTACAGGCCAGGAATTGACTTTAGACCATGGTATAGGTATTCCTTCTGACTGCTAATCAATTCTAAGGTGCTATTAAGATATTGTTGATCCGCAAGGGAAGCCAAGCCAGCTTCCTGGGCTATAATATTTACGCGCCAGGGTGGAAGTACTTCGGTCAGAAGCTTAATCATATTCGAATTTGCCACCAAGTATCCTAATCTTAATCCAGGTATGGCAAATATTTTTGTTAAGGATCTCAAAACAAAAAGACTTGAGTTTTGCTTTACTTCTTCCAATAAAGATTGTTCAGGAACCACAAAATCCATAAAGGCCTCATCAATTAACAACGAGGCTCCCACATCACGAATCCTTTCAGACAATGCTATAAGGTTGTTTCTATCAACCAGCTGCCCAGTGGGATTATTGGGATTACAGATCACCACCAGATCTCCTGTTTGAACAATCTCCGCCAACTGCCGGGTATCTACCATAAAGTTATTTTCCTTGACAGGGGAACTTGATATAATTGTCCCTTCCTAATACCCTGGGAATATTCACTAAAGGTAGGTACCGGCAACACTAATCTACCAGGCTTAAGCACCCTTCCCAGTGCGTATATTATTTCTGCCGCTCCATTGCCAACCAGGATGGCATCCCTGGGAAACCCAATTAATTCCCCTAATCTCTCCCTAAAGGTACAAGCCTGGGGCTCAGGGTAATATTTTATAATTCCAGTGGCCCTTTTTATGGCCCATAAATCAAAGGTGAAGGCCCCAGGGGGTTAATGTTGGCACTAAAATCCAAAAGATCCTCAAATTTTACCCCATAATATTCTGCTGCCTTCCATACATTTCCACCATGCTGTTGTTCTCCCACAGCATTCTCCCCTTTAGCGAAGGCCACCGTTAATCAGTGTCGTATGCCATACTTTCCAGTCCGGCTTCTTTCGCTGGATATAAAGTGCTACTTCTCTTGGTTCCAACCCGTCTGGTCTCATTAACATGCCCATAATTGTTCCACTATGGGCTACAATGACTCCCAGGGCCCGAAATTCTGAGGCCCACTGTCTCCATAGACTAAGATGCTGTTTAGGAAGAAGCACCTGATTAGCCTGGGCACTTATGCTTGTGCCCCTGCCCAGCATCTCCCAATCCCCCGTCAACAATCCCCTGGTAACCAGTTCCAAGGCCTGCCTTACCATGGGTTCCTTTTGAAAATTTTTACTGGCCAGATCTCTACGGCAATTGAATAGAACCGAGTCAATGGACCCCCCCGGATCAGCTATAACCATTTCTAAGGGGGGAGCCTGCCCCAGGTATCTCTTTGGCTCCCCAGTTAGGTGATTTATCATCATGATACCTGGAAACATTTGACCGTCACTGGGTTCCACCCTGGCAGCTATCCCGCAATCACTTCCGGCGGCAGTTCACGACCACAGGCCCGGGCGGTTGCCAAACAGGTGGCGGCGATATCTGCTGTACTGCTGGCCATCCCTTTTCCCTCAGGAAGAGGAGATTTCCTAGTCATAGAAACACAGTTGGCACGTACCCCCAGATAGGCCAGGGAATGTTGCAGGGCCCGGCAGGACTTATCTAAATGTGCAACCGAGTCTCCCTCGGAACTTAATTCCACCGTTACCTCACTCCACAAATCCACCGGACAGGACACAAGAAACGGCTCACCACGGATTACCCCCTGTACCAATTCCCCACAGGTCCCGGGAGCAGCAGCAAAACCTTGTTTAAATTGTATTACATCTTTGCTAATTGCTGTACCATTAGCACAGTTAATAAAGTCCATGTATCTATCAGCTCCCCGGTGGCCCCGTAGGTATCTCCCGTCAAACCACCTAAACACTTATTAATATATTTAGTCAATAACCAGGCGGCAAGAACTACCGATCCCAGCAGTATAATCCCCATGCTGCCCATCAGCCTATCACGGCCACTAATAAGGTAAAGCTGGCAACCAACATTTGTTTCGTTCCCGCTAGTTTTGTACATACTCCCAGCCCCCCTGACGGTCTGGCGTAAGGATATCTGGTAATTCCAAAGACCATTGCCCAACGTCCTGCTGTCGGTGCTAAGATCAGGGCAATAAATTTTAAATCACCATTGATTTCTAACAAAAATGCTATCTTAAGCATCATTACAACAACAAGGGCCAATACCCCCATCGCTCCAACTCTGCTGTCCTTCATTATTTCCAGTTTTCTCTCCCGGCTGCGTCCACTAAGAACACCATCTGCAGTATCCATTAGGCCATCCAGGTGTAAACCACCGGTTAGAATAATTACTGTTACAATGGCTGTAATATCGGCTGCTATGGTGAGTCCTAAGTACCTCAGCCCAAGGCATACTCCCGCTGAAATGGTGCCTAGAAGTAAACCCACCAGAGTATAATACGACACAGAACGACCCATTTCCTGGTTATCTACTTCTTTGTTATAAAATGGCAATACAGTTAAAAAACTAATGGCCAACCTTAGGGAGTTTAACATAAATTTATCCTCCGATAAAGTAATTTTTTGTAAACGCCCCTAAAAGTGCCAGAGCTGTAACTCCGTAAGTCAATTTAAGTACCTGTTCTATATGACAGCTTGCCAATTGAAAAATCTCCTCGCCCATAAAGGCTCTCTGGATAGCTCTCCCTGATAATAATTGGTTCCGCCCAACTGCACCCCCAAGGAACCTGCCACAGCAGCCTCTGGAATGCCGCTGTTAGGACTTGGGTGTTTTGGAGCATCATTTATGATAGCCCTTAGGGTTGCTTTAAACCCTCCGGTGTAACAGGGGATAAAATAATATAGAAAAGTCCAGATATTCTAGCCGGCAGATAGTTAGCAAGGTCATCAAACCTAGCCGCTGCCCAGCCTAGATTAATGTACTTTGAGTTTTTATGTCCCAGCATGCTGTCCATGGTGTTAACTGCCTTGTAGGTCATGGCCAGGGGGCTCCGCCGATAACAGCATAGAATATGGGTGCAATAATTCCGTCCACAGTATTTTCTGCAACCGTTTCCACTGTACCCCTGACAATTTCCTGCTCATTTAGGTTTTGCGTATCTCTGCCAACAATCAATGAAAGCTTTTCCCTGGCTTGGGATAGATTACCTTCGTTCAACGGCTTAGCTACTGCCAGGGCATGCTGAGCCAGTCCTTTGACTGCAAAGGTGGTGGACAAAAGCCACAGGTGCAGGGCAATACCCAGGTAATAATGTAATTTAAAAGCTAACCAGATTAAACCCCAGGTAACTGAAAATGTTAATAAGCAAACGGTAAATACCAGCAGTGCTCCCCCTACCTTTAATCCCCTCCCTGTAGCAGCAAGATCTTAGGAATCTCTCCAATCGGCTTATCAGCTTACCGATTATAATTACCGGGTGCGGTATACACCTCGGATCTCCGATAATTAAGTCAATCAGCAGTGCCCCTGGAATTAATAAATTCATGGGGTGTATTCCCCCAGCCCCATAATTCTATATAGTTTTTCCATGTCTAAATGTTCCCGCACTTGGTTAGCTAACTTATCATATTTATCTTCCTTGGTAGATCCCTTCTTAAACTCAACCCTTGGTAACCCTTTATTATGTCTTAGGAAGTTTACCCAATCCGATAAAAGGGAGGGGTTATCGAAAAGGCCGTGTAAATGTGTTCCAAAAACCTTCCCGCCACCCTGTACAGCCCCATCTGTTATTTCAACCTCTGCGCCTGATCTTTCAAGGATACATAGTAGCGGCTGAGCCTGTGACCCAACCTCAACTTGTCCCGTATGTATCTCATAGCCCTGTATTTCTGCATGGCTTGAATCTAGCCAGCTTAAACTGCCAGGGTCTATAATTGCCTTACAGCGATGGGTTTGCTTTTCGGCAAAAAGGTGGTGGAAATATCTAAAAGCCCAAGTCCCGGACAATTTCCCTTAGCCGCCTCAGTCCCCCATGGGTCATAGAGCATTTTACCTAACATTTGATAACCACCGCAAATGCCCACTATGGCCGCTCCCCTTTGGCTAAGGCACAATCTCCTGTTCCAGACCCTTTTCCTTAAGGTAATATAAGTCATCAATGGTATTTTTAGTGCCCGGAATAATTACAGCATCAGGCACTCCCAGTTGATCTCCCGGACCCACATATCGTACGGAAACTCCCGGAAATGAACTGAGGGAGTCAAAATCAGTAAAATTAGATATCCGGGGCAGTTTAATTACTGCTACATCTATTTCGCTTTGGCCTACCACCTTTTCTGAAAGGGAAACTGAATCCTCCTGCTCAATGCCATGATTATGGAGGTAGGGAACAACCCCTAGGACCGGCCTGCCGGTACGTTCTTCTAAAAACTCAAGTCCTGGTCGTAGTAATTCAAAATCGCCCCGAAACTTATTTATAATAAAGCCCACTACCCTCTGACGTTCGTGAGGTTCTAATAGTTCCAAGGTTCCCACCAGGGATGCAAAGACCCCACCCCTATCGATATCAGCAGCCAGAATGACCGGCGCATCAGCCAACATGGCCGTACGCATATTGACAATATCCCTATCTTTAAGATTTACTTCCGCCGGACTGCCTGCACCTTCAATAACAACTATTTCATATTGGTTTCTCAATTCGTCAATACACTGTTCCACCAGGGTTACTGCCTCGGGCAGAAAGCTCTGCCTGTATTCCCTGGCGCTCATATCTGCCAGGGGCTTGCCCAAAACTATAATCTGGGCGTGCAAATCCTGTTTAGGCTTAATTAGTATGGGATTCATCTTTACCGTAGCAGGAGTTCCTGCAGCATCAGCTGTGCCCCCTGGGCCCTGCCAATTTCTCCTCCATCAGGTGTCACATAACTATTGAGAGCCATATTTTGCGCTTTGAAGGGAGCGACACGATAGCCTTCCTGCTTAAATATCCGGCAAAGGGCGGTACATAGTAAGCTTTTACCTACGTGGGAAGAAGTCCCCTGGATCATTATTGTTTTTGCCTGGGTCAAAGGGAACACCTCCTAAAAATCTAACCTCATTAACCAAATAATTAATCCTGCAAATATAACAGGGCATTTACGGTTGCTGCCGCCAGAGGACTGCCACCCCTTGTTCCCAAAACTGTGATATAGGGTATTCGGCTTTTCATCAGCATTTCTTTAGACTGGGCAGCTCCGACAAAACCAACGGGCATCCCAATTACCAGGGCTGGACTAAGCCCCTGGTCAATCATTTGAAGTAATCTAAATAATGCCGTTGGGGCGTTGCCAATGGCTACTAACTGGCCATTAAGGTCGTTACCAAACTTCTCCATAGCCACCGCCGCCCTGGTTATGCCCCTTGCACGGGCTTCCTCTGCAACCTCTGGATTATATATTTCACAGCGTATTTCTCCTCCGTATACTGCTAGCTTACGCTGGTTAATACCCGCCTTTAACATGGTTACATCCGTATAGATGTGGGCGCCTCCCCTGAGTGCTTCTAGACCCCTTTCAATTGCCTTTGGATGAATGCAGACCTGATTTCCCAGTTCCGGATCTCCACTTGTATGAATTATTCTTCCCACCACCGCCCTCTCACCTGTAGCCAGGTTCAGGCGTAAACAAAACTCTTCCACCTGCCGCATACTTTCCTGTTCAATCTCCCTGGGGTTCCAAATAATTCCTTGGTAATTGCTCAATTTAACAGCTCACTTCCTTGTTTTATCCGTTCCAAAACTATCTCAACGATGCGAGGGTCCGCTCCAAGGTGGGGTGCTAGGTAAAAGCTCACTTCCGGGTATAGCTTCCGCTGCTGACTAAGTATTTCAGGGACATCAATGGCAATGTGACTTCCCACTACCAATAAAAGGGGCACAACCGTTATTTTCTTAATACCCTTATTAACCAATCTCTCAACGGCCAAGGGCAGGCCTGGTTCCCCAAACTGCAAAAAGCAGGTTTCAATCAACGCCCTGCCAAACCTTTTCCCAACCATTTGTCCAATCTGTTCGATTTCCTTGTTAGCTTCCGGTAGACGGCTTCCATGTCCCAGTATGATTACTCCCTCTTGCACAAGCTTCCTCCTAAATTCTCTTTGGCATATGCCAAACTTCCCCTGGTGTATTTACCATCAGTGGATATGTAATCTTGGGCCGCTGCCAAACTATAATAGGGATACCTAACTCAATGGCAGCTTGTACCTTTTCCTTGACACCACCGGCAGAACCACTGTCCTTGGTTAGCACTACCTCAGCACCATATTGCCCATATAGTGCTTTATTTACCTCAAGACTGCAGGGTCCCTGGAGGGCAATTATTTCTGAAGGTTTTATATCCAACTCAAAACAGGTATTTAGGGACTGTCGTTCCGGCAGTACCCGAACCACAAGCCTAGCCCCGAAACCTTTGGCTGCCTCATATAAAAGCCTCATATTTTTGCCTCCTAAGGTTGAAAACCAAACCTTCTTACCTAAATTATGTGCAGCCATTAAACTTTCCTCCAAGCTTTCCACATAAATCACCAGTGGGTCCTGAGGCAAGGACTCCCTCGGTCTTTCCAATCTGAGATAGGGAATACCGACCTCATTAGCTGCAGCAATAGCTGTTTTAGAACCAATCACTGCAAAGGGGTGGGTAGCATCAACCAGCAATTCAATTCCATCTCTAAGTTGTCTTATTAAAGCCTGTTCATCTAGCTGCCCCGTTAATAGATTATTTACCCCTTGCTTTTTCAGCAGTTCGGCACCGTAGCCGGTGACTGTTGATACCTTAACCATAAACCCGCTCTGTTGGAGCAGCTCAGCAGTTATTCTGCCCTCCTGGGTGCCAGCCAATACCAGTATCAAAGACGATACCCCCTGGGGGTTAACATAAATTCCCCTTCTACCTGGTTTGACTATTGCCGACGATAACCGTGGTCAGCATGTCTATCTCAAAGTCAAGCATATTCTGAAGGGTGGTTATAACCCTTTCCTCATGGCCGCGTCTGGCCTTTCTTACAATACCCACCGGGGTTGCCGGAGATTTATATTTCAACATTATTTCCCTGGCTATCTTAATGTGATCCGGACGCCCGTGACTGCGTGGATTGTATAAAACCACCACAAAATCTCCCGCTGCCGCGGAATCAATACGTTTTTGCACTGTTTCCCAGGGAGTTAGCAAATCACTAAGGCTAATGGAGGCAAAATCATTCATCAATGGGGCACCAAGGCTTGCAGCAGCCGCAGATGCAGCGGTAACACCCGGGATTACCATAACAGGTACCCTCCCCCGGGCCACCTCGATAATAATACCGGCCATCCCATATATGCCCGGATCGCCGCTGCTAACCACAGCAACCAGCTCTCCTTGAAGGGCTTTTTCTACCGCTTTATTGGCCCGCTCAACTTCTCCCCGCATGGAGGTTGCCACCCGTTCCTTACCAGCTAAAAGGTCCTCTATTAGCTGCATATAGGTATGGTAGCCAGCCACAACACTGGCAGACCTAATGGCATCTAATGCTTCCGGAGTAATATTCTCCCTGTCTCCAGGCCCTAAGCCCACCACCATAATTTTTCCTCGGCCAGGGCCACTGTCACCGGTCCTAATTTTTGTTTGGGAACTACAATCTTTCCCATACCACTGGCTATCATTGATGCCGGTTCGCATACTCCACCAACTCCTATGATTTCCTTGACAAAATCTGACGGGGTGTATTGCCCGGTCAGCTCTTCTATATTTTCTCTGTCCACCTGCACCAGGGGGACTTTAAAATACTCAGCCCCCTGACAGAGTCCTATTTCCTTCATTTTTATATCAATTGAGGCAAGACATTTCAATGATAGGAGACTAAGCCCGCCCAGCCTAAAGGCCCTTTTCAAGGCAGACACAATTAAGTCCCGGCTAACCCCTTTACGACAGCCTACACCGGCCACCAGGTTCCTTGGCCTTAGTATAAGCCTCGCCTCATTGTCTGGCGGCAAAAGTCTATTTGTTATGTAAACTCCAACCCCTTCCTTTGAAATCATAGTGCCGGGTATATATTTCAAACCCTCACCTAAATTATGCTTAAGGGGCCACTGGGAAAAAAGGGGTATTCTTTCCCCTTCAGCCAATAACCTGTTAAAAACCTTTAGTTGGCTCCGGGGATAAATCCGGCACTCCAAATCCGCTGCTAGGCTATCTAAGGCTATTACACCATTTACATCCGTAGCGGTTGTTATAACAGGTGTACATTTCAATGCTCTGGATAACTTATTGGCCAAATCATTAGCCCCGCCTAGATGCCCCGATAGAAGGCTTATGGCAAAGCTACCCCTCTCGTCTAACACCACCACCCCGGGGTCTGTATACTTAGACTCCAAAAGGGGGGCCAGGGTGCGTACTACAATGCCGGTTGCCATTATAAATACTAACTGCCGGTATTTTTTAAAGGCCTCCCGAACAGCTCCGTTCCAGTCATCAAAAAAGACAGTTTCTTGAACAAATTGCCGGCTTTTGAAGCGGCTGGGCACCATCAGTTGAATATCACTAAAAAGCCTCCCTAGGGCTTCACCAAGCTCAACTCCGCCCCTGGTGAGGGCAAAAACCGCAATCCTATTCTCCTTCTCTGTAGCCATGGGCAAACTCCTGGCATATAGAAGGGAGCGACCGTTTTTGCAAGATAATCCCCTACAAGGATCAAGGCTGTACGGGTAATTCCCGCTTCCTCCATTAGCTCAGCCAATCCGTCAAGTCTTCCGTAAAACAGCCTTTCCCCAGGCCAGGTGACCTTTTCAACAACGGCCACCGGAGTATCGGGTGAGTAACCCCCAAGAAGTTCCTCCTGAACCTGCCTGGCCATGGAGGCGGATAAAAAGATCGCCATGGAGGCCCCATGGGTAGCTAATTTTCCCAGGACCTGCTCTTCCGGCACCGGCGTACGGCCTGAAAGTCTGGTAATTATAACGGTCTGGGAAGCACCAGGCACAGTATATTCCCTTTTTACTGCCGCCGCAGCCGCAAGGAAGGAGCTTACACCCGGCACTATTTCATAGTTCAGTGATAATTTATCTAATTCTTCCATTTGCTCACCAATGGCACCATAGAGACTTGGGTCACCCGTGTGGAGCCTCACCACAAGCTTGCCTGACCGGCTAGCATCAGCTATTAGTTTTATAATTTCCTTCAATACCAGGGGGGCACTATCCAGCTTTATAGCTTCTTCCCGGCAGCAGCCCAATACCTCTTTAGGAACCAGTGAACCTGTATAGAGCACTAAATCTGCCTGTTCCAGCAGCCTTCGTCCTTTAACTGTCAACAACTCCGGGTCACCGGGACCCGCTCCCACAAAATAGATCATTTTATCAGTCCTATTCCTTTAGACTTAATACTAGAGGGGCTTCTGACCGCATATTACCTGCACTGGATTTTGTGCCTGCCAAAGATGAGACAAACCTGCTTGTTTAAGCCTGGAAACACTTACACTTATACCATCCACCTGCAAATACCCCTTACTTTTTAGAAATTCAAGGACAAGGGTCCTGTCTCCAAGGTCACTGCATTGGCGACCAACCAGCCACCTGGTTTTAGCTTTTCATTGGCCATGGTTAAAATCTCCCTTAGGGAACCAGCATGTCCACCAATAAATATTCTGTCTGCCAGAGGGAGTTTTTCCATGGTGCCCGGTGCGTCACCCGGGACCAATTTCACATTATTCAGGCCAAACCTGCGAATGTTTGCCTCCAGCAGTTCATCAGCATGGCTGTCCCTTTCCAAGGCATAAACTGTACCGGGATGAACCTGCAGGGCACACTCTACAGAAATACTGCCGGTACCTGCACCAACATCATAAACCACCGCTCCAGGGAATAATCTTAATCTGGAGACTGATATAATTCTAACCTCTAGCTTGGTCATAGGCACACCGCTTACCCGCTTAAACAGGTCATCAG
Source organism: Desulforamulus aquiferis (assembly GCA_004143605.1). GTDB lineage: Bacteria > Bacillota > Desulfotomaculia > Desulfotomaculales > Desulfotomaculaceae > Desulfotomaculum > Desulfotomaculum aquiferis. The sequence goes on from AWVY01000008.1 coordinate 67,405, forward strand.
GTATACCCGGGGTCCTATAGGGCCACTCTACCTTAGACACCAATTACCACCACACAGTTTAGAAGAATTTTATTATAGTCCTTCAATTGGCTTAGACTTCCCCTATAGAGGTATTCTGTCTCAAGGGACAAATTGCATCCAACTGACACCGGCAAATCGGAACAGCCACCAGCCAATAATTCAGCGGCTAATCCCTGGGGGGTATTAACCTTATCCGTTAATACTGCTGCCACCAGTCCTGCCTGAAGAACCCCCAGCAAACGTTGGTCCTGCCGCCCATGCCGGCTTATAAATGCCACATCCTGCCAGGGTTGTTTTAGGCGAGCAAACATTAATTGGATAGAACTTATCCCTGGAATAAACTCAAGAACTTCCTCCGGAAACCTATTCCTTATAAAAGCCGCTAGGCTGTAGAATCCGGGATCACCGGATACCAGCACAACCACCCTTTTAATTTGATAGTTGCTCCTAATATATTCTGTTGCCGCCTCCAAATCTGAACCTAAGGGGTAAGATTCCTGGCCCGGCGATAAGAAACTCGCCAACAGGCGAGGGGCACCAATCAATATCTCCCCCTTGGCTAGTGCCCTGGCTCCGGCCCTGGTTAAAAATTCTGGTCCCCAGGCCCAACTCCTACTATGGTTATGATATTTTCCATCCCAGCTTACCACCCATCTCCTTGGCTCCATTGTCCAGACCCACAACTTGACCATTTAGGGAATACATAACAGTGCCAACCTTAAACTTTTCATGGACATACCTATAGGCCTTATACTTGCTGCCGCAGCCAGCCGATCAAATACCCTGGTCAGTTGATATCTCTCTAATATCTCTACACTTTCCTCTGCCGTATTCATATTCATTAAACTAAAAATTGCCTCCTGGGGTGCTCCCTCCAAGGCTGCGTAGGCTGTTATGGTCTCCCGTCTGGCGTCGGCCAGCTTCCCCAAGGTATGGAAAACCCCTGCTGCAACCTTAACCATTTTCCCAAGGTGCCCCAGCAGCATAATTCCCTCAACAGACCTATTAGAACATTCCTCCAGCATGAAGCCTATAAAATTGCTGGTTTCTATTATGGCATCAGGGGGAATCCCTAGTTCTTTAGCCTTTTTGACACCGAGGAGTCCCGGAGTTAATACTAATGTTCTATAGCCCAGGCTAGGGCCTGATCAATTTGGGGTGTAAGGGAGTGACGGTAGGCTTCCTCTGACATGGGCCTCACCAGACCTCCGGTTCCCAAAWYAGATATTCCACCCACTATCCCAACCTTGGATTCATGGTTTTATCCGCGATGGCCTCACCCCCGGGCACGCTGATTATTATCTTGGCACCCGCTCCGTGAGGCAGTTCTTTTTTACCTCTTCAATAATCATTTGCCTTGGCACAGGATTTATGGCCGGCTCACCCATCGGTACTGACAGACCCGGCTTTGTCACTAGCCCGATACCAGCACCCCCGTCCAGGATTATCTCTCCGGCTGTGAGGCTAACCTCAGCAATGACGGATAGGCCATGGGTAACATCGATCATCACCCGCATCTTTAGTAACATGGGCCCGACAAAAGCCTCTGCCCCTTTCAAAACGGTCAATCTTTAACTCAACCTGACCGCCCCTAGGTAAAGAAATAGCTATCTCACTGCACTCGGCACCACTGACCAAATACCTGGCCGCAGCCTTTGCAGCGGCTGCAGCACAGCTTCCGGTTGTATATCCGGTTCTTAATTCGCTATTTAAATTGGCCATTATTTTTCTCCGGCCCTTGGTATTGGGCACATGCAGTTAGGAAGTTTTCTGCTGCCCTGGGATTATATCTAAAATGCAAATGCACATAGGTTGCTAAAATATTTCCCTCTACATATCCATCGGACCGATTAGCCTGCCCCCTTCCACCTGTTAGGGTGAATGCTTGACGAGCGTCTATTTCCGAAATGGAAGACCAATGAAATTCATGCCCCCGCAATTCCAATCCAGCATCCCCCAGGATACTTTTTCTTAGTAATTTAGCCTTGACGTAGCCAAGACCTGCTAATTTTTTACCCATTACGGCCATTGCCGGAACTAAGCCAACCCCTGGATGTACCTCTTGGCTCTGGGAATGTATCTCCTTGCATAGATACATCAGCCCCCCGCATTCTGCATAGATGGGCATACCATAGGCAGCAGCCTGTTTAATACCCGCCAACATGGCTTTATTGGCTGCTAGGGTAGGGAGAAACTCTTCCGGAAATCCCCCGCCTAAATAGATACCTTAATGTTAGCGGGTAAATGTGAATCCTCCAAGGGACTAAACCAATGTATTTCTGCACCCAATTCCTTGAGGTAGTCCAGGCTGTCCTGGTAGTAAAAATTAAATGCCTGATCCCTTGCCACGCCTACGGGGACCCTGGTTCTGAAAATAGGGGGATTTTCGGGATACACCAAAGGGAAATCCCCTGCTCCCTGTGCTAAGGAGATTAATCTATCAATATTTATTTCGTCCTCAACCTTAGCTGCCAGCTTAATTAGTGCCTGTTGCAAGTCTTTATTCTCTTCGGCAGGCAGTAATCCCAACTGGCGGGCAGGCATGCTTATGCCTTATCTTCTATTAAGGCGCCCAGCAGCGGTAATCCCAATTCACCTTCTATGACTTCCTGAATAAAGTCAATATGCCGTTGGCTACCCACACCGTTGGCAATAACCCCCACCAGGTTGACATTGGGATCAAAATGCCGGTAGCCTGCCACCAGTGCCGCAGCACTTCTAGCCAAGCCCTTGGCGGAAAACACCAGTATCACGGGGGTTCGCAATATCTTAGCAACCTGGGCGGTACTTCCTACCTCCCCTTGACCCCTGGCTCCGTCATAAAGCCCCATAACGCCTTCTATTAGGGATAGCTCGCTGGTGGCAGAGTGCTTTTGGAATAGGCTTTGGATTGCTTCTGGGGAGCCCATCCAACTATCTAAATTATGCGAAACCTTCCCGGCAGCCACCTTATGTAAACCTGTATCAATGTAGTCAGGTCCAACTTTATAGGGTTGTACACTTAATCCCCTTAATCTAAGGCCGCCAGCAGACCTAGAGCGAGGGTGGTCTTACCCACTCCACTATGTGTTCCTGCCAAACATATCCTGGGTAGATACATATTTTCACCTGATATCTTTTAATAAAATTAATATAATCAGTGAAATTATACTTACCACATCTGGAAATACAAGGAATTACTTTCTACAAAAGGATTGCCTTTAATGTCGGTTTTTCGGCAGGATTTTATTACTTAAAAGAATAATTTATATATATATGTTAGAATTTCCAATATTTAAAGATAGATTGGAAATACTTAGCTTTGTAGAAAATCAAATTGCTAATTATTCTGGAGAGGATGAAACAAATTGGAAGTAAGTCCGTTTATTTTTTCCTGGGGCCCAATTACCCTTAGATGGTATGGCTTCCTAATGATGGTGGCCGTCCTGCTTGGTACATGGCTAGCTATCAGGGAGCTCGCCGTGTTGGCGTCAAGGAAGACCACATTATTGATATGGTGCTTATCGGAGCACCCATTTCCTGGCTTGGGGCCAGGGCATATTATGTAATCATGCGTTGGGACTACTACAGTCAAAATCTAATTGAAATACCAATGATTTGGCATGGTGGTCTGGCCCTGCATGGCGGCTTAATTACTGCTGTTATTTTCGGCTACTTTTATTGTAGGGTGCGGGGCTTATATTTCTGGCAAATAGCAGATATCGTTGCACCAAGTTTTCCCTTAGGCCAGGCAATTGGCCGCTGGGGCAACTTCTTTAATCAAGAGGCCTATGGATATCCGACCAATCTGCCCTGGGCTATGTATATTGATGGTGCCTACCGCCATCCAACCTTCTTATATGAATCCCTGTGGAACTTCCTTGTTTTTGCAGTCCTAATGTTCCGTCGTAAAAAGGAGGTTTTTCATGGTCATCTCTTTGCTATCTACCTGGCCCTATATTCAGTAGGTAGATTCTTTATTGAAGGACTGCGAACAGACAGTCTCATGATCGGTCCCTTAAGGGCCGCCCAGGTGGTCAGTGTGCTGCTCTTTGCCCTGGCGGTAGCAGGCTATATTTATCTCTCTAAAAGACACCAAAACAAGCTGATAAGGTAAAATTATCCTTAGCTCTTAAGAAGCCCTTCCTTTTATATAAAGTCCGGGCTTTTTTGATGAAGCACTTCTATACATCATTTTATCCTATTTATTAAAAAAAGACTGTTTCAGGTGAAAATTAATGATTTTAGTCATATTCATGACATTTGCTCCTAAATATGAGGTATGAGGTAATACCTTTTCGTTTGCACGTCCAATTAGATAGGTATATGATAATGGTATTAAAAATCTAGTTAGTTAATTTAAACAAAAATTGTGAGGCGTATATAAAATGATGCCCGAAGGTCCTTAGGCAGAGCTGAACCACATCGTTTTAAAAAACATGATAGGTGGCTATAAGCAGATGCAACTAGAATATGGACTTTCAAAACTGAAAATCAAATTTTCTGGCCGGATGGAAGGTTACAATTCAGCTATACTACGTAAAGACATTACTGCAGGCATAATTGTAGGTATTGTAGCTATCCCCCTATCCCTTGCCTTTGCCATTGCTTCAGGGGTAAAACCTGAGTATGGTATTTATACCAGCGTTATTGCCGGCTTGATAGTTGCCTTATTTGGCGGTTCACGGGTTCAGATAGCCGGTCCTACCGGTGCCTTTGTACCTATTTTGCTCTCCATTGTTTTGTTATATGGATATGAGAATTTACTGATTGCAACTTTTCTTTCCGGGATCATTCTATTGCTAATGGGCATAACCAAACTGGGAGTATTAATTAAATTTATTCCCCGGCCTGTAACCGTAGGTTTTACATCGGGCATAGCGGTAATAATTTTTGCGGGCAAATTGATACCTTTTTAGGGCTTCAAGGGGTATTAAAGCATGAGTATTTCCTGCAAAACATTTCAGAAATCGGTAAACATTTACACACAATCCATATGCCCAGCGTTATTGTATCTGTTATTTGTTTAGCGGTTTTAATAACCTGTCCTAAATTAGTTCCAGCTTTACCAGGTCCCTTCCTAGGAATTATAGCCTCGACTCTGGTTGCTACTTTCTTTTTTAATGGTTCTGTGGAAACCATTGGCAGCAAATTTGGTGAAATTTCTACAGCATTTCCCGAAATTCGTCTGCCCCAGATTACCATGGACCGAATAAACCTGCTGATAGGACCTGCCCTGGCCATAGCAATTTTGGGAAGCATTGAGTCCCTCCTATCCTGCGTTGTTAGCGACGAGATGACTGGTCATAAACATGATAGTAATAAGGAGCTAGTCGGCCAGGGAATCGCCAATATTGTGACCCCTATGTTCGGAGGTATTGCTGCCACCGGCGCCATAGCCCGCACAGCCACGAATATCAAAAACGGTGGAAAAACACCCGTGGCAGGAATCATTCATTCTTTGACAGTGCTCCTTTTAGTCTTTACATTGGCACCCCTGGTTTCACGTATACCCTTGGCCAGTATGGCGCCTATTTTAATGGTGGTGGCTTGGAATATGAGCGAACAGAAACAATTTTTTTCATCTATTAAAAACTACAAAAAGTGATGCCTTGGTATTAATAATAACTTTTATCCTCACCATATTGTTAGATTTGACCGTGGCAGTAGGCTTTGGCCTGCTTTTAGCGGCAGCATTATTTGTTAACCGCATGAGCGATACCCTCTCTGTAGAAAAGGTGTTACCAAACCGTAATTTAAGGGAAAAGGTAACACCTGAAGTTGTTAATCCTTATCATGACTGCCCTCAAATAAGTATCTATACAATCAATGGAGCGCTATTCTTCGGGGCTGTTGAAACCTTTGAAACAACTTTAACACAATGTATTAAAGCTAAACCAAAGCTATTGATATTAAGACTTGGTAATGTTTTCGTATTAGACGCCACCGCAGAGGTAGCCCTAGAGAAAATAGTAGAGACATTTCATAAAGAAAAGGGTCTTGTCCTTATCACAGGACTAAAAAAACAACCTAAAGAAATCCTCAGAAAATCTGGACTTTATGAAAAAATAGGTGAGCAAAACTTCTATGCCCGGACCGGATTAGCTATCAGCGATGCCTTCTGCATATCGATTCAGAAAGATGTTTAGGCTGCAGCCATGACGCCTTTTATGAGTGTAAAAGACTTTCAAAACAATTAACAATATAGAGCATCAAAAAGCCGGAGAGCAAAAATTAATCTCCGGCTTTAGCTTTCATTTAGTTGAATCTTTTTTTTCAAACCTGGTAAACAGCATGCCAGCCACAACCGCGGTAATGGGGATGGCTAAGATTAGGCCAATGCTGCCTGTTAGAGCGCGAACAATTTCTGTGGCAATTAAATCCAGGTTTATTATTTTTAAGAAGGGCATTTCATAGGCCATAAAAATTAATATAAGGGGAATGGCCCCACCTGTATAGGCCAAAATCAAAGTATTAGCCATGGTACCCATTATATCTCTACCCACATTCATACCTGCCTGAACTAATTCCTTCTTTTTAAGCAAAGGATTTACTCTTTTAACTTCTTCAATGGCCGATGCTACTGAAATTCCTACATCCATTACCGCCCCTAAAGCACCAATAATCATTCCGGCGAAAAGCAAGCCCTGGAAATTAAAGTCCACCTGTTGGGGAATATATAGCAGCATCTGCATTTCCTCACTGCTGAAGCCTGTCAGTCTGGCAGCTTTACCCACCAGCATGGCTAAAACACCTGCTACCACAACACCGCTGGTGGTGCCAATGATGCCCGAAAAGGTCTTAATATTAAAGCCATGCACCAAAATCATGGTGAAGGAGGTCAAAACAGCAGCTACAAATACGGTGGACAGGATAGGGTCATAGCCCTTAAACAACATGGGCAGCAGGATATAAAAAATACCCGCCCCGGTTACGCCCAGTGAGATAACCGATTTTAACCCCTTTATCCCTCCAATTACGATCATAATCAGCGCAAAAAACCCGTCAGATAATAAAGCTTCTTATCCCTGGCAAAATCCGAAACAAAGGCACCGGTAATCTTTCCCTCATCAACCATCAGGGATAATACAACCTCATCTCCAGGATTGACTATTACAGCCATGCCTAGTTGGGCGGGTACCATATGAGTGAGTATCAATTCTTCACCTTTAAAGTCGCCGCTGAGCATTTTAACGGTCAGAATTTGCTCCTTATCCTGGACCCAGCCTTCCATTACCGGGTCAATTTCTTGCCCTTCGATTACCTTCAATACCTTGGCCCGAACGATTACTTCCTTTTCAACTGCAGGTTCATGTATATCATTTTCATTAGCCAGGACCTGTCCAGCAAATAACAGTGACAAAATCAGCATCAGGATAGGCAATATAGCAAATCTTTTCATAACACACCCCATACTTAAGAATATTCGACAATAACCTTACTAGATTGTACTTTAACTAGTTAATTCCCGGCAACCTTCAAAAATGGCTTTTCCGGGAATTTGGGCTTTTCTAGGGTAGTAATTTGTCTTAAATATACTCCTGATCCAATTTGTTAATATTTGCACGTCCTGAGGACAACTCCACCAGTTTTGCAGCTAATACCTCAAATTCTTCTAATAATATTTGAGCTCTAATTAATGCCCGATCCGTTACTAAAACCTCAATTATGTTAGCACCCGATTTTTCAATTGCCTTCTTCACCCTACCAAACAAATTTAGGTCAAACTGTACAGTAAAAGCTTGGGCTAAACGCCTGGTGACTAAACCAGCCTCTGCGATTCCTAAGGTGCTGGTCTGGGAATAGGCCCTGACTAATCCCCCTGCCCCTAATAACACTCCACCATAGTAGCGGGTAACTACCAGAGCTACCCTTAGTAAGTTTTCGCCCCTAATAACGTTTAAAACTGGCCTTCCCGCTGTTCCACTGGGTTCACCATCATCACTGCACTTTTCCTGATCTTCTGAAATTCGATAGGCATAGACATTATGGGTAGCTTCCCTATGGAGTTTACCAACGGCCCGGATAAAATCCATGGCCTCCTCCTCGTTCGGAACGGGTTTAACAGTGGCAATAAATCGAGATTTTTAATAATTAATTCAGCGACAGCTCTTTGGAAACCGTGCAATAGCTTAGCAAAATTCTCATTCCCTTCTGTCTTAAATCGTGGACACCTTTGAGGATAAATGGTATTATTTCCAAAGACAAGTGATTTTTGGTATTTTTTATAATCGGAGGCTGAAATGAAAGGAATTTTATATGGCATTGGTGTAGGTCCCGGTGACCCCGAGCTGATTACAGTTAAAGCTGTAAATATCTTAAAAAATATTGATGTGGTGATAGGGCCAAGAACTCAAAAAAAGGGGTCAAGTCTGGCATTGGATATTGCCTCACCTTATTTAAAACCTGATGCAGAGATATTGGAACTGGTTTTCCCCATGGTTTACGAGGAGGAAACCTTAAATACAGCCTGGGAAAGCAGCTCGAATGAGATATTAAACCAATTAAACCTAGGCAAAAAAGTAGCCTTCCTAACCCTTGGTGACCCAATGCTTTACAGCACCTATATTTATATATACAGGTTACTTTCTAAAAAGGCTGCCCAGATAGAAACAATTCCAGGTATCACGTCCTTTTGTGCAGCCGCCAGCAGGCTTGGGTTTCCCCTTGCAGATACCAATGATATAATCTCCATTGTACCGGCTACCTGTGAACGAAAGGATTTAGACCGTGCCCTTGCTATTTCAGACACAGTGGTCTTAATGAAGGTTTCAAAGGATTTCCCAGGAATCATTAAAAGTCTCCAGACTAATAACCTCGCTGATAATGCCGTGATGATCAGCAAGTGCGGCCACCCTGAAGAGTCAATTCATTACAATTTAACAAGCCAGGAGCTCTTAAGCCAAACTATCTCTCCACCATTTTAGCAAAACGTTCATCCAAGTAAATAAATATAGCCCAGCCCTCTGACTGATAAAATCATCCAGAGGGCTGTGATTTATTTATTAATGGTACTTTCGTCCCTTGCCAAAGGCTTATCATAAACAGCATGCCCTGTTGTTAAGGGGCTGCGCTCTACCAGTAACTGCACTTTATTAAATTCTGGCAATTGGGTAATGGTATTAACAATAGCGTTTACAGCGATGAATTCCCCGGTGCTACCCTGCATATTAGCTAAAGCCTGATTAAAGTTTAAGGTAATGGTATCTCCATCCTTTTGATAGTAGATCAATTCTGTTCCCTCCGGTATCACCGGGTTCAGCTTATCAGGCTTAGCAAGCTCATTAACGAGTGCTACCACCATATCATTAGGTTTGTCAATTTCTCTTTCAACAGGTACAAGGGCATCAGCCTGCTCATTAGCAAAATACAGGACAACCTTAACTCTTTCAGGAGACGGTTCTTGTTCTACTAGGACAGGTGCTGCCTCCTGATCAGTTTTACTGTTTCCACACCCAACTACTATAAGAGAAAGGATCATCATGACTACCAAAATAGTGTATTTTTTCATAGTATCCTCCTGAATTTTTATTACTAATGGAGTTTACCATATTTCCAACCAATTTAGCTACACTAAAAAGCAAGGCACAAACTTACAAAATATGGTTTTGGACAATCTCAGAAAAATCCAGAGGATAAGCCCTATAATCTACCTTTAATCGTTTTAATGAATAAGTTAAACCTCAGGAAGCCTGAGGTTTAACTGTTGCTTAAAGTATTTTATTGGCGCCTCTATATCGAGGTCCCCAATAGTTGTCATTCATTGAGTCAATCCTAATTCCTCTGGAACTAGAAGAATGAATAAATTTATTATCCCCGATATAAATACCTGAATGGTTTATCCCATTACCACCGGTATTAAAAAATACTAAATCACCTGGTTGTAATTCTTCTTTTTTAATAATAGTACCTGAATTATATTGTCCGGCTGCAGTGTGCACTAGGTCTATACCAAAATTCTTAAAAACATACTTAACATAACCGGAACAATCAAACCCCGCCGGTGTATCCCCACCGGAACGATATCTTACCCCAATATATTCTTTAGCATATTCCAACACTGCCTGTGCTCTGTCAACTATTCCCCTGGAAGCCAGCTCTTGCTCTTGTCTCTGCTCTTCAGTAAGGGTTCTAAAGGATTGCTGGTTTGCTGCTTGTTCAGGCAGCTCCAGAATCATGCCCGGTTGCAGATTTGTACTACTGAGATTATTTAAATTTTGAAGTACATCCACTGTGGTACCATTCTTATTTGCAATTGACCAAAGGGTATCTCCTTTTTCCACTGTTACTTGGGCTGCCATTGCCGGACTCGCCAGTAGTATTAATGGCAAAGACACTAAAACCACCCATGTCCCGATGCGCTTGCTAAATGTCAACTACACTTCCCCGCTTTCTACGCCTACGGAGTTAGCTGACGGGTTCGGACCGAAAGTAGCCCGCTACCGAGGTAGTTCACCCCCAAAAGATTGGTTCCCCCGTTTTCCCAAAAAGAAATTAGGCGTTTCTTAATATCGTATAAATTTAATTCGCCAAAAGTTTCCACTTTCCTGCAAAAACTAGATAATTATTTCACTTATTGCCTAAAGTTCTATAAAGATGTAAATATTTCTAATAATTCTTTATGTATTTGGAAACAATTAAAATTGCTTCGAAAAACACTGCTTTAAATTAAGGAGAATATCTATGACTCTATCCCAGGCTACCTGGAACTGTACTCGTCTAATGTTAAATGTAGCCCTGCCAATTAAAGCAGTAATAAATCCTCCCCGTAAAAGAAACACTCACCGTTTCTGCAACCTACAGGCCATAGGAATTTTGAAAAGAGATGGTCTTCGAAAAGAGGCCTTGTTGTTACAATCCGGCGTTGACTCCTTGAACGAAGGTGCCATCTGGTGTGATACAGGTTTTAAATACATCAGTCACTATTACAATCCCCATGTAGGTGCAGGTCTTTGGAATGGCCCGGATGCACCGACAGAGTGTCAGTCCTATTTCAACCGAGCAGTTGAGATGTGGCGGAGGGGGTATCGTGAGCAGGCAATTTTTTACCTGGGAGCAGCCACCCATATTATGCAGGACCTTTGTGTTCCCCATCATGCCAGTGGTCTTGTTTTCAATGGACACCAATATTTTGAGTACTGGGCTCGCAAACACTATGAAGACTTCGCAATTAATTCCTGCGGCATTTATAAAATTATTAATTCAGCAAGTGATTGGGTAAGGGAAAATGCATTTTTTTCGTCAATCTATTTACCCACAGTTTCGGAAAATGCTCAAATTACTTCTATTGAAAAGACCGTTGAAATTCTCCTTGAACGGGCACAAAGAACTACTGCAGGCTTCCTGCATTTATTTTGTAAAAGTGTTTTGAATTGATAAATCCTTGCTATTAAGTTAGGCTCTACTATTTACCAATTAACTAAAATAAGTTTATAATTCCCAATAAATGAGCCCTAGGTTTAGTGAAACACTTTACTAAAATCTCCGTCTAGTATAAAGAACACATTAACAGCATTCTAAAAAGGAGAGCAGCCATGAGCAGGACCACCTTTATACTATTGATTACTTTGTTCACTATAACTATGTTTACGGGATGTGCCTCCCAGGACAATGAAATCCTATTGCAAAAAACAGATACCAACTTTCAAGAAACTTATTCTGAATTAGGTAACAAGGTAATCCTTAACTCAATCGAAAGACAGCTTCCCGGGAGCAAGAGTAAGGATAAAATTATCCTATATGCCGAGCAGGCAGATGACGGAATGCCCTTGTCTTGGTCACTGGTTGTCGATGGAATTGAGATGGTCAAGCTTGATCATGAGGAAAATCTTTACGGATTTGCCGAGGTCAAATTCCAGGATTTAGACGGCGATAATAAAGATGAAGTCCTATTATATCGTCAGTCAAGTGGCAGTGCCGGTGCCAGGGGGTTGAATGTTTATAGAGTTTCTGATGAAGGCTGGGAAGAATTTTTGGTATAATAAACCCCGTAGATCTAGAAGATGAAAGGTATATTGTAAAATACCTGGGCGATTATTATGCCAGTTTCGAGGATACTGCGACAGGTTTAAAATCTACCATTCAGTTGGATAAGAAAAGCTACCAGGGAATGGAGGAAATGCTATCGGGCATTGGAACCTGGGTAGACCCAATTGCCGAATATAGTATTGTGGATCCTGACGGGGACAATTCGAAAGAAATAATTTCTATTCAGAGGGTTATTGGTATATCCCATGTTGATACCCTGGCTTTATTAAAAACCACCTATAGACTGGAACAAGGAAAATATAAGGCTATCACCTTAAGCTTAGCTGACAAAAATGATAAATTACTAGCGGAAGTAAACCTTTAAAGACTAATAAGGGAGTAATCAGCGGCGATTACTCCCTTATCATTAGCTCTTGACCATGTTCTTTCAACCATTGACGGTGCCTTTTATATTCTGGACAAAGGCTTTCAACCAACGACCAGAATTTTTTGAATGGTTCATTTCTATTAAATGGGCTAACTCATGTACCACCAGATAATCAAGTACAGGTAAAGGTGCCATAATAATCCTAAAGTTGAAATTTAGGTTTCCTTGACTTGAGCAGCTTCCCCAGCGGGTTTTTTGATCCTTGATAAATATTTGATTGATATTAACACCCAGTTTATTTTTAAACTCAGCAACCCTATTTGCTATTATTTCTTTGGCCTGGTACCTAAGCCAGGCCTCTAAAATCTCCGTCTTCTTACCCGATTCTTTCTGGGGCAGCATCAAAACAACTTTATCCCCCACCAGTTCTACTAAAGGCGGACCTTGCTGATAAACGGTTACCAAACGATAGTTCCTGCCCAGGAAGGGTAAAATCTGCCCGTCTTGACCAAAGCGGTTCTTCCTTCGTTTTGAAACCTTAGTCAGGGAATCCAGTTTTTGAATAATCCAATTTTCGTTGTTCTTTAGCAGGGGTTCAATTCTAGAATGTGGATAATTAGCCGGTACTACAACCTCTAATCCCTTCTCTGTACTTACTTTAAGGTTAACCCTTTTAGCCCTGCTGCTCTCCCTTAGGGAATAGGTAATCTTCTTCCCGCCTAGCTTTATTTCTGTACTATTATGACAGGCAGGTACAGTTGGCGATTTTTTTCTACCAGATTCATTCACCATCTCAACCCCCTTACCAAATAATACCATATAATTGGTTGCTTGTTCCATAATTTTTGACTTTAATTAGAAAATAAAGGACCGCTGGGGATTAAACCCACCGGTCCATATTTATTAATACTAGCTCTCCACCTTTGTTGACTTATGTTGATTTCCATTTGCCTCCCATACCTCGGAGGGAGGTGTTAGTATTAATGCCTCATCATGCCAGGTACAGGATACTTCATCTGTTAAGGCCAAAGCAATATTTCTTAGATGTTCGCTTATTCTAAGATAGGCATTGATAACATCCATATGAATAAAGCTGGTATTCTCAGTTTCATGGGCTCCCTTTTGCATCCTGGCAATATGCTCATTCTCAGCCTGAATTCCAGATCAACAATATCTTCTTGCAGGGTTTTTGCCCTCTCTGCCATAACGCAGCTATTTGTTGCCAAGGCGGTGTTTACCATATGGGTTAGTTCTACAATTTTTGTGTGCATGGTATATATATCCGTGTGCCCCTCGGTGGAAAAGTCAAGATTGTTGACATACTTACTTTCTGCCTTATAAAGGATATTCTTTTCTATGACATCTCCGATGTACTCAAAATCCCGAACAATATGAACTAAACCCATGGTCTTATTGAATTCATCCCTTGTTAATGGTTGCCTTAACAAATGAGTAAGATATTTATTTGTGGCCGTCGAGAGAAGATCAATATGATTTTCCTTTTGATGTATTTGTTCGGCTAGATCTGGATCGTAGGTCTTAAACAATGGGTATACCTGCTTAGTCATATCTGTCACGTGATCAGATATATGCATTATTTCCTTGGAGGCCATGCCAATAGCTACCTCAGGTGTAGAAAACAAGCTTTCGTCTAAATACTTGGGTGCAATATCCGCAGAGGCTTCTTTCTTTTCCGGAACAATTATTTCTAGGAACCTGGCAAAATGAGATACAAAGGGAACGAATAGGGCAGCAATTGCCAGATTAAATAGTGTGTGAACATTGGCCACCTGAAAACCCGGGGAAGAAGTAAGTTTCATCATTAATTCGGCCAGTGGCCCCACAAAGGGTAAGAAAAGTATTACCCCCACAGCCTTAAAAAGCAGGTGTGCGGTAGCTACCCTTTGGGATTCCCTAGATGAACCAAGGTTGATAATATGGCGGTAAAAGCAGTTCCTACATTGGCTCCGAACAGCATAAATATTGCAGGCTCAAGGGTTATCATATGCTGCATGGAAAGCAACATTATTATCCCAATGGTTGCCGCACTACTGTGTACCAAAAAGGTGAATACCGCAGCAACAATCATAGCAAGAAGAGGGCTGTCACTCATCTGCAGTAGAACCTTGGCAAACATAGGATCATCTTAAGGGATACATGGTATCGGACATAATCTTTAGACCCAAAAACAGCAGGCCAAAACCCATCAATACTTGGCCGATCCTTTTGTGCTTATGCCTTTTCGAAAAAAAGATAATTGTCGCACCAATGCCGACAACGGGTAATGATATTTCAGTAACTTTTAATGCAATCAGTTGAGCAGTAACAGTGGTGCCAATATCAGCACCCAGTATTACGGCCAAGGTTTGCCGCAGGCTAATAATTGACGCACTTGTCAAGCTTACCAATACCACGGTTGTAGCGGTGCTGCTCTGGAATAATATTGTTACAAAGGCCCCTAGTACCATACCAATTAATCTATTATTAGTTAGTGAAGATAGGGCTTCACGAAGTTTTTTTTCCTGCAATTTTTTGTAAACCTTCACTTAGAACATACATGCCGTAAAGTAATAAACCCATACCACCAATCATACTGAGAATAGCTGTTTGCCAAGACACTTCGCTCACACCCTTCCGCTGGTAACTGTGGATATTTTCACAAATAAAGGTTAAAAAAATGTAGCAATAGCTACCTAAATAATTTTTACAAAGGTTTTCTTAACATATTCTTAATAATTCAATTTTAATCCATTCCTCGAACCATGTCAATTCATCGGGATCATCCTAAGATCATTACCTGCCCGCATAACCGGCATAATATAAAATATGCCTCATCTTGGCTATTTTGTAAAGGGAAATTAGTAAATAATTCCTTCCTGTTAATTTAATCAATGGCTCAGCCCCCCCTAGGGAGAAGGCGTCCAAATAAACAGAATTTATAATCTATTATATATTCTTTATATGTTAAGCAGGGTGCTTCTTGATACTTGTCTCCGGACATAAATATTGACCGTCCTATTTTTCTAGAGAAAACTACTTTACCTATAAATAAAAAACACCCAAATGCCTTTTATATAAGGAATTATCGGGTGTTCTATTATTTAATATTGAATTACTATTTTCACCTTGCTATTCTTCCGAGGATTTTTTCATCTTTTCAATGGCTTGTTGGTTTGAAGACACCATTTGGGCTATATCCTTTGCAGACTTAGAAGATCTTTCAGCCAGTTTTCTTACCTCTTGAGCTACCACTGCAAATGTGCGGCCATGATCCCAGCCTGGCAGCTTCAATGGAAGCATTGAGGGAGAGCATATTGGTTTGCTCGGCGATATCGTGGATGATTTCCGCCACGGAGCCAATATCCTGCTGAAAAGAAACTAGTTGCTGTAGTTGATCTAAGATATAATTTTCGATGGCCAGCTGCATATCTAGGTTTAGCTTCTTCATAAAAGCAATTAATGCCTCTGTATAGACATCAGTGCAACCACCATGGTGTTCAGCTAAAATTCGTTGGATTTGGTTAGTGTATATCTGATATGTACCTAAGTACCACTTTGGGTAAAGGCCGATCTGTTGATGCCTTTTACCAATGGCCAGCCTTCCCTCAATATATTTATCATCAACGGGATCGCACAGGGAGATGAAGTATCTCTTTTGAGTTTCCTTCAGTCTATCTACGGTGCTGAATTTACTGATCATATCCTTTAGATAAGAAAACCCTAGGATATGCTTATAAAACTCATTTATTACACCGTCAGCTTCTTTAGTAAATAACTCCTTATAACTAACCATTAGCTGAACTTCCCGCTCAGTAATATCTAAATAAGCCAACTGGGATTGGCGTTGAACTGCTTTGGCAGCTTGATTTATATGTTCAGTCAAAAGTAATCACCCCTTCAAATTGTCATGATTTCTTGATTATTTAATTCGACATTTGCGATTATTTTCCTTCCCAATATAAAATGCCCCCTTAGTTAAACAGTTTTATTATTTTAACTGTCTACCATAAAGGGAGCATATCAACATTTAAAATTTGTATTGATTTATCTTTTCTTTAATATTCTTTGTAACTAGATTTACCTCTTCGGCAGAGCTAGTTAGCTCTTGGATAGAAGCAGATTGTTCCTCCGTAAAGGCTGCGATGGTTTCTACACTCTCGGTTGTGCTGGTTACCAATTCTGTGATTTTTATAATTTCACTATTTGCCCTTTGACTTTCCTTTTGAATTGTTTGGGCATCAGTAGCTACCTCCATCATATTCTGGGTTACTACCTTTGTTTTGGCAAGGATATCTGCAAAGGCTTTTACAACATTATTAGAACTGCCGGTTGCATTTGCAATGCTAACAACTTCTTCCATGTCGTGTTTGATCTGTACTAACAAATCATTGATCCTGCTTGTTGCCTCGGCACTTTGAGAGGCCAGTTTCCGAACCTCATCAGCAACCACGCAAAGCCTTTGCCTTGTTCCCCCGCTCTCGCTGCCTCTATGGCGGCATTGAGGGCTAATAGGTTGGTCTGTTCAGCAATTCCCTTAATGGTATCAACTATTGTATTAATTTGGTTAGTTTTTTGATTTAGGGTATCAATGGATACTACCATTCTTTCAACTAACCCTTGACCTGTTAAGGCGGTTGCATAGGCCTCATCGGAATTATACTTTGTATTTTCCAAATTAGCAGTGATGGTAGTTAAATTGTTGTTCAGATTGTTGATAAATTGAGCTAGGTCTTTTATTTTATTTTGTTGGGAATTGGCTGATTCAGCAATATTCTGAACTCTGCCGGCCATATCAACGGTGGCGGCAGCGGAATTCTCCGAAAGTTCCTTAAATCTTTCCGATGAATATGCTAAATTACCTGCACTGCTATTGATGTAGGAAAATAGGTTTTTTAGATTTGTTGCTAATTTATTAAAGCTATCTCCTAATTCATCCCGACTAGCAATTTCCCTGGTAAAATCCTTTTCCTCAACAATCTTAATATATTTCTTAATTGGCCTAATAATTTGGTTAGTTATAAAGAAAACAACCACAATCACTACCACTAATACAAATAATACAACCTTTATTGTTTCGGCCTTGAGCTTGTCCGCCAGGGCATAAACCTCATTCTCCGGACTAACCATAGCAATAGACCAATCATTTATACCGGCCGGTTTATAGTTGACGATCATTCTTTTCCCATCAAGATACATTTGGTCCGTTCCACTTTGCAGGCTGATCATATGACTAATTAATTTCTTGTCATCTTCACTTAACTCTTCACTGGTAGCTAAATTCTCCGTTAAAAGCTTTTCCTTATCAGGGTGACTTATGTACTCGCCAGCTTTATTTAACATAAAGGTAAAACCATTATCAGTTACCTTCTTTTCAGTTATCTTGTCGGATATATATTCTAACCTAATAAATCCAACAAGCACGCCTATCTTTTCCTCCTGTTCATTAAATAAGGGAATTCCTAAACCCACAATCTTCCTTCCAGTACTCTTTGAAAAGGAAGCATCAGCAATAACAGGTTGGCCAGTTTCCCAGGGAGTAAAAAAGTATTCTTTATCTGCTATATTTACACCATGATGCTGAGCCCCTTCCGAGTGGGCAATTTCAGTACCGGTGGGATCACAGATTAATAGGTGAGAGTACTGGGGGTTATCTTTGATAAATTTATGAAAATATGGTTCAGATTTATTGTAGTCCATTGCTGTGATTACAGAGTTATGTGATAGCTGGATCATCACATCTAACTGAGATTTTAAAACATCGTCAAGATTTGTCTCTAATATCTGTTGTGTTTGGCTAACGAATTGATCCCCCAGCATGGCTTTAGACTTGTTGATACTATAGACTGTGTAAGTTAATAAAGGCACAAGTGATAGCAGAATAAACCATAAGAGTAATTTTACACGTAAGCTTTTCAAATTAATGATTTTGAGATCAAACTTCCTTTTCGCCACATTTTAACCTCCCTAATAATTACTCCAAAGGAACCATATTAATATTATCTTAACATTCAATTTACACCAACTTGCTTTTACAAATATGGTAATTAATAGTCATGAGGTGAACTTTTTGTGTCATTTTATGTTAAATATTGTCACATTATTTATTATATATTTGGTTATTTTTCCATGCCTGACAATTTAAAAAGTCTCTTAAGTCCAATAAAATCTTGGATTTAGAGACTTTTAGTTAAATTTAAGTATGACAGGTAATCGTTTATTTTTGTTATGTCTATTAAGATATAAGAACTTTATAGTGCATGGGTTAATTCCCGCTTGTTAGGTGTCGATTTTAATTCACTGACCTTTTCAATGGTTTTTACTAATCTTTCTTTAGCAAAAGGTTTTACAATAAAATCTAGCGCTCCCTCTTGAATTGCTTTTTTAATTATGCTCTCTTGCCCTATGGCACTGATCACTATGATGATCACAGAAGCACAAATCTGTTTAATTGCTTTTATTGCTTCTAGCCCATCCATTACAGGCATGGTTATATCCATTAGTACAATATCTGGTTTATATTCTTTAAACATATTAACTGCTTGTTCCCCATTCTCAGCTTGACCCACTATGTTATGACATTCTCTTTCTAATATAAGTTGTATCTGACTTCTCATAAATGCCGAATCATCTGCTATAAGAATGTTCATTTTACAACCCCTTTCATAATCCCTTTTATAGTAATTTTAAGCCCTTAATGTAATGTCATTACTTTATATATCGACCTTTAATAACATTATTAATGGAGCTTAGGTCTATTCTTCTTAGGACTATTGGACTATATTTTAAAGTATTATTATCTGCCTAATAAACTCCTGTGTTATGACCCCCCAAAAACAAAAAACCTGCAAATCCTTTAATTTTAAGGATTCGCAGGTTTATATTTGGATTCTAATATGGTGCGCCTGACAGGAATCGAAGAAACCCTACTATGATACGGCTAAAGTCTGTTATATCAAGCTTCTTTTAACTCTTCCTTGTATTCTTTTCCGACTAATTTTCCGAATAATACATTTAAAGCATCCGTCACATTTACTCTCCTCTCAATAACATGTGAGTACATTGCTATAGTGGTAGTAGGGGTACTGTGCCCAAGCAGATATGCAACCGTAGGAATTGTAAAACCTGCATATACAGGTGAGTATACCATTTAATTGATCCTAGCTTTTAGCATGGGGAGAGTGAAATACCTGCACCTAATCTTATAACTCTAGAAGAATTTTGAATCAATCTATCGTCATGCGTGGCCAATATTATTGTTTTTCCTTCTCGATTAAGATCCCTTAATATATTAAGTACTGACTGGACATTATCCCCGTCGAGATTACCTGTTGGCTCGTCAGCAAGGATTAGAGGTGGGTTGTTAGCAAGTGTACCTATCATTTTAAACAATGTTAGTTCTTCAATTTTATTTCCATAAAACGGCATATCTTCTGGTTTTATTTCAGCTATCACGTTCGCTGGTTGCAGTTTATGCCAAACGTAGGCCTCGATACCCCTATAAAACGGGATTATTAATATTGGTACGGATATAATAAGCACTACTAGGTTAACGGAAAATTGTCTAAACCAGAACTTATAGTCAAGAAACAGCATTCTAATAATAGGTAGCAAATATTAACACCCCAAAAAATTAATTAGTCCATTCCTCTTTTAATAACTTAAATTGTAATTGCATATTATTATAATAAAGATATGTTATAAGTGAGTTTAGTATCAATAACCCATTCATTGACAAGATTATTAATATAAGTCACTTGTTTAGCACAGGTGCAAAAGGAAGTCCAATAATTTTCATAAATATTACACGGGTTATTAATAAGTACGTTAATAAGCCGGATATTGATAATATAGTTGTTTTGTATATAGTTAAGGCTATATACATATATAATTTCTTAATACCTAGAACTTCAAGAATAATTCCATAGGGTAGAAAATATTTTTTATACTTCTCATTTCATAAATAGATAAAAAATATTAATTCTAAAAAAATAGCAATAGATATTCCTTTTACCAATAAACACATATTTTCGCTACTGTTATAAAAAACCGATCATTCACTGATCGGTTGAAAATCATTAAGTACATCGTATCTCATACTCATTGCATTTTTCCTACTTTTATTAACCTTCTCGTTATAGACAAAACCATTCTTTTCATAGAACTTTGGGGTATCTGGTTTATGTGTTATATCTGCGTCAACTACTAGAAACCTACAACCAATGCCAATATGATTCAATTGCTCTAAATAACCTAGTGCTAGATACATTAAAAACGAACCATACGGTGGTTTACCTTCTCCACGGTACTTTTCACATACCGCCAATTTACCAATTTTAAGTGCCGGAATCGAGCCAAACGGAATATTCAAACCTTCTTTTTCTTTTTCATTTGGATCGAGAATAAAAGAGTCTGTGTTTAATGATATGTAACCGATAACATCAGCATTGGTTTTGTTAATTAATAACTTTACTTGGCTGATATTCTTTTCAATATAAATTTGCGCATCGTGAGTTAAAAACTCATTATAATCTGGAATACCACAATCAAAATCCCCGAGCCTATATCTCGGGGAATAGTTAACTAGTTCTACCGCCTCTGCAATTTCGTCAAAAAACTCTTCTCCATACATTGTTTATTTTGTTACTAAAAGCAATGTTGCCAAGGCTTTCTTCCTACGGCTTTGATTTTTGTCTGGTTTATTCAGATCTTTCACTAAATCAACTAGATCTTGACCTTTTAATACTGGTGTAGATAAAATTGGAGTAGCCATTAATTTTACCTCCTTATCTTGAGGCGGCAGATTACTATAGTTTTTATTGGTATTTTTATCGTTATTGCCCATATTATACCATCCAATCTGGTAAAATTCTACCACTTTTTTCCCACTTTCAGCCATGTTTAACCGTCTTGTAAACGCTTATTATAGTTTATTAGTGTTCCCAATAATCATTCAAAACAAATATCTACATTTAAATCAAAAGCCCCAAAAACCAAAGGACAATGACTAGGGTGATTAATTGAATCTTTAGACCTGGTAAAACCATGCCTAGACGCAGAATTTAGCCCCTAGAAACGTTCTTAATAGAGTTTAGGCATCTAAATTAAGAGTGTCTTAAAATAGCTAATTTAAAATAATAAAACCTCTAAGATTTTTTCTTAGAGGTTAGTTCATTCCCATTTTCAGTTGGACTCGATTTGGACAAGTTGGACTTTTACGGAACTTTTGGGAACTTTTTCTGACCTACCTTAACCTTCCTTCAGATTAGCCCAAGCCCCGTAATTACTAGGTTTGTAAGGGTTTATACAATGAAATATTTTAACTTAATATGGTGCGCCTGACAGGAATCGAACCTGTGCACCCGGCTCCGGAGGCCGGCGCTCTATCCCCTGAGCTACAGGCGCATAAAAACTTCGCTATTACATTATAGCAACAATTATGAATTTTGCAAGGGTTAATACGGAAGGATAGCAACTAAAGAATAATAACATATTTTTCACACTCACACAATAGGGGGTTGAGCCAGGCCGGCTTTAAAAGCCGGCCTGCTTAATAATATTCTTTAAAAGTTTGGCAGATCTCCTTAGGGCGTCCTCTTCCTCAACAGATAAGGGTAATACTACTGTTTCGGCACGTCCAAGACCGTTAACGATACAGGGTAAGCTTAAACAACAGTCCTCAATTCCGTAAGAGCCTTTTACTAATCCTGACACGGTTAGGATGGAGTTTCATCCCTTAAGACGGCCTCACAAATACGCTTGATAGAAAGGGCAACGGCATAATAGGTGGCCCCTTTACGCTGAATTATTTCATAGGCTGCGGTTTTTACTTGCTCGGCAAGCTGTTCCCTATTCAGGGGAGCCAATCCCCTGAGCTGGAAAAAATCATCTAGGCTGACGCCCGCTATATTGGCAGAACTCCATAGGGCAACCTCTGAGTCACCATGTTCACCCACGATGTAGGTATGGACATTCCTTGGATCAACCTGACAGTGTTGTGCCAGTGCAGCTTTAAATCTGGAGGTATCCAGCACTGTTCCCGAGCCAAAGACCTGATTGGGTGGTAGCTCTGAGGTTTTTAAAGCAATATATGTAAGTACATCTACAGGATTTGTTACCATAATGAGAATGGATTTTTCACAGTACTTTACAAGTTGTGGCATTGCTTGCTTTAGTATAGTTACATTTTTCTCCATTAAATCCAGCCTGGTTTCTCCAGGTTTTTGGTTTGCCCCTGCAGTGAAGATTACTATCTGGGCTCCCTGGCAGTCTGCATAGGTTCCTTCATAAACGTTAATTGGTTTTGTAAAGGCAGCGGCATCTCCCAGGTCCATAGCTTCACCCTCAGCCTTTTCCCTGTTGATATCGATAAGAACCAATTCGCTGGCAATCCCACTGGCCATAATGGCAAAGGCTGTTGATGCTCCCACCTGACCCAAGCCAATTATGGCAATTTTGACCCCTCTCCTAAAAGCCACAATTAATCACTCCCCCCGCGAAATATTGCTAGTATCTCCTTGTTTTACTTATTGTATTAGGTCCACTTCCAAATTTTGTGGGTAGACGTATTAATTGAAAGATTGTACAATTGTTGTTAACTTATTGGTTAATAGGCCGAATCTCCAAAAACTGGAGTACGGGGGACTAAATATTTACGGGGTGAATCCGCAACCTTTTTCAGGGGGTGTCTACAGGTGCGGTAGGGGTGCCCTTCCAACCCGAACCCGACAACTAACCTCGAAGGCCAAGAGGAGGGTAACTGTACTTAATGAACATTTCTAAACGTATAAAACGTTTGGTTGTTGCCTTATGCTTTGTGGGTCTGATGACTCCTGCATTTGCAGCCTATGGTTATGATTATACGGTTCAAACAGGTGATTCGCTCTATATCATTAGTCAAAAGACCGGTGTAGGTATTGATGCCATAAAAAGCAGCAATAAACTGACCGGAGATTTACTTCAACCCGGACAAGTTTTAAATATTCCTGATAGCCAGGCTAAGCAAGCCACCCCACAACAAACTGCTTCCACCTATACTGTTAAAGCTGGAGATAGTTTATTTACAATTGCTCAGAACCAGGGTATTAGGCTTGAAGCCTTGATTGTTGCCAATAGTATTAGTGGAACTTTGATTTATCCAGGTCAGCAACTAAACGTTCCTGTGGCTGCCTCCCGCAGTGCAGGTGCAGTAGTTGAAGTCAGTCGAAGTGCAAAAAGGCCTGTTATACCCTTCACTGATGAGGACTTCGATCTTTTATCCAGATTGGTTAACGCAGAGGCCGGCGGTGAACCATTAGATGCACAAGTTGGTGTTGCAGCGGTGGTTATAAACAGAGTGAGAAGCGGTATTTTCCCTAATTCAATCAGGGAAGTAATTTATTCACCAAATCAGTTTAGCCCCGTAAGAAACGGTTGGATTAATCGCCCTGCTACTGAGAAATCTAAAGAAGCTACCCTGGACGCCCTGTATGGAAGTGATCCTACTAATGGTGCTTTGTATTTCTTTGATACCTCTACAAGAAATACTTTCCTGCGCTCACTGCCTGTGGCAGCTACCTATGGACAAATGATTTACGCTAATGCTAAGTAACAAAGGCGCCGAATAATCGGCGCTTTTATTATTTTATAAGCCTTATATCACATATCACTGCCAGGTGATCTGAAGCCTGGGATTCCACTGTAAATGCCGACATTACCTCCCATTCATGGGATACAAAAATAAAATCCAATTGTTCCTCAGGCTTTTGGGCCGGAAAAGTCTTTAAAGCCCTTGCTATTCCTGTGGCATCTTGGAGGAACGAGGTTATTAGTTCATACTCAGGTGAATTTCTATCAGAGTTGAAGTCGCCCACCAAAATTGAGGGGTATCTTTTTTTAAAAATAATATCAAGGACTTCCTGGGCCTGCTTTTTCCTTTCCATTTTGCTGAGTCCTAAATGGGTGCAATAAAAGGCAATTGGCGGTACACCTCTTATATTGATTATTGCCTCTATCAGTCCCCTCTGTTCACCGGTGCTGGTCAACAGGTGGTTTTCCCATTTCACTATAGGCCAACGACTTAGCACTGCATTACCGTACTTTGCAGGGCTCCATTTTAGTGTAGATCCGTAGACCCATTGCCTTTGTAATAGCTTACCCAATCGTCTGGCCTGATGTCTAAAACAACTTCTAGGAAGATATTTGTCCACTTCCTGAAGCCCCATTAGTTGCGCTCCTGAGCAGGCAAGTACCGCTGCTACCCTGTTAAGGTTAATCCTATTGTCTGTACCCTGGGCATGATGAATATTATAGCTTGCAACCCTAACTGTTTCCACATATTCACCCCCGGTCAGATAAGAAATGTATCTCGACCGGCTTTTCTGGTTGAGTTTAATAAATCAGCTAAATGGGTCATCAATCCTCGTATATTAAGATCCGGTGGTATATTTGCAGCTTTATTTGCCAAACTAACCAGTCCTTTATCGATCCCTTTGAGCAAAAATCCTTCCCGGGCTGCCACTGGACTTATCAAAGAATTGTTATCTTCTATAAGCCCCCTGTCAGGCAATAATAGCAGGTTACGATAGTATATCAAGTTACCTAGCTGTTCCCAGGTGTTTTGCTTAAAGCCAATAATTGTAATGTTTCCATCATCCCAAAGTATTTCAAAGGTTATCAGGCAAATACCCAGACTCTTAATAATTACCAGGTTCCAGTCTAACCTATAACCAACCTCTCCGCCCATGGCCTGCCTTTCTGCATAACCAGCCATTTCATTTTTTATAGCTGGAACTACTAAAAACAGGTATCGCCCAAAGTACCTATAATATCTGGATATACAATTAATCCGCCCATAGCTTTCCCTCACTAACCCAAAAAGGGCCTTCCTATTTAGCTGGGTTAAAATATGCTATGCGCTGCTTATAAATGCTGTTACTATTTATGACTTCGGTTAAACTCCTGGGCCCAGATGTTATATTCCTCAAGTAAGGTCAGAACCTTAGCATAGGTGCTGCCCTCAGTGTCTAGGATACGGGTCGCAAAGCCAATGCCTGAAATAAAACCCGCACTCATTCCCCTCTGAAAATCAGTCCCATGATGATGTTGTTGTTCATCCCTGGGATTTTTTGAAGCAACATCCTTCAGCTCAGCAATCTTACGGCTGAGTACCTCTAGGATATATGCCTCTCTATCTTCAGAAATTGACTGGTTTAAACTGTCTTTGTCTGCCATAGTAGCCCTCCCATCTTTTGTCACTATTTACCATTATAACAGCCAACCAGACATTTTACACCCCTTCCAGATTAGCCTACAGCAACCTATAATAATTTCAGGAGGTGGAAAATTATGGCTGACAAATGGGATGTCATGGAGGAAATATTTGAACTAAGTGATAATCGGGCTGTTAACTTGTTCCTTCAACCTGTAGAAGGTCAGGTTAAAATCCGGGGACGATTTGTTAGGGATGAAGGTGGTAAACTTCGTCCTGTCCTTGTAAAAACAAGTTATTTTCCCAGTAGAAATAATGAGCAATCACCCGACTCTCCATGGCGCATTGTTGCTTCGCAACCAGCCACCTCTTCGGATAAAAGTTCTAATAATAATAAAAGCATAAATAAATGGTACAGTAGCATTTGGCAACGTCTAAATGACTTTGTAAGGTTCTAGCTATAAAAGCAAAAAACCTCCCGTAAACCGGGGGGTTATATAAGCATCCTTTTTAGGGTAGAACTTAAACACTTTTTGAGCTTCTCAGGGCTGCATACATTTTATAACAGCACCCCATTCTAATTTTTTCACCATCACCTATGCGTTTCAGTTGTACCTTGCCGTTTACGATCTTAATTGTTCCAATAAGTTTAGCCATTTAAAACACCTCCTGTTTCATTAGCTTGAGAAAATTATAACAAGCAATGCCATTAGCTTCAATAGCTTGAAACTTATTCCAAATTGTAAAATAACTCACATAATTCTAAATCAGAATCATTAAAATTTTTTGTAATACTCCTTGTCCTTTGGCCATAAACATTAGCAATTGGACAAGGAGGTATTAATATGAGAATAGATAAAGAGATCTTCTCTTGCCTTATTAAGGGCTTTTCTTGGAAAAGGCTACGGAGAGCTATCCTAAAGGATAAGCAGGACCCGAAAAGAGTATAGCTTAGAGGTGCAAATTGTCCAGGCAAAAACCTCGTGGGAAATAGCAATCCAACAACTCCAATGGCTGATAAAGATATGTTGGACGCGGCAATCCTGTATACCAACGCTTGTGAAAAACGTTATATGTCTTTGCTGCGCCAGGCCAAGGAACAGGGTTATTCTGCCTGGGGGCAGTTAGATGTCCAAAGCTTTACCCCTAACAATGCAGGCATGGCCGGCTAAGAATGGCTCTAGCGTAAAAAAGGGCAAAGAGCAAGCTTTTCCTTGCCCTTTGCCCCTAAATATGAATTGCTCTTCCATGAACTGCCTCTGCTGCCTCTAAAAGTGCCTCTGCTAAAGTCGGGTGAGCATGGATAACTTGAGTTACCTGTTCCACAGTAGCCCCCATTTTAATGGCCAATGCTGCCTCAGAGATTAAATCTGTGGCATGGGGTCCGACTATATGTACACCAAGCACCTTATCTGTCTCAGGGTCGGCTAAGCATTTAACAAATCCTTCGGTCTCACCCATGGCTGCAGCTTTTCCAGAAGCCATAAAGGGAAATTTTCCTACTTAGCCTTAAGCCTAGCTCTTCACACTGCTGAATCGTAAGGCCAACCCCCGCCACCTCAGGTATGGTAAATATACAACTGGGTATTACTCGGTAATCCATTTTTCGAGGCTGACCCATAATGTTCTCAACGGCAGCTAAACCTGGGCTGAAGCCACATGGGCTAACTGGACCTTGCCCGTTATATCACCGATGGCATAGACCCCGGGTACACTTGTCTTTAAATATTCGTCAACAATAACCTCACCCCGCTGCCCCAGGGCAACTCCCGCTTCCTCTAGCCCCAGGCCCATGACATTCATGGTACGACCAATGGAGATAAGCACCTTGTCGGCATAGATAGCCTCATTACCCTCTAAAAAAGCAGTGACTCCCTCCTGGTTCTTGCCACTCTCTCTATCTTGGCCTTGGTCTTGACTGTTATTCCCCTGCGCTTGAGTATGGTTTGCATCTGCCGGGCAGCATCACGATCGGTGAAGGGCAGGATGGTAGGCATAGCTTCCACAATTGTTACCCTGCTGCCCATTTCTGCAAAGATGCAGGCAAACTCACAGCCTATAACCCCACCGCCGACAATTAAGAGTTCCGGTGGTACCTCCTGAAGAATCAGAGCTTCGTTGGATGTTATTACCTTCTGCCCGTCATAGCCCAGGGCAGCAATCGTGGCTGGCTTTGTTCCAGTGGCTAAGATAATGTTCTCTGCTGCTAATTCCGAAATGCCTCCGTCATTCAATTCAACTATTACCTTGCCTGTTTCCCCCAATTTTGCCGCCCCAGGGATTAAGTCCACTTTATTCTTCTTTAATAAATAATTGATACCCGTAACCATTTTATTTACAACTGCATCCTTACGCTCCATTAGCTTTGCCAGGTTAAATTCTTTATTCTCAATGGTAATGCCAAATTCCCCGGCTGACTGAATTTACGCAGCAGCTCTGCCCCTGCGACCAAGTTTTGGTAGGTATGCAGCCCCAATTTAGGCAGGTGCCCCCCACCCGCTCCCTTTCGATCAAGGCAACCTTAGCTCCCATTTGGGCGGCACGAATAGCTGCAACATAACCACCAGGCCCACCGCCTATTATTACGATTTTATATTGCAAACAAACTACCTCCAGTACAGTTTTTTACCCGTCAATCTAAAAATAACGCTCCCATTATAGGAGCGTTATCAATTTAGCTTTTTAGTATTTTATAACAGATTGGTGGAACCCATCAAGTAACGATCACATTCCCGGGCTGCTCCTCTGCCTTCGTTGATTGCCCAAATTACTAAACTCTGACCCCGCCTCATATCTCCGGCTGAGAATACGCCTTCTAGGTTTGTAGCAAATTTACCATATTCAGCCTTGGCGTTGCTGCGTTCGTCACGTTCCACACCAAGTTGTTCAAAAAGTGTTTCTTCTGGCCCGGTAAAGCCCATGGCCAAAAGCACAAGCTGGGCGGGCCAAACCTTTTCAGTCCCGGCAATTTCCCTGGGGGTAAAACGACCAAGGTCGTCCTTAACCCATTCCACCTTTACTGTGTGCACTTCCTTCAATTGACCCTGTTCATCTCCAACAAATTTCTTAGCTGTTATGCAGTATTGTCTTGGATCCTCGCCAAAGATTGCGGCCGCCTCCTGCTGACCATAGTCAACCTTATGCACCCTTGGATATTCTGGCCAAGGATTGTTGCTGCCACGCTCCAAAGGAAGTTGGGGCATAATCTCCAGCTGGGTGACACTCTTACACCTGTGCCTTAGGGATGTGCCCACACAATCAGTACCGGTATCACCACCACCTATAACGATTACATCCTTGTCCTGGGCGGAAATAAAATTGCCATCCTCAAGGTTGGTATCCAGTAGGCTTTTAGTGTTGGCCGAGAGGAACTCCACGGCAAAATGAACACCCTTGAGGTTCCTGCCTTCAATTGCCAAATCCCTGGCTTGGTTGCCCCGCCGCAGAGAACCACCGCATCAAATTCCTTCAATAATTCCTTGGCTGGATAGTTTTTGCCCACCTCTGTGCCTGTGAGAAACTTAATGCCCTCTGCCTCCATTAGTTCTACACGTCTCTGAACATATTTCTTATCCAGTTTCATATTGGGAATACCATACATAAGGAGTCCGCCAACCCTGTCGGCACGTTCAAATACCGTTACCCAGTGGCCTGCTTTGTTAAGCTGGGCCGCAGCAGCTAATCCTGCAGGACCGGAGCCTACTACAGCAACCTTTTTGCCTGTACGCTTTACTGGGGGCTGGGGCTTTAGCCAGCCTTCCTCAAAGGCCCGATCAATAATGGCACATTCAATATTTTTCACCGTCACAGGGGAGCCTATCAGGCCGCCTGTACATGCACCCTCACAAAGGGCAGGACACACCCTGCCAGTAAACT
The DNA here is from genome assembly GCA_004143605.1 of Desulforamulus aquiferis. Lineage (GTDB taxonomy): Bacteria > Bacillota > Desulfotomaculia > Desulfotomaculales > Desulfotomaculaceae > Desulfotomaculum > Desulfotomaculum aquiferis. The sequence continues at coordinate 96,822 of AWVY01000008.1, forward strand.
CGGGGAAATTATTAATCTTAACCAAGCGTTGAAAGGCTTCCTTCCACAAGCCCCGGTAAACCAGATCATTCCACTCGGGGGGAAGGTTATGGTTGGGGCAGCCAGAGGCCACCCCATTAATAATCATGCCACTGTGGCAGAAGGGAGTTCCACACTCCATGCAGCGAGCTGCCTGTTCCTTTAGCTTTTCCTCAGGCAGGCTATTATTAAGTTCCTGCCAGTCATTGATTCTTTCAATAGGATTTCGGTATGGCGCCTGTTCCCTTTTATATTCCAAAAATCCGGTAGGTTTACCCATGATGTACCCTCCCAACCTTTTTGCAGGGCTAGTTACCACTAACCCGAGACTTATCCATTTTGTTTTCCTCAAAGGCAGCCATAATGGCTTCCTCTCCACTTAAACCAGCCTTGTGAGCCTGCTCGATGGCTTCCATCACACGCTTATAATCCTTAGGTATAACCCGAACAAATTTGCTGATCAGACTATCCCAGTTATCAAGAACCTGCTGAGCCACTTGGCTTTGGGTGTACCTTAAGTGCTGTTCAATCAGGTTTTTAACCTCTTCGATTTCCCCAGCATCCTCCAGTTTTTCGAGGAGAACCATTTCTTTATTGCAAAGATTGGGGAATGTACCATTTTCATCAAGTACATAGCAATACCGCCGGACATTCCTGCCCCAAAGTTTCTGCCCGTTGAACCAAGAACTACCACTCTACCGCCGGTCATATATTCACAGGCATGGTCGCCTACACCTTCAACAACCGCCTGGACACCACTGTTTCTAACGCAGAATCTCTCTCCCGCTATACCACGGAAATATGCCTCTCCTGAGGTGGCACCGTAAAGGGCTACGTTACCAATAAGGATATTTTCCTCAGGTACGAAGGTGGCTTTACTTGGTGGGTAAACACAAATCTTCCGCCGGAAAGGCCTTTACCAACATAATCGTTGGCATCACCCTCCAGATTCAGTGTTATTCCCTTGGGAACAAAGGCTCCAAAGCTTTGCCCGCAGAACCTTCAAAGTATAATTTAATTGTATCTTCAGGTAGACCTTGGCCACCGTAACGCCTGGTTACTTCGCTGCCTAAAATAGTACCTACCACCCGGTTAATATTTCTAATATTTAACCTGGCTTCCACCGGTTCTCCCTTTTCCAGTGCAGGCTTGCAAATATCAAGAAGCTGCTGCATATCAAGGGATTTATCCAACCTATGATCCTGTTTAATACTGCAGTATCTGCCCACAGTGTCTGGTAGATTAGGCTGATAAAGAAGCGGGGTAAGGTCTAAGCCCTTCTTCTTCCAATGTTCAGCGGCATCACAAACATCCAGCACATCTGTCCTGCCCACCATTTCGTTAATAGTGCGGAAGCCTAGTTCTGCCATAACCTCACGCATTTCCTGAGCGATATACCGCATCAGGTTAACTACATACTCGGGCTTACCCTTAAAGTTTTTGCGCAATTCGGGATTCTGGGTTGCCACGCCCACTGGGCAGGTATCTAGGTTGCAAACACGCATCATGACACAACCAATAGCCACCAGAGGTGCAGTCGCAAAGCCGTATTCCTCTGCCCCAAGAAGGGTAGCAATTACCACATCGCGGCCAGTCATTAACTTACCATCGGTCTCAACTACAATACGGTCACGGAGTTGGTTCAGCACCAGGGTTTGATGGGTTTCTGTCAGTCCTAATTCCCAGGGAAGGCCTGCATGCCTCATACTGGTACGGGGAGAAGCACCTGTTCCGCCATCATAACCACTAATTAACACAACGTCAGCCCGACCCTTTGCCACCCCTGCGGCAATAGTTCCTACCCCTACCTCGGAAACCAGCTTAACATTAATTCTCGCTTGGGGGTTAGCATTTTTCAGGTCATGGATCAGTTCCGCGAGATCCTCAATGGAGTAAATATCATGGTGCGGTGGAGGAGAAATTAACCCTACTCCCGCAGTGGTGCCCCTTACCTGAGCAACCCATGGGTAAACCTTCCGGCCAGGAAGTTGACCTCCTTCACCAGGCTTAGCACCCTGAGCCATCTTGATTTGTATTTCATCGGCATTAACCAGGTAGTTGCTGGTAACACCAAATCTCCCTGAGGCCACCTGTTTGATAGCACTGCGCCTTAAGTCACCGTTGGCATCCGGCAAGAAACGGGCCGGATCTTCCCCACCTTCACCGGTATTACTCTTGCCGCCAATACGGTTCATAGCAATGGCCAGACACTCGTGGGCCTCTCTGCTGATGGAACCAAAGGACATGGCCCCTGTCTTAAAGCGGCGACAAATAGCTTCTACCGGTTCCACCTCATCAATGGGGATAGGCTTTCTGTTGTTTTTAAATTTAAACATTCCCCTGAGGGTACAAGTCTTTCTGGCTTCATCATCCAGCAGCTTGGAATATTCTTTAAACAAACCATAGTCACTATTCTGACAAGCCCTCTGTAAATAGTAGATGCTTTTGGGGTTAAATAGGTGTTCTTCACCATCATGACGCCACTGAAGGGATGAGCCTGAATCTAGGGTTTCATCACGGCCTTCCTGTTCAGTAAAGGCTCTCTTGTGGCGAAGCTCAACTTCCTTAACAATGGCATCAATGTCAATGCCGCCAATGCGTGATGGTGTCCATGTAAAGTACTTGTCTATGACGGACTGGTGAATACCGATGGCCTCAAATATTTGGGCTCCGGAATAACTTTGGATGGTGGAAATGCCCATCTTGGACATTACCTTAACTACACCTTTGGTTGATGCCTTGATATAGTTTTTGCTTGCATCTTTAACAGTAATCTCAGTAATATAGCCCCTGTTAATCATATCTTCCAATGTTTCGATGGCCAGATATGGGTTAATGGCACTGGCACCGTAACCCAGCAGCAGGGCAAAATGGTGTACCTCCCTAGGCTCCCCGGATTCCAGAATCAGGCTTACTTTAGTACGGGTTCCTTCGCGAATCAGGTGGTGATGTAGTCCGGAAACTGCCAGCAGCGCCGGTATAGCTGCATCCTCCTGGTTGATTCCCCTATCGGAAAGAATCAACAAATTATTACCCTCGACAATGGCAGTGTCTGCAGCCAAAAATAGTTCATTCATGGCCTTTTCTAGCCCGGTGGTGCCATCTTCCACCTTATATAAAATTGGCAGGGTAGTTGATTTATAGCCTTCTTTGTCAATGCAACGCAGTTTAGCAAGCTCTTCACTGTTTAAAATTGGACTCTTAATCCTTAATCTCTGGCAGCTACTTGGTTCAGGTTTAATCAAATTCTTTTCTGAGCCAATGGTAGTACCGCTGGCGGTAATAATCTCTTCCCTAATGGCATCAATTGGCGGGTTAGTTACCTGGGCAAAAAGTTGCTTAAAATAGTTATATAGGAGTTGTGGGTTTTCTGATAAAACTGCCAGGGAAGTATCATTACCCATGGCACCTACCGGATCAACCCCGTTTTTACCCATAGGCTCAAGAGTCTTTAGCAATTCCTCATGGGTATACCCGAAGGCTTGCTGACGCTGGATTATGTTATCGCTATCCCCTTTAACCTTTGGAGCATCTGGTAGTTCTTCAAGATTACCCATGTATTCTTGGATCCATTGACGGTAAGGATGCGCCGATGCCATTCCCTGCTTTAATTCATCATCGGTAACAATTCGTCCGGCTTCGGTGTCCACCAGAAGCATTCTTCCTGGATGCAGCCTCTCTTTATAGGCTACATTTTCAGGCTCAATCTCCAGCACACCTACTTCCGAGGCAAGGACAATCATGTCATCCTTGGTTACATAGTAGCGGGATGGTCTTAGACCGTTTCTATCAAGGGAAGCCCCAATAATCTTGCCATCTGTAAAGGCGATGGCTGCAGGACCATCCCAGGTTCCATCAAGCAGCTGTGATATTCGTAAAAGGCCTTTTCTCATCACTCATACTTTCATGATTGGCCCAAGGCTCAGGAATCATCATCATGGCCGCATGGGGTAGTGAGCGTCCTGATAAAAATAGAAACTCCATGCAGTTATCAAACATTGCAGAGTCGCTGCCCTCTTGATCTATAACAGGCAGCACCTTCTTGATATCGTCACCGAAAAGCTCTGATTGGCACATGGCCTGCCTGGCGTGCATCCAGTTAACATTACCCCTGAGGGTATTAATCTCGCCATTGTGAATCAGGTAGCGGTAGGGGTGAGCCCTTTCCCAACTTGGGAAGGTATTGGTGCTGAAACGTGAATGTACGAGGGCTAAAGCAATTTCTATATCAGAGTCCTTTAAATCCAAGTAAAACTGGTCAAGCTGTTCGGGGGTAAGCATGCCCTTGTAAACAATGGTCCTTGAGGACATACTGGCAAAGTACAGGGTTTCTCCATCCATTAGGACAGATCTGCGGATTTCCTTTTTTGCCCTTTTTCTGATTATATATAGCTTACGCTCAAATTCCTTCTCAGTTAGTTCGGGATTTGAGCCAATAAATAGCTGAGTAATATATGGCTGTGCTGATTTGGCTGAATCACCAATCATTGAGTTATCAACGGGAACCTCTCTCCAGCCCAGGAGGTTTTGTCCTTCCTCTGCGATAACCTGCTCCAGAATTCCTTTGCAAGCTTCATACTTGGCAGTATCATTAGGAAGGAATAGCATGCCTACGCCATATTTCCCAGGGCCAGGCAGGTTAAAGCCCAGCTTAGCACACTCCTTTTCAAAGAAGTTGTGGGGGATTTGCATAAGAATTCCTGCACCGTCACCGGTGTTTGTCTCGGCACCCTGCCCGCCACGGTGGTCAAGATTAACCAGAATGGTCAGAGCCTTGTGCAAAATTTCGTTGGATTTTACCCCTTTAATATTGGCAACAAACCCAATGCCGCAGGCATCACGTTCTAAGCTGGGATCGTACATGCCTTGTTTTGAGGGCAATCCCTTAGGATTTCCTTGAGATATACCAGTCATTGGTGTCATGACCTCCTATTTGCAGAATTATACATTTACTACAGGCGGGCAATTGCCTTAACCTGTGAACCTCTAATTAATAGTCAACTAGAAAACAAACTTCCTTATTAAAACAATTCCAATATTAACTGCCAATTCCTTAAACAATATAATTTTCCAGAATTTTCTGACACCCAAAAGGGACAAAAGGCCCGGACGAAGGCACTACCCTTAATGTACGCTTGTCCGGGCAAAAACCTTTGACTAGATATAATTTATGCTATTTTTAATACTTTGTCAGATATTCTTCCAATTCCCAGGGACTAACCTGCATACGGTAACGATCCCACTCAATGGACTTGGCTTCCAAATACCGATCAAATATATGTGGGCCTAATGCTTCTTTGATTACTGTGTTGACCTGAAGTTCCTTTAATGCTTCCTGCAAGTTTTCCGGCAGGCTGGTAATCCCAGCTTCCCGCCTCTCTGCTATAGACATCTCGTAAATGTTTCTATCGGTCGGTGGTGGTGGAACCAGCTTTTTCTTTATACCGTCTAGGCCTGCCTTCAGACATACCGCCAGGGCCAGATAAGGATTACAGGATGGATCCGGACTCCTCAGCTCAACCCTTGTGGACATTCCCCTTTTAGCGGGAATACGAATCAATGGACTGCGGTTACGGGATGACCAAGCTACATAAACAGGTGCTTCATAGCCTGATACAAGACGCTTATAAGAGTTTACTGTGGGGTTAATAACGGCGGTGATAGCACCGATATGTTTCATTAACCCAGCAACATAATTCATACTTTCTTCACTCATACCAATGGGAGCACTGGGATCATAGAAAGCATTTTTCCCTTCATTAGTAATGAGGGATTGGTTGAGGTGCATACCTGAGCCAGCCATACCAAAGACCGGCTTTGGCATAAATGTGGCATGAAGTCCATGACGCTGTGCAATGGTTCTTACTGCCAGCTTAAAGGTAACAATGTTATCAGCAGCAGCCAATGCATCCGAGTATTTAAAGTCAATTTCATGCTGACCAGGAGCTACCTCATGGTGGGAGGCCTCTATCTCAAAACCCATTTGTTCAAGGGTAAGCACCATATCCCTTCTGGCATCTTCACCCAGATCAATGGGAGTCATGTCAAAGTAACCTGCTTTATCATGGGTATTGGTGGTTGGACGCCCGTTGGCATCCACATGAAACAGGAAAAACTCAGCCTCTGGGCCGACATTCATGGTATAGCCATCTCGGCAGCCTCAGCAACTGCCCTTCTCAAGGCATAACGTGGGTCACCTATAAAGGGGGTCCCATCTGGATTATAAATATCACATATTAGACGGGCTACAGCACCTTCTCTAGGTTTCCAGGGAAATACAACAAAGGTATTTGGGTCGGGACGCAGGTACATGTCTGATTCTTCAATACGTACAAATCCTTCAATGGAGGAGCCGTCAAACATCATCTCCCCCTCAAGGGCTTTATCCAGTTGCTCTACTGTAATGGCCACATTCTTCAGGACCCCAAAGATGTCAGTAAACTGGAGACGGATAAATTTTACGTTTAATTCCTTACACATTTGCCTAACATCATTGTTAGTCAGCTTGGTCACAATAACACACCTTTCTGCTTTAACTTACATGATATTATATCACAAATTAAAAAAACGCCTACATACAGGCAGCAAAAAAGTGCATACCTCGTGCAGGCGTCATTGCCTAATTAACTGGCACCCCATTGTGCCATTTCATCTTCTTATTTAGTATATCAAAAATTCTACAAAAATCCATAGTTGTTCTCTATGAATTATGTATACTTTTATAAAAAGCAACAAAAGGCAGACCATACCCCTTCCGGATATAGCCTGCCTTTTATTTATTTAGCTATTTTTCTACTTCTAGTAAACAGTCAGGTACTTTTTAAGCTCCCAATCATGGACAGTGGTTCTGAACTCATCCCACTCTTCCATTTTACCTTCCACGAAACGACCCAGGATATGATCTCCTAGTACGGAAGAGATAACAGGGTTGTTTTGCAATTCCACAACTGCCTCTTGGATGCTGGCGGGTAAAGCCACAATACCTTCAGCAGCCCTTGCGGCAGCGTCCATATGATAAATGTTTTTCTCAGTCTGTACAGGTGGTTCAATCTGGTTCTTGATACCATCAAGACCAGCCTTTAAAGCAGCGGCAATGGCCAGGTATGGGTTGCAAGCTGGATCTGGGTTGCGCAGTTCAACACGGGTAGACATGCCACGCTTAGCAGGAATACGGATTAAGGAACTGCGGTTCCGCAGGGACCAAGCCACATAGCATGGAGCCTCATAGCCGGGAACCAGACGCTTATAAGAGTTTACACTGGAGTTGGTTAGAGCAGCAAAGGAACGAGCGTGCTTGATCAAACCTCCAATGTAGTATTTTGCAGTTTGGCTCAGTTGATCTGGAGTACTGGGGTCATAGAAAGCATTTTCCCCATCCAGGGTAAAGAGGGACTGGTTCATGTGCATGCCAGAACCGTTAATACCGAAGATTGGCTTTGGCATAAAGGTTGCGTGCAGACCATGGCGCTGGGCGATGGTACGAACAACAAACTTGAAGGTCATGATTTTATCGGCAACATCTAAAGCGTCGGAATATTTAAAGTCGATTTCATGCTGTCCAGGAGCTACCTCGTGGTGGGAGGCCTCAATTTCAAAGCCCATTTCCTCCAGGGTTAGTACCATGAAACGACGGGCGTTTTCACCCATATCAATGGGGGTCATGTCAAAGTAACCAGCTTCATCATGTGTATCAGTGGTAGGTTTACCGTCTTTATCTAAATGGAAAAGGAAAAATTCGCACTCAGGACCTACATTCATGGTGTAGCCCATTTCTTTTGCTTCTGCCAATACCTTTTTAAGGGCATAACGCGGGCTGCTTCGAAGGGAGTGCCATCTGGATTGTAAACATCACAAATCAAACGTGCCACCGCTCCCTCACGGGGTCTCCATGGGAATACCACAAAGGTGCTGGGGTCTGGACGAAGGTACATGTCAGACTCTTCAATTCTGGTAAAACCGTGGATGGAAGAACCGTCAAACATCATTTCTCCATCGAGGGCCTTTTCTAATTGTTCAACAGTAATGGCCACGTTTTTCAGAGCACCAAAAATATCAGTAAACTGTAGGCGAACAAACTTAACTCCCATTTCCCTAGCCTTGTCTAATACATCCTTTTTAATTGCAGCGTCCATAAATTTAGCCACCTTCCCTTGGTTAATTTGTTGACAACTTTTGTTGTTTAAATAAATAAACGCCTTTTATAAAAAGGAAATTGAGTAATCCCCTAATAAAAGGCGCCATTGCCTCCGGTACATCCTTGTGCCGCTATTCAATTACCCTAATTTAGTTAAACCTGATTAATGTTATAGGCTAATATTACGGCTTCAGCCACAGCTCGCATGGAAATCCTCTTGTTCATGCTTTGCTTTTGAATTCTTTTAAAGGCTTCCTCTTCGGTAATTCTCATGCTCTTCATCAAGATACCTTTGGCCTTTTCCACCAGCTTTCTGGTTTCCAAAGTATCCCTTAATTCGCTAACCTGCTTTTCTAATTTGATAATTTCTTGGTAATTACCTAGGCAAGTTCTACCGCCGGAAGCAAGTGACTCTCGTCAATGGGTTTGAGCATAATGGCAAACACCCTAGCATCCTTGGCCTTCTCAACTAGCTCTTGCTGCATATAATCTGTGGTTAATATAACAGGGCCAAGCTTATCTTCATATAAGATCTGGGCAAGCTCCAAACCACTCAATCCTGGCAAATTATCTTGGCAAATCAATAGGTCAGGAAGACGAGTGCGGATTTGTTTGAGTGCACCGGTGCCGTCGGAGGCATCTCCGACTACCAGATAGCCCAACTTGCCCAACATGGTCTTTAGATTCTTTCGCCATGTTTCATCTTCATCGACGATGATTATTCGTTGATTAGCCACGAAATCCCCCCGAAAACAACAAAAAGCCCAGCCAGGACTATAAAGACCTGTCTGGCAACGTTGCCATGATAGGATACAACTTTGTATCCATTGATATTCAACTTCTATAGCAGTATTATAGTCTAGTCCTTATGCTTTAGTCAATAGGTTAAAGCAAGTATACAATATTCCAATTTAACCAAGGATTTTCTCTACCTCGTCGGCATCTGCTTCCATAACATATTTAATACCACTAAGCTGGGCTGCCTCAGGGGTAAGGGCTACTAGATCATCCCGGGTGATGTAATCCAGGCCAAATTTCCTCGCCCCACACATAAATTGACGCAGACCTTGGGATAGACGCTCAAAATATGTGTATACGCCAATTGCACCTACAGGCAGATCATTGAAACGGTCGCCCAGCTTATCTTTAAGGACTGCTGTATTAATGAAGATTTGCTCCAGATTTTCACCATACTTTTTGTACTCAGTGGGAACTTTACCATCTTTAATTAACTGTCCTACATTCTTGCCGACCATTGCTGCAGTCAGAGCGGAACGGGCCATGGCAATGGACTTAACATAGGGAGCGCTCATGGCAAAGCCTTTGAACATATGGTCTTCCAGGGTAAAGCCGCCAGCCATAGCCACAGGCGGAACATACTCGCCCTTAGCAGCCAGTCTGTCACAGTATTTGGTTAGCAGCGCCTGCAGGTAAACAGTAGGCACACCCCACTCGTTCATCATACGCCAGGGGCTCATACCAGTTCCACCGCCAGCACCGTCAACGGTTAGAAGGTCAATTTTAGCCAGGGAGGCAAATTTCACTGCCCGGGCTAAGTCAGCAGGACGATAAGCACCGGTCTTCAGGAATATATACTTGGCACCTGCTGCACGTAATTCATCAACCCTCTTAACAAAGCCTTCTTCAGAAACCATACCGATACGGGAGTGACGCTCAAACTCTTTGAAAGCACCGGCCTTATAGGCTTCCTGTACCTTTGGCTCTTCAGGGTTAGGCAGAACGATGTAGCCACGTCCTTTAAGCTCCAGGGCACGTTCTAGGCTGCTAAGTTTTACCTCGCCGCCAATGTCCTTGGCACCCTGTCCCCATTTAATTTCAACGGCATCTACGCCAAGCTTTTCCAGGCATATTCTTGAACACCCAGCTTGGTATCTTCAACGTTTGCCTGCACTGCAATAAAGCCTGCACCCTGGGACCACTCTTGGAAATCTTTGATCCTTCTAGCTAGATTAGGTGAATGCACAACACGACCATTTTTAATCTCTACGTTGGGGTCCATGGCACAAACGTTTTCACCAATGGCAATACCTGCACCGGAGATAGCACAGCCTGCAGCCAGGTGATCCCAGTTGTCAGCCGCGACATTGGTGGAACCCATGGCAGCAACAATGATGGGGGTGGTAAGCTTCAGGTCTTTATTTACTCCCAGGTAGGAGTCTAAATTTACCGCGGGGAAAATAGCCTTATCAGGGTTTGGCTCAATGCCGTGTGCACCAACAGCAGTACCCATAATATTAAAGTGGGAATAATCAACAGGATAATCCTTTTGAGAAGCGGAAGTGGTCTTGCCGAAGGGCTGTGGATAAAGTACCTCTTTACCTCTCACGGCAGATTTACCAATTTCACAGAAACCTGGACAGCCATCCAGGCAGGTGGTGCACATTCCGCTAAATGGACAGTAGCTGTCGGGAGTGCGTAGTTTGGTCAGGGTAGCATTACTGGCATTTGTTCCTTTACTAAATGTCATTGTTTGATGAACCTCCTATTTATTCTTTTAGAGAAGGATAACCTTCTAGTTAATCCTTAATAATTGGTCAAATATTTTTCAAACTCCCAGGGATGAACATAATATTGGAAATCATCCCATTCCTGCTTTTTAATCTCCATATACCTGTTGTAGGTATGGCTTCCCAGTACAGTTTGAATAAACTCATCCCCGGCCAAGGCATCCAATGCCTCACCAAGGTTTCTGGGCACCCTGCCGCCGGATATATCTTCATCCATTGACACAGGCAGAGGAAGGTTTTCCTTTATACCCTTTAGCCCGGCTTGCATAATCAGGGATAGGGCAAAATAGGGATTGCAGGTAGCATCCGGGCTGCGCAAAACAATCCTGGTATCAATACCACGCAGGGCAGGAACCCTAAGCATCGAGCTTCTGTTCCCCTCGGACCAACCCTTTAATACCCTCTCAACCTCTGAGTTACCCAATCGTTTATAGGAATTGACCAATGGGTTAGTTACTGCGGTAAGCGCACAGGCGTGTTTGGTAAGCCCCGCTATAAAAGATCCCGCCAGTTTACTTAGTCCATAGGGCTGGCCTGGTTCAACAAGCATGTTATCTCCCAACTGGTTCCAAATGGAAAATACCAAGGCCATACCTGATCCATTTTGACCCGGAAAGGGTTTAGGCATAAAGGAAGCATGCAAGCCATGGCGTTGAGCAATAGTCCTTACTACAAATTTAAAGGTTGCTATTTTATCGGCCATACTCAAAGGGTTATCTTCCCTTAGTACAATCTCATGCTGTCCGGGGGCACTTTCGTGATTACTTGATACTATCTGAAAACCCATTTCCTCTAAGGTAAGAACCATATCACGCCGGGCATTTTCCCCAAGATCTACAGGTGTTAGGTCACAGATACCGGCATTATCATGGGTTTGTTGAACCGGGCGCCCTGTTGGTCAGTGTTAAATAGAAAGAATTCTATTTCTGCTCCTACCGAGAGATCCAGCTCGGCTCTAGTTAGTTCGTTTAAAGAATTTTTCAAGTTGCTTCTGGCACAGCCAGGGTAAGCTTTTCCCATCGAGTCTACAACATCGCAAATCAAGCGAGCTACCGCACCTTCCCTGGGACGCCAAGGAAACACTTCCAGCGTAGTTGGGTCAGGCTTTAAGAAAATATCCCTTTGCCCTGGACCATACTGTCCTTCAAGGACGGCGCTATCAAAACACACCCTTTCCTTCCAAGGCTCTTTCCAGTTCCTCAACAGTGACGGCGATATTTTTAAAGGAGCCTCCAATATCCGTAAACTGCAGCCGAACAAATTTTACATGATATTCTTTGACATGTTCTAAAACTTCTTGAGATGTTAAGGGCCGCATTAGTCAATCTCCCCCTAAAAATAAAGGCGTCCCAACTAGACCCTTATCATCTAAAGATCCAGTTGGGACGCCTTTGCCCCAAAAGTTATTAACTTGCTAAATATTAATATACCCTGTGGCTAAGCTACTAGTCAATTATTTAAGCATAATAATATTGTATACATCCGGCTTAAACATGTGGCTTTAAGGAGACTATCACCTGTTGAGCGACCCTAGCCATGGTGCTGGCCCGATCCATACTTGTTTTCTGGATAAAACGGTAGGCTGCTTGCTCGCTAAAGCCTTTTTTTTCCATTAATAGATGTTTTGCCTGCTCCACCAGGTTTTTCTCCTCGAGTCTCATCTTTAGCTTTCTATTCTCTTCTTCCATCTTGGTAATTCTCTTAAAGGTAGCAAGGGCCATCTCAATAGTGGGAATTAAGCTAGCCTCATCAATAGGTTTTATTAGATATCCCAGCACAGAAGATACCTTAGCCTCCTCAATCAGTTCTCTATGGGTTTGGGAGGTAACCAGAACAACAGGAGCAAGGCGATTTTCCTCAATAAGCCTGGCAACTTCCAGCCTTTGCAACCCGGCATATCACTCTCCATGATAACCAAATTAGGCTGGTTTTGAAATGCTGCCTGGAGTGTACCTCTGCCATCCTCTGTTTCAGCCACAACTAAGTAGCCGTGCTGTCTCAGCAAGTCCCTCAGTTTTTTTCTATATTCCAGATCCGGGTCAGCCAGGAGTACTCGCCTTTCAAACATTGAAAACACCTCAAGAATATTACTACTCAAATATATTAATTTTACGACCAGTGTCAACAAATGTCCATTACTTTTAATTATATAAGGCTTTATACATAAGCTTGCCTCAGGTATAAATTGCCTGGGCCCTTTTATGACATTTTAAGGTTAACAAGCGTAATATATTACTAAAGGAAAACAGGTCACCTAAAGTGACACCGGGGCAACGACGCCACTTGGTTAAATGTGTTTTACCAGCATTTATCCTGTGGTTTTTATTTTTGCCCAATAGTTTAAGGCCTATGGTCGTATAAAGGAGGATGAAAGAAATGTGTGGCATAACTGGTTGGATTGATCAGGATATTCAATTACCAAGGGACCGGCACATTCTTGAAGAAATGACTGCCACTTTAACTAATCGTGGCCCTGATGCCGTCGGCCATTGGGTCTCTTCCAGGGCTGCCTTAGGCCACAGCGCCTAAGTGTAGTTGATCCTGAAGGTGGTGCCCAGCCTATGATTCGCACCGCCGGGGATCGTACCTTTGTTATTGTCTACAACGGTGAGTTATATAATACACCGGAACTAAGACGGGAATTAGAATACAAGGGCTATACCTTTCAAGGACATTCCGATACTGAGGTATTATTAACTGCTATATGGAGTGGGGAAGCAGCTGTGTTGAGCGTTTTAATGGAATATTCGCCTTTGGGATTTGGAGCGAGGCGGAGCAAAGCTTATTTATGGCCAGGGACCGGATGGGGGTAAAACCGCTCTTTTATGCCAGACGGGGCGATGCTTTATCTTTGGCAGCGAATTAAAGGCCCTGCTGGCTCACCCCTTGATTAAACCGGAAATAGGTATGGACGGCCTTGCAGAAATATTTGGTCTTGGGCCGGCCCGTACTCCCGGACACGGAGTCTTTAAAAATATATCTGAACTCAGACCCGGATATTGCCTTTTATATAAAGATAATAACCTCACTATAAAAAAATATTGGAGCCTGATCAGTAAGCCCCATGAAGATGACCTGCACACTACGGTAAATAAGGTGAGAAATCTTTTAGGGGACTCAATTTCCCGCCAACTGGTGGCCGATGTTCCTGTCTGCACATTACTATCCGGTGGACTTGATTCCAGCGCATTATCTTCCTTTGCTGCCAGGGCCTATAAGCAGCAAGGGTTAGGTCAGTTACACACTTTTTCGGTGGACTATGTGGATAATGAACTGTATTTCAAAGCCAGTACTATCAACCAAACTCTGATGCACCCTGGGTAAAACGTATGTCGGATTATCTTAATTCCCAGCATCATTATATCACCGTTGATACCCAAAGATTGGTGGATGCTTTAAAGACCTCCACCCTGGCCAAAGACCTTCCAGGTATGGCTGATGTTGATTCATCCCTTTATCTATTTTGCCAGGAAATCAAAAAGGAGGCCACTGTGGCCTTATCCGGCGAGTGCGCGGATGAAGTCTTTGGGGGTTATCCCTGGTTCCATAGGCCCGAGGATTTAAACGCCAATACCTTCCCTTGGTCTCAATCCACGGATGATCGTGCTAGTTTGCTAGCACCCCATCTGTCAGCAGAAGTGCAGCTAGAAGATTATGTAGCTAACCGATACCAGGAAACCCTTGACGAGGTGCCTCGCCTAGCTGGTGAGGACCCTGCCGAAGCGAGAAGGAGAGAAATGTTTTACCTTAATATGATCTGGTTCATGCAAACCCTCCTTGATCGCAAGGATCGCATGAGTATGGCCACCGGACTTGAAGTAAGAGTACCTTCTGTGACCATCGCATTGTTGAGTATGTCTGGAATGTACCTGGTCTATGAAAAACTTTAACGGTAGGGAGAAGGGTCTGCTGCGTCTTGCTTTAGCTGATGTTTTACCTGAAGATGTTCTAGAAAGACGTAAAAGCCCCTATCCTAAAACCCACAACCCCTCTTACCTGGCTGCAGTAAAAGCCATTGTAAGGGATATTGTCAATGAACCATCCTCCCTCTTTTGCAGTTAATTAACAGGGGTTTAGTTAATAAAATGCTAGAATCAGAAGGTGATATCTTTAGCCGCCCCTGGTTCGGCCAATTAATGACAGGCCCTCAGCTCTTTGCTTACCTTTATCAGCTTAATACTTGGCTTGAGCAATATAGGGTAACCATACGTTAGGATGTTTAATAAATGAAGGTATGCTGTTCTAAACGAACGGCATACCCCTTTAAAAGCATGTGCCTAATGAAATGTGTTCCAAAGTATTATGTAGCCGGTAGATATTAAAATGGATAATAACATTAAAGGGAAAGCAACCTTCATAAAGCCTATAAAGCTAATATCTACACCCCTTTTTTCTGCCATTCCGATAACCACAATATTCGCAGAGGCCCCTATAGCCGTACCATTACCACCAAGACAGGAACCCAGGGATAATGACCACCAGAGTAAAGTCAAATCAGTCATGCCACCCAGGCGACCCATATCCTGGATCAAGGGAATCATGGCAGCAACAAATGGAATGTTGTCAACAAAGGCTGATGCAATGGCTGAAAACCAGAGTATTATTAAACCTGCTGCCAGCATATTGCCATCAGTTATATCCAGGCTCAATTTAGCCAGACTTTCAAAAGCATTTAATTTATCTAAAGCTCCCACCATTATAAACAAGCTGACAAAAAATATAATAACCTGCCATTCAACACATCTTAAAGAATCCAGAAGATTATTTTTTGAAATTATTTGTAAAATAACCGCCCCCAGCACTGCAATAAATGCTGGCTCCAATTTTATTTGTTGATGTAGAATAAAACCTAACATCGTTAGGCTCAAGACCAACATACATTTTACTAATAGGGCACTATCCTTAAGTTCATCGGCGGCATTTAATCCCATTATCCTTTCCCTTAGTATAGGAAATGTCAGCATATATTCTTTAAAGATTACCTTAAAAATAAGCAGAGTTATAATATAAATAACTACAACAACCGGTGCAAGATTAATGACAAAATCCATAAATCCCATACCAGTAAACCCGCTGATCATTATATTAGGCGGATCACCAACTAAAGTGGCAGTACCCCAATATTGGAAGTGATGATAATTGCAATGAGAAATGGGATAGATTAATCCTAAGTTGTCTAGTAATAGCAAAGGTGACCGGAATAATCAGCATAACTGTAGTCACATTGTCTAAAAATGCCGAAAAGACTGCTGTTATTAAGCATATTGAAGTGAGTATTTTAATGGGCCTGGCCTTAGCCTTTGAGCTGCCTTAATGGCTAAAAATTCAAAAACTCCTGTTTTTCTAGTAATGCCTACAATTGTCATCATGCCAACCAATATGCCCACCGTGTCGAAGTCAATGGCATAAAAGGCTTCTTCTGGCCCTAAAACACCCAGTGCCAGCATGGCCACTGCCCCAATTAAGGCTGCTAAGGTCCGGTGAATTATGCCAAAGACTATAAAAAGATAGGTACTGATAAAAATAAAAATAGCTATAGACATGATTTATTTTTCCTTCCTAAGAATAAAACTAGAAAAGCTAATAATAAATCATATCTATGCTGGAAAAAGTTACATATGATAAAAAGAAAAGGGGTATCAGTGAGTGATACCCCTTCTCCCGTTAAGCCTTATAATTTTGATAAAGATGTTCAAAGGCCTGGTCTAAATCTGCAATGAGATCCTCCACATCCTCTATGCCTACGGAAATTCTAACTAACCCCTCAGGGATTCCCATTGCCTTTCGTTCTTCCACTGTACACTCAACGTGGCTGGTGGTTCTTGCAGGTCCATAGGTTGTTTCTACAGCACCCAGGTTGGCAGCCCGGTGGGCATATTTTAGTTGGGGAAGCAGGATAGAGACAGCTTCCATCCCCCCTTTAAGGCAAAGCTGAGCATCCCGCCAAAGCCACGCATTTGTTTCTTAGCAATATCGTGATTCACATGGGTTTCCAGGCCAGGATAGTATACGGCTTCAACACCAGCTTTGTTCTGGAGGTGCTTGGCAATTTCCATTGCACTTTGCTGTTGATGCTCTACCCGAAGTTTTAAGGTTTTCATCCCCCTAAGCAGGAGATAGGCCGCCCAGGGATCAAGGGTTGCTCCATTAATTTCCCTATAGTGATAAATTTTTTCTACTAACTCTTTATTGCCGCACACTACACCACCTAATGCATCAGCGTGGCCGCCTAAAAACTTTGTTGCACTGTGAATTACCAGATCCGCACCTAGCATTAAGGGATTTTGGTTTATCGGGGTAGCAAAGGTGTTATCCACAACCACTAAGGCTCCAACCCCCTTACCCGCCTTTGCCATACGCTCAATATCGGTTATTTTAACAGTGGGATTAGTGGGTGTTTCTAAATATAAAATCTTACAGCCCTTCTTAATTTCTTCCTCGATAGCCTCATGGTCGCCTGTGGTACAAAGAGCCACCTGAATATTCATGGCCGGTAGAAACTCTGTAAAGATTTTGTTTGTTCCGCCATAGGTATCCTTAATGGAGACAATTCTATCTCCAGGTCTTAGAAATGTATACAAAGTATTGCTGATTGCCGCCATGCCAGTTGAAAAACTGGTTGCCGCCTCCGCTCCCTCCAGCGCACGAACCTTGTCCTCAAAGGCTTGTACCGTTGGGTTTGTATTTCTACCATAGATGTGGCCCGACTTTTTTCCGATGGCCACATCGTACCACTCATCCATATCCTCGTAAGAATAAGCCACACTTACCACCACGGGAACTTGTGTGGCCCTATGTACTTTGCTCCTCCTCACCTGCCCAAACTGCATTTGTACCAATACCAATTGCTGAAATATTATTGTTTGACATCTGTTTTCTCCTTCTTTACTGAATCTACTTTCAAAATAATATTTGGTTCCTACTTACAGTCTAGTACCAGCTTTATCTTTTCTAACGCCCAATCTATATCCTCCCTGGTGATGATTAGGGGTGGCGCAAACCTTATGGTTTGCTGGTGAGTTTCTTTACATAGAACTCCCAACTGCATCAATCTTTCACAATAGGGACGGGCTGTTCCGTATTCCTCTTTTATCTCTACTCCGATCATTAAACCCTTACCCCGGATTTCCTTTACCAGGGGACTATTTATATTGATCAATTTGTCCATAAAGTAGCTTCCCAGTTCCATCGCCCTCTGGGGCAAGTTTTCCTCTATTAGCACCTCAATGGAAGCAATACCAACCGCGGCAGCCAGGGGGTTGCCACCAAATGTTGAGCCATGATCCCCCGGGGTAAAAACATCCATTATTTCATTGTCCGCCAGGACAACCGAAACAGGGTAAACACCTCCCCCAAGGGCCTTTCCTAAAATAAGAATATCAGGGGTGATCTTTTCATGTTGAAAAGCAAACATTTCCCCCGTTCGGCCCAGGCCGGTTTGAACCTCATCAAGTATTAGCAATAGGTTGTGTTTCCTGGTAATCTCCCTAATTTCTTGGAGATAGCCTCTGGTGGTACCACTACCCCACCCTCCCCCTGTATTGGTTCCACCAGAAAACCTATGGTGTTCGGTGTAATAGCTTCTTCAAGGGCTTTGGCATCTCCGAAGGGAATGGCTTTAAAACCTGGAGTATAGGGTCCAAAACCAAGCCTATACTGGTCTTCCGTTGAAAAGCTGATAATGGTTACTGTCCTACCGGCAAAATTGTTATTACACACAATTATTTCGCCTAGATTTTCCTGAATCCCTTTTTTAAGGTAACCCCACTTCCTTGCTGCCTTAATGGCAGTTTCAACGGCCTCGGAACCTGTATTCATTGGCAAGGCCTTTTCAAAGCCCGATAATTGACAGATGGACTCAAGGAACTGTCCCATTTTATCATTATAAAATGCCCGTGAAGTTAGGGTTAGTTGTTGAGCCTGTTCAATTAGGCGGGCTATAATCCTAGGGTGCAAGTGCCCTGGTTTAGGCTGAGTAGGCCGAAAGCATATCTAGGTATTTTTTACCTTCTACATCGTAAACCCAGGCCCCATTTCCACTATTTATGACAATTGGCAATGGGTAATAGTTATGTGCACTCCGTTTTTCAGTTTGCTGAATTATATTTTGGGTATCACTCATTTTTTTCTCCTAAGTATTCTACAAAGAATAAACCCTTTTAGCATTTTTAAAGAATATATTCTCTGCGGTTTGATAGCCATATTCTAAATCAAACAATTTGTCATTTACCAATTCCGTAAACAACAAGGCCAATTCATATTTTGCCACCTTGGCAGCCAGCCAATGTATTTCAGGTGCAACAAATCCATCGGAGCCAAACATAATCTTGGTCAGGGGAGCCATATCCAACATATCCCTTAACCCTTTCCGCAGACCTAATGGCACAAAGGGAACCATCTCAGATATATCTAAATACACATTGGGATACATGGCCGCCAGATAGCCTGCTTCAAAACTATAGGGATAACCTCCATGGACTAAAATGACATTAACCCTATTATACCTTTGATCTTCAAATAATTCCTTAAGCAATAGCGGATTATTATGCAGCAGGTTTAGATTAGACTCTCCAAAGGAAGCATGGATCTGGATGGGGAGTTTGTTCTCAGCACACTTTTCTATTGCCCTGAGCAAAAAATATTCCCTAAACTGTTTTTCATCCTCCAGCCAGTTTTCCTTTATCTCAGCCTTGTTCTATCTTTGATGGCCAGTCCGGTCCTGTAACCTATAATACTCTTCATGGCCACAATGTTTAGTCCATTAATGGCTTCATCAAGTGCCTGGTAAAATTTTTCTTCCCCGGAGTTAAAATCATATTTGTTCTTCCAAATATCATCCAGCACACTCTCAATGCGGTAGATATACTTTACTTGCCCTGGAACCAGGTCCTCAAATTGGTCTAAACTAACATGTGCAGGCTTATAACCAAGATCAATCAGCAGGGTATTAATAGCCCCATCCTTAAATAATCTCTCCACATAACCTGAATAATCAGAGAGCATGGCTTCTTTTCTTTTATCTAAAACCCTTTGTTGGCATCCAGATACACCCAGGAAGTCCTTTAGCTCTGCAATCATTTTACGATAAATTAAGCTGTTTTCCAATTGTTCCTGGGGCATGTCCTGCAAGGAGAGGCTTAGTATTTTAGCCAAGTCCCGTTCCTGATAGGTTAGGTTAAACAAATGGCAGTGGTTATCAATTACAGGTATTTGAGAAAAATCAAAAAGACTCTGCATATTTTTCCAGCTCCCAAGGTGTTATTTGCTTATTATATTCCATCCAGGTAAACCTTTTCAGCTTTATATATTCATCGTACATAACATCCCCAAGCACCTCCCGGAAGAACTGATCCTCTTGCAATGCAATTACAGCCTCTCCTAGATTAGTAGGAAAACGGAAAATGCCTAAATCTTGCCGTTCTTGGTCACTGAGGTTGGCCGGGTCAAAATCAATGGCCTTACCAGGATCTATCTCCTTCTCAATACCATCCATACCGGCGGCAAGTATAGCTGTTAAGGCTAAATAGGGATTGCAGGTTCCATCTACCGGCTTAAATTCTATATTGAAGGATTTTTCCTCTTTTCCCCTTGATCCAGGTATTACTCGCAAAGCCGCTTCCCTGTTGGCAAAACCGTAGCAGCCATAGGCCGAAGCCCAGTTGTGGGGCACAAGTCTCTTATAGGAGGTTACGGTGGGGGCTGTAAATGCACATAGGGCAGGCAAATGTTTTATAATACCCCCAATAAAATACCGGGCTGTTAAACTTAATTGATTTTCATCCTTTGGATCATAGAAAACATTTTTCCCTTCACTCCAGAAGCTGAAATGTATATGTGCCCCACTGCCGGCCTTATCTGAGAAAATCTTAGGCATGAAGGAACCAACCAGGCCATAATTCTGTGAAACGCCCCTGACAGTCTCCCTAAAATCACTTGATTGTCGCAGGCCCTTAGGGCATCACTGTATTTTACAGCAATTTCATGTTGACCCGGTCCGTATTCTGCCAGGTATTTTTCTACAGTTAGTTGTTGTGCTTGCAGGGCTTTAATGATGTCGGAAATAACCTGGTGTCCTTGATTCATGCCTGAAGTTGTAAAGCACAGGCTATTATCAAAGGGAACAAGCCGTCCTTGCTCATCCCGCTTAAGTAAGTAAAATTCATTTTCAAAGGCTACATTTACTTGATAATCTATTTTACTAAGTAGCTTTTTCAACATTGTCCTGGGGCAGAGGCCCGTATCCTGATGGGTATCTTTACTTAAAAAATCACAGATGACACTGGCGGTATTAGGTACATAGGGCAAGATTCGAAAAGTATTCAAGTCAGGTACCGCACTTACTTCACCGGCGCAGCCAAAGTTTGTCTCCGGTCCAATGGTATCCAGAACACCAAAAAAGGCATGGCCAAGGCATAGGAATGTCCGGTTTTAAATACTCCTTCTATTTGGTCACCCACCGCAGCTTGTCCCCGGATTACCCCATCGTTATCTATATAAAGAAGCCTCGTAAAAGCAATATCTTTATTTTCTATTTCCCGTAAGGTGGTTTCAATTGATTTCATCATTTACAACTCCTCTGGTTATACATCAGGATGTTTTAAATACTGTAAAATAAGATGACTCAGTATATATGTAGCATCTATTAATATTTGCTCATTAAAATCAAAATTTGGCGTATGGAGATTATGAACATAGTTATTCGCCTCATAAGAACCGATTCTAAGATACGTTGTAGGTACAACCTTGGAAAAATTAACAAGATCCTCTGAACCCATGGATGAATTACCGATAAGCTTTACTCTATCCCTACCTATTAAATTGCCAAGAATTTCTTCAGTAAATTTTGTTAGTTCTTGATCACAGATTAATGCTGAGTCCTTGGCAATGATCTGTAATGAGTATTGAATGTCAAAACTATGCTTAATGCCTTCCACTAGCTCCTTTAGCCTTTGCAGTGCAATTTCCCTGGAATGCTCCTCTGTACTGCGAATGGTTCCCTTTAAAGTAACCGTGTCCGGGATAATATTGAACCTGTTTCCCCCATTTATCTCCGTAATACTTACAACCAGCGGGTTTGCCGGGTCATTGCTTCGAGAGACTATGGTTTGGACCGCCAGTATTAAATGTCCCGCTGCAACTATCGGATCAGAGCACCTGCTGGGATAACCTGCATGGCCCCCCACCCCTTGCAGTACAATAATAAATTCATCATTACCCGCCGTCATTGTGCCATAGCGTAGCCCAATAATCCCCTCGGGCAAACTGGGGAAGATGTGACAACCAAACAATGCATCTACCCGGGGGCTTTCCAAAACGCCCTCTTCCACCATGGCCTTGGCTCCACCGGGGGATTCCTCCCCAGGTTGGAAAATTAGCTTTACCGTTCCATTGAAATCTTTAATTTGAGCAAGGGCCGCTGCTACACCCAAGCCTATGGCCGTATGACCATCATGCCCACATGCATGCATTACACCTTCTATTTCCGAGGCAAAGGGTAATTCTGTTTGTTCCTCTATGGGCAAGGCATCCATATCTACCCTGAGGGCTACCACCGGCCCAGGACCAGTGCCATGTAATGTACCCAATACACCTGTTTTAGCAATACCGGTCTTCACGTCATACCCAAATTTTTGCAACTGTTCAGATACCATAGCTGCAGTATTATAACACTCTAAACCCAGTTCAGGCTGCCGATGAATTTTACGACGCCAGCCAATGATTTGGTTGCTGAGCTTAGCGACACTTTTTTCTAGTTCCATTGCCATTATTTACTTCCCTTCCCCAAGAGGTTCCTATGCTGTGCAACCATAGAAGGAGATTATCCCCTTCTATGGTTGCTCATGCTAAAAGTTTTACTAAGTTTCCAATCAGCCTGATCCATTTCTTTAATAAAGCTTACTAAAACATCTATCACAGCCTGCTCCATTAATTTACCCTTATCTGCAGTGGCAACACTGGGGTCCCTGTGGCACCTGTGTTGGTTAGCTCATTGAAGCACCATTTAACTTCAACGTGCTCCGGCAAGGTGGGAACTACCCCCCTGGCATATTCCATTTCAATCAAATCAGGGAATAAGGCCAGTCCCATTGAGGTCTCCCCCTCCCCGGCGTGACCCAGGCCATTCCACACCTTGAAGGTATCAGGGGGCACCAGCTTTCCTGCAGCTACCCACCAGTCATTTAAGCTGGCAATTACAACCTCCGGGTGCATGACCTTCACAGTTCTGGCCGCAATTTCAATGGGAGCTATATTACCGTCATGACCATTAAGGATTATTATTTTGCTGATTCCATTGCGAATAACTTCTAGTAGAATTTCTTTAATTACAGTGGTTATGGTTTCTGCACTTAGGCTCACAACAAAGGGAAAGTTGTTATAGTGTGAGCTAAAGCCGTAATTTACCGGGGGAAGCACCATCAGTCCCTCAACCCGTTCGGCAACCTTCTCAGCCAGTATATTTGATATTAATGCATCTGTTCCAAAGGGCATATGGCTGCCGTGATTTTCAAAGGAACCAATGCCTATGATTACCTTGTCAATCTTTTCCTTACTGTATTGATTCCCAGTCAACTTGGTACCGACATAACCCATGGTTACCCTCCTACTACTTAGTTAGGAAGAACTTCCTTAACGAATTCAAACTCACCATTATTTACCTTCATGATGGTAACACTCTTTAAGGGAACCCTTTGACCGTCCTGATAGGAGATGGTCCCGGTTACACCTTTAAATCCTTCGGTTTTTTGCAGGGCATCTCTGATTGCAGTAGAATCATCACTGCTGCCCGCTTCACAGCATCGGCAATTAGATACATGGTGTCGTAGGCCAAGGCGGCAAAGGCATTCTCCGGTTCTTTGTTGAATTTCTTTTTATAAGCCTCAACAAAGGTGGTAACCCCTGCATCAGTATTACCCAGGGATACGTGGGTGGTAAAGTAAGTATCATTGGTCTGTGGAACTCCGCCTAATGATACCAAATCCGGGGTATCATAGCCGTCACCGCCAACAACAGGGGTGTCAACGCCCAAGTCACGTAGTTGTTTTACAACAAGACCGCACTTATCTGGCTGAGCAGAGACAAATAGTACTTTGGGCTTCTCCGGCAGATTCTTTAATTTTGTGATTTGAGCTGAAAAGTCCATGTCTGAAGCACCGTTGTATTTATCTTCTAATAGGATTTTTCCACCCTTTGCGGTGTAACGTTCCTTAAAGAATTTTGCAAGTCCTAAAGTGTAATCTGTGCTTGTGTCAGTTAATACCCATACTGTATCTGCCTGTAAATCATTCAGGGCAAAATCTGCAGCGGCAAAGGCCTGGATGTTATCTCCAAAGGGAGATAGGAACATATAATCCCCTACTTGATCAGGTATTTCAGGGGCAGTGGCACCTGAGGTAATGAAGGGAATCCCTGCCTTTTGAGCAATGGGTCCGGAGGCCAGTACAAAGGTACTGTCGCTAAGTCCAGCCAACACCTTAACCTTCTTTACATCTACCAACTCCTGAACCGCACTGGTTGTGGTAGCCGGCTCGCTCTTGCCATCCACCGAAATGACTTCAATCTGCATGCCATTTATGCCACCTGCAGCATTGATTTCTTCAGCAGCTAACTGGAAGGCATTAAGTGAAGGCTGATCCAGCGAGGCCTGTCCACCTGTTAAATTGTATATGGCACCTATCTTGATAGTATTAGAGTCGCCATCCCCTGCTTTTTTCTCTCCACCGTTATCCTGGCTGGAGCAACCGGCCATCATCAGGCCTAAAATCATAAGAATTGATAACAAAAACTTAAACTTTTTCATATTTTCCTCCCTAAATTAATTATTTTTTATTTTTAATAATAGAAATTAACCGGTTTATTTCCCTCCCTTCGATTTCACATTCAAGATGTTATTTGCCAAGAAGTCCCTTTGGCTTAAAGATAATAATTACAATTAAAGCAATGGACATTAACACTTGGCTAACACCAAACATTTGAGGTAAATGAAGGCCAAAAAGATCGATTCCCCGCTCTAACTTATTGAGAAAGAGTTCCGGCAAAAGGGTCACAATTACCGCACCGACAACAGAACCGGGTATTGATCCTATGCCGCCGATGACAAGCATTACCACTAAGCCAAACATCATGCTGTAGGAAAAGTCATTGGGGCTGACCATGGTTAGCAAGTGTCCGTACAGTGCTCCACCAACGGCTGCAAAAAAGGCGCCTATGGCAAAAGACATCAGTTTTATTTTTACCAGGTTGACCCCTACGGCCTCGGCGGCTAAGTCATCCTCCCGAATGGCCAGCATAGATCTGCCGTAGGAAGAATTTATGATGCGCCAAATAACGTAAAGAGTGATAACAGCAATGGCGTAAGTCCACCAGATATTTGTGTAATCCTTCAGTCCTGTTAAACCGCTATTACCCCTGGTTATATCCCTAAGGTTCATGACAAATACAGTAACAATAACCATAAAACCTAAGGTTGCCACCGAAAGATAATGACCCCTAAGCTTTAACACCGGGTAACCGATGATGTATGCACAAATTACTGCAATAAGTCCCCCTATAATTAGGGCCGGCAAAAATGGTACATAAATGTGGGCCAAAAACCCCGGCAGATCCGGTAAATAGACAGCCTTACGCTCTATGGGCATGGTAAGAAGGGCCACTGTATAGCCCCCGATGGCCATAAAGCTGAATGGCCCAGGGAAAAAATACCGGTAAAACCTATTGTTAGGTTTAGACTTACCACCAGGATTATATTAATGCCAACCAGATTAACTATCCTTAAGTAATAGCCATTGAGCAGAAAGTTGGCCGCCATAAGGGCAGCAAATAATAGGCAAAGTCCGATTATTACTTTAAAAGGCAGTTGCTTATTAAAAGCAGGTTCCTTAATTAATCCCCCGTCCATCCTAAACCCTCCTATCTTCTTCAACTCCTAGGATACCTGTAGGTTTAATCAGCAGTACCACTATTAGAGCTATAAATACAAAGGCATCTCTAAACTCTGAATACTGGGAGGGCAAAAGCCCCACAAATAAAACCTCCCCAATGCCTAGAAGATAACCCCCAAGGGCTGCTCCAGGTATGTTGCCAATTCCTCCAATTACTGCAGCCACAAAGGCCTTAAGTCCCGGCACAAAGCCCATCAGCGGGGAAACACTGCCGTACTGGCCGCTTAGCATTAGCCCTGCCACAGCAGCCAAAGCCGAACCAATTATAAAGGCAGTCCTGACCACCAAGTTAACATCAATTCCCATCAGGGTGGCAGCATCAATATTTTCAGAAGAGGCCCGCATTGCAATGCCCATCTTAGTTCGCTTGGTGTAAAGGGTTAATGCCAGCATCAAAATTACCGAAAGGACAATGATTAGGACCTTCATATTTGTAAAGGAAACATTACCCAGGTTATGAATGGTTTGCAGGTAGTTGGGTATTTCAAATTTTTTAGCCTGGGRGGAAAAAATCATCATGGCTAAGTTTTGCAATAATATTGATACCGCCAAGGAAGTTATTAACGTGGTTTCTTCAGAGGCCCTACGCAAGGACGATAGGCTGCCCGCTCAATGGTAAGCCCGATTAATGCAGCCAAAACCATTGATACCACAATGGCCACCGAAAAGGGCAAATATAACTGGCTGAACACAAAACCGGCGGAATAGGCTCCAAGCATTAACACATCGCCGTGGGCAAAGTTGATCAATCGTAAAATACCATAAACAATGGTATAGCCTATTGCCGTTAAGGCATAAATACTTCCTAAGCTTAAAGCGTTAGTTAGCTGTTGAAGTAAATAATCTATCGACATGGACTACCCTCCTAGGTACGCTTTTTTCACTTCAGAATTGTTTAATAAGTCCCTGGCAGCACCATGTAATTTCACAACCCCAGACTCTAAAACATAGGCCCTGTCTGCTATCTCCAAGGCTTGATAGGCATTTTGTTCCACCAGCAAAATAGTGATATTATTTTTTTCAGCGTCTGAATAACCTCAAAGATTTTTTCAACCAACAGCGGAGCAAGTCCAAGGGAGGGCTCGTCCAATAGCAAAAGCTTAGGTGAACTCATTAAGGACCTTCCGATGGACAGCATCTGCTGTTCCCCTCCCGAAAGGGCTCCTGCGGGAAGCTTCTCCCTATCTTTCAGGACTGGAAATAGGGAGTAAATATAATCAATATCACCCTTAATGTTGCTTTGCTTATTCTTGATAAAAGCTCCAATAAGTAAATTTTCCAGTACCGTGAGGCGGCTAAATATCTGCCTACCCTCGGGACTATGGGATATCCCGAGCTTCACCAGCCTATGGGCCTCCATATCTGAAATATCATTATCTTTATAAATGATCTTGCCCCTTCTCGGCCTTTGAAGGCCGGAAATAGCCCGCAGCACTGTAGTTTTACCAGCCCCATTGGCACCAATGAGGGCAACCAACTCCCCTTCTTTAATATCAAAGGAGACATCTTTAATGGCGTGAATTTGATCGTAGTAGACATTAATATTTTCTGCCTAAGCACCTTCCGCAGCCCTCCCCAGATACGCTGAAATAACTTCCGGGTTGTTGCGAATTTCTTCGGCAGTCCCTTCGGCAATTAGCATTCCATAACTTAATACCTGAATTTGCTCACATAAATTCATCACAAATTTCATATCGTGCTCAATTAATAGGATAGTGAGCTTAAATTTTCCCCTTAATAACCTTATAAGCTCCATTAGTTCCAAGGACTCTTTAGGGTTCATACCTGCCGCCGGCTCATCCAGCAGGAGAAGCTTTGGCTTAACTGCCAGAGCCTGGCTATCTCCAACTTCCTTTGCTGCCCGTAGGGAAGATTTCTAGCCTTGATATCCTTGGCATATAAAAGTCCCATGGTTTCAAGAATCTCCAGGGAATAATTTATCAGCCGCTTCTCCTCTTTCAAAAATGATGGCAGGCTGAGTAATACCGAAAGGAAATTATAATTTTTGTTTATTTGAGTTGCTATGAGTACATTTTCTAGAACAGTTAAATTCTTAAACAGCCTTATATTTTGAAAGGTCCTGCATATTCCCATTTCCGCTATTTGATCCGGCCTTATGCCGGTGATATCTTTACCTTCAAAATATATGGTTCCTGACGTACTCTTTACTAAGGAGGTTAAAAGATTAAAGGTTGTGGTTTTACCCGCACCGTTTGGCCCAATAAGCCCCCTTATCTCACCTTGTTTGATCCTTACCGAGTAGTCAGCCACTGCCCTCAGACCTTTATATTGCTTCGTTAATTCTTTAGCCTCCAACAATACGCTCACTTGTAGACCTCCAATTTAAACCACCTTCATAATGCGATTTCTGGTGGCTTCAATTTGGCTTACCAAAGCCTTCCTAGCATTCTCTCCGTCACCCGTTTGAATAAATCCAATTATGTCTTCATGCTCAACGTGCATATCGCTGCGGTTACCTGCGGTTAAATCAGCATAGAGTACCCTTTGCAGTTGATTAAGGACATTTGATAAAAAGCTATATATGTACTGATTGCCTGACCCTTTAGCAATGGCCATATGAAAGTCATAATTTAGCCTCATCAGGCTATGACTGTTTTCATGACTTTCCTTACATCTGCTTGCCAAGTCCTTTAGTTGTTCAAGCTGCTGGGGTAAAATGTTCTTTGCAGCCAATTCTGCCCCCGAACCCTCTAAAATGATTCTTAACTGAAACAAATCTAGAAGCTCTTTAACATCCACCCTTCTTACAAGAAATCCTTTATAGGGCAAAACCTCAACAAGTCCCTCATGTTTTAAAGTATTCAAACTATCCCTGATGGGAGTCTTGCTGACGTTAAAGCGTTCTGCCATCTCACCAACGGTAATTATTTCTCCAGGCAATAACCCGTTGTAAATAATTAGATCTTTAATTTTTTGATAAACCCCTTCGGTTAGAGATTGCTTGTTTTTTCCATTATCCACATTACTCCATTTTTTTGTTTTGCACTTAGGCTTACTTCTATCACCTCCAATAGTATTAACGACAAGCCATATCCGTTGATTTTTTGTGGCAAATAGTCGACAATATATTTTCAGAATATACATGACATTTTAGCGATATATCACTAAGGGGATATTCCCCCCCTTAATTAACAAAAAGAAGCCCTCCCACCTGCTTGCAGGTGGGAAGCTTCCTTGCTTGTTCTTAAGCTTCTTCGCTTATAATCTTATTTTTAATTTATTCTATTGTTGCATTTGACTTTTGTCAATAAAGGGGTTGCTATCAAATGGTACAAAAAATAAGCGTTTCTTTTGTTTCCTCCTTTTGCCAGACATACTTAGGCCGGTTATTCATTATGTATTTAATATGCGTAAGGGTTACAATGGGGTGACTCTGATTATAAGCGCCACAGCAGTCACCAGGCTGTTGATTAGTGGTGCTTTTTTGATGCACCCCATTTCCAAAATTTACAAGGGGGTAAATTTATATGGCAAAAGGAAAATTGAAAAAAGTATTTCCCGGAGGAAATACCTCTAAAGGCTTCTTTTCTTATTACAATCATATCATTGAACCAAACTCCACAAGGATCTTTGTTATTAAGGGGGGACCTGGCGTAGGCAAATCAACATTTATGAGGTATATAGGTGAACAAATGCTGGAGTTAGGCTATGACGTAGAGTACCATTGCTGCTCCTCGGACAATGGCTCCCTTGATGGCGTATGTATACCTTCCATAGGTGTGGCCCTCCTGGACGGCACTGCCCCCCACGTAGTAGATCCCAAAATCCCGGAGTGGTAGATGAGATAATTCATTTAGGTGACTTCTGGGATGAGGAAAAAATGAGGGAAAATAAAGAAGGTGTCTTAAAAGCAAATGCCAGGGTTGGTCGACTTTTTAAAATCGCCTATAGCCAGCTGGCCGAAGCAAAAGTCATTAAGGACGAGCTAGACAGTTATTATTCAGAAGCCATGAACATGGCAGGTGTATATGGTGTCGTCCACGACATTGCGGAGGATATTTTGGAGGATGTTATGGAGGACGAACAACTACAATTTGAAAAGGAACCTAAAGAGCGGCACCTCTTCGCCACTGCCTTTACACCAAAGGGCCAGGCACACCACCTGGAAACCTGCTGGATGGCACTAAAAAGCTATATTATATCTCCGGGGATGCCAGTGCCATTGGCTCTGAAGTGGTAGGTACCCTGCTAAGGCCATGCATATGCACGGTCTGGCCACAGAGGTATATCACTGCTCCTTTGAGCCAACAGCCGTAGATTTAGTGGTGATCCCGGATATAAAGATTGCAATCTTGAAGCAAATACCAGGTATTGAATTTTCCATTCAAAACATACCCGGGTTAAAGAAAGTCAAATTAAAGGATCTAAACAAATACCTGGATTTAGATGTGCTTGCCCTCTATCATGAAGAAATTAAGGGAGCCAAAGAGCGACTCACATCTGCCATCGGCAGGGCTATGCGCTATATTTCAGCCGCCAAGGCAGAGCATGATCTTATGGAATTGTACTACATCCCGGCTATGAACTTCGAGGCAATCAATGAAAAAAGAAGAGAAATATTTAATAGAATCCTAAAGTATGCAGAGGAACAAAAATAAATCTGGTTCTTTAAACTGTAAATCTACTTTGCTATGGTGAAAGTGAGAGTCCGTAGACCTTTGGTGCCTACGGACTCTCATTTGTTACTACCAATTTTTTGTTTGACAGTACTACTGAAGTTTCCACCTGACGTTCAGGAACCGACCAGTATTTATTAAGAAACCGCTTCTTCTCTTCGGGAGAAACTAGCTGGAAACCATGTTTCTGGTAAAAGCTGATGGCCCACGTGGCATCGGCCCAAGTCCCAATCAGAATGGGACGAGTTGTTTGCTGAGTGAGAAAGGCTAGCATTTGACCTCCTATACCCTGCCCCCTGTTTATAGTACGGACGTAAGCATGCCTAATAAGTGTTACATCCTTGACATTCTGAATCCCCATTACACCTATCAATTGACCGACTACTTCATACCCCCAGAAAATAACTCCCTCATCTATTTCATGTTGAAGCTCCTGGCTGGACATGTAGGGCTCTTTAAAACGGTCTCCGGGTATTACACCCTTGTACGCCTCCGCGGCATCGTTGATTATGGCATATATTGTCTCAAAATCCTCCCTACTACACTGCCTGATCATAAAACACTTCCCCCTATATTGAAATACAAACTATTATCTATTTACAATATTCCTATAACTGATTGTACACCTAAGCTATATTTTTTGCATTATATTATTAGTAATATTTGGATCACCAATACTATTTTATGTAATATAATTTTATGAAAATATCTGCTTTTAAAGGAGGGGACTAAGCTTGCAGAAGTTAATTAAGCTAAGTAAAGAAAATAGACAATATATGATTTCTGAAATCCAAAGCTATTTTTCAAAGGAAAGAGATGAAGAATTGGGAGAGCTGGCTTCCGGTCTAATTTTAGATTTTTTTATTGAGAAACTAGCCCCTGAATTTTACAATCAAGGTGTTAATGATTCATATCTTTATATGAATGACCGAGTGGAGGATCTCTTAGGCATTCAAAAGTTAAGCAATATCACGAAGCGTTAAAAAAATACTGAAGGTAAATCTTTAAGGAGTTGAAACACATGAAACATACATATCTGTTTTCTGAAGGAACCTGGGTTGCCACAGGTAAATATTTTGATGAAAGTAACAATTTCACAAAGGTTGAAGGCAAAACTTTTATTACCCACCGGAAGATTTCTGGATACTTGATGGATATATGAAATTATTGTTGGATAACCCCATCCAGTTCGAGAACCGCTACGAAATAATACCTTTTAATAAAGACTTCACCAACTGGCAATCCTTTAACCCGGCATTAGGCGAACTTGTTGGCAAGTTCATGTTAATTGAAGATACTATACTTTCTACCTATACCGCAAAAATCATGATTATTCCGGTTCGGAGTGCCTAATAAAAATTAGGGATGATTTTTATATATCTAAGGGATTTGCCCTCAAAGGCAATACAAAACTATCCTCCTGGTCCGTTGAACTAACTAAAGTCGAATAAACGTCCATGTCACGGGGACGGTTCCATGTCACGGGGACGGTTCTGATGACAATATTAACCACCAGACCTTGTTCACCAGTGTCACCGGAACCGTCCCCGTGACAACCCTTAACAAAACCCCCTGGGATTTGAATTAAAATGGACCCTATAAAGTGGACACTGAAAAAGTCCCTTTACAGGGTCTGTTTCTGTATACTGAAATAAGAGATGTCATGTGTTGCCAGCTACATCCGAAAGGAGTCCGGATAT
>AWVY01000009.1 GCA_004143605.1 Desulforamulus aquiferis
CATTCATCATCTACTGTTTAGTTTTCAAAGACCGCTTTTTTACCTAGCCTCTCGGCCAGGAACTATATCTTACCATGTCCCTGACTCTGTTTCAAGTGCAAGTTTTTGGTAATTTAAATTTTTTCTTCATCGCCTTCAGGGGGCGACAAAAGCTATCTTACCACTTTAGGTTAGCTACAATCAAGTGGTAATTTTCTCTGTCACCTTGCAGCGACATTTGTTAGTTTAGCACGACTAAATATGTTTTGCAATACAAATATTCAATATAACCTAAAAATAAAATGAGTTAAAGAAGAACTGTCCTCTAACTCACTAGCATTTATATTTGCAAATTACCGCTTTGATAGCCATATAGTCAATTTCATTGGGCAGTTCTTCCTTGATAGGCTTTAACTTTTCAGCACCTAGCAGATCAATCTTCTGAAGTATCAGACCTTCATACTCTTGAGGTATAAATTGGTCCCAATCAATTTCATGCCCTTCAAGACCACAGCGTAGGATATGGTCTTGAACTGTTACCGGTTTAATATTTCTCTTGACAGCTATTTCTTGTATTGTCATTCCTTCTAATAACATATTAAGAGAAATCACATGACTAGGCAGACTTTTCTCCGGTTTAGGCTGCTCTTGTGAAACGGTAATTTCTTTCTTCCTTATATTGTTTTCCTGAACATATTCTCTAATCACTTCTAGAAATTCATTGCCATAATTCTCTAGCTTTCCTAAACCAACACCTTTGATATTTAGCATTTCATTCTCATCTAGAGGTAAATGCTCACACATCTCACGAAGAGTACTATCTGAAAATATAATGTAAGGAGGTACATTATTTCTTTGTGAAATCTCCTTACGCAAGCTGCGCAGTTGTTCAAAGAGGGAGTTATCTACCTCTTCAATTTTCCCTTTTACCCTTACCTTTTGGAACACCTTTTCTTGACCTTTTAAAACTGGGATTGCCTTTTGTTGTAGCTTGACCACCGGATATTGGCCTTCTGTCAAATAGAGGTATCCTTCTGCTATCAAGGTATGAATAAAGTCAGTAATCTCCTTAACGGTATAATGGTTTAATAAACCGTATGTAGACAAACGGTTAAACCCATATTGCAACACCTTCTTATTCTGAGAGCCTTTTAAAACATCTGCAACCAGAGAAACCCCATACTGCTCCTGCATCCGCCAAATACATGAAAATATCTTCTGACTGTCAATGGTTCTATCAATCAGTTCCCTGTTATCATTACAATTACTGCAGTTTCCGCACTCTTCGGGTATATTCTCATCATTAAAGTATTTTAATATTGCCCCTCGTAGACATTGAGTGGTATGACAATAATCCACCATCCCCTGCAGCTTTTTATATTCATTAAGCTTTCTGTCAGGTGCTACCTGGTTCTGTTCAATCAGAAACTTTTGTATTTGTACATCCTGGGAGCTAAAGAGTAATATACATTGGCCAGGTTCACCATCTCGTCCGGCACGCCCTGCCTCTTGATAATAGGCCTCCATATTCTTAGGCATGTTGTAATGAATAACATAACGGACATTTGATTTATCTATACCCATGCCAAAGGCATTGGTTGCAACCATGATTTGAAGATCATCGTACAGAAACTTTTCCTGACTCCTAGCTCTCTCTTCATCACTCAATCCCGCATGATACTTACCTACAGCATATCCTTTCCGCTGCAGCCAGTGGTGAAGGTTGTCTACTTCCTTTCTAGTGGCAACATAAATAATCCCAGCCTGTCCCCTATTTGAGGATAGATAATCGGCTATGAAATCCTGTTTGTTTTCCCCTCTAATTACTGTAAAGGACAAATTTTCCCGGTTAAACCCCGAGACATGAATCTTTGGATTCCTGAGGGATAATAAACGGACAATATCCTGGGTTACCTCTTCCGTGGCGGTAGCTGTGAAGGCTGTAATAACTGGCCTCCTGGGTAATTCCTTAACTAATGAATTAATGGCCAGGTAACTTGGGCGAAAATCATGCCCCCACTGGGATACACAATGTGCTTCGTCCACAGCCAGCATACTAACAGTAATAGATCTGATACTATTTACGAACCGTTTAGAATCCAACCTCTCCGGCGCTACATAAAGTAATTTGTATTTTCCCTGGCCAGATTCGATAATTCTTTTTTCCACTTCATCATTATCCAAGGAACTATTGATAAAAGTTGCTGATATACCAAGGCTATTAAGTGCATCCACTTGATCTTTCATTAGGGAAATAAGGGGTGAAATCACCAAAGTAGTTCCCTCAAAAATTAATGCTGGTACCTGATAGCAAATTGATTTTCCCCCGCCTGTAGCATGATGCCAAGGGTATCCTTACCTTGTAGGATATTATTTAATATTTTCACCTGGCCACTCCTAAAAGAGGAGTAGCCAAAATATTTTTTTAAAATCTGACTTGCTTTGGTTAACACTCCTACACCTCACAAACCTAATGGACAGTATTAAATTAATATTCTACTTCCAGTAGGTATAAACCTTTTGCAGGGGCAGTTGGACCAGCAACCTTTCTATCTTTTTTCAGCAGTATCTCTTTTACGGACTCGGCCTTCATTCTTCCTACCCCCACCTCTATCAAGGTCCCTACGATTATCCTAACCATATTATGTAGAAAGCCATTTCCATGTACGACTATGTCAATATGTTCTTTTTCTTTAGTAATAATAATTGAATAAATCTGCCTAACACTAGATTTTTTGCGACTTGTTTGAACGAAAACTCGTAAAGTCATGTTCTCCAACAAGGTAAGATGCTGCCTTTTTCATCTCTTCTATATTTAGATTTTCAGATATATGCTCGATATATTTCCTACTGAAAGGGTCATGATATTTTCTATTTAAAATTTTATAGAGGTACTTTTTCGAGACAATATTATATCTTGCATGAAATCTTTGTTCTACCTCTTCAACTCTCTTAACCACAATATCTTCTGGTAAGTATCTAT
The DNA here is from genome assembly GCA_004143605.1 of Desulforamulus aquiferis. Taxonomy (GTDB): domain Bacteria; phylum Bacillota; class Desulfotomaculia; order Desulfotomaculales; family Desulfotomaculaceae; genus Desulfotomaculum; species Desulfotomaculum aquiferis. Next base: position 2,963 of record AWVY01000009.1, read on the forward strand.
ACAAGTAATCCATTATATAAGATGTTTTCTCATTAAAGTTAGTTTTAAAATTTGCCACCTGCCTAGGGCATGTACACCTACATCAGTTCGACCCGACCCAATAATTTCGATTTTTTCGCTAGTCATTTTAGAAAGCACATCTTCTATTTTAGTCTGGATGGTCATATCTGAATTGCCTAATCTCTGCCAACCCTTATATCTTGTTCCGTCATATTCAATTGTGAGTTTAATATTTCTCACCAGTCAACCTCTCCAATTTATAATTTCTTTACGTCTACATTATATCTTTTTACCAATAACAAGATAGCATGCTGTTGATCTTTTTACCAGTTTATGAAAATAATAACCCGGTCCAAGGAATGAGCCGGGTTGTTAGTGAGATATTTCAAGGCTTAGGACTTTTTTCTATGTAAGAAATAAACCAATTTTAAACGGTACAAGAAGTTTAAAGGAAGTAGTGGAGACTGCAGAAAAACAAGCTATTCTTGAGGCACTATCAGGCTCAAACACTCAAAGAGCAACTGAGTTGCTTGGTATTAATTACTCTACACTAATGAGATGAGAAAGATTCATAAGCTAGGTATCGAATATACTTAGAGTGCTGCTGTTCAGACTACTCCCCTTGCCATCATAAAGGAAAATGAGTCAACGAATAAACAAAAACCGTTCACTTCAAAGTGTAACGGTTTTTACTATCTGTACATATTTGATTACAATGTGAAAATGTTAAAACCCGTTGCCTTGTTAGACAACGGGTTTGTAATATTACTCTGGCGACGACCTACTCTCCCAGAGGCTTGCGCCTCGAGTACCATCGGCCCTGGAGGCTTAACTGCTGTGTTCGGGATGGGAACAGGTGTACCCCCTCCGGTATCGCCACCAGAAAGTCTCTCAAAACTAAACAGGTAGATGATAAATGATCGACCAGAGTTTCTTGAACCTAGGGCTCAAGGTACTCCTTAGAAAGGAGGTGATCCAGCCGCACCTTCCGATACGGCTACCTTGTTACGACT
>AWVY01000010.1 GCA_004143605.1 Desulforamulus aquiferis
CAGCAGTTAAGCCCTCCAGGCCGATGGTACTCGGGGCGCAAGCCCCTGGGAGAGTAGGTCGTCGCCAGAGTAATTTTATAAAACCCGCTGTCTTTTGATTAAGATAGCGGGTTTCTTAATGTTTGGAATTTCTGTAAATGTCACAACTGTCACTAGAACCGTCCCCGTGACAGTGGACACCCGTGACAGTCCCAATGATAACACATATATTACAAGGGAATTTTTTGGTTGCTGCTGGAGGTTTTTGCTTTGTGGGTTAATAAGAGACCGGCTGCAATGGCTGTGAAAGGGGCTACTGCTACTAGTCCGAAGCTCCCTATTACTGTATGCATTATTTCTTTAGATACATATTTTAAGTTGAGTATATTGATTATGGGAGTTCCCTGGGCCATAAATACCATTAATAGTGCAATATAGCCACCTGTATAGGCAAATAACAAAGTAGTTGTCATGGTGCCTACCACAGCTCTGCCAACATTAAAGCCGGATTGTATAGCTTCGGCAGTTGATATATTAGGGTTGTTTTCTACTACCTCGTTAACGGCGGCAGCAATGTCTATGGCCAAATCCATAAGGGCACCAGCGGAAGCTATAAAGACAACAGCAATAAGGATATCGGTGAGATTTAGGTGTGCATACCCGGCATAGAGCAAGGTTTCTGAGTGGGGGAGTACTGCACCATGAATCTTAAATAAGCTGCCAAAGATAATTGCCAGTAAGCCTGTTAGTATTGTCCCCGAAAGGGAGCCGATTATGGCCGCAAGGGATTTTTTATTAAAACCTCCAACTAATAGAACAACAACCACGGTGATTATAACCACAAAGGTCAGCGAAATAGTTATAGGGTTCCAGCCCTTCAGTAGTAAAGGTATTAATAACTTCCAAATCATTAAAACTGTCAAAACAAATGAAAGTAGTGCTTTGACACCGGTCCATCTAGCGAACAAAACTAAAAATATGGCAAAAAGGCCAAATAAAAGGGCTTCTAAATTAATACGGTAATGGTCAATGATAGTTACATGCCTGATATTATTATCAGTGTAATCAATAACCACAAGGGCTTTATCACCTTGTACAAAAACCTTATCCACTTCTAGTCTGCCAACAAATCTGTTGTTAGCCTCTGTTATTTCCCCTTTGAAGGGACCATCAAGTATCTCTATTTTGCAAATTTGCTCACCCTGGAAAACAAAACCAATTGTACTTGAAACATTATCATTATTAACATCAAGTATCTTTGCAGCAGATCTAGTACTGTTAGGGTAGGCATTACTGGGGAACCCGGTAGGAATCATGATGAGAATTATTATAGCAATAGCAACAATAATATTAAAGATAAGCTCAGGTTTAGAAATATTCTTAAGCATAGTTTTGCCTCCAGCGAGATAATAAAAAACTGAGCGAGATAAAATCCCGCTCAAGGATAAATATAATGTACTTAAAATACCTGGATAAGCTTGAAATTAGATACCGGCTGCCTTCTTTAGTTGATTAAGCTTGGTTATAGCGGCCATTTTAAAGTAAATGTCGGTGTTGTCATAAAAGCCGTCGAATAAGTTGGCCCCAGTTCCAATGGCATATACTGGAACAGGAAGACCGGTATGTGAATAGGTGCTGAAATTTAAGCCTGCCCTATTGTTTACAATGTGCGAAAGGGTAACTGTAAGGGGCTCATATCCACCATATAGAACCATTTCTTGGTCAGTCATTTTCTTCTCGGTGGTGGGAACCATAGTTCTTTCTAGGGCTGAACGGAGTATGCTCATTTCATAATCTGTAAAGTTAGATATGCCATAGGCTTTTTTAATATCAGCCATAAGGTCTTCAAGCTTAGCATTCTCGCGGGTTGTGTTGTTTTTATAATTGTTAACAACCTTTTCGAATTCTACATAAGACATGGTGACCGGCTCAATTTTATCAAAGAAAGTGTCATAGCCTGTTCCGGCAAAGCCAATGCTCATGCCACCGCACTCATGGTCACCTGTAACGATAATAAGTGTGTCATTGGGATACTGTCTGTAAACCTTTAGGGCTTCTTCAATGGCATCAGCAAAAGCCACAGTGTCATGGATGGAAGCAGCCGCATCATTAGCGTGGTTGGCCCAGTCGATTTTCCCGGACTCAACCATCATAAAGTAGCCCTTTGGATTATCTAATACTTCAATGCCTTTTCTCACGAAATCGGCCAGGGAAAGTTCGCCAGCTTGTTTGTTGCGGTCCAATTCGTAGTTCATAGCGGCGCCGTCAAGGACTGGATTGATAGCAACGGTTTTGCCTGAATTGTTGTTCAAAGCCAGTATTTCTTCCCTAGTATTTGCAACTTTATAACCGGCTTCTTTTACGAATTCTAAAACATCTTTATCTTCACCCTTTGGACCAAACCTTTGCTCAAAGGAGCCACCACCAAAGAAATCAAAGCCGCTGGCAGCCAATTGCTGGCCAATTTCATAGGCTAAACCTCTGTTTGGCACCTTAGCATAAAAAGCTGCGGGTGTAGCATGGGTAATGGGAACACTGGTGATAATCCCGACCTTATAGCCAGCTGCTTTTAAATCCTCAGTAATGGGACTGTATTTAATGGTTTTTGTTATATCCATATTAATTACGGCTGACAGTGTTTTATTACCTGTAGAGAGGGAAGTGGCTGTAGATGCTGAATCAGGAATGAAAGAAGTGGAATCATAAGTTGTTGCTGCTCCATGGACAGGGAACTTAGAGAAGTTGAGTTCCTTGGGGAGTACTTGTCCCGGTTTTGACTTGTTGCCAAGGTACATTTCTGCACTACTGACCTGGGCGTAGCTCATACCATCGCCAATGAATAGGAAAACATACTTGGGAGCTTTACCGTTATAGGTCTCTCCCTTGCTAGAATTGGCCACCCCTACTGTTGCTGGACTTGTCACTAGGGTTACTAGTAGAGCTACCACCACCAAAAGTGAAAGGATACCCGTCCAACGTGCTTTCATGGACATAATAGAAACACCTCCAATAATTATATGATTAGATATTAAAGGGTGGAGGTTAACCGGGCTTTAGATTGTAATTAAAATTATTAAGAAATTCATTAAAGTTTTGTTATTTTAGAAGCACCTTAAATAACTGCTATAAAAGTATTGAATAAACAAATCAATTAATATAGGATAATAGTTATAGATAAAAACATAGAAAGAATATAAGGTGGGTAATAACCATGGAGCATAAAGAGGGTAACAATTCATTATCCTATACTGAGAAGGCCCTTGAACACTTTTCTAACCCAAGAAACGTTGGTGTTGTAAAAGATTTCAATGGCAGAGGAGAAATTGGCGAAATAGATTGCGGTGATGTCTGTGAGATTACACTATTTGTAGAGAATGAGATTATTAAAAGGATTAAATTTAGAGTGTATGGCTGTGCTGGGGCAATAGCTACTTCCAGTGCAGTTACAGAGCTGGCCAAGGGTAAGTCCTGTGAAGAAGCATTGCAGTTAACTGATAATGATGTAGTAGAATATTTAGGTGGATTACCGGAACAGAAAAAACATTGTTCCTTATTAGGAATACGTGCTTTAAAGCAATCTATTTATGACTATTGGATGTACAAGCAGTTGCTAGAAACTGGACTAGTTGCCAACCGCGCTGAACATGAAAAGATAAAAGGAGATCTTTTTCAGCAATTTGCTAATAAATATTAACTACAATTAAGTATAGTAGAATGGATGGTGTGTTAAAATGGGAAAGGTAGTTTCAATTAATATCAGTCCGACCAGAGGTATAGAAAAGAGTCAAATTGAGTCAGTTAATATAATTAAAGGATGGGGCTTAGCAGGTGATGGGCATGGGGGTAATTGGGAAAGACAGGTGAGTATATTTCCTATAGAAGCTTTAGAATTGGTGCCGCCTGAAAAAAAAGACGAGGTTCTAAATGGCGGTTATACTGAAAATATTACTATTGCTGAAGTTGACCTTGCTAATTTTTGTGTAGGCAGCAAAATAAAAATAGGAGAAGCAATAATTGAGATACTTCATATTGGTAAGGAAGAATATAAAGAGCACGGACGACCCTATATTGTTAGCCGGGAGGGGCGCTTCGGAAAGGTTGTTGATGGAGGTTTGGTTAGAGTAGGCGATGATGCCAGACTAATATAAAAGCCAACATTTGGGACTCCTCAATTGATTCTGAGGAGTCTCAATCATTAAAGTTGTCATAGTGGGATATCATTAGGATTAAATATATGATATGGTTATTTAAGCAAAAAGAATTACATACTTAAGGAAAGAAAGATAATATAATCATCAAAGTTTATTGAACAGGCGGAAAGAAAGATATAAAATATAATGGTGAGAAAGTGTTGGAGACTTAATCAGGTCTTTTAGGAGGGACGTTGCTACATGGAAAGCTTAAATTATGAACCTTTGGCTTTAGAAGAACACGAGAAAAACCTGATAAGGGAATACGGAACGGTAGTCAACTACCCTAAGGGTCAAATCATATTTGCAGCTGGTGATACTGCTGATCGTATTTATTTGATAGAAGAAGGATTTGTGAAAATATATCGTATAACTGCAGATGGAAGAAGGGTTACCGTTGGCAGCATGAGGCATCCGGGAGAGTTGATGGGCCTTGCGGAAACCCTTTACCATGGGGAAAGAACCTGTTTTGCAGGTGCAATCAATGATGTTACATTAGTTGTTGTCAGAAAGAATAGATTTGAAGAATTATTAGAACAGCATCCGACAATAGCTATAAAGGTTGCAAAAACCCTTGGGGTAAGAATGAGGGAAGCCGAAGGTATTATTCATGAGATGGTTTGTTGGCAAGTTCCTGGCCGATTAGCCATGTTATTAATAAAGATGGCTGAGCGGGCAGGTGTTGAAACGGTAAGTGGTACCAAAATTGATTTGCGTCTAACCCACGAAGAGATTGCCTGTATGATAGGGACCTCAAGACAAACGGTTACCTCCCTGCTTAATACATTTAAGCAAGAGAAAAGTATAGCAATAGAAGGTAGAGAAATGTATGTGGTGGACGTAGAAAAACTCAATAAATGGATAGTTTAAATATAATAAAACAGTGGCTAGAAGATAAATCTAGCCACTGTTTTTATTATGCCCAAGAAACAAATCAAGCTATATTTACAATATAAGTTTGAATAAAGGCTTAATTATGACTAGATACATATTAAAAAGTAACTGTCTTATATAAGACATAATTAATGTAAACAAGACGACTAAAATTATGTAAAAACAATGACAAAAATATAGTCGCAAGAGCGACATGAACAACTCGGGATATTTGATAAATTAATAACAAGCAAATTGAGCGAAAAACATTTGAAGGGAGGACTGAAGTAAAGTAGACAAGGTGGTGTAATGTCAATAATGCTTAAAGTTATTCAGTACTTAAGAGATCCCCATAGCAACAAAATCAAGAAATTAAAAAAAGAATATCAGGAACTTGATGAGTTGTCAAACATTGCAGTTGAGATTGGTGATGTAGCGGCATACAGGTCACTGCAAAAAGAAATGCGTGATGTGTATTTTGATTACTTAACTGCGATAGTAGTTGACGCACTATACAACATAGTGCCACACGTGCTTATTATATGGCTTATTAGTATTAAATTTAAAACAGTAACAATTCCTATTATTAAATATGAGACCAGTGTTTTTGCTGCATACATGGTAGGGTACCTGAGTTTCATGTTGGGGAGATGGATGTTCAATTATATTAAACCAAAACTTTGTGCAAAAACAGACATTGTAGGTTTGGCAGGTCTACAAAAAATAAAATAATACGGAGGGATTATTGATGCATTTTTCAATGGCAGGTGTAGATGCTAGTCCGATAGCATTAATTCTCTGGGGTATGTTTGTAGGTTATGTTTTTACAACAGTAGGTGCAGCCGGCGGTATTCTAGCTGGTGTGGGGCATATGAGTATCTTTGGAATTAAAAACGCAAACATGGTAAAACCCATGAACCAGGTATTGACTCTGGTTAGCCCGGTTGTAGGAACTCCCCTTTACTTAAGAGAAAAAAGAATTGTAGTTCCCACAGCCATTGCCCTGGGACTCGGTGGAATTATAGGTGCATTAATAGGCTCATCACTATCCCATACTTATCTAAAAGAGATGGCCACATTCAAGCCTTATTTCGGTTTCTTTACCCTGCTAATTGCCGTGAGATTATTCTACGAGTGCAGCCAGAAATTTATTGATGGCCAGAAAAGTGTTAAGCAAGCTAACCAGGCCTTTGCTAAAAGGGTTAAGGAACTTAAAGAGACTGGCAAGCTGAACGAATTAAAGGAAATCGGCGTTAATTTTAATCAAGTTGGTTTACAAAACTCCTTTACCTTTGCGGGTCAAGAATTTAAATATAATGCACTAACCCCTTTCATTGCCGGCATAATTGTTGCTATTATATCTGCTTCTCTAGGTGTTGGCGGAGGATTTCTGCTAGTACCGTTTATGACTAGTATTATGGGTTTTCCCATGTATATTGTTGCAGGAACTTCAGTATTATCCATTCTAGTCAGTTCCTTAACTAGTATTGGTAACTACCTCAAAATGGGTAGCCAGATCGACTTCTCCTTCTTGAGCTTCGAATTAATTGGTGTGGCTATCGGAACTATTATTGCTGCCCACCTCTCCAAATTTATCAACGCTCGCAAACTAAAGTATTTCCTAGCCTTTGTACTTTTCTATATCGGCATCAAGTATATGTTTGGTCCCATGATTCAAGCTGCCACTGGTATCTCTATCTAGGTTGGGACCAAAACCACAGTAAAATAAAGGGGGTCCCATTTAATGAAGTGTGCTTCTTGTAAAATGCAACCCAAAAATAGGTGTGATAAGGATGGGTTTGACTGCACGGGAGGAAAATTTAGCGCGGAAGAATGTTTTGATAGCAGCAATAAGCCGTATCATCGCCTAAGTGGTCATTTTCAGGCGGAACATGGTAACAACCTAACTCGTTTAGACGAAGTTATAATGCTGTCAAAAAGAATGGGTTTTAAGAGAATAGGCTTAGCCTTTTGTGTTGGCTTAGCCGATGAAGCGGCTGTGTTAGAACAAATTTTATCGCAACACTTTGAAGTATACTCGGCCTGTTGTAAAATTGGTGGTCCAAGGAAAGAGGACTACGAGGTTCCTAAGGTAAAGGAGGATAAAATTGAGGTAATTTGCAACCCTATTCTACAAGCAAAGGTACTCAATAAAAAGGAAACAGACCTCAATTTGGAAGTAGGACTATGTGTGGGGCATGATATTTTGTTCAAAAAATACTCAGATGCTCCGGTAACAACCTATGCAGTGAAAGATCGTGTTCTCGGGCATAATCCTTTATCCATTGTTTACTCAAGTTATCTGCGTAATAAATTTATGAATAAAAAATATGAGTAAAAACCGGAGCTATCATTAATTTGATAGCTCTGGTTTTTATTGGTATCCTCTAAAATATTTCATTTAAATGGAATGAAAGATGCTGGTGAAAACGGGAAAAATAGCTTTAAAACTTTAAAGTTAGTAAGATTTTATACATTATTGAAGGAAAGTTAAGGCTAACCGAGAATTATGTTAAACTGAAGTTAATATGCATTAACTAGGAGGAAGTTGTGAGTCTTTATTCATTTGACGGACAGGGTCTTAAAAAAATGATTCTTGGTAGCACAAACCTATTAGCACTGCATAAAAGTGAGATAGATGCCCTTAATGTGTTTCCTGTGCCAGATGGAGATACGGGGAATAACATGTATTTAACCCTTCTGGCAGCAGCTAAGGAAATTCAGGAATTGGAAACTGTGCATATTGGAGAGATGGCTGAAGCAGCAGCCAGGCATGCCTTATGGGTGCCCGGGGAAATTCTGGTGTCATCCTTTCACAACTTGTGCGAGGTTTTTCCAAGGCGTTGGCTGGAAAGGAACGTGCCAATGCCATTGAGGTTGTGGAGGCCCTTGAAGAGGGTGCTAAACTTGCTTACCAGGCTGTAATGAATCCGGTGGAGGGCACAATACTTACTGTTATGAGACGCAGTGCAGAGGCTGCCCGGAATGCAGTGGCGAAGAATTATGATTTGCTTAGAGTCATGATCATGACCTTAAAGGAAGCAAGGATGGCCCTGGCAGAAACGCCTGATCTTTTACCTGTCCTAAAAGAGGCTGGTGTAGTTGATGCTGGTGGTAGAGGATATGTAATAATATTAGAAGGCATTTTAAATGGGTTAAAACAGGCTGAGGATATTGGGCTCTTGATGGATTTCAAAGCCAGGCAGGAAAGTAAGTTTACACAAGTGTTAACAAGGGAAGTAGATACGGAAATTCACTTTACCTACTGTACAGAATTCTTGGTCAAGGGAACGAATATTCCCATAGAGACCATAAGGCACGAACTAGCCCCCTATGGCGACTGCCTAATGGTAGTKGGTACTGAGCAGGTGGTTAAGGTGCATATCCATTCCAATCATCCGGGTATGGTATTGGAAAACTGTTTGAATTATGGTTCCCTCCATGAAGTAGCTATACACAATATGAAGGAACAGAGCCGAAAAATAAAGGATGAAAGTGATACATTAACCAAAGAAATCGGGCTGGTGACAGTAGGTACCGGTGAGGGACTAATGGATATTATGTATAGTCTTGGGGCTGACTCAGTTATTGTTGGAGGTCAGACCATGAATCCCAGTACTGAAGAAATTATTCGCGCTATAAAATCTGTACCAGCCAAGGGCATATTACTTCTTCCTAACAACAAAAATATAATTCTGGCAGCAGAGCAGGCTGCTAAAATGGTACAGGATAAAAGGGTGATTGTAGTTCCTACCCGTACCATTCCCCAGGGAATGGGTGCACTTCTGAGTTTTAACCCTATGGTTAACCTAGAGGAGAACTATGAGAATATGGTTAGTGCTTCAGCATCTGTACTAACAGGTGAAGTTACCAGGGCTGTTAGGGAAACCAATTATAATGGTTTTCAGATTAATCAGGGAGATTTGATTGCCATAGCAGAGGGCACCATAGTATCGGTGGGTCTTGATTTAAAACTAATTTTAACAGATTTATTAAAAAAAATGTTAGAAGAAGAGCATTCCTTGGTAACCCTTTATTCAGGTGAGGAGGTTATGGGGCAGGCTGAAGAAATTGTAGAATACTTGCAGGAAGAGTTACCTGATATTGAGTTTGAACTTCACCATGGAGGCAGCCCCTATATCATTTTATTCTTTCAGTTGAGTAAATTAGGGCAGGTGATGTAATGCCTCCGGTAAGGATAGTTACCGATAGTACTGCAGATTTGACGGATGATTTGTTAAAGAGATTTAATATAAGTAGAGTTCCCTTGAAGGTTTTGTTTGACCGAGAGGTTTATAAGGATGGAGAAGAGATAAAACCGGATGTTTTTTACGAGAGACTTAAGAGGGGTGAGTTTGCCACTACTTCTCAGCCAGCACCGGGTGAATTTGCCAAAGTCTTTCAGGAATTAGTTAAGGATGGTTCAGAGGTTATTTGCCTAACATTATCGGGACAATTTAGTGGCACCTATCAGTCTGCTCAGGTTGGGAAAAAGATGGTTACCGGAGATATTGAAATTGTAGATACCATGTCAGCCTCCTGGGGAGTGGGTTTGATGGCCATTGCAGCTGCCAGGCAGCTGCCGAGGGAAAAGTAAACAAGAGATTATAAGGCTGCTTAACTCATTAGTTAGTAAAATGAAAGTTCTATTTTTAGTTGACTCCCTGGACTATTTAGAAAGGGGAGGAAGAATAGGAAAAGCTCAAGCTTTTTAGGTACTTTACTAAGCATAAAGCCCTTGCTTTGCATAAATGATGGAATTGTATGCCCTTATGAGAAAATTAGGGGTAGGGGCAAAGGGTTAGAACGTATGGTTCAAATAGTAGAACAGCAGACAAAGGGAGCTAAAATAAACTGTGCTATTGTAAGTGGCGGTGACCCAGAAGCTGGTGAAGCATTATATAAAAAAGTAATCAATAGATTAGAATGTCAAGAGGTTTGGCAAGGGGATATCGGACCGGTTATTGGTTCCCATGTGGGTCCGGTAAGTGGTATCATTTATTATTCTTTATAATATTTTTATAAATATTATGAAAGCAGCCCAGGGGCTGTTTTCTATTTGTAAACGTGGTAAACTAATTTAGTTGTTTTTCCTGGATACAGGAGGTTATAAAATGGGTAGCTTTGCAGCAAAATCATGGCAAAGGGTATTAGGATCACCGGCTTTGGCCGCTCTTAGGCATCGAAATTTTAGACTATTTTACTTTGGACAAATAGTATCTCTAATTGGATTTTGGATGCAGAATGTAGCCTTAGCATGGGTTGTCTTGGAATTAACCAACTCTCCCTTTTTGCTGGGAGTGGTTACCTTTGTTCAATTTGTTCCTAACCTGTTGTTTCCCTGGTTGCAGGAGTAATTACTGATAGATTGCCAAGAAGGTCAATTGTTATAGGAACCCAGGTTTCCTTTATGGTTCTCGCACTGGTCTTAACCCTGTTAAGTTTCAATGGGCTTCTCAATTATTGGCATATTATTGCCCTAAGTCTATTGATGGGGATACTTCATGCCATTGATATTCCAGCCCGGCAGTCATTTCTTGTAGAGATGGTAGGGAGAGAAGATTTATCCAATGCCATTGCCTTAAACTCGTCAATGTTTAATTCTGCCAGGATCATTGGTCCTGCCTTGGGAGGAATAATCTTAGCCAATTATGGAGCAGCAACTTGTTTTCTCATAAATACCGCTAGTTTCTTCTTTGTCATAGTTGGTCTTATGTTGATGAAGCTTGAGAAGATTAAACGGGTTATAGATAGTAAGAATATAATCGATCAAATTAAGACTGGAATAAATATATTTATCTACACCTGGAGTATTTATTCCCATGGGACTTCTAGCATCCCTTAGTATATCAGCCATGAACTTTGGAGTTTGATTCCTGTGTTTGCCAGGGATATTTTGTTTCAAGGTCCTGAAGGTTTTGGTGGCTTGGTTTCTGCTTTAGGGGCGGGTTCCTTGGCTGGGGCAATAGGTTTAGTTATCCTATCGGGAAAACAGTACCAATTAAAATTTCTTTGGTCGGGTGCGGTGGGTTTAGCAGTTTTTGAATTATTTTGGGGTTTACCAACTGGTATTGGTTGGCTGCCTTATTTCTAATAGGAGCCGGGTGGAGTATGGTTACCGTTTCCGCCTCTGTAAACAGTATCATACAAGCTCAAGTTCCTGACAATTTGAGGGGCAGAGTTATGAGTGTATATTCATTATCCTTTATCGGGTTGTCTTCCCTTGGTGGAATGCTGGCAGGGGCAGTGGCCAAATTATTTGGAGCCTCCTTGGCCTTCACGGTGAGTGGTATCTTAGCCTTGGCAGCTACTTTAATTATGGCAAGAAAGTGGCATCTATTTAAAAGACAGCAAGAAGTTTAGAAACGTGATTTTAACTTWAAACCAGAAGGTTTTTAACATTGGTCGAGAATACCTCCCTATAAATATTGTATGGAGGTGTCGTATGAAAAGGGTAGCTATTTACATGTAAAAAAATTAGAGACATCAGTTGTGTTGCCTGTTTGAAGTGTTTTAAAGCTGCGGAACAAAAGGATGGAGAATTCGCCACCTATGATGATGAGGTAAAAATTGTGGCCATGACTAACTGTGGCGACTGTCCAGGGTTGATTATGCCAAGGGCTCAATTATTAACCGAGCAGGCAGATTATCTGGAGCGGGATATTGATGCTGTACATCTTGGTACCTGTATGGTGAAAGCCGTCCAAACTGCTGCCTGTCCCATTGATTTGGAGGGCATTAAGAAAAAATTAGGAACCAAATTCAAAGAGGTTGTAATCGGTACTCACAATTACTAATAATATCAATATAATGAATCAGAAGACCCTATCACCTGGTGTTAGGGTTTTTGCTTTTCCATTATTATAGTTTATAATCTTAATTATATTATCATTTTTGCCAGAAAAGTGGATTACACAAAGTTTGAACACAAGGAGTGTTTAATATTGATCGTGGGGCTAATGACAGTAGAGTTGTTTATTGGAGGCTCAAACACACTAAAGGATAAAAGGAGGGTGTTAAAAAGCATCGTTGATAGGGTGCGTAGTAGATTTAATGTTTCCATAGCTGAAGTTGGCAACCAGGATCTCTGGCAAAGGGCAACCCTAGGGGTGGCGGCGGTAAGCAATGAAACCGCCCATGTAAACCAGATGCTAAATACCGTTATTAAGTCAATAGAAGCCAATGGAGAGGCCGAGTTGATTGACTATACCATTGAAATATTGTAAATGCAGCAAAGCTATTAGAAATGAGATATTCTAGCAGGCGAATAGCCTAATGGGGGGATATTGCATGACCAAGGTGGAGGAATTGGTCAAACAGATTGAGGAACTACCTCTTAAACAACAAAAAGTTCTTTTTGATCTTCTTGGGGACAATCTGGATACCCTTGGTTGGTTTAAGCTAAACGATATTGTTTTTTCGGGGATGAAGACGATTAAATACATAAGGAGGTAACTACTTTGGCATCAAAGGTATACTTTGCCGATACAAGGGCCAATGTAAAACAAAATCTCATTGACAAATTGCAAAAACTATATTTAATGTCAGGTATCAAAGATATCGTAGCCCCCAAGGATTTGGTGGCAGTCAAGGTTCATTTTGGAGAGAGGGGCAATACTGCCTATATAAGGCCCCAATTTGTCAGAAGGCTAGTGGATAAAATTAAGGAGCGGGGAGGAAAACCATTTTTAACGGATGCTAATACACTATATGTGGGCAGTCGTTCAAATGCCGTTGATCATCTGCAAACTGCCATTGAAAACGGCTGGGGCTACTCTGTTGTCAATGCACCGCTGGTTATAGCCGACGGCTTAACGGGAAAAGAATATACAAATGTAGAAATTAATCTTAAACACTTCAAGGAAGTAAAAATAGGGGCCGGGGTGCTTCATGCGGATGCTTTTATCGCCATAAGCCACCTTAAAGGGCATGAACTGACCGGGTATGGCGGATCACTAAAGAATATAGGTATGGGTTTAGGTTCTAGAAGTGGCAAACAAATGATGCATTCGGATGTCCGGCCATCCATTGATTTAGAAAAGTGTACAGGTTGCAGTAAATGCCATAAATGGTGCCCTGGAGAGGCAATAGCTGCCGGTGAAGGGAATAAATCCTATATATTAGAGGAACATTGTATAGGCTGTGGTGAATGTACAGTCAGCTGTCCCTTTGGTGCCATTGCGGTTAACTGGAAAACCGAGCCAGACGTTATTCAAGAAAAGATTGCTGAGTATACCTTTGGCGTTTTGAAACAGTTTTCCGGCAAGTGCGGCTTTATTACCTTTGTAAATAACATTTCTCCTGAATGTGATTGCTGTGGTTGGAATGATGCTCCCATTGTGAGGGACATTGGAATACTGGCCTCTTTGGACCCTGTGGCCCTAGACCAGGCCTGTATTGATTTAATCAACCAAGAACACGGTTTGCCTGGATCACGTCTAGAGGGGCAACCAGGTGGCTCGGACAAATTTAAAGCACTGTGGCCCCATGTTAATTGGCAGCGCGGACTTGAGTATGCGGAAACCATTGGACTGGGCACTAGGGAATATGAATTGATAAAAATATAAGATTTTAGAGGGACACCCTAGGGTGTCCCTCTAAAATTTGTTTACAACTCAGTATCGTAATTTTCAATTATATATTTTCTTGCTTCTTCCTCGGATTTAAAACCAGAAACCCGATGAGTATCCAATACATTTTGCCAGGTTTCCACCACGTCTTCTAAAGAACTACCGGCTGGGCATATCTGGCATTGGTAATTCAGGTGACCTTTCAACCGATAACAAACAATATCAAACAACGCGCAGCCCCCCCTCTCAGAAATTATAACATAGGGAGAGGCTATTGTAATGTAATGGTTTTGGATAAATACATAATTTTACTTTCCTTCCACAAAGCATCTAAAAAATAAGTTATATTATTCCTGAACAATATGAAAATACGTAATAAATTATATAAAGGAAATTTTGATTTTAACCCATAAATATATTATTAAGAATAAACTATTTGGGGGTATTTATTTTGCGACCAGAAAGCATGAAAATATTTGACGAGCTACGTAATCTAAATGTTCTTACAGTACAAAATGCTAAGCTGCAGGGAGAGAAGGTAGTAGGCTGTTACTGTACCTTTACACCCCAGGAATTAATACTGGCAGCCGGTGCCCATGCAGTAACCCTATGTGGCACGCGTCAGGAGCCGGTAGCTGCCGCAGAGAGGGATCTTCCCCGTAACCTTTGCCCGCTCATTAAGTCAAGCTACGGTTTTGCCATCACTGGAAAATGCCCTTACTTTGAGGCAGCAGATTTGCTGGTAGCAGAAACCACCTGTGATGGAAAGAAAAAGATGTATGAGTTAATGGGGAAGATTAAGCCAATGCATGTAATGAATTTGCCCCACAATAAATCAGAGGAAGCTATGGAAGCCTGGACCAGGGAAATGAGCCTGTTAAAGGATTGGCTAGCTGATAAATTTGGTGTAGAAATTACCGAAGAGGATATTCGCAAAGCAATTAAGCTCATGAACCGGGAAAGGGATGCCATGCGGAGGTTACATGAAGTAACCAAGGTAAAGCCTTCTCCCATTACCGGGGTGGATTTGCTTGTGTCTGTTTGGACCAAAGGTTTTAATGTGAATAAAGAAGATGGCATTAAGCTGGTTGAGGGCTTAATTGCAGAAACTGAAGAGCTGGCAGCCAAAGGTATAAGCCATTTGCCTCCAATGCTCCACGGATTTTACTAACAGGCTGTCCAGTTGGCTTTGGGTCAGAAAAAGTAGTCAAGCTACTAGAGGAAAGCGGTGCATCTGTGGTTGCCTTTGAAAATTGCTCTGCTATAAGGCCCTTGATAGATTGGTGGATGAAGATGAAAGTAAGGATGTCATGGTAGCCCTGGCAGAGAAATACCTCAACATTCCCTGCTCCTGTATGTCCCCCAACGAGGGAAGGCTTGAGCTTATTGGGAAATTAGCCAAAGAATATCAGGCTGATGGAGTTGTAGACTTAACCTGGCAGGCTTGTCACACCTATAATGTTGAGGCATTCTTTATCCGTGACTTTGTACAAAGCCAGTTAAATTTACCCTATATCCACCTGGAAACCGATTATTCAGAATCTGACGTCGAGCAATTGAGGGTAAGGGTTCAGGCTTTCCTTGAATTAATTCAGGAGTGATTTAAATGCAAATAACTGCCGGTATAGATGTGGGGTCCGTGGCCACTAAGTTGTAATGCTGGTAGGGGAAGAGATTAAATATCTCATCAAGCCAACTGGCTGGAGTCCCCGGGATGCCGGTGTGAAAGCGTACGAGGAGCTTCTTGAACAGGTTGGCTGCAGTCCAAAGGATGTCAATTGTCGGGTGGGAACTGGTTATGGCCGGGTTTCCCTTAGCTTCATTGACAAGGCGGTGACAGAAATTCACTGTCATGCTCGAGGTGCTGCATACTTAATAGGTAAAGGTGGCCTGGTGGTTGATATTGGTGGGCAGGATAGTAAAGCCATACTTATCAATCAAAAGGGAAAGGTCCTGGATTTTACAATGAATGATAAATGCGCCGCGGGAACAGGTCGATTCCTTCAGGTTATAGCCACAGCCTTGGGAGTAGATGTCAGCGAACTGGCAGATTTGGCCGTAGGTCGCAATCCCCTTGAAATAAATAGCATGTGTACGGTTTTTGCAGAATCAGAAGTGATCAGCCTGTTGGCAAAGGGAGAAGACAAAAGGGATATTATTGCCGGGATCCACCGTTCAGTGGCCCGGCGTGTTTGGAGTATGGCCAGTAGATTTGGCCCGGTGGAACAAGTAATTTTCACTGGGGGTGTGGCCCAGAACAAGGACATGCAGGATAAATTAACCCAGGCTTCAGGCTGCCCGGTGATTGTCCCAGAATTCAGTCAGGTTGCAGGTGCCCTTGGAGCTGCCCTATATGCAAGGGATATAATAAGCTGATCAAGCAACAGCCATGAAATCCAAAAGGTCTATGAACTGTCCTCTGACTTAAAGGTAAAGCAGGGGGCAGTTCTTTATTTAGGGATTGATCACAGGTTTTTCTTAATAAGGCTAATAATTGTATAGATTTGGATGACTGGAGAATGATAATATAGATTTGGAATAAATGAACAAAGTGAGACTTGGGGTGAATATGTTGTTGCAGGGAACTTTGATTAGACACTTGGGGAAACATGTGGGAGAAGAAGTAACTGTACAGGGATGGCTCTATAATAAGCGATCATCAGGAAAAATTCAATTTTTAATAATGAGGGATGGTACCGGAATAGTACAAGGGGTGCTGGTAAAAAAGGAAGCTCCCGAATTATTTGAAATGGCTAAAAATTTTACCCAGGAATCTGCCCTAAGGGTGAAGGGAGTCGTGAGAGAGGAGTCCCGTTCAGTGGGAGGTTACGAACTTACTGTCACTGGCTTGGAGATTATAAGTCTGGCCGAGGAATATCCCATTTCACACAAGGAACATGGGGTTGATTTTCTAATGGACAGGCGGCATCTTTGGATGCGTACCCCGCGCAAAACGCTATTTTGCGGATTAGGGCAGAGATTGAACAGGCAGCTAGGGATTTCTTTCATGAAAACGATTTTACCCTGGTGGACAGCCCGATTATTACACCTGCTGCCTGCGAGGGGACTACTACCCTGTTTGAACTGGATTACCACGGTGAAAAAGCATTCCTTTCCCAGAGTGGCCAGCTTTATAACGAAGCATCGGCCATGGCGGTGGGAAGAATGTATTGCTTCGGACCAACCTTCCGGGCAGAAAAATCTAAGACCCGCCGTCACCTAATGGAATTTTGGATGATTGAAGCTGAAGCAGCTTCTTTGACCATGAGGACAATATGAAGCTGCAGGAGGAATTATTGTACTTTATTGTTCAGAGAGTCCTTGAACGGAGAAGAAAGGATTTAGAGTATATCGGTAGGGATGTAAGTAAATTGGAGGCCATCAAACTGCCGTTCCCACGGCTAAGCTACACAGAAGCAGTTGAACTGCTAAAAAGTAAAGGTGAAGAATTTACCTGGGGTGATGATTTCGGGGCTCCCCATGAAACAATTATTTCCGAAGAGTTTGATGCCCCTGTATTTATACATAGATTTCCCACAGAAATAAAAGCCTTTTACATGAAACCAGACCCGGAGAACCCTAAGGTAGTACTGGGGGCTGATGTACTTGCACCGGAGGGCTACGGGGAAATCATCGGCGGTGGACAGCGTCTGGATGACCTAAAACTGTTAGAACAGAGAATAGAAGAGCATAAATTGCCCAAAGAAGCCTTTGAGTGGTATCTTGATTTGCGCCGCTATGGCAGTGTACCCCACTCAGGATTTGGCCTCGGTCTGGAGAGAACAGTGGCCTGGCTATGCAAACTGGAACATGTAAGGGAAACCATACCTTATCCTCGGATGTTATATAGAGTATATCCTTAAATCTCTGGCAGGTCCTGGTGCAAAGTTAAGCCAGGGCCATTATATTTATAATTTCTCCAAAAGCTTAAATATAGTCTGAACTGATTTCTGGAGTTAAGGAGGATTAAAATGGCTAAAATCCTTAATGCCAAATATATGGCTAAGTGTATTGGCTGTTATTCCTGTATGCTTGCCTGTGCTCGAACAATAAGGCGAAGTTTTTCTTTAAGTAAGTCTGCCATCAAAATCCACACGCTGGTGGCTTGCAAAGCCGTTTCCTGGCAGATATCTGTAGGGGTTGTATTGAACCAGCCTGTGCCCGGGCCTGTCACACCGGTGCTTTATTGCCCAGAAATGGTGGGGGAGTGAAGTTTATTCCTGATAAGTGTATAGGCTGCCGGGATTGTGTTGAGGCATGTATTGTAAAAACAATTAGCTTTGATCATGAGAGTAATAAACCATTAATATGCATTCAATGCGGGACTTGTACAAGGTTCTGCCCTCACCAGGTAATAACCATGGAGGTGAGCGGAAATGAAATCTAATGATTATATCAGGGTGTTAAATATTGACCTTACCGAGAATCGCATTGAGGTTCAGAACAGAGAAGATTTGATGCCCTATCTAGGTGGAGTTGGGGTGGCAACAAAGCTGTTTTCTGAATTGGTAAAACCAGAAAGGGATCCCCTTGATCCTGAGCAGCCAATAATACTAGCCAATGGACCATTATCCACCATCTTTCCTGTGGTGACCAAGGTTGTAGCCATGTTTCGCTCCCCCTTACGGTGAGTGGGGAGAGAGTTATGCTGGTATGAGGCTGGCTCTGGCCATGAGGATGAGTGGCTTTCAGGCTATAGTAATAAAGGGAAGGGCCAGCAGGCCAACTTATCTTTCAATAGGCCACCAGGGGGTTAGGTTTAAGGATGCCTCCGCCCTATGGGGGTTAACGGTCTCGGAAACAGGCAGCATATTACGGAATTTAGAGTCCGGCAGGGGTCACAGGAGTTGTATAAGGATTGGCCCTGCAGGGGAAAATGGCATTGCCTTTGCTAACGTCAATGTAGATACATACAGGCACTTTGGACGCTTAGGCATTGGAGCCGCTTTCGGGGCTAAAAATCTTAAGGCTATTGTTATCCACGGTGAGCGGGAAGAAAATATCAAGGATTTTGCCAAATACAATAAAATATATAAAGAGATCTACAACAAGGCTGTTAGCACCGATATTATGGATAAATATCATGGATTGGGTACAGCCATAAATGTAAATGGCTTAAATAATTTAAAAGGTTTACCCACCAGAAATCTGCAGCAAAGCTCCTTTGAGAATGCCCAGGCAATCAGTGGGGAAGCCTTTGCGGAGGAAAGTTTGGTAAGGAAAATGGCCTGTGCCGGTTGCCCTGTGGGGTGCATTCACATTGGCTTACATCGTAGAGAATTTGGACCTGGCTATGATTACGAGTCCAAATCCCTCTCCTATGATCATGAGTTAATTTTTGCCCTGGGTTCTTTCCTAGGTATGTCCTCTCAAAGTAAAATATACGAGCTCATTGATGCGGTGGAAGAGCTGGGAATGGATGCTATCAGCGCCGGGGTATTGTTGGGGTGGGTTACTGAGGCCTTCCAGCAGGGAAAGGTTTCTGAAGAACAGCTGGGCGTTCGCCCTGAGTTTGACCAAGTGGAACCATATTTGGAAATTCTGCAGGGAGTGGTCAAGCAATCCAATGGGTTCTACCAAACCTTAGCAAAGGGTACCTTTGTAGCAGCAGCAAAATACGGCGGTCAGGAATATGCCATGACCCTGGCAAAAAATGAAATTGCTGGTTATCACACAGGCTACGCTAACATTCTGGGACAGGCCATTGGGGCAAGGCACAGTCATCTAGACAATGCCGGTTATTCAGTGGATCAAAAGCTTAAGGATAAAACACTGGCTGAGAAAGTGGAGGCATTGATAAAGGAGGAAAAATGGAGAAATGTTTTAAACTGCCTTACCATATGCCTTTTTGCCAGGGAAATTTACCAAATAGAAACAGTAATTGCTGCCCTTGATTCTATTGGCATCGGGGTAACTGAAGAGGAATTAAACAAGCTTGGCGAGGAAATCTTTAATTTAAAACATAAAACAAGACTTAAATTAGGATTTGAAGTGGATAAGCTAGAGTTTCCCGAGCGCTTTTTCAAAACCGCAAGCCTCACTGGAAACCTCAACAGAGAAGATATACACTTGATGCTGGAGGAGTATAAAGCTAAGGTAAACACATAATTATAAATTTTAAGAAGCCCCAAACTCTCCATTGAAAAGTGGAGAGTTTTATCATAGGCACTATATAGCAGCGAACACTTGTTTGTAATTAGGCAGGCTGGTATAATATAATAAAATCTGGTAGTAAAAGTTACTTTATGAAGAAAGACTTGGGGTTGTGCTATGGATCTGAAAGAAAAGCTAAACGTACTATCGGCTGCAGCAAAATACGATGTTTCCTGTTCCTCCAGTGGAAGCAATAGGAAAGGCTCAAAGGGGGGGCTTGGCAATGCGGCAGCCTGTGCATATGCATAGTTGGTCTGACGATGGGAGATGTATCTCACTTCTTAAAATATTACTGACAAACATCTGTATATTCGATTGTGCTTACTGTGTTAACAGGCTGACCAATGATCTTCCCAGGGCTGCCTTCACCCCTGAAGAGGTGGCTGACTTAACAATAAATTTCTACCGGCGAAATTATATAGAAGGACTCTTTTTAAGCTCTGCTATCATGAGAAATCCCAACTATACAATGGAATTATTATTGACTGCGGTGAAGAAGTTAAGAAATGAGTACAGGTTTAACGGCTATATTCACCTTAAAGCAATACCAGGAGCAGATTGGAGATTAATAGCTGAAGCCGGTACCCTAGTAGATCGGATGAGTGTAAATATTGAGCTGCCTTCCAGTGAAGGGCTTAAGCTGTTAGCACCCCAAAAGAACAAAAACGCAATTATTAAACCCATGGGCTTAATAGGAACACATATTGCTGAGGCCCAGGAGGAAAGAAAAATTTACCGCAAGGCACCTAGTTTTGTCCCTGCGGGACAGAGCACCCAGCTGATCATTGGGGCCACCCCAGACTCGGATTTAAAAATTGTAAAACTATCAGAAAACCTCTATAAAAGCTTTAACCTTAAAAGGGTATATTACTCAGCCTATGTTCCAGTTTCGACTAATCCAAAACTGCCTACCTGGCCAACCCTCCACTCCAAAGGGAGCATAGATTATATCAGGCTGATTGGCTTATGAGGTTCTACGGTTTTGCAGCTGATGAAATATTAGACTCCAAAACTCCAAACTTGCACCTTGACTTAGATCCTAAATCCCATTGGGCCTTACGCAATCTGCAGTTTTTTCCCGTTGAAGTAAACAAGGCAGATTTTAGAACCATACTTCGCATACCTGGTATAGGTGTAAAATCCGCCCAGAAGATAATCTCAGCCCGAAGATTTCATTCCCTGGATTTTGATGACTTGAAAAAATAGGCGTAGTGATGAAAAGGGCCAGGTATTTTATAACCTGCGGGGTAAATATTTTGGAGAAGTACCTTTAGGGAAGATACAATTTCACAGCGTTTACTGCCTAAACCAAAGCCAGCCCAGACATGGACACAGCTTTCCCTGTTTACTGAATGGGATAACCCTCCGGCTGAAGAACTCAAGGCCACAATTACAGGGGAGCTATAATTATGATCACGTATGTATATGATGATTCCTTCGAAGGATTAATGACCTGTATTTATGAGGCTTACTACAGAAGAGAGGAACCGGAGGCTATTGTTTCTAAAGATGACTTGCAGGAGGATTTATTCAGCATAACAGTACCCATAGCAACTGATATAGATAAGGCAAAGAGAGTAATGACCTCCATTGAAAGCAAAATCTCCCCCTCAGTGTTAAGACAAATTTTCTATGTTTTCCTATCGGCAAGGCCAGACAAAGGCATGCTGATATACAAGTATCTTAAAATGGGCTGGGCAATGGGTGGGAATATTAGTGGACACCTTTCAGAAAATACGGTCAGGACAATTCATAGGATCTGGCAGCAGGTAGGTGCAGAAAGGCACCGAATGCTTGGGCTCCTTCGCTTTAGCCTTTTGCCAAATAACATTTACTATGGTCCCATGGAACCGGATAATAATATCCTGTCCCTTATAGCGCCACATTTTGTTCGGCGACTGGGGGACCAAAACTGGATTATACATGATTTAAAAAGAGGGTTAGCAGCCTATATAATCAGAGGGAATGGATAATTACTACTATCAAGAAAAATGAAGCAATATTACAAGAAAAGGATAATTTTTATCAGGAGCTTTGGAAGGAGTACTTTAAAAGTACCGCCATCCAGGGAAGGAAAAATCCGAAACTGCAGAAACAGTTTATGCCTACCCGTTATTGGAAATATCTAATAGAAAAACACTAACCCACGGTACATAGTAATAAAAAGCCGGATTACACAAAGATTTTAATGTGCAACCCGGGTTTTTATTTTATTCTTGTTCTAGTATTTCCTCTTCACGATCAATATGGAAATGGTTATGATGAATCTTCACTCTATGTTTAGTCCCACACTCTTGACAGGACAGAACTTCACCGTCTTTAAACCTCATTTCACCTACATGCTTTTTACAACAGATAACCTCGATTCCGATCAGGGAGCCGTCACTTCGCTGGTTTACCCTATAACCAGAGTTGGCCTTTTGATTTTCCATGATAATCATCCCCCTTATTGGTTACTTTATAATTTCTTCGCCATATTAACAGAAATTCCTGCCTTTCTATTATGTTGAATTGAGTTTTGGTTGAAAGTCAGAAAATTATACATAAAATTTCCAACTTAACCAAAATTTATAGTTTCTCCAAGCCTAATTAAACATTGTAGGTTAAATCTATGCTGCAATTATATCTTTTAAGCCAAAAAGTAATGGGGTTATAATAAAATTTGGAAAAAACTATTTATTCTTGCAAGATTAGTTGCTTGATTTATTCCTAAAAAAGAGTATAATTTATAAATGCCACGGTTAACAGCCGTGGCGAAGTCAAAGTACAGCGAGTAGTCGCTGCCCTCTAAAGGGCAGAGGAAAGTCGAGACACGCACACCTGCTGGTCAGGTGTAAAAAGGTGCCCGGTGTAAGCCGGGGCAGGGCGACCTGACGACGGTGAAAGTGACTCCCTGAGTCATTAGTAGCCTAAAGTGCCACAGAAACTAGGTCACCGGGCGACCGGTGAGTGCAAGGGTAAACTCCATCTGCGTGCAACCCAAATAGGCGGGGACAATCGTCACCCGCGGGTAGGGGCACCTCGCAATGCGAGGAAGGAGAATATATCTCCTTAGATAGATGACTACTAAAACAGAATCTCGCTTACGGCTGTATCTTTGGCTGTCTATAAAATATTTGTTCATAGGAAAACTATGGACTTGCATACTTCAAAAAACTATGCTACAATAAGTTTCGTTGGAAAGACAACAGCAAATATGGGGGTATAGCTCAGCTGGGAGAGCGCTTGAATGGCATTCAAGAGGTCAGCGGTTCGATCCCGCTTATCTCCACCACTAAGAAGACTTCAGAGAAATCTCTGAAGTCTTTATACTGTTGAAAAAGCTACAACTGGGTTTTAATAATCCCGAGCAGCGACATTCGGAGCAGTGGAAACAGCGCTTCGCGAAGCTGAGGATGGGAAAATGGGTGCCCGGACATGGACGTCCGGGCAAGCCTGAGGTAAACACGATGTTTACTCGAAGGCGGCCCATTTTCGCCCGAAGCAAGGGATTAGCGCTGTCCACTGCGGAGAGAGGAGTCGTGAGGGATTATTAAAACCCGAATATAGGTAATTTTTCGACAATCTGTGGGGCACCATAAAGGTGCCTCTTCTAGTTATTTAAAACTATGAAAATGTTTTTTCAGGACTGCTATATCCCTTACTGATGTAACCTGGTCTTTTATAGATATACTGGCCCCCAATTGCTCTAAACGATCATCAAAATGTTGTATTTGATCCTGCTCTGAACTGAAGGCAATTCTTATTTTTATGCTTTGCCAGGCTGGTACTAAGGAGGCATAGTTTTGCTCAGCTTCCTGCCAATCATTTGCTTTAATATTGACTTCAAGTTCCGCAAGGTAAGCC
Organism: Desulforamulus aquiferis; assembly: GCA_004143605.1. Classification (GTDB taxonomy): domain Bacteria; phylum Bacillota; class Desulfotomaculia; order Desulfotomaculales; family Desulfotomaculaceae; genus Desulfotomaculum; species Desulfotomaculum aquiferis. Next base: position 23,612 of record AWVY01000010.1, read on the forward strand.
ATCACATCCTCACCTGGATGGAGAGGTTTTTTAGATAGGCTCCCGAATTTAGAGCGACTATAAAAATCAACATCGTGAGGATTACGGTACCCCAAAGCAGTACCCTGCGGATAATATTAATCTTAATCATTTTCCCCCCACTTTTTGTACCGATATTTAATAGGGTCCTTTATAATCACTGGGATTCGTAAAGCTCTTAGACTTTTCTTTATAAAGATCGATATAAAGGATGCCCGAGGTATCAACTTCGGCATAAAATACATCCCTAATATTTGCTATATTATGCTTTTCCTTAAGCTCCTTTAGCAGCCAGGTCTTGTTCAAATTAATCTGCTTAAGATTAACCTCAAGTATTTCCCCCTCTTGTATAACCTCTGTACAAACACCCTTATACTCTGTAGGTATTCCCATATCCTTTGGCGTAAGGGGCTGGTATTGAGACTTCTTTTGGATCGACAATTTGCCACTGCTTTCTAAAATGGCGAATTCTACATCGGATATGTTAAAGATGTTTTTTTGTCTGAGTCGTTCGGTTAGATCCGAGACGGTAAACCTCATCCGTCGCATATTGTTTTCCAGGATTTCACCATTGTTAATGACCACCGTGGGCTCACCCACAATTACTTTGTTTAAATAGCGAAACTTTAGAGTTGTATATTGCATAATTATGGTAAATAATATAAAAAGGGAAAGCCCCAGCCAGTTGTTCCAAGCACGGATGTCTAGATTTACAACCATATTGGCTGTAAGGGAGCCAATGGTTATACCTGTAATATAATCAAACACGCTTAGTTGGCTAATTTGCTTTTTGCCCAAAATTCTGGCATAAATAAGGAGAGTAAAAAAACCTATTATTGCTCTTCCGGTTATTTCAAGGCTTTCCAAAATATCTCACCTATCTCGTTAAAGTGTCAAAATTAAGTATGCCCGGATTTTTACTATTTTTTTGACAAATAGAGGAAAACAATCCTCAGTGTTGAATTAATATTATAGCTAAAGGTAATATTAGGACTGGGAGGTCTTTGCATGGCTAATGATTCTTCTCAAGAAACAGTAATGTTTAAAGTCCAGGCTGAAGAAGTTAACCAGGCCCGTGATATACTACAGGCTGTTTATGCTGCATTGAAGGAAAAGGGGTATAATCCTATCAACCAGCTTGTGGGTTACCTTTTATCCGGCGACCCCGCTTATATTACTAGTCACGGTAATGCCCGCAGTTTAATCCGAAGGCTTGAGCGGATGAACTGCTGGAGGAACTAGTTAAAAATTACCTTGAACAAAAATAACCCCTGTACAAGGGGTTTGTTTTTGGAGTTTTTTAAGGCGGTGGCACAATGCAGTATAGAACCTTAGGGGACACGGGAATAAAGGTGTCCCGTTTGTGTTTTGGAGCTTTAACCATTGGCCACTACAGTCCAACCTGCCCTTGGACATGGGTGCTTCAGTGATAGAGCGAGCTCTGGAACAGGGGATAAATTTCATAGACACAGCAGAGCTATACCAAACCTATCCCTATATACGAAAGGCCATAGCTAAACACAAGGATGTGGTCATCTGCAGTAAATGCTATGCCTATACAAAAAAAGATATGATGGAAAGCTTGGCAAATGCCCTTAGGTCAATAAACAGGGACTATATAGATATTTTTATGCTGCATGAGCAGGAATCAGCATTGACCATAAAGGGTCACTGGGAGGCAGTAGAATATCTAATTAGGGCTAAGGAGCAGGGCTATATAAGGGCAGTGGGCATCTCAACACATCATATAGCTGGGGTGGTAGCGGCGGCTGGGATACAAGAGGTTGAGGTCATTCATCCAATAATTAATCTAGCCGGTGTTGGAATAGCTGACGGGAGTACGGAAGATATGCTCCAGGCTATTAGTCTAGCCCATTCTGCGGGAAAAGGAATATATGGAATGAAGGCCCTGGGGGGAGGAAACCTGCTGACCAGAACCGAGGAGGCCCTAGAGTTTGTACTAAACATTCCAGAGCTTGCAGCTGTGGCTGTTGGTATGCAAAGTCCCATGGAGGTAGATTATAATATCAAATACTTTAGTGGTGCTGAGATACCGGAGGATTTAGGCAGGCAGCTTTCCAGGCAGCCCCGCAGACTCCATATTGAAGAATGGTGTCAGGGCTGTGGCAGTTGTGTGCTTAAGTGTGGTGCCGGAGCTTAAGCTTAGGGGTGAAAGGGTAGAGGTGGAACGGCAGCTTTGCCGGCTTTGTGGTTACTGTGGAGCCGCCTGTCCCATGTTTGCCATAAAAGTAATATAGAATGGAGCAGACAAAATGAGAATTATGGGGCTGGATGTGGGGGATAAAACTATAGGTGTAGCCATTAGCGATCCCCTTGGTTGGACTGCCCAGAGCATTGAGGTAATACGTCGGAAAGACAATATTGATCAAGACCTATCCCGCTTAGGGGAGTTAGTAAAGGAATACTCCGTGGAAAGATTTTTAGTGGGCATGCCTAAGAATATGAACGGCACAATTGGTCCCCAGGGTGAAAAGGTTATGGAGTTTATTGAGCAATTAAAGAGAAAAATAGATTTACCCGTTAAGATTTGGGATGAAAGGCTTAGCACAGTAGCAGCGGAGCGGACCCTGCTGGAGGCTGATGTCAGCAGAAGTAAAAGAAAGAAAGTAATAGATAAAATGGCTGCGGCAGTAATACTTCAGGGTTATCTTGACTCAGGTGCTAAGTAGTAATTTAAGTTAAGAAATCTTTATATTGAAGCTGCTTCCTTAATCTCGAATTTCTTGACATGAAATTTTTTTGGGATACAATACAGACAATCTTTGGAAAAGAGGTGCAAATTGTGGCAGAACAAGATGAAGTAATCACTTTGATCGATGAGGATGGAACAGAACACGATTTTAACGTTATTGACGTTATTGAGGTAGAAGGTTCCGAGTATGCTATCTTATTACCCGTAGAAGAAGATTCCGATGAAGCAGTTATTCTTAAGTTTGCCAAGGATGCTGACGGCAATGAACTGCTAGTTGATATCGAAGATGATGAGGAATGGGAAAAAGTAGCTGATGCCTGGGAAGAAATGGTTCTCAAAGAAGAAGGCGAAGACGCGTAAATTTTTGTCACAAAACCGGAGGGATAACCCTCCGGTTTTTTATATGAGTCAGGGACGGTTTCTTGATTCATTTCCAAGTTTTAAGTGATATTTAATGGAATAGCAATAGCCAGTCCCTAGTAAGATATACTACAAAGACTATGGAAGGGGGCAGGCTTGTGCCGAGAAAATGGAGATATTTTGGGTTTTTGGCTATGCCGCTAATCATTTCTCTTTCCTTGCTATTATACCTGGCCTCAGGTATGAGCTTTGCTTCTGAGGATGTTGTTTTACCAGGGATATCAATTATGGATGTGGAGCTTTCCAACTTAAACCAAGACCAGGCAGTTGAAAGAGTTAAACAGCTTGAGGAAAGTTATCAAAAAACCATTAAAGTAGCATATCAAAATTCTAATTGGGACTTACCCTTAAATACTATAGGCCTGAAGTTGGATTGTGAAAAGGAAGTTCAAAGGGCCATGGACATAGGCGCACTGGAAGCCTTTGGCAGAAATTTGTTGAGCGGAGACAAGCCCATAGGGGAATTAGACTGGAGCCCTCTATACAAATCAACCCCTACTTATTGGAAAAAACTGTTTCAGAAGTTGCAAAACCAATCATCCTGCCACCCAGGGACGCGGGCTTAATTATTAATGCAAATGATACCATTGAAGTATCTCCCGGAAGCACAGGCGCTTAATTGACATTACCCATTTGGGGAAGGACATTAAAGAGATTTTAATAGCTGGTGAACAAAGGACCATTGAACTGAAACTGGTAGATGTGCCACCGGCCAGGTCAACTGAGGAAGTTGAGGAGATGGGGGTAGATGCCCTGTTGGGCTCCTACACTACCCAATTTGATCCGAGCAATGTTAACCGAACCTATAATGTCAGCGTGGCTGCTGCTGCCTTGATGGGCAGATTATCAGCCCCATGAGATATTTTCCTTTAACGATATCGTTGGGCCAAGGAGTACAGAGGGCGGCTATAAAAATGCACCTATTATAGTTAATAATGAATTGGTAGACGGTCTTGGCGGTGGTGTTTGCCAGGTCTCCACCACCCTATATAATGCAGTGCTGCTGGCAAATCTCCAATTGGTTGAACGAACCAATCACTCCATTCCCATTCCCTATGTACCCATTGGAAGGGACGCCACGGTGGTGTTTGATTTGATAGATTTTAAGTTTAAGAATAGTACTGATTATTGGTTATATATCCAATCCCATGTCTCAGGGGGAAACCTCACCATAAAGATCTTTGGCAACAACAGCTTTCGCAGAGATGTGGTTATTAGAAGTTGGGTAGACGAGACCTATGAGCCTGAAACAATTGTTGAACAGGATCACAGCATTAGGAAAGGTGATCGAATAGTAAAGCAGCAGGGTGCCCCGGGCTATAAGGCCTTGGCTGAGAGAATAGTCATGCAAAATGGTCAGGTGATAAAGGTTGAAAAACTACCCTCCAGTATTTACAACGTTAAAAATAAAATAATTTCCCAGGGTATGGCCCTGCCCAGTACAATTATCAGTACCATAGCTAAAGACCTTGATGAAGAAAATTAAAAATATTATAGAATAGGATGTTGTTATAGAACATATGTTTGATATAATAGGAGAAAATAACTGAGGAACTGGAGAGATATATTTGGACGGAAAAGAATTTTTAAAAAAGACCCTATTACAGGCGGAGTTAAATAGACTGCGACATGGCCATCCCGAGGCAGATGCCACAAGGTTGCCCTTAGATTGGGGATTAATAGCTGGTGAACACTTTGGACACTTGATGGCTGCTTTACGAGAGACTGACCCGGATGCCATCGAAAAAGAAGTATTACATGTTTCAGCAGTTTTACTAGAGCTCCATGATGCATTATCCAATTTAAAATTGAACAAAAATAAATTAACTGGAAGATTTTCCGCCCTCCCGGCATATTAATTCTTTAAGAATACTTACTGTGTTCAAGGAAGGGGAGGGGGCTCGTTGAAAAAGATAGTAATTTGCGGGCGAAACGACGGGGGTAAATCTACCATTTAGGTGAATTGTATAAAGGTTTAAAGAATAGGAATTTTCAACCCCTGGCAGTTGGCTCCGGCGTGCAGGATGAAAAACCATATTTGCACAAAGGGATAGATCCAAATTATTTAACCATTGCTGTGCCTGAACCTGGTAGAGATATTGTGTCAGATATTGAGAGGGTTATACGCCATGCAGTAAATCAAATCAAAGAGAAAAACAAACTGATTGAGAATGCCCGCAAGGCCTTAGATGAGTTGAACAAGGTTCGGTCAGTGTTAGAACTAGGGAACTATCCCAGCGGGATATACCGAAAACTGCCTCCTTGCCCGATGTTGTGTTGGTTGAGGCCGTAGGAATTAATGACGGATATAAAGCAGAGGAATGCAGAAAGCTTGCAGATGTACTGGTTACCATCATTCCTGCCGGACTTAAGGGCGAGATAATCATGGAGGCTGGAAATTTCCTCCTCGATGAGGCGGATGTCTTAGTAGTAACCAAAGTAGATGAGACACCTAGGGATGTAACTTCAACCACCATCAAGCTATTGCAAAGAATATACAGGACCAAACCCATAATTCCGGTTGTAGCCACCAAGGGAGTCCATATGAACCTGGTGTTGGACGAAGTAGTCAAGGGGCTAAACAATCCCATGATCCTGTTTGATGCGGTTCTCCCGGACCAGAAGGAGATTTTAAAAATTAACTAATCCCTGATATGGCACCCGCTAGGGTGTCATATCAGTTTCAGAACACTACATACATAGGTACTATTGGTTGTACCCCCCGGCGAATAGATGATATAATTGGTCATATTACTAAAGGTTGGTATTGGCATTGACTAAAAGAATTAAAAGTATAAAAAGATTATTAATATTTATTGTTCTATGCCTAGGATTTTTTGGGATTGGTACAGGTCTGTATCTTAATTCTCTTCTCAAGCCCCTAGATGCTTCAAAATCTTCCCAGGACATGCTGATTCAGGTTGCACCCAGGAGTAGCAGTGGACAGGTGGCAAGGATGCTGGAACAACAAGGAATCATTCGAAGCGCTACGGCCTTTCGACTTTATTCCCGTTACCACCAGTTGGACAACCAAATTAAGGCCGGTTACTACTTACTTAACCCGTCAATGTCAACGCCCTCTGTACTAAATGTATTGGTGAGGGGAAAAACAGCCACCAAGGCCTTTACTATCCCCGAGGGCTATAACCTGCAGCAAATAACAAATACCCTAGTCACAAAGGGTTTTATTAAGGAAGAAGTATTCAAGAATTTATTAGCTGAGGGTCAGTTTAATTACCCCTTCCTTGAGGATGCCCCCGGTGGTTCCAAGAGATTGGAGGGATACCTGTTTCCCGAAACCTACAATATTCCCTTGGATAGTGGCGAGAAGGAAATAATCAACGTCATGCTGGCAGGCATGGACAGACAGTTAAAGGAACTGGATTATGAGAAAAGGGCCAGTGCTATGAATTTGAGTGTACATGAAGCTCTAACTATAGCATCAATGATTGAAAGAGAAGCCCGTAAGGACGAGGAGAGGCCTATTATCTCCAGTGTAATCCATAATAGACTGGGTATAGGTATGAGACTGCAAATCGATGCCACGGTGGAGTATGCCCTCGGTGGCCACCGGGAGAAAATATATTATAAGGATCTGGAAGTGGACTCACCCTATAATACCTATAAGTATAACGGTTTACCCCCCGGGCCAATAGCCGCTCCGGGCAGGCAGTCATTATTGGCCGCAGTTGCTCCAGACACAACAAAATATTTATATTACGTGGCAAAACCTGATGGAAGCCACGCCTTTGCCACCACTTTGGAAGAGCATAATGCAAATAAGAGAAAATATCTAGACTAAACATGGGGTGACTCTGTTGACTGATTTGGAACTACTAGCCCCGCAGGGACTTAGAAAAACTAAAAATAGCTGTACTCTATGGTGCCGATGCTGTTTATTTAGGCGGACAGCAGTTTAGCTTGCGGGCCGGGGCCGGAAATTTTGGCCGTGAAGAAATGCTGGAGGGAATCAGCTTTGCACATAAGAACCATGTAAAAGTTTATGTGGCAATCAATATATATGCACACAATGAAGACCTGGAGACCCTGCCGGAATACCTTGACTTTCTGGCCCAAATAGGTGTGGATGCTGTAATTGCCAGTGACCCTGGAATAATAGATACGGTGAAAAGAGTTCAGCCCTGTCTGCCAATTCACCTTAGCACCCAGGCTAATTCAACCAACTGGGCCAGTGCTGCCTTCTGGAGAAGAATTGGTCTGGAGCGAGTCGTTTTAGCCAGGGAATTGTCCTTAAAGGAAATTGAAGTAATTGCCAGCAGGGTAAACATTGAACTGGAGGCCTTTGTCCACGGAGCTATGTGCATGTCCTATTCGGGACGCTGCCTATTAAGTAATCACCTTACGGGCAGGGATGCCAATAGGGGTGATTGTGCCCAATCCTGCCGCTGGCGATATTTCCTAGTGGAGGAAAAACGACCAGGGCAATATTTTCCCGTGGAGGAGGATGCCAGAGGCACCTACTTTATGAGCAGTAAGGATCTTTGCCTTATTGAGTATATCCCCACTTGGCCAAAGCCGGTGTATCCAGCTTTAAAATAGAAGGTCGGATGAAAAGCATCCACTATTTGGCCACCATCGTAAAAACCTACCGTCAGGCTATAGATGCATACCTGGCAGATGCAGAAGGCTTTAGGGTCAAGCCCCAGTGGTTGGATGAAATCACCAAGGTAAGTCATCGTGAGTATACCACAGGCTTTCTCCTTGGGGATGGTGGGAAAACGGCCACAGTAGAACCTGGCCAAAGCAGCTATACCAGGCGGACCTCCTTCGTGGGCCTGGTGCTAAATAATGAAGAGGGCCAAATCACTGTTGAGCAGCGAACAACTTCAAGGCAGGGGAAGTATTGGAGGTTCTGACTCCTAAGGGAGATAATCTTTCCATACAGGTGGAAACTATTTTCGACGGAGAAACTGGACAACAAATGGAAGTAGCTCCTCATCCCCAACAAATTGTTAGGTTACCCTCGAGTATTAAGCTCCCTCCCATGTCAATGCTGAGGAGAATCCAATAAATGGATATTAATTTTCTTTTGGTGACAATATTAATAAAGTTGCCATAAAGGAAAGTGCATATTTATATGGGTTTATTTCACCAAAAGATTAGTGTGTATTTTTTATCTGCTGGTTATTTTATTTTTGCCTTTAGTTTTTCATTTAGGTGTTATTCAATTGGTTCATGGAAATGAGTATAAATTAAGGGCCTTGAGCAGGGCAGTATAAGGGTAAGCCTTGAAGAGATACCCCGAGGAAGGGTCTTAGATAGACATGGCATTGATTCTCTAACCCAAGGACAAAGGGAACCAAGGGTGGTGGTGTTTCCAGAAATAATTCAAGCTAAGGAAGAGGCTTCACTTTTATTAAGTCAGGTAATCAGGAGAGAGCCGGAAGAGTTATTCCGGTATCTAAATGGAGAAGCAGGCTTTTTGCCATTTGCCCTCACCAAGGGGCAAGTTAGGCAAATCCAAGAGCTAAACATTCTGGGTCTAATGGTGCAGGAGATAGATTATCGCTATGGCCCAAAACCACTGGCTGCACATGTGATAGGTCATTTGGGGCCTATTTCAGATAGGAGTTTATTGGAAAGATTAAATAATCTGGAGGGTAAGCAATATAAGCTCTCTGATTTAATAGGCAAAAGTGGTTTAGAATATTTTTATGAGGGAGTCCTAAAGGCCGGTGAGCCGGTTAGTATGGTCAGGGCCCATGTGGATGTATACAGAAATTTAATTGCCGGCCTTGGTATTAAAAAAGAAGAGGATAGGGATACAGGGCGTCAGGATTTAATTACAACCCTGGATGGGGAAATCCAGCGGGCTGTAGAAGAAGTGATGGACCGCCGGGTGGAGAGGGGGGCCGTTGTTATTATGGATGCACGCAACGGCGATTTGCTGGCTATGGCTAGCCGACCCAATTTTAATCCAGGTAATGTGGCCCTGTCCTTGCCCGGTGATCACGATACCTTTTTAGATCATTGTACCGCTTTATACCAGCCAGGCTCCATCTTTAAGGTTGTTGTTGCCGCCGCAGCCCTAGAGGAAGGCATGGTTAAGCCATCGGATACTTTTGTTTGCCTTGGCGAGCATGATCATTTAGTACGCTGTTGGCATAAACCGGGACATGGGCCATAACCTTTGAGGAGGCCTTTGCCCAATCCTGTAACCCTGTTTTTGCTGAGCTAGGTTTAAAATTGGGGGCAGAAAAATTAATTACCTATGCCAAAGCTTTCGGGTTAGAATCACAGAAAATTATTGGTTATCCAGTTTCCCGGGATCAAGGCAGGATTGGATTTGATTGGTAAGCCCTATAGCTTGGTCAATAGCAGCATTGGCCAAGGCCCGGTTCTGACAACACCTGTACAGCTTACTGCCATGATTAATGTAATAGTTAACGGTGGGATGTATATTGAACCGAGATTAGTAAAAGAATTAAGAGCAGAGAACGGACAGACTTCTCGCCATTTCTCCCTGGGGAATAGTCATAAAGTAATCTCCAGCGAAACAGCCAGAGAATTAAAAAGATTGTTAGGCCTTGTTACTACTCAGGGAGTTGGCAAAGAGGCCGGTATTCAGTCTTATGGTAGTGCCGGCAAAACTGGTTCTGCAGAATTAGCTGGCAACACGGATCGGGTTAATGCTTGGTTTTGTGGTTTTGCGCCAATGGAGTCACCTAAATATATAGTTACAGTATTGGTAGAGGAAGGGGTTAGTGGAGGATTAACGGCTGCCCCTGTGTTTCGGGAGATATTGGAAGCAATACTGGACCACCCGCATTGACTGGATAGTAAAATTATAGTAGGATAATAGTATATTTGTATGCTATGGGAGTGTTTGCAATGATAGTGCGGGGGGATCAAATCAGGGCCTTAAGAGAAGAGAGGGGCTATACACTGCAAGACCTGGCACGGCGGGCAAAATTGTCTTTGTCTTATTTGAGTGAAATTGAGAGGGGATCAAAGAGGCCCTCACTTAAGACTATAGACAAGCTGGCTGCAGCTCTAAACGTAGCGAAGACACAACTGGTTGAGGGAGAAATAACCGACTCTGGTCTCGGCCTGGGAGAGAAAATTAGGATTATTCGAAATGAGAATAACCTATCACTACAAGAATTAGCTGACAAAATTGGCATTTCTTTATCGTATCTGAGTGAGATGAAAGAGGAACTGTTTACCCGGCCCTGAATACCCTTAAGAGGGTAGCGGAAGGACTGGGGGTTCCGGCCACAGCTTTAATGGGCCATGAGGGTTCCCTGGGTTACAAACTTAAGCATTTACGTGAAGAATATGGACTTACCCAAGCTCAATTGGCTAACCTGGCAGGAGTTACAGCCGGGCTAATCGGTCAGATTGAGCAGGGAAAAGTACAGCCATCCCTAAAAACCCTGGAAAAACTTTCAGAAGTAATGGGTGTGTCACCCTGTTACTTTATCATGGAGCCAGGGGCTGTGGATCAGATGGTCAGTCTAATGAACCCTGAACTTCGTGAACTATTAATTCATCCTAACGTTCAGTCAGTTTTAGGGCTTGTCTGCAACTTAAATGAAAAGGAATTGCAATTTGTTTTAAACTTTATTCAAATGTTTAAGAGAGCTGAATTAAGTTAAATCATGGCACTAATTCTACACGAAAAATATTGCTAGCGAACAATGAAGTATAGTATTATAGTTACATAAGAAATTTCAAGACCTGGTTTTGGTAAGACTCAATTTATAAGGAGGCAGGTTTACATGGCTATGGAATTCAACGCCGCAAACTTTGAGGCTGAGGTAGTTAAGTCTGATATTCCAGTATTGGTTGACTTTTGGGCAGCTTGGTGTGGCCCCTGCCGTGCTATAGCACCGGTAATTGAGCAGCTTTCAACTGAGTTTGCCGGAAAAGTTAAGATTGGTAAAGTTAACGTGGATGAGAACAGGGATCTGGCACAGCAATTTGGTGTTATGAGTATCCCAACCATTATCATGTTTAAGAATGGGGAAAAGGTAGACCAGATTATTGGCTTTACAGGTAAGGCAGACTTGGAGAAGAAGCTTAACGCTATGTTATAATGCTAACCATCCTCCGCTATAAGGCGGGGGATTTATCTTTTTATAGATAACTAACTTAAGTTCCTGGAGATGATATTTTGTACCCGGTACTTTTCACATCGGCGATTGGCCAATACATTCCTTTGGAGTTATGCTTTCGTTAGGGATTCTTTCAGGGTTGCTGGTATCCTGTTATGTTGCAAAGAGACAGGGGCGGCACCTGGCGGAGGTAGTAGACCTGGCTTTTTACGCCATTGTTGGTGGGATTATTGGGGCACGCCTATGGGAGGTAGCCTTTACCTGGGATTACTATTCATATAATCCAGGTCAAATTGTGGCCATCTGGAACGGAGGACTATCGGTACAGGGGGGCAGTTTTRGGGGGACTGCTGGCAGTAGTTTGGTATAGTCGAAGAAATTCGATACCCTTCTGGCCAATGGCTGATACCCTTGCACCAGGATTGTTGATGGGACAGGCGGTAGGGCGTATGGGCTGCTTTTTGAACGGTTGTTGCTTCGGAATTCCCCATTCATTTGGTGTTGCTTACCCGGTTGGTTCAGATGCCAACTTTATCTTTGGCTCCCAAAAACTATTCCCAGCGGTTCTTTTTGAAGCGGGATGGGACATTTTAGTACTCGCACTACTTCTAAAAATTTTTACTAAAAAGCCCTTTGATGGTTTTATTGCCCTGAGTTATTTTATCCTATATTCAGTAGGCAGGTTCACCATTGAATTTTGGCGGGGTGACAGTCTGCGAACAATAATGGATTTTAAGGTGGCACAACTTACTTCAATTATAACCATAATTGTGTCTGTGGCTTTGATGGTTTATTTAGCCAATGCTAGTAAGGGGCATAGGGATCAACAATGCTGAAATAGTTTACATAATATACCAACATAGCTCTGCTATTTTTTGTACAAATATTTTTTAAAAAGAATTTGATTTTTAATACCGGACACAATAGAAAAGAGGAGGTGAGGCGGATGGAAATTGGACACAACTGGCATAAGTGGAAGGAAATACTTGGTGCTGCCGTGGGATTAGGTGAGAAGGCCGGAATGGAAAATGAGACCATCAATAATGCAGCTTTCCGTTTGGGGGACTTCTTTGCCAACAATTTTGACCCGGCCAATGATGAACAGCGTTTAATGAAAGAACTTTGGGAACAAGGTAACGATGAAGAAAAGAAAACCCTGGCGTCTTTAATGGCCAGAGCTTCACACAAAGCTAACCATCATTAATTAAGAAGGGAGCCGGATGCTCCCTTCAGCCTATAGTGTTGATTTATTTTTCAATTGGATAGCCCTTTTCCCTCCAGCTGTGCATACCAAGCTCCAGACTGCGAACATGGGAATAGCCATAACCCCTTAAAAACATGGCTGCGTAGGCTGAACGTGACCCACTCTCACAGGTGGTAATGATGGGGCGCTCTAAATTGGTGGGCAGATCTTTAATTCTGTTGGGTAGATCCCTGACAGGTATGTTCTCAGAGCCTGGGATTCTGCCTTCAGCGAATTCCTGGGGCTGCCGCACGTCAATAATCAGTACATTAGACTTATCTTTGATAATTTGCAGCATCTCTTCACTATTTACCAAATTCCAGTGCTGGGGAATATTTTTGAAATAATATTCCATGGCACTGCACATTTGACCCATTAAAGGATTGGAAACTGTTGTGGAGGAAGGTACGGGTACAGATTTTTGAACCTGGGTCTCAGAAGCCGGTGGGAGGGAGCACTGAATTTTATCCCCCTGGGTAGCCATGCTTGGGAGCTTTGCAAAGGAATCCCTGGCAAACTTAATGAAATCTTCCTTACTGGGATGCTTTAAAAAGGGGTTGTTTGATATCTCATAGCCCAGGGAGGAGTTTATATTGTTTTGATAGTCATGGGCTGGATAAACTGCCAGATCTTCACCCAGGCTGGATAGCTTATTATATAAACTATCATACATATCTTCATTGCTGCCTCCAGGAAAGTCTGAACGGCCACAATTACCGATCATCAGTATGTCCCCGGTTAATAGTTTATTTTCCACAACCAAACTAAGGCTATCTAAGGTGTGGCCAGGTGTATGCAGACAGAGAATCTCTACCCCTCCGACCCTAAGAGTCCCATGGTCTTGGGGTGTTATGTCAACTATAATGGCTGAGTTTACGGCCAAGTGTTTAACAATGGCATCATTGCCTGAAAAGGTTGCACCAAGTTTCCTCTGCTCCACAAAGGAAGGATGCATTACTACTTTTGCTCCGGTTTTTTCTGCCAGTATACCTGACAGACTATCATGGTCAACGTGGGTATGGGTATCAATGAGATAAACTAAATTTAGTCCAAGCTTATCAAGGGCTGTTAAGTATAGATCAGGGCTATGGTTAGGGTCCACCAGGGCTGCTTCCTTGGTATTTTCACAGTAAATTAAATAGGAATAACAGCCATCCTGATCTCTAAATTGCTTAAAGGCCATCTTCACACCTCCGGTACTTGATATAAGTAATATATTCAAGCCTATATGTAAAGGGTGCTTAATTAAAATTTTGCAACGGCATAACCGCTGTTATAATGCTCTCAGACTGTTTAACCTATTTCTGCCCTCATGCTTTGCCTGGTATAGGCCTTATCGGCCTGACTTACCAGTGAGCTTGATAAAGATTGACGGGTTGGAATTGTTGTAGCTACCCCTAAACTAACGGTCACCACCTGGCTAACACTAGAGGTTGCATGTGGAATGGCTAGCTTTTCAATACAAGCCCTCAGATTTTCAGCCACCTTTGTTGCCCCGGCTAAATCAGTATCAGGCAGTACCACAACAAATTCTTCTCCGCCATAGCGAGCTACTAAATCCCCGGGTCTTTTGACGTTGTCGCTTAGCTCCTTGGCCACAGCCTTAAGGCAAGCATCACCTGTTTGGTGGCCGTAGGTATCATTATAGTTTTTAAAGTAATCAATATCTATCATTATAACGGATATCCATGAGGCATCACGAATTGCCCGGGACCATTCTGAATCTATGTAATAATCAAAATGGCGCCGGTTAGCTATAGAGGTTAAGCCATCTATGGTTGATAAATTACGTAATCTTTTATTGGAATCAGCCAACATGACAGTTTCTTGCCTAATGCGCCGGACAAGGGGACGAAAAATAAACAGGGCCTCGAAGATTAGGACAGATAGTGTAGTAAAAAGAAGGATGGCTTCTAGTCTTTGTAGTCTTGCTATTTGTGATTCACTGTGTATTTGGTATTCCTTAACAATTATATCTAAGGACCTCAGGAGATCCCCTTGGGAGGACTTCAAAATATATTCTAGATGGGGATTGTTACGGGAAAGATTTGAATCCGGTTCTCGAACAAAGTCCCGGACGTGGGCAATAAAGTTAGATAATAGCATATCCAGTGGTACAGGAGGATCGAAATATATGGAGTGTATATTGGACGGTGGGTTGCCGGGTAAGTTGAGCTCCTTACTGCCATAAATCAAGCCATAGTGGGCAGATTCCATTGTATCTACCGCTAGACTAATCTGCAGCCTTATGGCCTCACGTTCATCAGCATCCTGGGAATTAACTAGCTGAAGACACAATAAAGCCGTTTTCTGTAACAGCATCCTCTGCCTGCCGCTCTCATTGATCACCGCCGCACTCATTTTTTGGGTTTTGATAAGGTAATAGAGGTTAAAATAGGCAGTTATAGAAAGGAAGGCGATAAGTCCGAGGGCTAAAAGGTATCTCTTAGTTATACTGCCAGAAAAATAGTTTTCATAGCACCTACTCCGAAAATATTAGCTAGGTAGAGTTAAAGATAAAATACGACTAATATTGGTGAAAGTCCTTTAATTACGGAAACATTTCACTTAATTTAATTTGATTAGTCATAAGATTACAGGATATAACATTTTACAACAAAGGATTTTGCAAAGTTATAGCAAATTATAGTTTTCATGAAAACAAATTATAATAATTTAATCGAAAATTGGTCCTATAACATAGCCCAATATATGCAAGGGGATAGGGATAATAATAAGGCTATTGTGGCTTATGGGCTGGAGGTATTTATACTTAATGCCTTAATTGGTTTAATCACAGTAATAGCTTCGATTTTGTTGGGTATTTTTACCACAACATTTTCGGCACTTATAGCAAGTGGTTCCTTACGTGTGTTCACAGGGGGCTATCATAGCTCGAGCCCTGTCAGATGTATGTTTCTCACAGTTATAATGATCAATTTATATGGTTTCCTGGCGAATAGATTAGGATCTTTATTAACATTATACCAATTGACTGGTATTCTTTTTTTCATTATGCTTCTAAGCTATATAATTATTAACAAAAACGCCCCTGTAGACACCCCGAATAAACCCATTAAAGCAGAGAGAAAACCAATGCTCAAAAAATTTGGCCTCAGGGTGTGGGGATTCTGGGCTTGTACAGTGTTTTCAGTAATACTATTCAAGGCAGAAAACCTTTCTCATGTTGCATTGGCTATTGGCTTAGGTATAGCAAGTCAAACACTTTCCATATCAGGAGTCATGCAAAATAAGGAGGTGTAAATTATGAAGGCGAGGATGATCATTCTTTTTGGTACAATTCTTTGTTGGTTAGCTATGATTAATGTAGCTGGTGCGTGCGGTTGGCACATTATGAACCTAAAGTGCCCGACTGCTTGCGTTAAAGGAGATGACAAAATGGGCACAGCTTTTTTAAATTTTTTCTTTCAAGCATCCCAGAAATGGTTGCCTTAACTTTTTTCTCTTTTACAATTTCAGGTTACTCGGCGCCTTTTAGAAAGTTGCTCTGGTTTGGCGTTTTTTTAGCTGCCTTTATTTGGTTAATTCGTCTTTTTTCCGTTCCATTCGGTTTTCATTCATTAGTCGGATTATTTTCCCTTGCAATTATTGTCTATAAAGAAGTGCGTTTATCCTTAGGGAAGTCCTTTTTCGTAGCTTTTATAGCCTTCTTTTTATTGTTAATATTGGAAATGGTTTCTCACATAGTTATGGAAAAATTATGTATATTTCTTTTAGTGGGCAGGGTTGGTCGTGGATTTTGGCTGGCTGGCCTCAAATATTTGGATTGGTTGGTGTGTCTTTATTAATTAAAAAGTATAAACCAAATCAGAGCATTAATAATAAAAATGCGGGATGTTGAAAAATGGGCAAATTGGCTCCTGTAGATCAGTTAAAAGATATATATTGGGTAGCCCACCTTTTCTTTTTCATTATAATTACCGTACTTGGTATATTAGATGATGAAATGATAGCACAAGTGGGTCTGTTTCCATTTGAGCATGCGTTTACTTTTGCATTTGTCTTTTGTTTTTTTGCTATAATCAACAGTATATTTCTTAAAGCTATTAAAGAAAAGTTCTCTGACAATGGTAGAATGAACTACCAGATTCTGTACTCAATGTCTCTAACATTCTTTACTATTATTTTTATAATATTTATATCTGATAAAATTGGCAACTGGATATATGTTATTCCAATAACACTTGTATCTCTTACTTGTGGTTTTAGGCTAGGGCTTGCCTCAACACTGTTTCTTGGAATTCACATGATGTATCTAGATGGTGATATTACAAATCATAATCTGCCTGTTTTTTTATGTTTCCTTTTGATTGCTTGGTTAGTTGGGCAGATATCTGAAATTAATTATCGGCAGGCTTTGCAGTTGGAGAGTGAGAGAAGGTTTCTGGCTGATTTAATTGAAACCTTTTCCGGCGGTATAGTTGTGAGTAATTCGGATGGGGAAGTAATTCTTTGTAACCGGGAAATAAAGAATGTATTCCATAGGGAGAAGGCAGATATTATCGGTAAAGGGGAATCTTTGCTGTGGGTTAATAGCTCAATACCCTTTCACAAATGGCAGTCTAACTTTATTAATATGGAATTATCTATTGGCTCCAGGGAATACCTGGTAAGCCGATTTTCAATAGCAGGGATCGAACCAGGGAAAAAATGTTATGTAACTGTTCTAAATGATATTACAGAAGTCCAAATGCAGAGAGAAAAGCTCCATAATCTTACCACACTATCCGCCCTAGGGGAGCTGGCCGCCGGGGCAGCCCATGAAATAAAGAACCCGCTGACCACTATCAGGGGTTTTTTGCAACTGCTTAGGGATAAAAATGGCAGCCATCAGCTAAATGAACTGTATGCCTTATCAATTGAGGAATTGGATCGGATTAATTATATAGTTAATAGTATGCTGCAACTGGCAAAGCCGGATATGGATGAGCCCAAAAACTCAGCCTTTCAAATCTTGTGAAAGAGACCTGGGAGCTATATACTTGCTCTGCTGTTAAAAAGGGGATTAGAGTTGAAAATAATCTTGACGATGATCTACACGAGATTATGGGCAGTAGAAAACAAATAAAACAGGTGCTGCTAAACTTTATTCAAAATGCCGAAAAGGCATGCTCCCAAGGAGATAAGATCATAGTAAAAACCTATATGAATTCGGGGTGGGTATGTCTGGAGGTAAGGGATACAGGTAAGGGTATCCATCCGGACCATGTTGATAAATTATTCTCCCCATTTTTTACCACCGAGCAGAAGGAACCGGTATTGGACTGGCCATATGTAAACGCATTATCTCAGATCATAATGGACGTATTCAGCTAGAAAGTGAGTTAGGACTAGGAACCAGCTTCACTGTTTCTTTTATCCCTATAGATAATCAGCCGGCTGGTTAAATATACTAAAATAAGTCCCAATTAGAAATAAAGCCCAGATCCGAGATCTGGCTTACAGACTGTTGAAAAAGATACAACTGGGTTTTAATAATCCYGAACAGCGACATTCGGAGCAGTGGAAACARCGCTGAGGATGCGAAAATGGGTGCCCGGACATGGACGTCCGGGCAAGCCTGAGGTAAACACGATGTTTACTCGAAGGCGGCATTTGCCCGAAGCAAGGGATTAGCGCTGTCCACTGCGGAGAGAGGAGTCGTGAGGGATTATTAAAACCCGAATATAGGTAGTTTCTCGACAATCTGAGGGGCCGTAAGGCCCCTTTATATTACAAAAGTGTTAGAAACTTAAACAAAGTTTTTGAACATAAACTTGTTGACACAGGCTGACCAATATTGTATTATAGCACTTGTGAGGTGCACAGGCACCGGAAAAACAAAATAAGATCCATTAGCTCAGTTGGTAGAGCACCTGACTTTTAATCAGGGTGTCCCGCGTTCGAGTCGCGGATGGATCACCACCACAAAATTTTGTGGCCCCTTGGTCAAGCGGCCTAAGACACCGCCCTTTCACGGCGGTAACACGGGTTCGAATCCCGTAGGGGTCACCAAATTTTATTTTTTTGTGTTTACAGTATTTTCTATAGTGGTATAATAAGTTTAAAATGCGGATGTAGCTCAATGGTAGAGCATCAGCTTCCCAAGCTGAGGGTTGCGAGTTCGATCCTCGTCATCCGCTCCATATTATTTGTAGGTGGGGTCAGAACAGTCATCGAGACATCATCAAATATTTAGCCTGAAGCTAGGTCATCTAGCTTCAGGCTTTTATACTTTATACGGGGGGGCAGCACGAAGCCAGTCTCGTTTGTGCATTAATCTTTTAAGAGGTGCTCCCAGGAGGGTCTTTTTAACAATTACCTTGAAAAAAATATATCCTACATCCGGGCGAATAGATTCGGTTAAGCCCCTTGCCGAATAATTAACACCCAGCAGGAGATTAAACGAGATCAAATTGGCAATTTCCTCATCATTTAGCTTGGCACCCTCAGGTATATTTAATATTTCTGGGACATAAGGCTTTTCAGGAGTATCCTGGGGTAAGGGGATACCTTCTTTCTTAAGGAGAGTATTAATTTCTTCTGCCACAGATTTGTGTATTTCCCGGGCGTCCTTTAATAACGCTTTAAGTTCTTTATCATAGGCGATATTATAGGCTAGCTCTTCATTGCGCAGGGTGTTATTGCATATCGCCAGAAACATCCACAGATTGGAAACTTCCAATATGTTTAGAGGACGGTTCTTTTCACCGTCTATAAAAGGTTTAAAGGTTTCATAGGCGACCTCTAATATATTCATAATAAAAAATCCCCCAATCAAGTATTAAGTCAGATATATTTTATCCAGACAATGAAAAAATACTATTAGAAAATTAATTTTTTATTAAAATTCTGCCATAAGATTTAAGATATTCTTAGAACTGGGTAAGTTTGTAGGAATTAAATCTTTGCCCCTAGAAGTCCTGGAAGGAAATAAAAGGTAGAATTATAACTTTCTGATTTAGAAAGGACGACCAGGACATGTTCAAACTAAAAATTGGTACAAAAATTAGTCTGGGATTTATGGTAATGCTGGTACTAATCACATTTCTAGGTGGAACTTCCTTCTATTTTATTAACTCCATCCAAGAAAAAACAAAGCTAATAGAACAATCTGCCCTGCAGCAGCAGCTTGCTCTGGAGGCAGAAAAGGAGTTTAAAGAGGCTGTTTCCTTAATGAGGGCTTATATTGGCTATGGAAACGAAGATTACATTATTAGTGCCCAAAAAAGATGGTTGATTTTAACAAGAAGGTGGCAGATTTAAATCAGGTGGTACCCGAAAAGGATAAGCCTGATGTTTTAAACTTAATTAAAACCATTGGCGTGTTTCACGGGCGTTTGTTTGACGAATTATCCCCCATGCCAGATCCTTTCATCGTTCTGTGGCCGAAGGGAATGTAGAGCATGCCCAGGAAATGAGAAACAAAACCCTAAACATTGCCAATGAAATTATGATCCTGCAGGGTCAGATTGAGGACCGATTGGGTCAAATAGCAAAAAAGAATAATGATATGTTTAATGCAAGTTTAAAGTCTTCTTTGGCCCAGCAGGATCAAGTTATCTTTATGTCCATAATGGTCGATGCCGTTGCTGTGTTTTTGGGAATTATAATAAGCATATGTTTAGGCAGAAGTATTCGCAGGCCTATCCTACAAATGGTAGCAGAGGCAGAGAAATTTGCCGAGGGTGATTTTCGAGCAGATATTAACATAAAATCCAATGATGAGCTGGGGCAGCTGGCAAGCAAACTGAATCATATGCGACTTAGCTTCAGGAAGGTTTTAGAGAAGCTTAATCAATGCTCCAGCCAGCTTTCCGAAGCAGCTAGCCACTTATCCATACAATCCAGTCAAACATCTATTGGAGCTACCTCTATTTCTTCTACCACCAATGAGATTGCAGCCATGATGGATAACCTTAGTAAAAGCACCCAGCAAATGCAAAGTCAGACAATGCTGGCGGCTGAAAGGGCTGAGAAAGGACATGGGGGTATCCAACTGGTAACGGATCAAATGAATGAAATATTGGCTGCCACTGAACAAGTAAGCTTCTCCACCCATGCTTTAAGCTCGGCCACCAGTAGAGTGGGACAGTTTGTGGATATTATTAACAACATTGCGGAACAAACTAATTTATTAGCCTTAAATGCGGCCATAGAGGCAGCCAGAGCGGGAGAGGCAGGCAAAGGCTTTGCGTCGTGGCAGAGGAGGTCAGAAAGCTTGCAGAGCAAGCGGCCCAGTCTACAACGGAAATCAAGCAGCTGATTGTTGAAATTGAATCCCAGGCACAACAGTCCCTTGCTGCCATGGCTAATGGAAACGAGAAGGTGGGTCGTGGCAATATCATAGTTAAGGAAGCCGGTCAGAGCTTCAATGAGATCATAAACGAGGTTCAGGGATTGAATGGCCAAGTGCAGCAAATAGCCACTGCGGCGATACAAGTGTCGGCAGGGGTGCAAAATGTAGCTGCCACCACCCAAGAGCAAACCGCTGCCATGGAGGAGGTAAACTCTGCCGCGGGGGCATTAACCTCGGTGGCCGAAGAGTTGGAAAAATTAGTAGTTACGTTCAAACTGTAAATTGGTTGATCTATATAAAAAAGCCGAGGGTGTTGTAAATAAAATGTACCCTCGGCTTTTATTCACAGGTGTTAAGGAAGGGTGGTCTGTTATAAATAATTCAGAAAAGGCACAAAATAAATCAGAATTTTACCAGGAAAGGAAACCATAGCTTGTTTAGGAAAATTCGTAGTCCTAAGAAGATAAGTCGTAATACTGAGCCTAACACCGTATCAGACCGATATTGCGCACCCACCGGGGCAGCATTAAGTCCAGACTTGCAAGGCAATCTTCAACTGCTGGAGGATATCTTTAAAAATTGCAGTGATGTGATTATTAGGCAATTTGTTTGTGCTCAGAATGAAGAGATAAGGTTAGCTTTAATATATGTGGATGGTCTAATAAGTCAGAGCCAGGTCAGTGACCAAATAATGCGGGCACTTTCACTAGAATTACCATTAACTGATGCTGGTGAAAAGCTAACAAAGGCTAATGCACTGCATTTTATCAAAATGCGAGGCCTCTGCATGCATCAAATTAAAGAGACTGAAAATATTTCAGAAGCCATTAATGCTATTTTATCCGGTGATACGGTTCTCCTGGTAGACGGGCATTCTAGAGCCATTATCAGCGGCAGCAGGGAATGGGCCTCCCGGAGTGTAGAAGATTCTAAGACCGAGGCTGTGGTTCGCGGCCCCAGGGAGGCATTTGTAGAAACCCTCTTAATTAACACCTCCCTGCTAAGGCGCAAGATTAAAAATCCAAATTTAAAAATTGAGTTATTAAAAATTGGGGAGCAAACTCAAACCGATGTGGCTGTGATATACCTCGATGGGGTAATTGATGTAAAGCTTGTGGCAGAGGCAAAGAAGAGATTGAGTAAAATAAAAATTGACGGGATCCTGGAATCAGGTTATATAGAAGAGTTTATACGGGATAGTCCCTATAGTCCCTTCTCCACCATATTTCATACAGACAGGCCGGACAGAGTGGCAGCCAATCTATTGGAGGGTCGTTTGGCTATTTTAGTTGATGGTACCCCGGTAGCCCTGACTTTACCTACGGTATTTGTAGAAATCATACAGAACCCGGAGGATTATTACCAGAACTATCAATTTGCCATGGCAGTTCGTATTCTGCGGGTAGTAACCCTGTTTATGTCACTGCTTGTGCCTCTGTTTACGTTGCTGTCATAGATTTTCATCCTGAATGATCCCCTCTCCCTTGCTGTTAAGTATTGCTGCACAACGGAGGGTGTACCCTTTCCGCTCTTTGTTGAAATATTGATTATGGAGATCGTATTTGAAATACTTAGGGAAGCGGGCATACGACTTCCCCGCCCTGCTGGACAGGCAGTTAGCATTGTAGGGGCTTTAATTGTCGGTCAGGCTGCGGTGCAAGCAGGCTTAGTTGGCGCAGCAACAGTCATAGTGGTGGCCCTAACGGGCATTGCCTCCTTTACCTTATACTATGGCGGGGGGCTAGCTATTCGGTTGCTGAGATTTCCAATGATGTTCCTGGCCGCGTCCCTGGGGTTATTTGGCTTAATATCAGGTGTTATTTTTTGGTAATTCACCTGGCAAGTATACGTTCTTTCGGGGTTCCCTTTTTATCCCCGTTGGCACCTGCAAGTCCAAGTGGGTTTAAGGATACTGCAGTTCGTTTTCCTTGGTGGGCCATGGGTAGACGCCCGGAATTAATTGGACAGGAAAATCCCCAAAGGGAAGCCCCAGGCTTAAAACCTGAGGCAACACAAAATTAGGTATATGGAATGAAGGCAGGCGGGTGAGAAAATAATTGGGTAAAGGAATAATTGCTAAGAAGTCTATTTGCTCGCTAATACTTATGATAGCTATTTGTTTCACGCAAATTGGCTGCTGGAGCTTGAAGGAACTGACAAATTTAGCCATTGTATTGGCTACAGGGGTTGACAGAACCACAGACGGGAAGCTTTTATTAACAATTCAGATAGCCCGTCCCAGTGCCTTTGCCGGAGGTTCTGAAAAGACATCCGGGTTTCAGGAGAACAATATGTGGGTGATATCCGGGAGCGGGGATAGCATCCTTGACGCCCGGAGGCAATTAGAGCAAAAGGTATCCCGACGTATTTACTGGGGTCATAATGTTATATTGGTGGCAGGTGAGGAATTGGCAAGGGAGGATATAAAGCTGGCCATTGATTTTTTACCAGATCACCAATCACCAGGGAAAATATGTGGGTCCTAGTGGCAAGGGGTAAAGCCTCTGAAGTATTGAACAGCCATTCGCAATTAGAAAATTCTTCTGCCCAGGCCACAAGCCAAATGATTAGAACTGGTGTAGGGGTACAAGTAAATTTAATGGATTTGGGAAGAATGCTGGCCAGCAGAAGTAACCCGGTGCTACCTGTTATAGAGTTGACACCGTCTGGTACTCCCCAGGGACCAGGCTTAAAGGAAAATTTACCAGGAATCAAACCCAGTGAACAGAAGCTGCCACCGGCCCATGGAGAGATAACCCTCACAGGCTCAGCTGTTTTTAATAAGAATAAGCAAGTGGGCTGGCTTGATATGAAAGAGACCAGGGGACTTCTCTGGATCATGAATAAAGTTCAGAAAGGGGTAGTAACAATACCTCGGCAAATGAACCGGGGAAAAATATATCAATTAGACTAACTGGGAGCAAAACTGCTATAGAGCCACATTATAACGGCAAAGATATCTGGTTTGATATAGATGTACAAGCTGAAGGAGATATTTTTGAGCAACAATCTACGGAGGATTTATCTAATCCCGAGGTTATACAAACCATAGATTCAATAATGGCTGAAGAAATTAAAGGAAATATTGAAAACGCATTAGCAAAGGCTCAGGAAGAACATAGAATTGATATTTTTGAATTTGGAGATATTTTTCGTAGAAAATATAAGGGTCAATGGGCGCTTTTACAGGAGCAATGGGACGAAGAATTTTCCAATGCTGCTGTAAATGTAAATGTTAGGGCAAATATACGCAGGAGTGGACTTACCACAAAAATATAGCGGATTTAAAGGAAAGGGCTGCCCCTCTAAGCAGCCCTTTAGCTTGTTTGATTATTTTCATTAGATTCATTTAAGTTGCGAATAATTGTGATGGCTAATAAGAGGGGGATAGAGAGTGTGATGGGGAGGGCAAAGTATAAGCCTAAGGTTGTATTTTCCGTAAGGGATGAAAAATAGTTTTCTGGGAGAAGGGAGAGTGCAATTACTACTATAGCCATTGGCCATATTAATATGCGATAATCTTTCAGATTAAAACACTGTGCCAGGCCGACAACGGAGGGAAAGAAAAAGACTGTTCCCTTAACAAAGGAGGCGATAATCCAAATGCCCAGGGTTAAAGAAGGGAGGCCTTCAACACCGGGCAGATTAGTCAGCAGGGTCAGCTTGATGCTTGAGAAGGCCAGGTTTTTGCGTAATCTACCCCGAAGACAGTCAGACCAGTTATTAGTACGGTTATAAGTGCAAGCACTGATGCTGGTTCCTATTATCACGGACTTATAGGCCTTTTTAGGATCCTTTAACAATGGAAGCCAGAGGGCCATAAATATGATATACTCCCCGACAAAGGATAAGGTTTGAGGTACTAATTGTAGAACGGGGAGGACACCATTTTCTAAAATTGGGGTTAATCTCTGCAATTCCATGTGGGGTGAGAGAGTGGCAGTCATAAAAATGATGGAGAATAATATTAATGGGATAAACAGCTCACAAACCCGCCCAAAGACCTCAATACCATGCTTGCATACGTAGGCTATAAGCAAAACTGATACACCTGTCAGGACTAAACCAGGGGTCTCCTCATAAAAAAGGCTGATCATATTAATGCTGAGGTTTAATATAAGGGCTGTGAAATAGGTAAAAGTAAAAATATAGATAAGGTTGTAAAAGTAGCCAAGTGGGCGGCCTAGAATAATTGGTACATATTGAAATATTGTTTTTCCGGGAAAGCGTTTATTTAAGGCGATAAGGCTAAAAGCTATGGGAATGCCAAGGCCATAACCAATAATATAAGACATCCAAGCATCACGTCCGCCAACGGCGACGCTGGCCTCCGTAATCCAGAAAAATATTATACCTACTCCCCCTGCGATCACAAAGGCTGTGGCTTGTTTTGGAGATATTATTTGTTTGTTTAGCACCTGCTCCACCCCTTTTGGTATAGAAACTCCCTAATAAAATCCCAGCCCTTTAAAAGGCGCCGGCAGCTTTATGCCCATCATCCATAGATATAGCAGGGAGCTGCCTAGGAGCAGTACAGCAAGGGATACAGAAGCCTCTCTCCAGGCTTTATCCTTAATAAGGGGAGTTGTTTCGTAGTAAATTATCGAAATTACCGCAATGAAAAGTAAAAATAATTGTATGAGCGAATCCATAAAAACCTCCAATATTTAGCACTACAGTATTTTTCCACTATATGGTTGTTCTATGTACGGGTTAACAATTTTTATATAAGGAAGATTTAAAATAATACATATCCCTGTGCCTATCCAGGTAGGGAAAGTATTCAAATTGAAACCAGGAGTCCTATGTGATATTCTAATAAAATAGGATTATTGCAAAGGAGGCAGGGATTTGCCAGAGGGATTTGAGGCGTTATGGCAGAGAATGGAGCCATATCAACATGAAATAAACTTTTTGATTTTTATACCGCTCTTTTTCATTCTGAGATCAATTATATTGTCCAAGGTTAAAGGAGTATTAAAGTCAAACCTGAGGGATAACCAGCTTTACCCCTTTATACTGTCTCTAGTTAACTGGGGGACCTTCTATGCAATCGTGATCTATGCCATAGTTTACTTTAGGGATACCATGCTGCTTGGGGGGACTTGGTTTAATGTCGGCAGTACGCCAATCAACACCCTCTCCTTCATAATACCCCTTCTTATAATCGGACTAGCTGTAAAGTTTTCCGGGTTTGTTTCTCAGTTTTCCTAAGTCGACTCTATGAAAGACATCAATTGGATATTGGGATGCGCTACACCTTTAATAGGCTAATTCACTATGGGTTAATTATTATAGCCGTTCTAATCGCCCTGCCTACTATAGGCTTTGATCTAAGTATATTGACAGTCTTTGCTGGAGTGCTTGGAATTGGTGTTGGTTTTGGCATTAGTAACATTGCCTCAAACTTTATTTCCGGTCTAATTATTCTTTTTGAGAGGCCCATAAAAGTGGGCGATAGAATAAAGCTGGGAGAGCTGCATTGTGATGTAACCCAAATTAACATTCGCTCCACGGTGGTAAGAACAAGAAACAATGAAACCATAATTATACCCAACAGCCAGTTTATTGA
The DNA here is from genome assembly GCA_004143605.1 of Desulforamulus aquiferis. Classification (GTDB taxonomy): domain Bacteria; phylum Bacillota; class Desulfotomaculia; order Desulfotomaculales; family Desulfotomaculaceae; genus Desulfotomaculum; species Desulfotomaculum aquiferis. Next base: position 49,955 of record AWVY01000010.1, read on the forward strand.
AAGCCAAGTTGTTAATTGGTCCTACGGAGACCCGAAGATTCGAGAGCAAATACTGGTGGGGGTGGCCTATGGTTCAGATGTTAGATTGGTGGAGGAACTGCTGCTTAGGGCTGCGGAGGAGCAGGAAGAGCTATTATCAGATCCTAAGCCAAGGGTTGACTTTATGAATTTTGGAGAGTCTTCCTTGGATTTTCGACTTCTCTACTGGATACCTAACCCTGCCTTAAGGGCCAGGGTGCGAAGTTCATTAAACTTCCGCATTTACGAGCTTTTGCAGCGACATCAAGTAGAAATACCCTTTCCCCAGCGTGATCTACACCTGCGGAGTGTCAGTCCTGAACTACTAAAGGGTTTGCAGGTTGAGATTGAGCCAGTAAAATCGGGTAATAGGGGTTTAGAAAGGGAGAGACAATAAGGCTTTCGGGAGAGTTTAAGGAAACTTGGACAAAATATGGTTCCAGCAAACCATTAGGCCAAGTTTTTCTTGCCTTGGACAATCCCGGTGCATTATAATTGTATGCGGAAAGGGGATGAAAGAATGGCCAAACATATTAAAACCTTAAATAAAACTTCTTTACAGGCCTCTGTGAAGGACGGTGGCTGCGGCGAGTGTGCAACCTCCTGCCAGTCAGCCTGCAAAACATCCTGCACCGTAGGCAACCAGGTCTGTGCCAAACAAGCCTAATAAAAGGTTAAGGCAGATAGAGATTAAAAACCAAGCCTTGTCCCATAGGGAGCAGTCCCTTTGAGATAAGGTCATTTTTTGGGGGGCTCTAGGGTGTTACATAAGTATATTTTTGACGGTACCAGAATTGTTTTGGATGTGAATAGTGGTGCCGTGCATGTGGTTGATCAACTAGTTTGGGATATTTTAGATATATATCCAGAGGCAGAAGAGAAACTAATAGAGACATTTATCTCCAACTATAGCCAAGAAGAAATCAAGCAGGCCCTTTCTGAAATTGATACTCTGGTTGCTGAAAATCTTCTTTTTACTAAGGATGCCTATGAGGCAATTACCAGCCTAATTCTAAGGCGGTGGTTAAGGCCCTATGTCTCCATGCAGCCCACGACTGCAACCTAAGATGCAAATATTGCTTTGCGGGGCAGGGTCACTTTGGGGGACCCAGCGGCTTGCTTAGTGCTGAGGTTGGGCGGGCAGCCATTGATTTTTTGATCCAAAACTCGGGTAACCGAAAAAATATAGAAATAGACTTTTTTGGTGGGGAACCACTGCTGAATTTTAAAGTTATTAAAGAACTGGTGGCCTACGGGAATGCCAAGGCTGAGCAGGCAGGCAAAAATTTAAATTTACCATGACAACTAATGGAGTTTTACTGAATACCGAAGTTCAGCAATTCCTGCTTGATAACAACATGCCGGCAGTTCTTAGCCTTGATGGACGGCCGGAGGTTCATGATGCCATGAGACCAACTCCTGCAGGAAGAGGCTCTTATGAAGCTGTGGTGAGGTCTTTCCGAGAATATGTAGGTAAAAAACCTGCGGCAGGTTACTACATTCGAGGAACCTTTACCAGACATAACCTGGACTTTAGTCAGGACGTTATGCATATGTTAGAACTAGGCTTCAATGATATATCAGTTGAGCCTGTGGTAGCGGGCAGTGACACTGACTACGCCTTTAAGGAAGAAGACCTGCCGGTATTGCTGGAAGAGTATACCCGACTGACCAGGGAGATTCTTGCCCGCAGAATGGCAGGGGAAAGCATAAACTTCTTTCACTTCAATATAGATTTAAATGGGGGTCCCTGCCTGCCTAAACGTATGTCAGGCTGTGGGCCGGCTACGAATATCTCGCTGTTACACCAGAAGGGGATCTATATCCTTGTCACCAATTTGTTGGTAAAGAAGATTATCTCTTAGGAAATGTCAGTGAGGGCATTAAAAACCAAGGAATTATTGATAATTTCCGTCAGTCCCACATATATAACAAAGAGGACTGCAAAAACTGCTGGGCAAAGTACTACTGCAGCGGTGGTTGTCATGCTAATGCCATATCCTTTAATAATGATTTGCTAAAACCTTATAGTTTAGGCTGCCAGATGGCCAGAAAAAGATTTGAGTGCGCTATCTACCTACAAGTAAAGCAGGCTGGTTTAGCATAAAATCTAACAATTAAGGTACCCCGCCTTCTTCAAAGGCGGGGTACCCTTGTTACGGGAAGCAAGTTCTTTACTGTCATATGCTATCGTGATATAATTAAACTTGCCGAAATTTGGTTATTGATGACTTTCCTTCCAATTTTATTGACTATAACATCGAAGGGGGTTGAACTGGTGCGAAACAGAAAAAGACCTAGCCTAATGAAAACGCTTCTAGTTGACCAACTAGATAAGGTAAAAAAAGGTATGCCAACCTTTTGTTAAGCACTTAAAAATTAAAAAGGGTTCCGCAACATTGGGTGAGAGGTTAGCCAAGCAAAGGGAAATATTAAAGCAGGGACTTATAGAGCATCAAGCACAGCCAAGGAGTTTGCAGCCTTCCTAAGGGGGTTAAATAAGCAACCGGCCCTCATTAGATACGGGATTTCATCCCTTGTAGTGATCATGATCGTATTGGGAGTTTTTACCTACGCCCGGGCAAGTGGTCCTTGTGCGGTAGAAATTGATGGGCAAAGGGTAGCGGTAGTTAAGAACAAGACATTGGCTAATGAAATAGTCAATTCCTTGATTGACGAGCAGCAAAGATTAGTCACTTCGGTTAAGCCGGATCAAAGCATTACTTTTAAGACCGCTTTGTTTAGTTGGGGTGAAGTACTAAACGAGAGCGAGTATAAGAGAGTTCTGACAAATCATTTATCCTTTGAAACCGTTGCTACCGGAATAACTGTTAACGGGGGCCTAAAATGTGCGGTTAAAGATCAGGCCACAGCTGAGTTAGTCCTGGAAGAACTCAAGCAGACCTACCAGGTTGATCCCGGTTTTATAACGGCATTCGAGCAAGATGTCGATCTGGTAGATTTGCCTGTCCAGGCAAATCGTGTTTTGTCGGTAGAAAAAGCTACTAAACTCCTCAAAGGGGAAAGCGATGTTCCTCGCTATTATACGGTTAAGCAGGGGGATACCATTTGGGATATCTCAGCAGCTATGAATGTTAGTGCTGAGGAGCTTCAAGCAGTAAACCCTAATCTTAATCCGGACAAGATACAAATTGGGCAGCAAATAAAGATGGTGGGGGCATTAGATCCCATTATCAATGTTGTTGCCTCGGCCGAAAAAACCGTCAAGGAAGAGATAGTATTGGCCCAGGAGGTTAGGAGAAATCCCAATTTACCCTATGGGCAAAGCAAGGTTATACAGCAAGGTGAAAAGGGATTAAAAGAAGTTACCTATCACATTGTTGCTGTTAACGGCATGGAAACTGAGCGCAAGGTCCTTAAAGAAACAGTGCTTAAAGAGGCCAAGCCTCAGATTGTTGAGCGCAGCTCCCAGACTATGATTGCATCCAGGGGCTAAGTAGGCCGGCTGGTGCTATATTGTCACCCTTTGGCATGAGAAATGGAAGTATGCACACCGGAGTAGACCTATCAGGGGCATATGGCTCCCCCATAGCAGCCTCTCAAGCTGGTACTGTCATTAGGGCAGGCTGGTATGGCGGTTACGGTAATTGTGTTGATATAAACCATGGCGGTGGAGTAGTTACCCGCTATGCTCATTTATCCAGTATTTCTGTTAAGATGGGCAATCCGTAGAAAAGGGTCAAAACATAGGTAAGGTAGGCTCCACAGGGAGGTCCAGCGGACCCCACCTGCATTTCGAAGTAATTATTAACGGAGTACCCAAGAATCCGATGGGTTACCTATAAGACGTATGAAACCTCCCAAAAGTAACGCGGGAGGTTTACTTTTTTCAAACAATTTGTTATTATTGACCAGAGCATTTGATGCTGCCGAAATAAGAATAGAGGTGTTGCCTTTTGTTTAAAGGATTATCTCCCAGGGCCAGGCAAAAACGACTGCAAAGAATTGTCCTCGGAGTACTTGTGGTTATACTCTCTATGGGATTAATAGGTTCCTCTATTGCATGGACTGGCTTAGGAGGAGCACTCAGTGACCCCCAATACCCAGCAACCCTTGAAGAACGCATAACCCAATTGGAACAACAAGCAAAGGAAAATCCCCAGGATACAAACCTTTTACTCTCTCTTGCGTCCTTTTATATCAGAGCGGGTAAACAAGAACAGGCAATTGACACCTACCAACAGGCTTTGGAAAATGAGCCAGACAATGTTCCTGCCAGACAAAACCTGGCCCTGTTGTACTATACCCAAGCAATTTGGATGCTGCTGAGCAGCAGCTACAAAAGGCCCTAGGAGTAGAACCAGCCAGTGCTGATCTAAATTACCAGTATGCCAGCCTACTGGCAGAGAAAAAGGAATATGATAATGCCATAGCAGCTATGGAGAAGGTTCTTGAAACAGAAAAAGAAGGACCTAGGGCAGAAGAAGCCCGCAGGTATATAGAAGATTGGAAAGCCGCAGCCGGGAGATAATACCCCGGCTGTTTTTATTTACCGCTAGGACTTACACCCCGATAATAATATAATTAAGCTAATCAATTAGTTGAATGGGGTGTCTAATATGAGGCAGGAAACACATTATTTTGGCCGTTTTGAGCGGTCAAGGATAAATCGCTATTTAGGTCTAACCTTAGCTGCCTTGGTTCTAATGGCAGCTATTTTTATGAAGATACCAAATTTAGTTAGAGGCGTGACCTACAATGCTTTTAGAGAAGGATTCAAACAGAAAGCCCTCTGGACTACAAGGGATATGGAGACTATCTCAGGAGAGCACTTCATGGTACGCTACACTCCTGGTAACCATCAAGACGCAGTGCTGGTTTTAAATACGGCAGAACACTTTTATGCACCAATTGCCGAGCACTATGGGTACACCAAAAAAGGTAAGATACCAGTAATTGTATACCCATCAAGATCTGAGCTGAATCGTAATTTTGGCTGGGAAGCCAATGAAAGTGCTATGGGGGTATATTGGACAGGCATTATCAGGGTATTATCCCCAAACCTATGGGTCAGGGCAGATGAACCGGAGGAATATGGTAAGGAATTTATGGAGTCAGGCCCTATGGCCCATGAGTTCACCCATTTAGTTGTGGACTATATAACAGGTGGTAACTACACCCGCTGGTTTACCGAGGGGCTGGCTCAGCTGGAGGAATATAAACTTACAGGATTTGAGTTTGATGAGCCGGAGCCTCCTTGGATCAGCCCCTTTATCGCCTAGCAGAGATGGATATTAATTTTGATAACCTTCCAAACCAATCTTTAGCCTACCGACAGTCCTATTTGGCAGTTAGCTATATAGCTACCGAGTATGGTGAAGATGCTATTAAAGCTATTCTTAGCAGTCTGGGCAAGGGCAATCGAATGGAGAAGGCATTTGCTGAGGTTCTAGGTCTATCTATGGAAGAATTTGAGCAAAATTATTGCCATTGGGCCCTTAAACTGGAATAATTAACACCAGTTATAGGACTTTTAGCCAGTATTTGCGAAAAAAGCAGGATTTGACCATGCCTTTAGAGAATATAATCGTGTTGTTCCGGGGAGCGACAATTTTAGGGGGTCAAAACATTTGAGCAAAATCATTATAACAGGAGGCAACCCACTACACGGCAAGGTTAAAGTAAGTGGTGCCAAAAACGCTTCCCTCGCCATATTGTGTGGTACCTTACTGGCTGAGGATGAAGTTATCTTAGAGAATGTTCCGGATATTAGTGATGTTCGGATTTTATTAGAGATCTTGGGAAACATGGGTTGTGGTGTGCGCTGGATTGAAGAAGACGTTTTGAGCGTCAAGGGTCCCCAGCGCTTATCAGATGATGCCCCATATAGCTGGTAAAGCTACTGCGGGCTTCTAATTTATTGCTAGGTCCGATGCTGGCTCGCTTTGGCAAGGCCAGAATTTCACTGCCCGGCGGGTGCAACATTGGAGTTCGTCCCATGGATTTACACTTTAAGGGACTGGTAGCCTTGGGAGCTAACTTAAATTTAGAGCGGGGCTCAATTCAGGGTAAATCCAAGCGTTTAATGGGGAACAGAGTTTATCTAGACTTTCCCAGTGTAGGGGCAACTGAAAATATTATGATGGCCGCCTGCCTGGCCGAAGGGCAAACAACCATTGAAAACGTAGCCAAGGAGCCGGAAATAGTTGATCTGGCTAATTTCCTCAACTCCATGGGTGCCAGGGTAAGGGGTGCGGGCACGGATTTAATTAAAATTGAAGGAGTTCCCCACTTAAAGGGTGGCAGATATTCCATTATCCCAGACCGTATAGAAGCCGGTACCTTTATGGTGGCCTCAGCAGCCACCAGGGGAGATGTGCTGCTGGAAAATGTAATCCCCCGGCATCTGGAACCCCTTACAGCCAAGCTGCGGGAAGCGAATGTTGAAGTTATAGAAGGTGAGGACTCAATTAGGGTTAATGCCGGTGAAATTGATGCCAAAAACATCGATATTAAAACCATGCCCTACCCAGGCTTTCCAACGGATATGCAATCACAAATGATGTCCTTCCTTTCCACAATATCGGGGACAAGTATCATTGTAGAAAATATCTTTGAAAACCGCTTCCAGGTAGCCGATGAGCTAAAACGCATGGGAGCCAACGTCAAGGTCGAAGGTCGGATGGCCGTTATCGAAGGAGTTCCAAGCCTCCAGGCACCCAGGTCAAGGCCTCGGATCTTAGGGCCGGCGCAGCACTGGTCATCGCCGGGTTAATGGCCCATGGAGATACAGAAATCTCAAACGTACAATACGTAGACCGGGGCTACACCCATCTAGAGGCCAAACTAAACAGCCTCGGTGCCCAGGTAAGAAGAGAATAACACACCCACCCCAAGGCGTGCCCAATCAGCACGCCTTTAGTTTTAGGGGTCAGGCCCGACTTATTTCTAATGTGCCGAAATATGGGAAATATATGTTCGCAGCTACTTAGTTTAAGAGCTATCAATGGCGAAGTGGAAATACAGAGACGTATTTTTATTTCCTGGTTATTGAAGTTTAGGCTATGCCTGATTTAAGATTTACGGTATTAATATCTAAAGTGTTGGCAATTTTAGTTTTTATAGATCCTACATAATTTGGGGTGTACAATATGAAGATTACAATATTGACCGTAGGTAAATTGAAGGAAAAATACCTGATAGAAGGCGTCAAGGAATACCTTAAACGCCTAAGCTCCTATGCCAAGTTGGAAATAGCAGAGGTAGCAGACGAACCCTGCCCGGATAATGCTTCCCCAGCAATAATAGAGCAAGTTCGCCAAAAGGAAGCCGAAAAACTGCAAAAGCGCCTCAGACCAGGAACCTTCCTAATTGTCCTGGATTCCCGGGGAAAATTACCGTCATCAGAGGAACTGGCCACCAAAATACAAAACCTAGCCCTAACCGGCCGCAGCGACCTAACCTTCATAATCGGTGGCTCCCACGGCCTCCCCCCAGAAATAACAACCCAAGCAGACCTACTATTCTCCCTATCCAAACTAACCTTTCCCCACCAGTTGGTCAGACTAGTGCTATTAGAACAAATTTACCGAAGTTTTAAGATAATTAAGAATGAACCATACCATAAGTAAAGGAGAAAACAGAACAGAAGCATGATATATCAATGATTATGGGCGGTTTATTCTTTAAGAAATGTTTCAAGTTGAAGATTGAGCAAAATAAGTTGACAAGTTGAAAGAGTATTACCTAGTGCGTTATAATCTTAATTCAATAAAAAAAACTTGTTGACACGGAAGGAAGATTGAACTACACTTAAATCACTTCCATGGAAGAAAGTGAGAGGCTAATGATGAATATTGAAAATGAAATTATATTTTCTTTAAAGAAAATTCAAGAAAACACTGAATTATTTGCTCCTAGTATTGAGGGGGAACTTAGTATTTCTCAATTACATTGTATTTCTGTGATAGGAGATAATGAAGATGCTAATGTGACTAAGATTTCCAATGAATTGGAGATGACCACAGGCGCTATAACAAAAATGTGTAAGAAATTACTTAGTCAGGACCTTGTTGAGAAATATCAGGAAACTGGAAATAAACAAAAAATATACTATAAGTTAACAGAATCAGGGGAAAGGATATACAAGATTCACAAAAAACTACATGATAAAATCCAAAGAGATAAAAAATCTATTGTAGAAAAATATACTGAAGATGAACAAGCAATTATATTAAGATTTCTTAATGATATAAACTCTCTCATAGATAATACCATTAAGGATATGGAAAAAGATGATAATAGGTATTAATTAATTTAGGTTTGGTCTAATTAAGTAAAAAATTAAATTTTTAAGATGGGGGTTTTTATATGAAAATTGATTTAAGTTGCAAGGTAGACGAAAAAGTTTTAGAAGCGGTAGGTCTTGGAGCCCAGGCTTTCGGAACTGATCTTGATAAGGCAGGGCATGTAGGAACTCATTTTGATGCTAGGGATAAGGAGTTTTCCATAGAAAAAATCATTACAAGAGGAATAGTATTTGATATTAGGCACATTAAAACTGGAGAGGTGACAATAAAGGATATAGATCTAAGTATTATTCAGCCCAATGATTTTATCATGTTTTGTTCAGGAATATTAAATACATTCGGATACGGGGCAAAGGAATATTTCGGAACTTATATAGAATTATCAGATGAACTAGTTGATGCCTTGATTGGTAAGAATGTGAGTTTTATAGGTGTGGACATGGCAGGAGCAAAAGGTCCAGAGAATCATTTAAGGATAGATCAATACTGTGCTGATAGGGGAGTATTTATAATCGAAAATTTAAATAATTTAGATTTGCTTTATGAAACTACAAACGGTAGCCCTTTTACAGCATATACCTTTCCTGTGAATATGAGTGGTTTCTCAGGGCTTCCATGCAGAGTTATTGCGGAAGTTTAAACCATAATCGGCAGTACACAAATAATTACTAATAGGTATATTAAGCATATAGTGTATAAATCGTCACATTGGGATAAATCGAATGAATAGACAATAAATTTGCCATCTAGTGTTTTAGGCTATAATTAGAGAAAATAAATCGCATTTGCTGATGTTACGGTGAACCATACCATGTTTATGGGTGGCAAGGGGACAAGGAGGGGTGGCAAGGGGACGTTTCCCTGGGGTGGCAAGGGGACGTTTGGGGTGCAAGGGGACGTTTCCCTTGCCACATCAGTTAAAAACAAAAAAATATTTATGAAATGCTAATCTTTAGCATTTCTTCTGACAAATCACGTATCCACATTGTTTGTATGAGTAGAAAAATCGCAGTTTAGCGACATGGTGAATCTTATCATAAGTGAAGATGAAGGCGGATTGAAGCAAGGCGCGGTGATGCTCATTTCATATCGTCTCTTAATTTCTATAAAATAGTTCATTTACTTTTATTTCAGGATGATGATAACGCTCTATACCTATGGTCTCCTTATTATATTGAATAGCTTCTTTTGGACACCATTGTATACACGCTAAACAGAATTGACAATTTTCCAGCTTCCATTTTGGCTTATTATCAGCCATTTCGATGTTTTGAGCAGGACATACCTTGCTGCAGATAGAACAATTTATACACTTTTCATCGACGTAAAAATCTTTATCAAAAGGTTTTTATTTGCAGATATAGTAAGGTAGTTATGAATAAGATTTTCAAAAATAGTTCTGAACCTATTTTTTTTATGTGAGATTAATTGGTGGTTTCGAATACTTTCTGCTATTGCAGGGATTCGAATATTTTCTTCTCTGAATAGACGTTCTTTTTCCTGATTTGTTGTTATATGATCCTTTACAGGCGAATTTTGCGGCATTTGTATAGCAAAGTATGCTGATAATGAAAGCCTTTTTTTGCCAAAAGCTCTTCGAATTGCTTGCTTACAATTCCCATACCATTGCGGTCACCATGAGTAGAAACGGCAAATATATAGGGGGATTGATCCTTAATTACTAAATGGTTAATAAATTGATTTACTAACTTAGGTATGCCTTTGAAAATTGTTGGGACTACGAAGCCAATAGTTTTCGCATCTGTAAATAGCTGGTGGGACAGTTTTTCCTGTCTGATTTGTATTATTGCTGTATCCTCAGTGTATTGTGATAAATCTTTGGCTACTTTTAAGCTATTGCCTGTCCCAGTAAAATAATATATGACCGTATTCAATATGAAAATTTCTCCTTCCAATATTAATTAATATGTCATATAGTTTCCAGGAAACAATATTATCATGACAAGGCATCCCTGTCAATATTGTTTCCTGGAAACAATATTTGTGATATACTAATATGGCCAACTAATAAATCAGGGAGGTTTTAATTTGACTAATTTCCCGGATAATGGTACTGATTCTGTTTTGGGTGATAATAAAGAGGAGCTTATAATTCAAATAAAAAAATTGTTCTCAGACGTATCAACGCGACAGACATTAGAAGTTGACGAAGAAAAACAATGGTTGCTGCAAAACTGTACCAATTCTGAATTCTCAGGAATTGTTCAAGAATTGACTGTCATTGCACTGCATGTATTGGACGCAATCGGGCGACTTCAACCGGTAAACAGCATAACCATCGCTAAAGAAACCGGGATTCCTAAAGGTACCGTATCGAAGACCATCAAGAAACTTACATCAAAAGAACTCATTATGAAGATACCTTTACCGAACAATAAGAAAGAAATCAACTTTTATATAACTCCCCATGGTAAAGAAATCTTTGATCTTCATAATGCTTTACATCAACAATTTGAATCAGCGGTTGCTATATTCTTGAAGAAATACGATGTTCACGAATTGCAGTTTCTTAAACGTTTCCTAAAGGATTTTATGGAAATAACATGGCATGAGCAAAAATTATGATATGATGCACCGCATTTTAGCACTAAGCAGGTGGGTGGCATGGGGACGTTTCGCTTGCCACCAACAAGTACACCTCCTGTTTACTGTTGATAGACTAGTGGAAGAAAATAAAACCTCAAAACAGACTACATTTGGTAATCTATTCTCGTTAATGGTAAAGATAAAAGCTAATACTGTCTTGACAATTGCATATCACCAGATATATAATCTAACATATCAATTGATATATTATTAGAGGTGACTATGGATAAAGAACGTTTCATTAGAGAGCTTTTTTCTATGGTTGAGCTGCTTAGGGAAAAATTGACCATTGATAGAGGGGTCAAAGTTAGCGAAATTCCCATGACATATTATATGATTATTGGTACTATTTATCATTCCCCTGGTATCTCAATTACCGAGCTTGCCGATCACCTGAATGTCTCTCAGCCTAACTGTAGCCGGAGTATAAAAAAATAGAGGAACAGGGCTATCTACTAAAGATCCCTGATCCTGATGACAAGCGTATTTATACCCTTTCTCTGACTGATAAAGGAAGAGAGCTAATTAATAGGCATACCGAACTGCTTAATCAACAGATACTGTCAAGTATGGAAAAATACGACCAGGAGAAACTGGAGGAGCTAAGACGGGCCATAAACCAGGTATTAGAAGTAATAAAAAAACTATAACTAGCAAAATGACTTGTGCAAACAAGTCATTTAGTTAATAAAATACATATCAATTGATATGTAAAAGGAGGAACATTTATGGAAGATGAAATCAGATTAGTCAAAGAGCCAATTAATAAACTCATTTTAACTCTGGCCATGCCAGCAGTATTAGGTCATGTGGCAGATATTGGCTATAACCTCATTGATGGAATATTTGTCGGGCAGTGGGTTGGCCCACAGGGCTTGGCAGGAATAGGTTTAACTTTTCCACTGACCTTGATCAATATGGCCATTTCCCTCATGATTGGGGTCGGCACCTCCACTGCCATAGGAAGGTACATTGGAAGCAAAGACTACGCTTCTTGCAACAAGGTCTTATCTTTGGGCCTGGTATTAACAACTTTAATAAATCTATTATTATCTTTAATAGTCATAGGGGTTGGGGATAAGGTTCTGACGATTATGGGCGCTGATAGTGTATTGGTAGGATATGCTATGCAATACATTGGTGTTGTTGCCTTGGGGTTCGTTTTTATGGGCATTGCGATGTTACTTTGTGATGCTCTAAGAAACGAAGGGATAATCAAACCCTCAATTATCGTCATGGTTATTGTATTGGCTGGCAATATTATTTTAGATGTGTTGTTTATGTATGTTTTGAAATTGGGCATGTATGGTGCGGCACTGGCAACACTCCTATCTCAAATGCTAGCTGCTTTTTATATCATTACTTATTACTTAACCAAAAAGCTAAACTTTAAGATTTCATTTAGTCAACTAGATTATAAACTTACCAATGAAATATTCTCTGTTGGGTCAGGAGTGTTTTTCAGGGAACTTGTAGAGGCTGTGACCCTGATTGTTTTAAATAGCATTATTTTATCTATGGGAGGGAGTATCTACCTGGCTTCCTTCAGCATCATAGATAAAATCATTATGCTGGTATATATGCCCATTGGTGGTTTTGCAGAGGCTTACAACCTATCGTTGCCGTTAATTATGGAGCTAGACAAATAAATAGATTAAAAGAAACATTAAAAGCTTCATTAAAATATTCCATGAGTTATGTGATTATTGCATCGACATCTTTAGTTTTATTTGGTTGCTATATAATTAAACTCTTTGGTGGAGATGAAAAATTGCTTAGTATAACAACCCATGGTCTTAACATTATGCTGCTTGGTACGATATTTGTGCCAATTACAATTCTAAGTGCCATGTTATTTCAAGGGATAGGTAAGGTAAAGGAAGTATAGTTATGAATTTGTCCAGGCAACTTATATTTTTGTTGCCCCTATTAGCGGTATTACCCGGTTACCTGGGTATAGAAGGAGTCTATTATTCCTATGTATTAGCAGAAATTTTATCTGCAGCTTTAGCTATCATATTAATGGTTAGGTATTTTAGGCAGGCTAACCTCAAAATAAGTGCTGAAATAGTAAGCCAATAAGATTTAATGGTTTAGCAAGGCAACCCTGCGCTGCCTTTAATTTTTGCAATTTCTTGGCGCCAGGAAGTCAAAGTTAGTTGAAGATTATTAGCTCAGGGAAAGCCGAGGTGAATCAAGGGGACGGTTCTCCTGAATTCCTGCGTGTGGTGACTAAGTACACAATGGCTTAGGATAAAACCTCAAACAAAGGTGGCAAGGGGACGTTTCACTTGCCAAAGGGGGTGGCAAGGGGACGTTTCACTTGCCACATCAGTTAAAAATAAAAAAACATGACTAAGGTGTTAAAGTAACAATAAATATTGATGATATGCTAATCTTGAATGTTCCCAGCCAGAGCATAGACTCAAGAGGAGCGTTCTCGTGAGTCTCTTTTGCCCCAAGGTTTTAGATAAGAAATCACAAATAAAAATATTAAGATAGAAAAGCTGAGGCTGATACCTACGAACAGCATTTCTCTGTTTTGTAGGTAAAAAGAATTTTGTAATGGGTGATGAGGACTTGAGAAAATTAAATTGAAATTGTCATGTACCCAGACCCTCATGAAGACACCACCATACAGAATAGCAAAAATATTACCAAGCCATTTTGCCATAACCCAGTAGTGTTTTGTCATGCCCCAATTTGTACGTACAGCTAACCAAACTCCTGTAATGAGGGAAGCAAATGCACCCGGAATGATTAAAAACCAGTCAAAATACTGAACAAAAAGGTGTGCCGCATAGATAAGCTCTTGTTCCGTAGTTAATTTGGCTGAAATGGCTAAGAGAAGAGTTCCAAAGAGACCGCTAAAATAAATTACAATTGAGGTAACATGCGCAATAAGCCAACCCCTTTTTTGAGAGACTGTTAACTTAATTGCTTTCCTACCCCCGAACCATGTTAATACTCCGACTAAAGATATTAAGACAACCAAAGTTATTAATAAACCTAATATAGTCTCCACCAAACTACCTCCCCTTAAATAATTTTATAGAACATATACTGAAAAAGCCTACCCATGGTATAATATCTTAATAGGAAAAGATATTTATCTTAACAAAATTAATATCTTAGATTGCTAAGATATATTTAAATTAAATGGGGGTTTTAGAGTTGTCAATAGAGACTTAACGTTTCAAGAACTTAAAGAAGAGCTATTAATGGTGCTTAGAAATAATAGCACTAATACAATCAAGTTTCATCAAGCAATAGCTACAAAATTAGGACTAAACCCTACAGACCACAAGTGTCTTGAAATTATTTTTAAAAATTCAGCTGTTACTGCCGGTAAGATAGCTGAGTTAATAGGGCTTTCCACAGGTGCAGTTACTGGGGTTATTGATAGGCTTGAAAAAGTGGGGTTTGTCTACCGTGATAGTGATCCTAATGATAGAAGACGTACAATAATAAGGGTGTCAGAAAAGAAGGCAGAAGAAGCAATGTTTCCTTTATTTGGGCCCTTTGGTGAAAAAATAGAGGAAGTGCTTGCAAAGTATAAACAACAGGAACTTGTGTTACTGATAGATTTCTTTACAAATATCAATGAAGTTCTTAGTGAGGAAACCGAGAGAATAAAAGCTTAAATAGGAGCAACTCGGGCAATCGCTAGCCACCCCTTTAAAATAAAAAAACGTATTTGTTCCCTTTTATGATGAATTGGGAAAAGCACCAATTATACTACCTAGTTTTGGGCTATAAATATTGGTGTGGCAAGTGAAACGTTCCCGTGCCACATTCAAGGCCAGCTGGAATTTGCATCGCCCCCTTAACAGGGGCTTATTGTTAGAATGCTTATCCCGGTGTTGCTCTTAGAAAATTAGGATTCTGTAACAACTTTATAACATCTAACAGATTTGCAAAATCATAGTGTTATAATGGGGTAAGGAGGTTGAAAAATCATGAGAAAAAGTGGCTTTATCCGCCGCATTATGCAAGTAGTGGCGATGGGGGGACTCATTACTGCGGTGCTTTGGTTAAATCAACCTTTGCACCTACCCAAGTTCAATTTACAGGAAGCAATGGCCCAGACACAGTCTAAAGCACCGGGCAAAATACTCCCCTAAGGAACTACCGGAGGTAAATGACGCTGCTTCAAGGGGCAGGGTAAGCTTGCATTTATATCAAAGGGATTGCTCTATGTCCTTGATGGCAGTACCGCAGAGGTAAAGCAAGTTACGGAATTTGGCAATGCTCTGCAGCCAATCTGGTCTCATGACGGTGAATGGTTAGCTTTTATACTTGAAACAGACAAGAGTTCTATGACTGGGCCACTATGGCTGGTTCGTAAGGACGGTACCCAGGCCCATCAGGTTCAAGGATTACCTGGAGAGATTATATTAGGGAGATTTAACTGGTCACCCACTTCAAACATACTGTCGGTGGGTACTGAAAATGGTTTATGGTTGGTACCAACAGAGGATAAGCCCGCCAGCTTGTTGAAACTCAGGCATTTACGCAAGTTTTACTTGGTCAACCGATGGTAAAGCTTTGGCCTATAATGACACCCTTCCCAATAAGGAGTACTATTCTGCTAATGATGTACTTTTAACTGTAGATATAGAGGATGGACAACCAGTTAAACAGTTGGAATCTCTCGGGGCAGGGATAATTCTGGCTGGTTGGCAACCTGATGGTAAGGGACTTCTTTATTGGCTGAATCCCGGTCGTGGGGCTTCTGCCGCAAGCGACGGTTTGGAACTATGGAGCTTCCAAATGGATGAAACAATGCCCAGACCCCTTACCACAGGTTTAACCAATAAAGAATGGCAATCATTTTCACCTCAGGGACAACTTCTGACAGTGGAAGGTGGCGATCGTATTGTCTGGTCTAACAAAAGCCTTGCTGTGGTTAACCCTAATTCCGGCCGAATGCAGCATTTAGCAAATCCTAAGGGGTGTGTTGCCATTGATCCTTGCTTTTCACCCGACGGTAAAAGTATAGCCTATGTTGCTGCCAAGAACCTGGCAGAGATGTTTGGGGCTTTAATAAAATTGATGATCTTAATGCTTGGGTAAATTCAAGGACCCTCTATGTAGCCAATGCCGACGGTTCTAATGCCCGTGCCTTGCCGTTGGCAGGACAAGGTATTTATCAACCTACTTGGTCCAAAGATGGGCGCCATATTTTATTTGTAAAGGATAAAGCTCTTTGGATCATCAATATTGATGGCGGAAACGCAAAAGAATTATTTGATCTAGACTCGGAGCAGGATGATCAAATCGGTTTTATGGCTTTATGTCATACCAAAATGCTTTTTCCTGGTTTAAAGGTTAATATTTAACAAGGGAGCAGTGAGTATTGCATAATCATATATATTTTATTAAGTTAGTTTAAAATAACAGAAGGTTGTGTTGGTGAATGGCTAGAGCACAAAGAGCACATTACCCTGGTGCGGTGTATCATGAAATTACTCAAGGTAATAATAAAGAACCAATTTTAGCCGTTCCAGCAGGGCAAAAAGATATTTGGACTTAATTAAAAAATACAAAGAAAGAGTTTATTTCAACCTCTACAGTTACGTAATTATGGATAACCATGTTCATATCCTCTTGGAAGTTGGAAGAGAGCCACCATCAAAGATAATGCAAGGTATCTAACAATCATATATGTGGCAAGGGGTGGCAAGTGAAACGTCAGGCTGTGTGAAAACTATGATTGCATCTAGAAAATCACTGAAAAGTGGGGCTAGTGGAACCAAACATGGCAAAAAAATTAAAAGAACACGATGATTTTGATGTCTTTTAGTATACAAAGTGAGGGAACGATTTTTGACATAATATTTTCCACACAGCCTGAGGTCCCTTGCCACAGAGATACTGTTATATCCACAGCTGTATTCTCTAAATTGGGTATTAAAAAACCAAAGACGGTTTATTTTTATATTTATTTTGTTTTAGGGCTATTAGATGAATGAAATTAAGGTTCAGCCAGAGAAGACGCACGCTTCAAAGACTAAAATATCATAATTAACATTACCATATAACTATATTCTCAACTTCCACACAGTGAATATGCGGGTTGCTTTTAAGTTTTAACAGATCTTTGCTGTCTGCAGAAATATACATACCAACATATTGGGCACCATTATTTTCAACCTGTTTAATCATATCATCAAAATTAATATTCTCTAACATAGAATCATAATATATTACCTGCAGTAGTCTTAGGTTGTTCTTTATAAGGTTGAGGTTGCCAACTAAGGACTCCTTGTGAGCATGGTTATCCATGTTCTCATATTGAGTTTGATTAAAACCGTTATCCTCCAGATGTTTAGCATTATTTGTATCATAGGGAAAAACCGTTCTTACCTGATAATAGGAAGGATTTGCTAATACAAACTCTGAACCAATTGCTGCAATAGGTATAAAATCTAAAGATGCAGCATCTGTATTACCTATTTTATCTATAAACTGCTCTTTTATCTCTTGAGCAGTCAAGGCTTTATTAAACTCAACAAATAATTTTGCCTTTGTACCTTGAGGTGCATCTTCCAGAACTTTAAAACCTGATAGGCGGGTAGATTCATGGCTTACAGGATAAGAAAAGACATCTAATATTAATGGGCGCACTGCTGATTCAGCTGATCTGACAGGTTTACCAAAACTATATCTGACGCTTATCTCGGTTTTGTCTATTTTGGTATTTCCCACTTTTTTTCAAGCGAAACTCTTATATTTTGCTGTGCAAAAGTGATGAATTTACACTACTTTCAGAGGATTTATATTGAGGCTGAAACATCTGTGCTAACTGCACCATAGCTTCTCTCTTAGCATAGATTTCTTTATGGTCTAAGGCAAACAAGGACGTTGTGATTCTTGATGCCGTAAAATATATGAAGATAAAGACTACTAAAATAAAAAAAGATGAAAATGCTGTTAAAAGGATAATTCTTAAATTTACTTTACGCTTTAAAAGCTTAGCAATTCTATTTTCCTTTCGAATATCTGGCTGCATCTGTTGCTTCAACTCTTCTAAAAATTCTTTTTCATCGTTATTAAGATAATCTGATATGGCAATGAATTTATTGATTTCAGATTCTATCTTTGACATCTCATCTTGATTTAATTTACCTTCGTTATATAGCTTCAGTTTTTCCTGAAATTCATTACTCATTAATATGCCTCCTTAGAGCTCTAAGAGTTTTTCTAGCTCTGTAAATTAAATTTGTCACCGCCGAAACACTGATGCCCAAAATCTCTGCTGCCTGCTGATATGAAAGTTCATTTATGAGGCATAGCAGTATCGCCTGACGCTGGGTTTCTGGAAGCTTCTTGATTAGCTCAAAAGCAGACCTAGTGGTTTCCTTAAGTATTAGCTCACCTGTAAAGTCTTGTATGCTTACTTGACTAAATAAGCTATTGTCTCCAAAGTCTAATCTGTTGTTTTTCCTAACATAATCAACATAGAGGTTATGAGCAACGGTGAGAAGCCAGGATTTTATATTTTCATTAGGAAATTGAAGAATACACAAGGTCTTAACAAAGGTTTCCTGTGTAAGATCCTCTGCGGTCTGATGATTATAGGTAAGTCCATAAAGGTATTTATAAACACAAGGGAAAAATTCTTTATAGACTTTAATAAATACGTCACCGTCCAAATCATCACCACCAGTCATATCTTTAAACAGCGTCATTATATATACGATTAAGCTTACAAAATATCGCACAACTATGTATTAATATTATAAAGTACAATAGGGTACTTAATAGTTCAAGTATGGAAGGTGTTAAGTTCATTTGTGTGAAGCAAGATAATAAAAACCGTGTTAGACCGTGAACCATACCATAAGTAACTGCTAATAGAATTTCTAGAGATCCCTTTACAAAAACAAAATGTTGCAATATAATTTGATTGAATAAAAGTTCATTCAATAAGAGGGAGATAATATGGCTAGAAATAAAGAACTAAATCAAAGGATGAAAGATGAACGCAGGGAGCAGATATTATCAAAGGCATTGATGCTTTATGCAACAAAAGGTTTGGCTGCTACGAAAATCACTGATATATCTAAAGCTGCGGGTATCTCCCAGGGGCTTTTATATCATTACTTTAAGTCAAAAGAAGAAATATTTGTTGAGCTGATTGGCATTGCATTTGCTCGGATGAATGAAGCCTGCCGATGGTTGGAAAGACAGACCTTATCACCAAAGGAAAAGATCGAACTTGCGATTAGAGAATTGCTAAAACTTTTGGACCAGAATGAGGATGCTGCTCGATACCACTTACTTATCGCACAGGCTACTGCATCAGATTCCATTCCTGAGGAAGCCAAAGCTATAATAAAAAAGAAAACACATATCCATATGAAGCCATTGCTAGGATAGTCACTGAAGGCCAAAAGGATGGATTGATAAAGAAATATGATGCTAATGAACTAGCTTTAGTGTTTTGGACAACAATTAATGGTATGGCTATATACAAGGCAGTTCATGGAGAAAAATTTAAGGTGCCAAATATAAATATACTTACAAGCATTTTTTTGAGAAGTGATAAACCTAAATTGTTTTAAACTATATGGGGGTATAAATATGCTTAGTTTTCGAGGTCGTTTGATTAAGTTTTTATTACAGAATCGCCATTTATTGCAGCTTAGACTCAAAAAGGAAATTGTAGATTGGAGCAAATATGAAGCAATTCTAGGCTTTCGACAACAGGTTGAAGCAGGAGCTGGTAAATTTGGCAAGCTGCCAGAAAATATCAAAATATCGCCTGTAAATATAAATAAGCTCTACGCTGAATGGATTTCGTCGGTTGCATCAGAAAATAATAGAGTGATTCTTTATTTTCACGGTGGCGGATATGTATCCGGTTCCTGTAAGGCCCATCGTGCAATTACTGCAAAGTTCGTCAAAGGTAGCGGAATAGGTGCTTTACTTTTTGAGTACCGATTGGCGCCTGAAGAGCCTTATCCTGCAGCACTAGAAGATGCTTTAGCAGCTTATCGCTGGTTGTTGGATGAAGCATTGATCCTTTAAACATTGTATTTATAGGGGATTCTGCCGGTGGGGGCCTGTGTTTGGCTACTTTATTGGCAATTCGTGATCATGGGGTGCCTCTTCCAGCCGCAGCCGTCGCCTATTCACCAGTAACAGACCTTAAATGTACAGGAGAGACCTATAGAACGAAAGAAAAGATATGTTTGTCCCCTAAGGGAATGGCACAAGCCATAGCAAAGCACTATGCTGGAGATAAGGATCCTGGTCTGCCCTATATTTCACCTCTTTATGGGGAACTTCATGGACTGCCACCCTTACTTATCTATGCCGGAGAAGATGAAACCCTTTGTGATGATGCAGTTCGCTTTGCCGAAAAAGCCAAAAAGGCAGGAGTTGACATTACTTTAAGGATTGGCGAGGGAATGTTTCATTGCTACCCCGCCATGGCACCATTTTTTCCAGAGGCTACCAAAGCATTGCAAGAGATTTGTCTTTTCACAAATAAACACATTGGTGGATTAAGCGACTAGGCCACACTTGTGTGGTGGCGGGGGATGTGGCAAGGGGACGTTTCACCTGCCACATCCTTAAAAATAAAAAAACTAAGCCAACTGGCTTAGGGGCATACTTTATCTATATGATAACTTATGGAAAAGAAAAAGTCTATTATTACATTAGAATTCTAGATATAGTATAAATACTACTGCAGTAGAACATCGGATGAATGAAAAGAGGATTTAAAGTGGATAAGATTAAAATTCAAAATCGCCCGTTCGGTCCCTTTCCTACCATGCTTGTGGGAGCGGATGTCAATGGAAAGCCCAATTATGTTACGGTGGGTGCATGTGGGGTAGTGAGTTTAAAGCCAATGCTGTATATTTCATTGAAAGGCACTCATTATACAACGGCTGGCGTTAAGGAAAACGGATATTTTAGTGTCAATATTCCCCCAGCTGATCTGGTTGGACAGACAGATTATTGTGGTATCGTGTCAGGAAAAACAATAGATAAGTCAAACGTTTTTATTCCCTTTTATGATGAATTGGGAAAAGCACCAATGATTAAAGAATGTACGATGAATTTTCTCTGTAAAGTTATTCAGGTTATCCCCATAGATGACTTTGAAATGTTCCTGGGAGAAATTGTTGCGGTATATGTGAATAAGGATTGTTTAACAGAGGGCAAGCCAGATCCTTTGAAGATCAACCCAATGATTATGATGGGTGCTAGTTATTATGATCTAAATCAGTTAGTGGGAAATGCTTTTAAGGCGGGATTAAAAATATCGGAGGCAAATAAAAGCTGGTAGAGAAATTGGTATAAAAATAAGAATATTTAATATTTATACTACCTAGTTTTGGGCTATAAATATAGGG
>AWVY01000011.1 GCA_004143605.1 Desulforamulus aquiferis
GCCCCTGGGAGAGTAGGTCGTCGCCAGAGTAATTTTACAAAACCCGCTGTCTTTTGATTAAGACGGCGGGTTTCTTAATGTTTTAAGTGAGTAAAGGAACCGTACCTTGACTCGCTTTTTCTTTATTGACTCACAACTGTCATGGGGACGATACCGCTGACAGGACAGACAGTTGTGAGTCAATTGTCACTAGAACCGTCCCAGTGACACCCAAAAGAAGCTGAGTCCTGACAAGTCAAAAACTGTCAGTGGAACCGTCCCTGTGACAACCTGTGTGACAACCTGTGACTCGCTGTGGGCTATTTCCAAAGCCTGATATAAGTTTGACCATTGGAGGGGTATATTGAAAATTTACTGTTATTGATGTATGAATTGTCTAATTTAATACTATTTAAAATAGGAGTGGTTAGTTGGTTATCAAGCTTTGAGGAAAGAATTGTGTTTATGTCATTTAATTGTTGTTCAAGGTTCTGAGAGTTTGTTTCAAATATCAATTCTATATCTAGATCAGCAGGGTAAAAATTGATTTGGCTTAAAGAGTTTTGAACTGGAATTGTATAGCCTTCTTTAATAAAGGTACCTGTCCAATGGGCTTCTATTTGTTGATGGGCTAAGTCATAGTTTAATTGATAGCCTAAGCCCTCAAGTACATATTTTACAGGAAGGTAGGTTTGTTCGTTAATTAATATCGGTTGAATGTCCATTTGTTCTAAAGCTGAATAGAAATTACCGTGTTTAACCAGAAAGTAATTATTATCCATAATAAATACTAGATTGGTTTGGTTCTTGGATAAGATAAGTCCCTTATAGTTATCTCTATCTATCCACTTAATATCTGAACCCAGGAGTTTTTCCAATGCGGGAGTAGAGATATATACTCTATCGTTATTAATTATGAACTGATTATGGGACGAGTCATTTAAAGGAATGATTAGTTTATCCTCTGCAATGCGTAGGCTGGAAGGCAGAGTCCGGTAATAAGGAAAAGTGAAAGTAAAATTCCAGAAATTATGCGATGCACCTTGATACCCCCTAAAAATATCTAAAATTAATCTTTCTTCAAGGGGAGGCCTAAATCCTTTACGCCATTAAAAAATGGTGAAAATATTTAAAAATATATCATACTTTGGAGGTTTATTGAGAATTATGTAAAATTTAAACATATAGAGCATGTTATATGGAGGAGTGCATGAGGTGCGAATAATACAACTATTTACTTTTATTATTTTATTGCTTGTTCCGGTTGCAACTGTCTATGCTAATCCGGAAGTAACAGAATACGAAGTGGGCAATAAAAATATTCATGTCTTTATGTATCATGAAATTGGACATGGTCCCAATAATCTGTATGTGCCGGAAGATGAATTTGAATTACAAATGAGAATGCTGTCAGAGAATTCATATAAAACAGCAACAGTATCCCAAATTCCAGATATTTTAGCAGGTAGACTAGGTGATGAGGATGATAGATGGGTTCTATTAACCTTTGATGATGGTTATGTATCGTTTTATGAAAAGGCCTTTCCTATTCTTAAAAAGTATAATTTAAAGGGTACCGTATTTATAATAACTGATATGGTTGATACACCTAATCATATGACATGGAGACAACTGGAGAGTATTCAGTCCGATGGAATAGAGATAGCGAGTCATACAAAAACACACCCCTATTTAACATCCCTAACAAAAGAGAACCAAGAAATTGAAATACTTAATTCTAAAAGAAAGTTAGAGCAGATTTTAAACAATAGAGTAATATCCTTTAGTTACCCATATGGTTCCTATAATCAAGAGGTAAAGGAGAGGGTAAAGCATGCCGGTTATTCAACAGCGGTTACAGTAGTCCCTGGCATAGCTTCCTCCGAGGATGATCCATTACTTATTCCCAGGATAAATGTCTACGGTGGCATAAGTCAAAACTCTTTAGAATCCATTCTGAGCTTAAGGAAAGGCCAGTTTGATAATAATATGGCAAAAATCTTTGAGGCCATTGATGTGAACCCTAAGGATTCAATTGCTTACTTGAATAGAGGTATGGCTTATCACTATCTTGGGGTTAATGATAAGGCAATTGCAGATTGTAATGAATCCATAGAATTAGATCCAAGCCGGCCCGAGCCCTACAACGGGAGAGGGTGGATTTACAATGAATTGGGTCAATATGAACAGGCAATCAAGGATTATAGTAAATCCATTGAACTAGCACCTGAGTTTTCTTACCCATATAACAATAGGGGAGCCGCATACATAAGACTAGGGTTATATCAAAAGGCTATTGAGGATTGCAATAAGGTTATTGAAATGGACCCGAGTTTTCCTTACCTGGCATCTACCTATAGCAAGAGAGGATATGCCCACGCAAAGTTAGGATTGTATGCTGAGGCCATAGATGATCTTAATAAGTCCATAGAAATGGACCCCAATAATCCAACGGTTTATTACAACATTTACACTGTATTAGTCCAAATGGATCAAAAGCAAAAAGGGTTATATTATTTAGAAAGGGCACTGGAGCTAGAACTTAAAGCATAATATCTAACATTAATAATCGGTACTACATTATTCTATAACAGGCTTGTTGAGCTGATAATGACTAGGAGCGAATACTAATGAGTAAAAATTTAAAGGCCAATAGTAAGTTTAAGTTCTCCTGCCATGAGCAGCTAGAGTGTTTTAAGAAATGCTGCAGGGACATTAATATATTTTTGACACCCCTAGATGTTTTAAGAATGAAAAATAAGTTAGGGATGTCATCGGGAGAGTTTTTAATTAAACATACTCATATACTAAGGGTACCTAGTTCAGGATTTCCAGTGGTTGTCTTAAAGATGCGGGAGGAAGATTTAGTTTGTCCTTTTATATCTGAAAAGGGATGCATGGTTTATCATGAACGACCCTGGTCGTGTAGAATGGCCCCGGTTGAAATAAGGGGTGCAGATGAATATGGTTTTGCCTTTGAACCTTCGCGCTGCCACGGTTTAAAGGAAACAAAGGAATGGACAGTTAAGGATTGGATGGATAATCAGGGATTAAGGGATTATGAGGAACCGGAGAAGCTCTTTGGCTCAATCCCCACAAGGCTCAGACCTACAGGTCATAAAGAGCTGGATGGTGTAATGATGGATATGCTATTAATCGGCTGCTATGATTTGGATAAATTCAGAAATATGCTTATGTACCATAATGAGTTCACCCTTCAACTCAACCAGCAAGAATTGGCTGAAATTATGGAAGATGATTTAGCATTGATGAAATTTGCCTTCAAGTGGCTACCTGAAAACTTAACTGATACTATAAAACTTCAGACCCTAAAGCAATTTCTAAATAATTATAGTGAATAGAAAACAACAAGGCTTTCGTTATGACCATAGGGTAAAACCTTGAGATTCGACGAAAGCCTTGTTTTTGAGAAAAAGAGGACTTGCAAGATGGCAAGTCCTCTGCTGATATTTAATGGTGATCGTCACTGGGTACTTTATCAGGTAATCCTTCAGGCTTGCTGTAAACACCCCTTGGTACATAGAAGGTGTGCAGCAGCTTATGGGATTTTTCACCCAGTGGTTCTCCCAGGAACTGCTCATAGATGGCAGTGATTGCCGGGTTCTCGTGGGATTTGCGGAGTGGTAGCTCCTCATCAGCTTTATAGGTACCGGCAATTCGCTTGAGGCGCACATCAAGATTAGTGGGGATGGGCTGACCTCCGCCACCAATGCAACCGCCGGGGCAGCACATGATTTCGATGAAGTGATAATCAGCTTCACCGGCCCGGATTTTATCCAGAAGCTTACGGGCATTACCAAGGGTGTGGGCTACCGCAACCTTAACATCTAGGTCGCCAACCTTTAAGGTAGCTTCCTTAATGCCTTCCATACCACGGACTGGGGTCAAGTTAATGTCCGGTAGAGGTTGCTTGGTAAGAATTTCGTAAACGGTACGTACTGCTGCTTCCATTACGCCGCCGGTGGCACCAAAGATAACTGCGGCACCAGTGGAGAGACCCATTGGATCGTCGTAATTCTCTTCAGGGAGACTATCCCAATCGACGCCAATTTCGCGCAGCATACGACCCAACTCACGGGTGGTAAGTACAACGTCAACATCCTGGTAGCCACTGTCCGTAAGCTCATCACGTTGAGCCTCGAATTTTTTAGCAGTACAGGGCATGATAGATACACTGTAAATGTTGGCAGGGTCAATGCCTTTCTTTTCTGCATAGAAGGTCTTGGCCAAAGCGCCAAACATTTGTTGAGGTGATTTACAGGTTGACAGGTGAGCAAGTAGGTCGGGGTAGTACATTTCAATGTATTTAATCCAACCAGGGCTGCAGGAGGTAATCATGGGCAGTACACCGCCGCTGGTTACCCGTTTGATAAACTCCGTACCTTCTTCCATAATGGTCAGGTCGGCTGTGAAGTCTGTATCCATAACAGCGTCAAAGCCTAGGCGGCGAAGGCTGCCACCAGCTTGCCTGTGCCAATGTACCTGGCTCCATGCCAAATTCTTCAGCAATAGCTACCCTTACAGCGGGTGCAGTTTGGACAACCACATGCTTGTTTGCATCATCCAGGGCACGCCATACCTTGCCGGTGTCATCTACTTCTACGATTGCCCCGGTGGGACAAACCAGTGAGCACTGACCACACATGGCACAGTTGACATCATTGAGACTCTGGTTGAAGGGGGGAGCTACAACTGTTTCAAATCCACGATTCATGGTGCTAATGCACTTAACCCCTTGAACCTTTTCGCAAACTGCTACACAGCGTCGGCAAAGGATGCATTTGCGGGGATCACGAACAATGGAAGGGGAAGAGTTATCAATATCGTCTTTGCTGTGGCTTTGGGCAGGTCTCACAAAACGAATGTCACCTAATGCCATAGCCTCAGAAAGGGCTTGTAATTCGCAGTTGGTATTACGTTGACAGGTATTGCACTCCTGGGGGTGATTAGACTGGATTAGCTCCAGGGTCATTTTACGGGATGCTCTTACTGCTGCGGAGTTAGTTTTAACAACCATGCCTTCAGCCACGGGACTAACGCATGCAGCTTGGAGAGCCCGGGCGCCCTGTACTTCAACTACACAAATACGACAGGCACCGATTGCGTTGATATCCTTCATGTAACAAAGGGTAGGTATGTTTACACCAATCTGCTTAGCAGCTTCTAATATGGTTGAGCCTTGTTCGACTTCAACTTTTACATTGTCAATAGTAAGTGATACGGTTGCCATATGCCTTTTCCCTCCTATCCTCTAGGATTTTAGGCCTTTGCGGGGCATTTTACAAATGCCAGCCGGGCAGGTTTTATCTTTGATGTGAGCTTCAAACTCATCACGGAAATAACGCAGAGTGCTAAGAATGGGGTTGGGAGCAGTTTGACCAAGGCCGCAAAGGGCGGAGGCCTTAATGGAGTTAGCCAGCTCAACCAACAAATCCAAATCGCCTTCCTTGCCAAGACCTTTAGTTATGCGCTCCAGGATTTCCAGCATTCTCTTGGTGCCAATTCGGCAGGGAGAGCACTTACCACAGGATTCGTCCTGGGTGAAACCAAGGTAGAATTTGGCTAGGTCAACCATACAGGTTCCTTCATCAACAATAATCATTCCACCAGAGCCTACAATAGAGCCCAGAGCAGCTAGGTTTTCATAGTCAATGGGAGTATCCAGATAAGCAGCAGGGATACATCCGCCGGAAGGACCACCGGTTTGAGCAGCTTTAAATTCCTTATCACCTTCTACGCCGCCGCCGATATCATAAACTATTTCCCGCAGGGTGATGCCCATGGGAACTTCCACCAGACCGGTATTTTTAATTCTGCCGGCCAGGGTGAATACCTTGGTGCCTTTGCTCTTTTCGGTACCCATGGAGCATACCAATCTCCACCATTAATAATGATGGGGCAAATGCTGGCCCAGGTTTCTACGTTATTAATCACGGTAGGCTTTTCAAATAGACCCGAAACAGCAGGGAAGGGAGGACGTGGACGTGGCTCGCCACGGCGACCTTCAATGGAAGCCAATAGGGCGGTCTCTTCACCACAAACGAAGGCACCGGCACCTACCCGGATCTCAATATCAAAGCTAAAGTCGGTGCCCATAATGTTATTGCCAAGCAGACCAACTTCCCTTGCCCTGCAAAGGGCTTTGTTGAAGTGGTCAATGGCCCTGGGATATTCCATACGGATATAGGCAAAGCCTTTATTAGCACCTACAGCATATCCGCCTAGGGTCATTGCTTCAACTACGGAATAGGGATCATCTTCCAGAACCGAGCGATCCATAAAGGCACCCGGATCACCTTCATCACCGTTGCATACAATGTATTTCTGGTCAGCCTTTTGATCCAATACAAATTGCCATTTTACACCTGTGGGGAAGCCAGCACCGCCACGACCACGCAGGCCGGACTTCTTAACTTCGTCCACCACTTCTTGAGGGGCCATACCTTGTAGAACCTTGGAGAGGGCCTTGAAGCCATCCATGGCGATATATTCTTCTAAGGAAGTTTGGTTAATTAGACCACAATTGCGAAGGGCATTGCGTTTTTGCTTCTTGAAGAATACCATATCGGATTTGCGAGCTTGAACTGTTCCATCAGGAGCATGGTAACACAAGCGCTCAACAAACTTGCCTTCCTTCAGGTGAGAGTTAATAATTTCCTCAGCATCCTCAGGTTGAACTCTGCAATAGTAGTAGCCTTCTGGGAATATGGTAATTACCGGGCCCATTTCACAAGTGCCCATACAGCCTGTAACCACTAACTTAACAGTGTCTTGTAAGCCATTATTTTCTATGGCCTTTTGTACGGCATCCAGTGTGTTTTGACAACCAACTGAAATACATCCAGTTCCACCGCAGACCAGTACGTGATATTTGAAATTGTCGGTGGGCTCTTCGCCCAGGCGCAACTTAATAGTTTCTTTAGCAGTTGCCCTTAATAATTCGAGTTCAGCAAAATTCATATATTTCACCTCCCTGGAGGTTATTATTCGTATTTGGCTATTATTTCGGATACTTTATCCGAAGACATACGGGGGTAAACTTCACCGTTTACAGTGAGTACCGGAGCAATACCGCAAGCACCGAGGCACCTCACCAGATCTAGGCTGAAACGACGGTCTTCAGTGGTATTTCCAGCTTTTATGCCCATCTCCTTTTCAAGCATAGCTTGAACTTCGGGAGCACCTTTAACATAACAGGCGGTTCCTAGACACAGGTTAACCGAATGCCTTCCTCTAGGACGAAGGCTAAAGGCTGCGTAGAAGGTGGCCACTCCGTAAACATCGCTAAGGGGAACACCTAATTCCTCTGCGGTTTTAACTAAATAATCCTTGGGAAGATACCCTTGGGATTCTTGAATTGCTGCCATAACAACAATCAGCCCGTTGGGATTTCCCTTATTCTGAGCAAACAGTGCATCTAGGCTTTTATCCTGCTCACAGTTACATTTGCACTCTGCACCCATACGATGGTTCCTCCTCTCGTTGGAAGCATATTTTACCGAAACCTGCAAATTTTTAAAAAACAAACTGAATAAACCTTAAGTATGGGACTAGTAAATAGCCTGTCTAACAACTTGATGGTAGGGTAGCATTATTAAAATATGTCTTAGCTACCATACATAAACCCCTGTTACTACAGAAAAATTTAATCATGTCTTGATGTGACTTTAGCCACCACCACCTTTAATTTACGTGTGTATTTTGCCACTCCTTGTCAAAAGGACAATGTTCACAAGACAAGGAATGAAAAAGGTTTTGCATAGAAAGTTATGATAAGTAATGTTTGTATATGACATTTAAAAATAGCTATAAGAAGGCATATTAAAAATGTTATGTTATGCACATTAGTTGTTCGAATAGATCAAAGGACGGGTTTAGTTTTTCTTGCATGGGGGTAGAAAGAAAGATAAATTGTTCATAGGCATCAAAAAATGGGTCAAAGGTTTCTACATAATGATTAGCCTTGCTGATGGAGTATCTGGCAATAGTGGTCACAGTCATTTGCCCGTTGACTAGTTGTTGTGTAAGCAACTTCAACACCTCCATTCTTAAATTATTCTATTGTCTTCCAGTGGTAAAAACTGTCATGCGCATGACAGAATAGTAAATTT
The DNA here is from genome assembly GCA_004143605.1 of Desulforamulus aquiferis. Classification (GTDB taxonomy): domain Bacteria; phylum Bacillota; class Desulfotomaculia; order Desulfotomaculales; family Desulfotomaculaceae; genus Desulfotomaculum; species Desulfotomaculum aquiferis. Next base: position 8,112 of record AWVY01000011.1, read on the forward strand.
AGTTGGACGAGTAAAATAACTTAAAACATTACAAATATTCAAACAATTCAGTTAAGATAATTCTAACTCAGAACGTTCGTAAACGTCAAGTAGTTTCAGAATTTATTATTAGGAAAAATTTCGACATAATGCTGAGACTTGCAGAATTATTTGTTAGCATAATAGAAAAACAAGGATGAGTAGGGTTTAAAAGAACTCTACCATCACTTGCTTGCCATTTTCTTTGAGCAGGTCTGCCAATTCTCTGGCAAATCTAGTTTTGACCACAGGCTTTGCCGGCAGGCTCAAACTTCTTTGGGACTTGTTAACGGCCATGCCCACCAGAAGAGAAATGGAATCAGCCTGTACAAGGGCTTGGGCTAAAAGATCAGCATCGTTGTTATCCGTGTCAAGGGAGCCAGTTATGCCTGAGTCGCGAAACATATTTAGCACCTGACTTAGGATTAGTGTTCCATCTGTGACTAATATTAACCCAGTCACTTCTTCAGCACTTATTCCAGCTTCTTTTATTACCCTGGTAACCATGCCTGCTGTACTGGCGCCACATATTATTTTATTTCCTGGTTCAGCCAGGAACATTGACACCATACGGCGGTCATCCTCAGGATATTTGGCAGGCCCAATGAGCAGAGTAAGATGTCTTTTTTGCATAATAATCACCGACTTTATTCTACCATAAAAAGCAGGTGCTAACCACTGGCAGCACCTGCAAAATAGTTATTTTATAATAATCTAGGAGCAACCGCAGCAACCACTCCCGCTGCATTTTGATTTAAGGGTATCCACCACGTTTTCTGGACTGACGCTCAAGATTTGATCATTAAACTTAACGGATACGCCTTCACCGCAACTCTCCAGGCAGAATACACCTTAAGTTTACTGGCATTTCAAGAAGCTTCTCTACTACAGCCAGGGAACCTTTTTCAGGCAGCCTTCGCCAAGACATACAGTAACTTCTGGACCCTCGGCATCTTTGATAACAATATCGTTACCGGCTATCTGCCGTTTGGGGTGGTAATGGGTATGAAGATCATGATGGGTCTCATGGTTGCAGCAGCCGCCCCAATATTTGTTGAAGATCTTATCAAGATCTTCGTTATCCTGGGCCTTGTGTAGAACCATCTTAGAATCTATATTGTAAATCTCTGTGGCTCTGGTTTGACGGGCTTTAGAATCATTTTGACAGGGTTGACCGCCACCGCCGACACAACCACCAGGACAAGCCATAACTTCAACAGCATGGACATCCAGTTCACCGGACTGTATTTTTTGGATTAAGGCTTCTGTTGCTGCCAAACCGTTAACAACAGCCAGGCTTAGTTAATATCATTAACCGATAGGCTGGCAATCTTTGTATCATCATACCCCGGGTAAACTCTACATCTACACGCCCCTGGGCATTTAAGAGCTTGCCTGCCACATAACGGATAACAGATTCCATTACGCCGCCGGTTGCCCCAAAGATTACACCGGAGCCTGTGGCTTGCTCCATGGGCTGATCAAAGGCAGAGTCTTCAAGGGAGTCGAAGATGATACCAGCTTCCCGGAATAGGCGGGCAGCTTCGACTGTAGTTAATACAGCATCAACATCATATACTCCGTCGGTCATGAACTCTGGACGCTTAGCTTCGTACTTTTTGGCGGTGCAGGGCATGATGGAGACTACAAACATATCTTCAGCTTTAATGCCCAGATCCTGGGTATATTTCTTTTTCAATACAGAACCAAACATTTGCTGAGGTGAACGGCAGGTAGAAACATTATTTAGCAGTTCAGGATGGAATTGCTCAGCATATTTAACCCAGCCAGGGCAGCAGGAGGTAAAGAGTGGTAGATTCTTACCTTCGGTAACCCGGCCTAAAAATTCATTAGATTCTTCAATAGTAGTCATGTCAGCGGTAAATACGGTATCAAATACCTTATCAAAGCCCACTTTACGTAATCCGGCAACTAACTTGGCTGTAACATCTACCGAGCCAAGGCCGAACTCTTCACCCAGGGCGGCCCTTGGTGCAGGAGCTATCTGACAAACCACAGTCTTTTTAGGATCTCTAAGGGCAGCCCAAACCTCATCAATGGCTGTGGAATTAGAGGAAAGGGCACCGCAGGGGCATACTGCAATACATTGTCCGCAGTTAATGCAAGCAGATTCAGCTAAGGGCTGATCCATTGCAGCAACGATCTCGGTACGGGACCCACGATTTTTGAAATCCCAAACACCGACACCCTGTTTTTCTTTACAAATTCTCACACAAAGACCACAGAGGATGCATTTATTTGGATCACGTACTATAGATAGACTGCTGTTATCAAGTGCTTCACACTGGCTGCGGCTGGGGAAACGCAGTCTCTTAATACCATAATCATTAGCATACTTTTGTAATTTGCAAGCACCGCTGGCATCGCAAGTGGTACATTCACGGTCGTGGTTTGCTAAAAGAAGCTCTAGAACCATCTTGCGTACTCTGTTTACCCGTCCGGAGTTGGTGAAGACAACCATTCCGTCAATGGGTGCAGTAGAACAGGAGGCTTGCACACCCATTCTCTCAATTTCAACAACACATAGACGACAAGCTCCTACTACTGATAATTCAGGATGGTAACAAAGGGTAGGAATATCAATACCTGCATTTCGAGCTACCGCAAGAATATTTTTTTCGTCAGTAAAATCTATTAATTGTCCATTTATGGTTATTTTTCCACTCATCCACTTCACGCCCTTTCTCTAAATATCAAGCGTACTACCTGGTGCCAATTGCGCCAAACTTACATTTCTCAGCACAAGCGCCGCACTTCAGGCATAACTCAACATTGATGGTATGAGGTTGTTTCTTCTCACCGGAAATTGCACCTGCTGGGCAAATCCTTGTGCAAAGGGTGCAACCCTTACATTTTTCAGCATCAATGTAGTATTCCTTCAGGGCCTGGCAGGCTCCGGCTGGGCATTTTTTATCCCGAACGTGGGCCACATATTCATCCCTGAAGTAGCGGAGAGTAGTAAGAACGGGGTTAGGAGCAGTTTTTCCCAAGCCGCAAAGGGAACCGTCTTTAACATCTTGAGCCAGCTCTTCTAAAAGAACTAGGTCTGCTTCGGTACCTTTGCCTTCGGTAATCTTGGTTAACATGGCTAACATTTGCTTGGTACCTTCACGACAAGGAACACACTTGCCACAGGATTCATTTTGTACAAAGCCCATGAAGAACTTAGCAGTTTCAACCATACAGGTGTCATCACCCATAACTACCAAGCCACCGGAGCCAATCATTGCTCCAACCTTCATGAGTTCGTCATAATCCAGGGGTAAATCAAGCTTTTCTTCTGTTAAGCAGCCGCCCGAGGGGCCGCCAATCTGTACGGATTTATATTTCTTTCCTTCCCTTAAGCCACCACCGATATCAAATACGATTTCCCGTAGAGTCATACCCATAGGCACTTCAACGAGACCGGTATTTTGAATTTGTCCAGCCAAAGCAAAGGTTTTTGTACCTGCACTGGATGCTGTACCGAAGCCCTTAAACCAAGCTGCTCCGTTAAGGATAATAGCAGGTAGGTTAGCCAGGGTTTCGACGTTATTAATAACGGTGGGACAGCCCCAGAGACCTTTTACTGCAGGGAAAGGAGGACGGGGACGGGGCATACCGCGCTCGCCTTCAATGGAGGCAATAAGGGCTGTTTCCTCACCGCATACAAAGGCTCCAGCACCTTCTTTAATGTTTATTTTAAAACTAAACCCTGTTCCTAAAATGTTGTTGCCAAGAACCCCAAGGCTTCAGCATCCACAATAGCTTTTTTCATACGCTTGATGGCCAGGGGATATTCAGCACGGGCATAAATGTAACCTTCATCTGCCCTATAGCAAAGCCGGCGATCATCATACCTTCAAGTACAGAGTGGGGGTTGCCTTCCATAACTGAACGATCCATAAAAGCACCCGGGTCACCTTCGTCGCCGTTACAGATAATGTATTTCTTGGGTCCAGGAGAAGAGGCCGCAAAGGACCACTTGCGTCCGGTGGGGAAACCGCCACCGCCACGGCCCCTGAGGCCGGAGTCTAATACTTCTTTGATTACTGCCTCAGAATTCATGCCTGATAAAATCTTACTGAGGGCTTGGTAACCACCGTGGGCAATATAATCATTTATATCATCAGGGTCAATACGTCCACAGTCTTTTAAGGTAACACGAACCTGACGCTTGTAAAATGGGTTTTCGTCCTGGGTTGTTACTTTTTCATTGGTATTAGGATCTGTATAAAGTAAACGATCAATTACTTCATTATTTACTATTGTTGCGTCAACAATTTCTTGGCAGTCAGACTCTTGGACCTTGCAATAGAGAAGTCCGGAAGGTTCAAAGCGAACCAGAGGACCCATTTGGCAAAAACCGTGACAACCGGAGATATTTACGCCGATGCCTCATGGCCAACTTCCTTAACCAGATCTACCTCAGCCAACAAGCCCTTCTCTTGAACCAGATTTTTTAAACCTTCAAATACTTTAAGGGAACCGTTGGCTACACAGCCGGTTCCAGCACAGACCAAGATGCGCATTTTATTCTCGGACAGTGCAGATTTTGCCTTTTGCTGAAGTTTTATAAGCTCTTCGTGTGATTTTAGCATCTGTGGTCCCCCCTTAGTTTTCACTGGCAGTGGGTGCCAATTTTTTCATTACCTCTAAAATACCCTCCGCAGTCATTTGGCCATGAACTTCCTCATCAGCACAACTACGGGGGCTAAGCCACATGCCCCTAAGCAGGAGACTGTCTCAACGGTGAACATTAGGTCATCGGTGGTCGCTTATCGGCGGTAAGGCTAAGCTCTTTACGCAGAGCCATCATGATAGGCTCTGAGCCACGTACGTGACAAGCAGTACCGTCGCAAACACGGATAACATATTTACCCTTTGGTATAAGGGAGAACTGAGCGTAGAAGGTTGCCACTCCTAAAACGGTGGCTGGAGAAATTTTCATGGCTGTTGCTATGTAAGTTAATACTTCTTTAGGAAGATATCCGTATTCACTTTGAGTTTCTTGCAGGATAGCAATTAGGTGAGAGACCTTACCTTCATGACTGTCGATGATCTGCTGCAACTTAAGAAACTTTATATCTGTATTTTCCATCATAAACCCCCCTTTGGTTTAGGGACACCCTACAGGTCCTAGATTAATAGACAGTAATTCATTACCCTTACCTAACAGCAAAAACAGTCAAGAGACTTGTGTCACCACCCCTTTTCATTTTCTTTCTTAGGCAAGGACAAAGTTGTACACTTAAAAATTACGCTGACAATTAAATTGCACAAATGTCTAAAGAATAATACAATTAGTTAGTCAATTATATGATAGTAGTGAACCGTGGCACATAAAAAGAAATAATAAGCTTATAAAAGATAATTGAAGAAAGTAATGTCTTATCCCAGACATTTTGTTGCAATTTTTTATAAAAGTTAAAGATTCTGAATATATTATAGGCTTCGGGTGGAGAACTTGTCAATTAAAGAAATGGCAGAATTTGATTTAAGCGTTCAAAAATTTACACAAATAGAAAGAACAGTATGGCAATAAAAACAAGTATAAATAAGTAATCAAATCAGACAATATAGAAAATTCAAATAAATACATACATCAGAATTGTGAAGTTTTTAATCAATTTGTTTTGGTTTGCACCCTGAGGGAAATATGTGATATTATGAAGTTACTAATGGCCTAGCGGGGGGGTCTGTCTTCATTGAGTGGATTAGCAGACAAGCTGACACTATGGATTAAAGAAGAAATTGAAAAGGCCGGTGCTAAGGGAGCTGTTGTTGGTTTGAGTGGCGGTATTGATTCAGCTGTGTGGCTGCCTTATGCAAAAGGGCTTTTCCGAGTGATGTCCTGGGAGTAATCATGCCTTGTCATAATTGCCCACAGGATGCGGGTGATGCTAAGCTGTTAGCTGAGCAACTGAATATACCCTATGAAGAAGTATTATTAAATGAGCCCTTTGAATGGTTTGTCAACCGCTTTACCGGCGAACCCTATGATGTTTACAGTAGTGACATGACCATTGCAAACATTAAGCCAAGGTTAAGAATGATAACTCTCTATTATTTAGCAGCCAGACATAACTATCTGGTTGTTGGTACCGGCAATAGGGCAGAATTAGTGGTAGGTCACTTTACTAAGTACGGTGATGGTGGTGTTGACCTGCTGCCAATTGCAAACCTTGTTAAGTACCAGGTGAAAGAGTTGGCTAAGGAATTAGGAATCCCACAGCAGATTATTGACAAAGCTCCCTCTGCTGGACTTTGGCTTGGTCACTGTGACGAGGAAGAAATGGGCATTACTTACAAAGAATTGGACCATTACATTATGACAGGAGAAGGTCCCGAAAGAGCAAAGGGCATTATTGAGGAACTTGCTAGAAAGAGGGAGCATAAAAAACATTTGCCTCCCATTCCCCCTAATTTATAAAGGGTGATATTGCTCTAAGAACGGCAAAGAGCTAATTTGTAAATGATGAACATGAAAAGCTAGGTGGCGCATTAGGTGCTAACCAAGCTTTTTTGCGGATTATATGAAATTATCAATGCTTCGTAAAGGAAAGAGGGTTAAGCTATGTCGGGACATTCAAAATGGTCAACCATTAAGAGGAAAAAGGCAAAGATTGATGCCCAAAGGGGAAAGATTTTTACCAGATTGTCTAAAGAAATTATAATTGCAGCCAGAAACGGTGGGCCGGATCCGGCTGGCAATATGAGACTAAAAACTGCCATTGAGAAGGCAAAAGAAGCCAATTTGCCCAATGACAACATTCAAAGGGCAATCTTAAAGGGAGCAGGGGGCGGCGATGGTGCCAATTTTGAAGAGTTCGCCTATGAAGGCTATGGTCCGGGTGGAGTTGCCATACTACTTTATGTTGCCACAGACAACCGCAATCGAACCGCCGGAGAGGTAAGACATATCCTTTCAAAACATGGTGGCAACTTGGTGAGACGGGTTGTGTCAGTTGGATGTTCTCTGAGAAGGGTGTAGTTGTAATTGAACGTTCTGAGTCAAGTATTAGTGAAGACGATTTAATGCTGGTTGCCCTTGAGGCAGGGGCAGACGATGTGAAGGTAGAAGAGGATAGCTTTGAGATTAATACCTCAACGGGTGACTTTGAGGCGGTTAAATCTGCATTGATTCAGCAAGGTATTCCCATTGCCCATTCTGAACTGGCAATGCTACCTCAAACCTATGTGAAGCTTCTGGGTGAAGAGGCTGAGAAGATGAATAAAATGATTGAACTGTTGGAAGATAATGATGACATACAGGCTGTTTATACAAACTTCGAGGCAGAGGAATAAAGATGACCGGATTACCGGCCAGGTATAAGATAAGTAAATAAATGGCAATACTAACCAACTAAGAAGGAGTTGGTTAGTATGTTGAAAAAAATGCTCTGGCTGGGCTTAGGTGCATTCATGGCCATGTTGTTAATTGTTGGTGGATTGATTGGGGGTAAAATATCAGAAGACGGCTCAAATGTTAAGCTAGCAATACTTCAGGTTTTTGCCAGTCCTGTGGAGCCAAGCTTGGCCTCTACCACCATGGTTTTGGAGGATAATCTTTATATATGTGGCAATATTGAGGAATTGTCCAAAAAGCCTTTGAGTGCCTATAACATAAGTACGGAAAAAGAAATTAGGGAAAAATTCTCCGGGCCAGGTATTTCCGTAGATATAAGGCAGGATGAAATATTGGTGCAAAGAAAAATTAATGACTTTTGCAGTTATCATAAAGATTTTAGACATTTAGGCATTTATGACAATAAACTGGCCATTTACCAGGGGCCCGTGGGCTACAACCAGAAATTGATTAAGGTGGAACAAAATCTGCCCCTGGAAAAATTATCTGCAAGTTTCCAGGTTAAGCTTCAGCAATCTATGAATTTTTTTCAAATGACTCCTGAGACCCAGGCCAACATAAGATACGAATTGGAATTTTCAAATGAAGACAGACTTAATGCTGTGCTGGAAAACTTGGATGAGATGCATTAAAATGACCCGCCTCCCGGGTTATTTTTTTGTTGGTTAATCCCATCTACAGAACGCCAGTTTGTAGTATAATATTACCAATGTATTTATTAATTGGGGGTAGGAATGATTATATTAGGTATAGATCCTGGAACAGCCATTACTGGTTTTGGAGTGGTGGAGTCTGTGGGAAATAAATACAAGCCAATTAATTACGGCTGTTTGAGAACCGGCCCTGAGCTTTCGCTGGATCTACGGCTAAAGCTATTATATCAAGGTATTATGGAAGTAATAGTCAAATACCGACCGTTCAGGTAGCCGTGGAGGAACTCTTTTTCAATAAGAATGCCCGAACTGCATTGGCTGTGGGACATGCCAGGGGTATTGCAATGCTGGCTGCTGCTAACTCAGGCATTGAAGTATCTGAATATACTCCCCTTCAGGTGAAACAATCTGTTACCGGCTATGGTAAGGCTGAAAAGAAGCAGGTTCAATTTATGGTCAAAACCCTTTTGTCCCTAAATGAAATCCCAAGGCCCGATGATGTGGCGGACGCCCTAGCTGTGGCTATTTGTCACGCTCACTGGAGTTCAAACAGAGGAGGCCTTTTAAGATGATTGCTTACGTTAAAGGTAAACTGGCTGCCACTGGTTTAGGCTGGGCGGTGGTGGATGTAAATGGTATGGGCTACCGACTTTATGTGCCAACACAACCGGAGCCGGTGAGCCAGGGCCAAGAGATTAAGTATTTTACCCACATGGCTGTAAGGGAAGATGGTATAACCCTCTATGGATTTTTACAGGAGGAAGAGTTAGAGTGTTTTCTCTCCTTGCTGGAGGTAGCCGGGGTTGGGCCAAAGGTAGCCTTGGCTGTTGTTTCCTGTCTTAAGCCTGAGGCATTAAAGGCGGTAATTGCCTGTGGTGATGTTAATCAACTGGTCAAGGTTCCAGGGGTGGGTAAAAAGACCGCCCAGCGTATATTACTGGAACTGAAGGATAAGCTCAAGGGGCCTGTGGCTGTGGCAGGAACTATAGAGGTAATTAACTCTCCGACTGGTTCTGAGGATGAAGTACTGCTGGCCCTGCAAACCCTTGGTTATGGTCAGAACGAGGCCAGGGACGCACTAAAGAAAGCCAATGATAAGCATTTAGGTGCTGATGTAGCCAGCTTAATAAAAGCTGCTTTAAAAGAACTGGCCCCGGCCAGATAACCGGAGGTTTTTATGACAGATAGGCTGGTTTCACCCTCTAATCAATTTGAAGATAATGATATAGAAATGGGGCTACGCCCCAGGAAACTAAATGAATATATTGGTCAACAGAAAGCTAAAGAAACTATTTCAATATTTATTGAGGCAGCAAGGCAAAGTAGAAGCTCTGGACCATGTTTTACTCTTTGGACCCCCGGGTCTTGGAAAAACAACCCTTAGCAACATTATAGCTAATGAAATGGGAGTAAATATACGCACCACTTCTGGTCCAGCCATAGAGCGCCAGGGGGATTTGGCAGCAATTTTAACTAATCTATCTCCTGGAGATGTTTTGTTTATAGATGAGATACACCGTCTAAGCAGGGCAGTGGAGGAAATACTCTATCCGGCCATGGAGGATTTTGCCCTTGATATTGTACTGGGAAAAGGTCCGGGAGCTCGTTCAATACGTTTGGATTTACCCAAGTTTACTCTCATTGGGGCAACCACCAGGGCTGGAATGTTAGCCTCACCCTTGAGAGATCGCTTTGGTATAATCAGCCGTCTGGAGTTTTATTCTACCGAAGACCTGACCAAAATAGTTACCAGAGCTGCCAGATTCTTAATGTTTCCATTGAAGCAAAGGGAGCTGAGGAAATAGCCCGCCGTTCCAGGGGCACGCCCAGGGTGGCCAACAGACTGTTAAAGCGGGTTCGTGATTATGCCCAGGTCCGTGCAGAGGGAGATATAACCCTGGACGTGTCCATTAACGCCCTGGAGTTCTTTGAGGTGGATCCCCTGGGTTTAGACCATACCGACCGTAGACTTCTCCGGGCGGTAATTGAGAAATTTAATGGAGGACCGGTTGGCTTGGATACCATAGCAGCTGCCACCAGTGAAGAACCTGATACAGTAGAGGATGTGCTAGAGCCCTTCCTTATGCAGCTTGGCTTTCTGGCCAGGACACCAAGGGGCCGAATTGTTACACCCCAGGCTTATAGGCATCTAGGTTTACCTGTAAAGGAAACCCCTTTAGAGAGGGTCGAGCAGGAGAAACTTTTCTGAGCAGGTAACCAGTGAGGAGCATATAATTTATGGAGGATTACGGCCCAATAAAATGTGCATACTGATAAAGCTTATATTACTTTAATTAATATGGAGAAATTTTTATGAAGAAGCTGCTACTGCATACCTGTTGCGGTCCCTGTTCCATCTACCCCCTTCAATCCCTGCAAAATAAAGACTATGATGTTTACGGACTTTTTTATAATCCCAATATACACCCTTATACAGAGTTCAAAAAACGCAGGGATCAATTGGAAGATTATGCCCAAAAGCAAGCTTGGAAAGTGATTTTTGATGAAAACTATGGGCTGGAGGAATACCTGCAAGAAGTGGTACATCGGGAGATCAGGCGCTGCCAGCTATGTTATAATATGAGACTTAAAAGGACAGCCCAAATGGCTAAAAAGGGAAACTTTGATGCCTTTAGTACTACCCTTTTGGTAAGTCCCTTTCAAAAACACGAGCTAATTAAGGAATTGGGAGAAACCCTGGGTCAACAGTATGATGTAGAATTTTACTACGAAGATTTTCGCCCAGGCTTTAAAGAGGCCACAGCAAAATCAAAGGAACTGGAAATGTATAGACAGCAATATTGTGGTTGTATTTACAGTGAAAAGGACAGGTACTATCGCCCGGTAAGACCAAAATCCGATGGGAGGTAAAAATATATGGCACCCTTAGAAACCATGGCCAGAATGCTGGTTATTTTGGGGATTCTTATGGTAGTGGTAGGAGGCCTGCTGCTGCTGGCAGGACGTATACCAGGTGTAGGTAAACTGCCTGGAGATATCTTCATTCAAAGGGGAAACTTTACCTTCTACTTTCCCGTAGCAACATCCATAATTTTAAGCATCCTATTAACCCTAGTACTAAGTTTTTGGTTCAGACGCTAAATGAGTAAAGTGAGTCAGGGAAGGTATCCTGACTCGCTTTTTGTTAATGAAAACCTATTTCAACTAACTAAAACTCTACGAAAGAGCCTCCCTGGCTCAAAAGGTGGAAATGGAATTTGGGGGAAGGAATAAGGGGTAACATGTCGAATAGTTGTATTTGAGTAAATGTGTGCCAGGTTATTTTCCAAATGCAGGAGGTTAGGCCATGCAGCATAGGTCAGGCAGCAGGTTAGTTACTTTTGTTTTAATGGTGCTACTTTTGTTTTCTATTTCTAGTACAGCCTTTGCAAATACAGGTGACTATAGGGTTAGAATTGGATTGGTAACAAACGGAGAAAGCTTGGGTTTTAGAGCTAATGCTAATTTCCAGTTAGTTAACTTATCAACAGGAACAGTTATATCTGAGGTAAAATCCGGTGAACAGTGGCAGATACAAAAATCTAATGATTCCCTTTCCATCATTAAGAATGGCACTCAGATAGGGATATTTGACTCTGCTGTTGCCGTCAGGCAATTTACCGGCAAGCCTGTTACTATCTACTCGGCAGAGAGTGCTGCCATAGCCAGTGGGTCTGAATTGTTTGCTGTGACTGACAATGGAACTGTGACAAATATTGGTTCTAATTTAAATAACTTAAATATAATTTCTTCCCAGGGTATGTCCCAAATATCATCCGGGTCCAGTGAGACAGGTCTCCTAACATTGGAGGGACCTAGTGGGAGCAAAAGGTACCGGGGTGAATTGGAATTTAAGATCGATGGCAATGGTAAGATGCTGGCCATAAATGTAGTTCCGGTGGAGGAATATCTCTACGGGGTAGTGCCATCGGAGATGCCTTCTTCCTTCGGGCATGAGGCTCTTAAAGCACAAGCCCTGGCAGCTCGTACATATGCCCTAAGGCTACATTGGCCCAGCCAAATAAAGATTATCAGCTGGTTGCCACCGATGCCAGTCAGGTATATGGTGGGTTTGATGCCGAGTCTTCCATAGTAAGCAGGGCCATACAGGAGACTGCCGGAGAAATTATAACCTATGAGGGAAAGCCAATAGACGCTGTATTCTTCTCCTCCAGCGGGGGCTTTACTGAGAATAGTGAAGAGATTTGGAGAAACTTCTTTCCTTATTTAAGGTGGAAGGAAGACCCCTTCGATGCTAATAATAATCACTATAACTGGGTAGTAAATTACACTGCTGATCAGCTTACCTACCAAGTTAATCAGGGGTTGGCCAGGCTTGGTATTTCTCAAGTCTTTTCCAAGGTTAATGAATTAGAAGAGGTGGCCAGAACTTCTTCCGGGGCCAGGGTAAGGGTGATGAAGATACATGGCTACAGTGATGATGGCGGGGATCTTACTTTAGACATATCAAATGCCGATAGTGTGAGAATCGCTCTGGGATTAAAAAGTTCTTTATTCAACTTTGAGCAGCAAATGGATGAGTGGGGTAAATTTTCATCCATTACCATCACCGGTAGCGGTTGGGGCCATGGCATTGGATTATCACAGTATGGAGCCAGGGGCATGGCTGCCCAGGGTTATAACTATAGAGAAATACTGGAATACTATTATACAGGCATAAAGATTCTGCCTAATTATGGATTATAGGTAAAGGAGTACCTGTTTCTTGAAGCTATCAGATTTCGATTTTGAGCTCCCTGAAGAATTAATTGCCCAGGAACCTTAGCTAAAAGAGATCATTCCAGGCTTCTAGTGGTTCACAAGGATCGGGACAGTTTTGAACACAGACAATTCAAGGACCTAATCGGTTATTTGAAATCCGGGGATGTCCTTGTAATGAATGATACCAAGGTTCTCCCTGCTAGGATATTTGGCACCAGGATTTCCACCGGGGCCAAATTGAAGTACTACTGCTAAAGCAGGTTAGCGAGAGAAGATGGGAAACATTGGTTAAGCCCGGCAAGAGAGCCAGGTTGGAGATAGAATCAGCTTTGGCAATGGTCTGATGGACGGGGAAATAATTGACCATACCGATGCGGGTGGACGAATTATTGAATTTTGTTACCGGGAACCTTTTTTGCAAGTGTTGGAGCGTATTGGAACAATGCCGCTGCCACCTTACATTAAAAACCGCTGGAGGATCAAAAGCGCTACCAGACGGTTTATGCCCGGCAAGAGGGGTCAGCAGCGGCTCCTACCGCCGGGCTTCATTTACCCCCGAACTACTTGGAGAAATAAAGCTTAAGGGGGTAAAGCTGGCAAATGTACTGCTCCATGTAGGTCTAGGAACCTTTAGACCGGTACAGGTTGAGGATATCACTAATCACCAAATGCATGAGGAATTTTTCGAAATGACACCGGAGTCTGCCGGTATCATTAACGATGCCAGACAAAAAGGAGGCAGGGTCATTGCGGTGGGCACCACCAGTGTTCGCTGTCTGGAAACCTCCTCCAATAACGAGGGTATAGTTATACCCGGCTCCGGCATGACTGATATTTTTATTTATCCAGGATATAAATATAAGTTGGTTGAAGGATTGATTACAAATTTTCATTTACCAAAATCAACTCTCCTTATGTTGGTAAGTGCCTTTGCCGGAAGGGAGAGAATGCTGGAGGCTTACAGGCTGGCTGTGGCTGAAAGATACAGGTTTTTTAGTTTTGGAGATGCAATGTTTATTATTTAGGAGGCTACCATGCCAGTAAAGATTACCGTAGAAAAAGAAGAAAAATATACTAGGGCTAGGCTTGGCAAGCTAAGCACACCCCACGGAGAAGTTGAAACCCCTATTTTTATGCCCGTTGGTACCCAGGCCACTGTAAAGACCATGACCCCGAAGAGGTTCATCAAACGGGAGGTAGGCTAATACTAAGCAATACCTACCACCTCTACCTTAGACCGGGACATGACTTGGTAAGGGAAGCCGGTGGGTTGCATAAATTTATGAATTGGCATGGCCCAATTTTAACCGATAGCGGAGGCTTCCAGGTATTTAGCCTGGGTCCCCTTAGAACCATTACTGAAGAAGGAGTTACCTTCCGATCCCATATTGATGGTTCTAAGCACCTATTTACCCCTGAAAAGGTTATGGAAATTGAACAAGCTTTGGGTGCAGATATTGCCATGGCCTTTGACGAGTGTGCCCCCTATCCCTGTGATAAGGAATACGCCATTGCTGCCCTGGAGAGGACAACCCGCTGGGCTGAAAGGTGTAAGAAGGTCCATAGCAGAAAGGATCAGGCCCTGTTTGGTATTATTCAGGGCGGAGTATTTAATGATCTAAGGGAGCGAAGTGCCAAGGAATTATTAGCAATGGATTTTCCAGGCTATGGCATTGGTGGACTTTCAGTGGGTGAACCAAAGGATTTAATGTATGATGTATTGGATCATTTAATACCCTTGATGCCCAAGGATAAGCCAAGGTATTTAATGGGGGTGGGTTCACCGGATTGTTTAATTGAAGGGGTTATCAGGGGGGTAGATATGTTTGACTGTGTATTGCCCACCCGGATAGCACGAAATGGAACGGTATTCACCCATAAAGGGAAATTAACGGTTCGCAATGCGGAATTTGCCAGGGATTTTCGTCCCATGGACGAGCAGTGTGACTGCTATGCCTGCCAAATTATTCCAGGGCTTATATCAGGCATTTGATTAAAGCAGATGAAATATTGGGTATAAGACTTACTACAATACATAATTTGCATTTTATTCAACAGTTAATGGAAAATATAAAGGATGCAATCAGGCAAGATAGACTCCTTCAATATAGACAGGAATTTTTACAGCATTTTAATTTAGGTTAAATTTTCTCCAACTGGCAGGGAAATACTGTTAGAAGGAAGAAACTTGTATTCTATAATATAAAAGGGGGGTTTTGCATTGGATTTTTTCGGTCCGCAAACAGCTTCAATAATTTATATTGTTGCTCTATTTG
This sequence comes from Desulforamulus aquiferis, assembly GCA_004143605.1. GTDB lineage: Bacteria > Bacillota > Desulfotomaculia > Desulfotomaculales > Desulfotomaculaceae > Desulfotomaculum > Desulfotomaculum aquiferis. Next base: position 23,150 of record AWVY01000011.1, read on the forward strand.
CTATTCTTTATTTCTTAATGATTAGACCTCAGCAGAAACGCCAAAAACAACATACCACCATGATCAATGCATTGAAAGTAGGAGATCATATTGTAACTGTTGGGGGACTTCTTGGTTCTATTATAAAAATGAAGGATACAACTGTAATCATCAGGGTGGCAGATAAGGTTCATATTGAGATCTTAAAGAATGCCATTTCTCAGGTTACCGAATCATCAGAGGAAGCTTAGATAAGACTTACTGACATTTAAACTAATAAATAAACGTCTGTATGAAGGTTAACTAATGTTGTCATACAGACGTTTGTCGTCTAGGAGTTCTTTAATTATATGCAATTTGTAATAATAGTAGGAAACCTCCTGCTTTAAATTATATTATAGTGTTTATGCTAGTCATAGGGGTGATGGTTACAGTGTCGATAAACCTTGATGACATCAAGGCAAATCCTGTACTGGATGCTTGTATAAGAAAGGGAAATGAATACCTGGGGGTAATGGGCTTTACGGAGCACAGCTACAGACATATTAATCTGGTTTCCAGCATTGCCCGAAACATTTTAGAAAAACTTGGTCATAGTAAAAGGGAATGCGAACTGGCTGCCATTGCAGGCTATCTACATGATATTGGTAATGTGGTAAGCCGCAATGACCATGGTATTTCAGGGGCCAACATTGTTTTTCCTATTCTATTAAATATGGGTATGCCTCCGGAAGAGGTTTGCACAGTGGTTTCCGCCATCGCTAACCATGAGGAGCAATATGGTTATCCTGTTAATGCCGTGGCGGCGGCTTTGATCGTGGCAGACAAATCAGATGTCCACCGTTCCAGGGTTCGCAACCAGGATTTTGCCACCTTTGATATTCACGACAGGGTAAATTATGCAGCTTCCCACGCTTTTGTGTTTGTTAATGATGACCAAAGAACCATAACAATGGAATTGAATATTGATATTGAGATATGTCCGGTAATGGAGTACTTTGAGATATTCCTTGCACGAATGATACTGTGCAGGAGGGCGGCCAGCTATCTTGGCTGCAATTTCGAATTAGTAATAAACGGCTCAAAACTGCTCTAGACATCAAAATAGCTTAATTGACAGTCTGATTTTGGAGGTATATAATTAATTTTGTTTATTTGCAGTATAAAAAGGGGGAAAATTGGACATGAGATGGGGCAGTGTTCTTAGACTGTTTGCAGTTTTGATTGCTGTTGCCGTAATTGCGGTATTTAGCGTACAACCAGTACTACCCAATGTTAGTTGGCTGCCGCTTACCAAAGACATCCCGCTGGGGCTTGACTTGCGTGGAGGTGTCCATGTTACCCTGGAAGCCCAAAGCACACCCGATGCCGAGGTAAACCAGGATAATATGAATCAGCTTTTAAGAACCATTGAGCGACGTGTAAATGCCTTTGGCGTTTCTGAGCCTATTATTCAGCAGGAAGGCAGAAACAGAATCATTGTAGAGCTGGCAGGCATTCAAGACCCGGACGAAGCGGTTCGTTCAATTGTAAAGACTGCTTTTCTAGAGTTTAAGACCGAGGAAGGACAAACTATCCTAACCGGTGCTGACTTGAAAAATGCAATTGAATCAAAGGATTCTTTATCGGGACAAGTGGAAGTGGCTTTGGAGCTTAACGCCGAAGGAACAAGAAAGTTTGCCGAGGCTACATCTGCCAATGTAGGTAGAAGGATAGCCATTATTCTTGATGGACAGGTACTACAAAACCCCATGGTTCAGGAACCTATTACAGGCGGTAAAGCACGTATTACCGGCTATGCAGACCTGCCTGAGGCCCACACAGTGCAGTATTACTAAAATCCGGTGCCCTGCCTCTAAAAACTGAGGTTATAGAAAAGCGTACCGTCGGTCCTACACTAGGTGCAGAGTCCTTGGACAAGTCCCTTAAGGCCGGTATCGTAGGAATTATTGCCATCGCCTTCTTTATGATTGGCTGGTATCGACTGCCTGGTTTAGTGGCTAATTTTGCCTGATTGTATATGGACTTATCGTGATGGCTATATTTGCAGGAATGCATGTGGTACTGACACTGCCGGGCATTGCCGCCTTTATCCTATCCATGGGTATGGCAGTTGATGCCAACGTCATTATCTTTGAGCGTCTTAAGGAAGAGCTTAAGAGTGGCAAGACGCTGCGTTCTGCCATCGATTCAGGCTTTAAGCGTGCCTTTGTGGCCATCCTTGATTCTAACGTAACAACTCTGTTGGCGGCAGCTGTACTGTTCTACTTTGGAACTGGCCCCATTAAGAGTTTTGCTGTGGCCCTTTCGATTGGTATTTTAACCAGCATGTTCACCGCCATTACCTTTACCCGGTGGATGCTGCATAACACAGCTAGTACTGGAATAAAGAACTCCAAACTATATGGGGCGTAAGGGGGGAAAGATATGTTATTTCATGTTATAAAGCAACGTAAAAACTGGTATATTATCTCCCTGGCCATTCTTATTCTAGGGGTTGGTTCCCTGTTAACACAGGGTCTGAATCTGGGTATCGACTTTACAGGTGGTAATATCGTTGAATTGAGATTTGATCAACCTGTGGCAGTTCAAGATGTACGTGACACACTGGCTGAATTTAACCTGCAGGACAGCAGGGTGCAAAGCAGTGGGGAAAACACTTATTTAATAAGGACTAAAGTAATATCCCAGGAAGAAAGTGATCAGGCCTTTTCTGCCGTCAGTGAAAAATTGGGCGGAGCAACAATTCTGAGAAATGAGCTGGTAGGGCCGGTAATTGGTAAGGAACTCACTAAGGATGCCCTTTTGGCCCTTGGGGTTGCCGGTATATTAATGGTTATATATATATCCTGGCGCTTTGAGTTTTTACAAGGTGTAGCTGCCATTGCTGCCATTTTACACGATGTGCTGGTGATGGTGGGTATGGCATCACTCCTGCAAATTGAAATTGAGAGTTTCTTTGTGGCAGCAGTGTTAACCATTGTTGGTTACTCCATTAACGGTACAATTATTATCTTTGACCGTGTTAGGGAGAACCTCCGCCTTAATAGGCGAGAGGATTTGGCAGAGCTGGTTAATAAATCAGTATGGCAAACCATGGGCCGTGCCATTAACACTAACTTAACAGTTGTAATAGTATTGCTAGCCCTAATATTCTTGGGAGGCCATACCATTCAAAACTTTGTAGCATTACTTCTGGTTGGTGTTCTTACAGGGACCTACACTTCAATTTTTATTTCCAGCACCCTTTGGTATGACTTAAGAAACAATCGTAAGAAAAGAAATCGTACTGTAAAATCTCCAGCGTAAACATATTAAGCGCGGGGTTCAGCCCTGCGCTAATTTTTTATTATTACTGGTTCCTGTTGATTGATAATCACCCAGCCACTTTTGTGTTATTGAAGGATAACTATGGAACAATAGGTTTTAGTACAGGGGAAGTATAGTTAGGAGGTATTTTAATATGCTAGAAAAGATTACCACTGAAATTCAGGGCAATCGTATAATTGTAACGGTAATAGGACAAGACCGTGTTGGTATTATTGCTAAGGTTTCAGGTGTTTTGGCTGAAAACAACGTTAATATCTTGGATATTAGCCAAACCATTTTGCAAGAGTTCTTTGCCATGGTTCTAGTTGCCGATATGGTGAATAGTTCCATCGAGCTTGGTACTCTGAAAGAAACCTTAAATCAGCTGGGAAATGAGTTGGGGGTTAGAATTGATGCCCAGCATGAGGATGTATTCCGTTATATGCATAGGATTTAAGGTGTGACAAAGGGGGCAGTTAATATGTACAGCATGAATGAAGTTCTTGAAACTATTAGAATGGTGCAGGAAGAGAATCTGGATATACGAACCATTACAATGGGCATTAGTTTAAGGGATTGTTCAGATTCCGATTATAAAAAATCCTGCCAAAAAATATATGAAAAGATAACCCGCCTGGCGGGGAATTTAGTCAAGACTGGTGAAGAGATTGAAAGGGAGTACGGGATGCCCATTATCAATAAGCGCATTTCCATTACTCCTATGTCATTAATAGCTGAAGCAAGTAATGCTGATAACTATACTCCCTTTGCAGAGGCCATGGACCGGGCGGCCAAAGAGGTAGGAGTAAACTTCATCGGTGGTTTCTCAGCCTTAGTACATAAGGGATTTACCAAGGGTGACAGGATATTAATTAATTCTATTCCTGAGGCCCTTTCTAAAACAGAGAGAGTCTGCTCCTCGGTCAATGTTGGTACAACCAATGCCGGGATCAACATGGATGCAGTCTATTTAATGGGTAAGGTTGTCAAGGAATGTGCTGAATTAACAGCCCATAAGGATGGCCTAGCCTGTGCAAAGCTGGTGGTATTTTGTAATGTTCCTGAAGACAACCCCTTTATGGCCGGAGCGTTTCACGGTGTAGGTGAGCCCGAGTCCGTTATTAATGTGGGTGTGAGCGGTCCTGGCGTTGTAAAAATTGCCGTTGATAAGGTAAGGGGAGCTGATTTTGGCACCTTAGCTGAGACAGTAAAGAAGACAGCCTTTAAAATAACCCGTATGGGCGAACTGGTTGGACGGGCAGCAGCCAATAAGCTGGGAGTTCCCTTTGGCATAGTTGATCTTTCCCTGGCCCCTACCCCGGCTGTGGGTGATAGTGTGGCAGAGGTGTTAGAATCTATGGGCTTAGAACGTTGTGGAACCCATGGAACCACCGCAGCCCTGGCTCTGTTGAACGATGCTGTGAAAAAGGGCGGTGCCATGGCTTCCTCCTACGTTGGAGGTCTGTCTGGAGCCTTTATACCCCTCAGTGAAGATGCCGGCATGATTCGGGCAGCTGAATGTGGTGCCCTGACCCTGGAAAAACTTGAGGCCATGACCTGCGTATGCTCTGTGGGACTCGATATGGTTGCCATTCCTGGAGATACATCGGCTGAAACCATTGCAGCCATTATTGCCGATGAAATGGCCATAGGTATGGTTAACTTTAAGACCACCGCCGTACGTATTATTCCTGCACCTGGTAAAAAGGTTGGGGATAGTGTAGAGTTTGGTGGGCTTCTGGGATATGCACCCATTATCCCGGTGAAAAACTTTAGTGCAGTGGAATTTGTGTCCAGGGGTGGACGTATACCAGCACCTATCCAAAGTTTAAAGAACTAAAATCAGAAACAGCCCGGAATTTTTCTAAATTCTGGGCTTCAGATTGTTGAAAAAGATACAACTGGGTTTTAATAATCCCGAACAGCGACATTCGGAGCAGTGGAAACAGCGCTTCGCGAAGCTGAGGATGCGAAAATGGGTGCCCGGACATGGACGTCCGG
>AWVY01000012.1 GCA_004143605.1 Desulforamulus aquiferis
TACTGTTTAGTTTTCAAAGACCGCTTTTTTACCTGTCCTCTCGGCCAGGAATTACATCTTACCATGTCCCCGACTCTGTTTCAAGTGCAAGTTTTTGGTAATTTCGTATTTTGTTTCGTTTTGCGTCTCCGCACTCAGCGGCGACAAAAGCTATCTTATCATTTTAGGTTAGCTACAAGCAAGTGGTAATTTTTCTCTGTCACCTCGCAGCGACATTTATTATGTTAACATTTCTTAACTTGTATTGCAAGTACTTATTTTAAAAAACACAATCATAACTGTCACATTTAGAGTGTTTATGTAGTCTATTAATAGATTAAAAACTCACTGTTGTAAATCTCTCAATATATAATTAGCAGCAATACCTATTAATATGCATTATTTTCTTATGATAATCATAAAAATTTTTTGTCCAAAAATGCAGCATTAATGTTACAATATCCTAGAACAGACTGACTGGTCTGTCTGTAAGGAGGGGTACCTATGACAAAAGGATCTAAAAAGGACTTAATAGCAGATTCCGCTTTAACCTGTTTTTTGAATTCCGGTTACAATAGTACCTCTGTTGATGAGATAGTTAAAGTTTCGGGAGTAAGCAAAGGGGGCATCTACTGGCATTTTAAAAGTAAGGAAGATATTTTTATATACATAATAGAGAGACAAATGAACCATTGGCTAACACAATATTTAAGCAGTTTGGATGAATCTGATTCAGTTTTTGATAAACTAACTAAATATTTGGATCATCACCTTCAAAAACTAGATACTCCCATTTTAGCTGTTATGTCTGAGTTTTTTATGCAAACCAAAGACCCTGAGGTTATTAACAAATTACACCGTTTAGCCATTAATAGGGAAACAATCCTTAGGGAAATTGTAGCAGAGGCAGTAAGGACTGGAGAATTCAATGAACCTGATATAAATGCTGCAACCTCTGCCCTTGTTGCACTAATTGATGGATACATGCACCAATGGATGATCAAGAAGGATAAACAAGCCCTCGAACACAATTTGCGAGTTGCCCTGAAAATAATTATTAAGGGTTTGCAGTAAGTTAACTTATTAGCTTTAAAACATCATGAGAGGAGAAAGAATTTTGAAACGTTCTATTTTATTATTAGTTTGTGTGATGTTATTTGCTATAACTGCTAGTGGTTGTAGTAAAGAAGAAATTGTACAGGAGGAAAGACTTGTCCCCGTTGAGATCATCAAGGCTACGTTAGCTGACCTCGAGCATAGTCTTAATACCTCTGGCGAAGTAGCTGCCGGGTCAGATGTTGCAGTATACTCAAAAATAAGTGGACGAGTCTCTTCTATCCCCGTAAAGGTGGGATCCCAGGTAGCAAAAGGCCAGGTTTTATTCGAAATGGAGGCTACCGAAGCAAGAAATGCCCTTATGCAGTCTGAGGCTAGCTTAACCCTCAATGAGGCTAATCTCCTTAGATCTGAAAGGGCGCTGGAAGATGCCCGACTAAGCTTTGAGCGCAACAAAGAATTGTATGACGCCCAGGCCATATCTCTTCAGCAATTTGAGCAAGCAGAAACAGCATTAATTAATGCTGAAGCCAACCTAAAAACTGCTGAAGCTCAGCTTAAACAATCTGAGGCCAGCTTAAACACTGCTCAGGAAAATTATAATAATGCGGCTGTTACTTCTCCTGTGTCCGGTATAATTGCCACTATGTCAATTAATGTAGGCGATATGGTTAACCCACAGGTATCTGTTGTTACCGTAGTACACCTTGAAACAACAAAAGTAAAAGTCAACCTTTCTGAAAATATTATTGCTAATATTAAGGTCGGGGATAAGGTTCCTGTAACTATTAATGCCCTAAATAAAAATGTGACAGGTACAATTCTAACAGTTGCACCTAAAGCCGATGCTGCCAGTAAGGCATTTCCCGTGGAGGTTGCCATTGAGAATACCGATGGTGAAATAAAACCGGGTATGGTTGCTAGACTAAACCTATCAACCGGTACCTCCAAGGAAGTTGTGGCTGTTCCCACTGACGCTCTAATAGAACGAGATGGGCAATATACAGCATTCCTGGTGGAGGATGAAAGGGCCAAGGAAGTGCAGGTTAAAATCGGAGTTACATCAGGAGAACTCACTGAAGTAAAAGAAGGTATAAGTGAAGGTGATATCGTCATTATTAAGGGTAATCGTCTAGTGGGAGAGGGACAAAAGGTTAAGATTGTAAGCGAGCTGGGGGGTGCTTCTAAGTGAAGATAGCAAACTTTTCCGTAGAACGACCAATTGCTATCTCCATGCTAATTATAGCCCTGGTTTTGTTGGTTTATTCTCTCTCCCAAGGTTGGCTGTAGATCTTTACCCTGAAATGGAGTTGCCCATTGCGGTCATCGTTACTTCTTATGAAGGTGCTGCCCCAGCAGAGGTTGAAAAGATTGTTACAAAACCAATAGAATCAGCAGTAGCAACCACTGGCAATGTCCAGGAAATAAATTCCCGTTCCCAATCCGGAACTTCCCTGGTAATAGTACGATTTAACTGGGGAACCAATATGGATAATGCCGCCATTGAACTGCGGGAAAAAATTGACATGGTTAAGGCAGCTCTACCAGTGAGATTAGTGCTCCCAGGGTAATGAAGTTAGATCCTAATCAGGCCCCAATTATCTCTTTTTCCTTAACTGGCTCAGATGTAGTAAAACTAAAGAAAATTGCTGAAGATACTATTCAACCACGCTAGAAAGAATTGGCGGAGTTGCCTCAGTAACCCTGAGTGGTGGGAAAACCAGAGAAATCAGCATAGTCCTGGATCAGGCGAAGGTGGAATCCTACAATCTAACAACTTCTCAGATAATACAGGCCCTTGCCAGTGATAATATTTCCGGCACCGCCGGAGCTATGGATAGGGGCTCGAATGAGGTTGCTATCCGGGTGCTTGGGGAATATAACAGTATTGAAAACCTAAATAATATTAGAGTGAACCTCCCCGGTGCTAATGCCGGCTCAATACCCCTGAGGATCTGGCAACAATAGAAGATTCCTTCAAGAAGGAATCCAGGTTTGCCTACGTTGATGGGCAACCTTCCCTTGGCTTTGACGTAATGAAGGCTACAGGCTCCAATACTGTTCAAGTGGCAAAAAGTATTAAACAAGAGGTAGATAATTTAAACAAAACCCTGCCACCTGGAGTTCAAATCACGACTGTTGTAGATACTTCTAAATTTATACAACAGTCAATTAATAATGTTATTCAGCACAGTATGTTGGGTGGCGCCTTAGCCATCATAATTCTGTTTCTTTTCCTTCGCAACGTCCGCAGTACAATTGTAGTTGCCCTGGTAATACCTATATCTGTAATAGCAACCTTTACAATGATGTACTTTGGAAACCAAACCATAAATATGCTATCCCTTGGAGGTCTTGCCCTGGGTCTTGGTTCCTTGGTGGACTTTTCGGTGGTTGTCCTAGAGAGTATCTATCGCTATAGGCAAAATGGTCATGGCATAATTGAAGCGGCAAAATTGGGAACCGCAGAAGTTGGTACTGCTGTTACTGCCGCTGCTGCAACCCAGGTCGTGGTTTTCCTACCCATTATTTTTGTAAGCGGTCTGGCAGGTATTCTGTTTAAACCTATGGCTTTAACTGTTAGTTTCTCTCACATTGCCGCTTTATTTGCAGCCCTAACCCTGGTACCAATGCTTTCATCTAAACTATTAAAGAATGTGTCTCCTCCTGATGAAACATTACCCCAGGGCAAAACCAAGAACCCCACAATTCATTTTGGTCGCTTTATACACAGGTTAACTGATTATTACGGCAACATTCTCAGGTGGTCCCTGGGCAACCGTAAAAAGACAATTGGTATTACCGTTGTGTTATTAGTCTTAAGCCTTGTAGCTCTACCATTTATAGGCACAGAATTTATCCCAAGTATGGATCAGGGTGAAATTTCTGTTAGACTGGAACTACCCACAGGCACAAAGGTTGAAGAAACCTCCAAGGTAGCCGCGGAGCTTGAATCTTTAGCTCATCATAATCTTAAGGAGATTGAACGGATATTTACCACTGTAGGCTCCGGCGGTCAACTAAGCTTCCTAGGTGTTGGTTCAGGACATATTGCCAGCATACAAATCAAGCTTAAACCCTTGGACCAAAGGGACATCTCCACCGCGGAAGCAGCTGAAAAGCTTCGCCTAGCTATGTCTGATATTCCAGGAGCCGATATCACCGTTACCGCCACAGATAATTCAGGAGGCCCAGGTGGTCAACCCATTGATATTGCCATTTACGGAGACGATTTAGAAGTTTTAAATCAGTTAGGTGACTTACTTGTGGAAGTAGTTAAAGATGTGGAAGGAACACGTAACGTTACAAACTCTTTGGCAAAGGCAAATCCTGAAATCCAAGTAATTGTTGACCGTGAACAGGCTTCCCGTTATGGCTTATCTGCATCACAGGTTTTACAATCTGTTCGTATAGCCTTTGACGGCCAGATTGTTAGTCGCATGAGAACGGGTGATGACGAAGTAGATGTAAGGCTTTCAACTCCCGATGACTCAAAGAGTTTAGACAAATTGTCAAACTTAACAATTGTATCACCCACAGGAGCCAAGGTTCCCTTATCAGTGGTGGCCAGCATCGAATCCCATCATGCTCCAATGGAAATACGCAGAACTTCCCAAAGCCGGGAGGTTCGTATCACCGCTGATGTTTCAGGGCGTGACCTAGGCAGCATAAATAAAGACATCAAGGCAGAGTTAGATAACCTGGCACTTCCAGAGGGATATGTAGTTACATTTGGCGGTCAGGCACAGGATATGGCCGATTCATTCAAGGATTTAGGTATGGCCTTAATGCTATCGGTAGTTCTAGTGTTCATGGTTATGGCTGCACAATTTGAATCCCTATTCCAGCCTTTTATAATTATGTTTTCACTACCACCTACCTTTATCGGAGTTGTTTTTGGACTTGGAGTTACAGGTCACCACTTAAGCGTTCCTGCCTTAATCGGAACAATCATGCTGGTTGGTGTTGTACTTAACAATGCCATTGTTCTGGTAGATTATATCAACACCCTAAGGAAGCGTGGTTATGGTCGTAATGAAGCCATCTTAGAAGCAGGTCCTATTCGACTCCGGCCAATTCTGATGACGGCCCTGACAACCATCCTAGCATTATTACCCCTAGCCTTTGGTACAGGGGAAGGCTCCGAAGGACAGGCTCCAATGGCTGTAGTGGTATCCTTCGGTCTGGCACTGTCTACCCTTATTACCTTAGTGTTAGTTCCTGTGGTTTATACCATCTTTGATGACCTGGGCAAGAAACTATCCAATAAAATCAGTAATATTTCTCTATCAAAATCTAACAAGACCGTTTAAGCACTAAAGGGCTGCCTTCGGCAGCCTTTAGTGTTCAGCCTGTTGAAAAAGATACAATTGGGTTTTAATAATCCCGAACAGCGACATCCGAAGCAGCGGAAACAGCGCTTCGCGAAGCTGAGGATGCGAAAATGGGTGAGCGGACATGGACGTCCGCTCAAGCCTGAGGTAAACACGATGTTTACTCGAAGGCGGCCCATTTTCGCCCGAAGCAAGCGATTAGCGCTGTCCACTGCGGGGATAGGAGTCGTGAGGGATTATTAAAACCCGAATATAGGTAGTTTCTCGACAATCTGAAATGACCGGATATACCGGCCATTCTTTAGGAACTATTCAATTTGTTTAAGTTGCACCGGAATTATCATCCAAAGGTCTTAACATTCCATCCTTTAAAAACTTTGGCAACGGTCTTCTCTTTTCCTTTTTAGACTTTTCTTTTTCCTTCATAATTTTCCTCCCAAAATAGATATTTTAGTTTGGGCGTAGCTTAAGTTTAAGATGTGCAAATTTTAAACTTATTACACGGTAATCTGAAACAATGCTTAAACATGGTTTAATTCCTTGGCTAGCTTATTTATGGAGCCGCTTTCAATGCGAGAAATAAAGGATCTAGATATGGCTAAGCGCTCCCCAACCTCCCGCTGTGTTAACTCTGGTTGACCTGCCAAACCAAACCTGAGCCTTATTACCGCCTGCTCCCTCTGGGACAATTTTTTTAGGGCCTTTTTTAATCTCTCAGTCTCCAAATTATTTTCCACCTGTTCTTCAACAGGAATGTCATTGGCCATTAGGGTATCTTGCAACTCTAATGGTGCACCGTCCTTATCAAAGTCAAGGGGTTCTGAAATTGAAACACATCTTAAGTCATTTTTATGCTTTCGTAAACTCATAAGCATCTCATTTTGAATGCAGACCCCTGCATAGGTGGAAAACTTATTCGCCCGGGACGGGTTATAGGTTTCCACAGCTTTTATTAAGCCAACCACTCCACATTGGAATAAATCTTGTTTTTCTAAACCCCGCTCATTCAGCTTATTAGCAATCTTAGCAACCAACCTTAAATTTCTCTCGATTAAAATAGTTCTTGCAATGCTGTCTCCTTTCTGCAGTCTTTCTATTAGTTCCCGTTCTTCTTCTGGCGACAAAGCTTCCGGCAAATGACCTGAGGAAATATATGATACTAGGATGAGCAAACCATTTACGACCGATAGAGCAATCAAAGTAATTATCCCCGGTGTCAAAAGTCATCCCTCCTAAAAATAAAAATAGGTTCTACTGATATGCTACGAAGAAACCTTTATTTGTGTGCTTGTATAATTAAAATTTTATTTTTAAATACTAAACCCAATTTGCCCCGAATAGGAATCTACCAGAAGTCAGTTGAGTCAAGGGGGCCCTTATGTTTTTAAGAAAAAAAGATGTTTTCCACAAAACTTTTGAGGATATCTCACTAAATCTAATTGAGTCTGCAGAAATACTTCTTAGTTCCTTTCATAGCCAGGACCCTTCTTTTTTCTGAATAATATCCACTTTCTAGAGAAAAAGACTAACCGACTCGTTGAAGTAATAATAAAAGAACTGAATAGCACCTTTGTTACACCATTAGAGCGAGATGATATCTTCCATTTGGCCATCAAATTAGACAAGATCCTAGATTTAATGGAAAAATCAGCAGTATATCTAGCTACATATGAATCTCCAAGGGTACCAGACTTTGAAAAAATAGCCAATATAATTCTCTCGTGTTGTAAAGAAATCAAAAATTCAATCGAAAAACTCTCCAGAAAAAAGTTTTCAGATGTGAGACTACATACCACGAGAATATACCGCCTAGAGCAGGAAGCCCGAAGCAACCTATTTCAGAGCCTAAAGTTTTATCAACCACTTCTGAAGAGCCCCTGTTATTTATAAAATACAGGGATATTCTGATTTTATTAGGACAAATATTAGCTTCCCTTGTTGAGGCAGCACATTGCCTCAATATTATTATTTTAAAAAATTGTTAGTAGAGGCCTCTTATGAGTGAATTTATATTAATCATATTTGTAGTAATGTTGTCTCTGATTTTTGATTTTATTAATGGGTTTCATGATACTGCCAACGCTATAGCCACCTCAGTATCTACAAGGGCCCTAAAGCCCAAATCAGCAGTACTACTGGCAGCAATTATGAATCTGTTGGGAGCATTAGCCTTTACGGGAGTGGCTAAAACAGTAGGAGGCAAAATTGCCGACCCTATGGCATTAGAACATGGGGTATCCGTTGTGGTAGCTGCACTGCTGGCAGCCATTGCCTGGAATCTCATAACCTGGCTTTATGGTATCCCTAGCAGTTCCTCCCATGCCCTTTTAGGTTCTTTAGCCGGAGCCACCATGGCAGCTGCTGGTTTTAAGGCTGTTAACCTTTATGGATTTATTGTCATAGTTGGCGGCCTATTTCTTTCGCCCCTTGGAGCTTTTGCCGTGGGATATACTATTATGTCAGTTCTTAGATTTTTATGTCATACTTTTTCTCTCCATAGGGTTAATTCCTTTTTTAGGTCATTGCAAGTCCTTTCCGCAGCCTTACAAGCCTTCAGTCATGGTACCAATGACGCTCAAAAGACCATGGGAATTATTACCTTTGCCTTAGTTGCCGGAGGGTTTCAGCAAGATTTGGAGATAGCCCTATGGGTAAAAATCTCTGCCGCTTTGGCTATGGCCTTGGGGACCTATGTAGGTGGCTGGAGAATAATCAAAACCGTTGGAACAAGGATTACCCGGCTGGAGCCACCAACTGGTTTTGCCTCGGATTTTACCTCCGCAATTGTCATCATCTCTGCTACAGTAGCAAAATTGCCTGTATCCACCACCCATGTTGTCAGCTCTGCCATCATGGGTGTAGGCTCTTCAAAGAGCTTGTCTAACATTAAATGGCAGACAGTTTTTGCACTGGTGACCGCTTGGATTATTACTCTACCAGTAACCATGCTATTATCGTCCCTTATTTTTTCCTGCCTGTTCCCCTCCTATATCAAATAACACGAAAAATGGGCACTCCAACACAGAAGTGCCCATTTTTCTCTTTAAATGTTCTATATGAATGGTGCTAATTTCCCGGCAGCTATTATTTTGGAAATCCTTTTGGCTTCCTGACAAACTACCCAGAAAAGACAATTCTCCTCAGAAGCCCTAAAATGATCACCTGTTTGCTCAAAGTTTACAGCATAGCAGCCACCTGCACAGGTTCTGCTACAGGCTTTGCAATGACTTGGTTGACGGCTGAGAGGGTTCTGAAAGGGTTCTAAAAGTTCAAAGTTAATTTCTGTATTTACATTACCAACCACGTATCTACCCGATTCATTAGTAAGTCCAAGTAACTTTGAGCAGGGACTAACCTCTCCGTTTGGTGCAATAGCTAAGGAAGTACTGCCCGCTCGGCAGCCCCACCCTGGGTGATTATTTTCATCCTGTTCAAATTCTTCAATAAAATGGGAACTCCCTGTTGCTTTAACTTATGATAATCCTGAAGAATATCCATTAGATTAAGTCCATATTTTTCTATTTGCCCCTTATCCCAAAGGGTTTCTCCTTGGGCTGGGGCAATGATTAATTGATTAATGCCAAGGTTTACAATATGATGAAAATCCTCTCTCATGGTATCAATGGCCTCGGTGCTAACAGTCATTCTAGCCCCTAACCAAGGCTGGTATTTCTTGATCGTTGGTATTAATTGGGCAATTTTAGCCCATGAACCCTCTCCACTTCTGGTAACCCGGTACCTGTCATGGGTCTTTGGCCCACCGTCGATACTTATCATGGCATTAATTTTGTGCTGGGCAAAGAACTTTAATATATCTTCATCAATCAAGGTACCATTGGTGGTTAAGGCCCAAGTAACCTTTAAGCCTCCTTTACCGGCTGCTTCTTCAGCATAGGGCACAATCTTTTTAATTAGCTCGTATTCTAAAAGGGGTTCACCCCCGATGAGGGTGATAATTATACTTGAAAAAGCTGCTTTTTCTATTAGAAGATCCACTGCCTTTTTAGCAGTTTCAAAGCTCATTCTATCCGTAGGAGACTTACGATGTACAAAGCAGTATTCACAAGTTAAATTACAGTTAAATGTGAGGTTTAGTTCGATGGCCGCAAGACCAAGCTTACCTAAACTAGTCTCTTGCTGAATTAACTCAGTAAGCCTCCAGGCCGTATCCTCTGTTAACAAAAATCTTTGTTGTAAGTTGTCAGCTAACTCCCGGGGGGAGTAACCGGGGGTTGACCTCCGGTACTCCCCTACGAAATCTACAATTTGATCTAACCAGACATTTGAGCTACTATCCTTCATTAGCAATTATTCCTTTTCTTCCATTTTGGGGCTATTAAATCCCGGGGAAATCCCTATAAAGCTTGACCCGGACAGGCAAAACCACCTGGTGTTGGACACTGGGAGCCAAACTGAAAGGGTCCACAAGGTTGTTGGAATTGGAAGGGACCACAAGGTTGTTGGAACTGGAAGGGTCCACAGGGCTGCTGGAATTGGAACGGACCGCAGGGTGGCGGCGATGGAACAAATCGGAAGTAGCAGGGCTGTGTAAAGGGTCTTCCGCAGGGTATGAAATGGATCTAAAGCCGCAGGGCTGATAAAATTGAAACCTTGGACATCCAGCCTGGGGTCCCGCAGGAGTATATACACCGGGGCAGGCAAATGTATAAACACAGTTATCGGGCGGTATGCACACATACTGATTTAAACAGGTAAACCCAGATACCGAAGTACAATTTATTCTATTCTCATCCGTGCTTTTTCTGAGCTTTTCGGCTAAGTAATCCATGTTTTCCTCGGTTAGGTTTTGTACAGATTCCCACACCACCTGAATTGCAGAGATTGGAACGGTGCCTATTCCTTCGTTACTTTCTAGACGAACAAATTGCTCACTCACTGCGATGATCTTCCCAGATATTTTTCTACCATTTACTAATTCAATGGTAATTTTTTTACCATAATCGGCCTGAAGTTGCTCTAGCATCTTCCGTCCTCCTTTGTGGATATTCTTTCCTTTTTTAGAATATGAGGTAGCTTATGGATTGGTTACATGGACTATTTTAAAAAAATGAATATAACTATTGACGTTGATAATGGTTTTCATTATCATATAATTAGTTCTATGTAAGGAGGAGATAATAGTGCTTTCAGCTAATGGACAAACCCGCTCCTACAACTATATGATTTCTTGCCACTCACAAATTTGCCCAAAAATAAATAGCGCTGATCAAAATTTAAATAAGCAATGTAATCTCTGCCCAAAACGTATTTTGCTAGTGGGCGGAATTACTAAGCTAAAAGCTGTTTACAAGGACATTATCGAAGGTTCAGGTGGAGAGTTTGAATATATGGATGGTTACATGAAAGGCGGAGATAAAGCATTGGACAATAAAATAAAGAGGTGTGACATGGTGCTTTGCCCAGTTGACTGCAATAGTCATAATGCCTGTTTAAGTGTAAAAAAACTCTGCAAAAAACATAAAAAGCCCTTTCACATGCTAAAATCCTCAAGCATTTCGGGTATTAGCATGGCCGTCAGTAAAATTGTTTAACAAAATACATAACATAATTATAGTAAACAGAATTTTCTCCACTGCATATGCTGTAGCGGAGGTGTTTCTTGTGAGTCATTTTCCAAATATAAGGGATCAATTGTTTCATGTGCCAAGCCAACAAGTCGGGACTGCATTGGGAGGTTGCCTAACCAGTAATTTAGTCACAGTTAGATTTAAAAAGGGACTGTGCTCTCCATTAGGTTGGCAGAATTGGTTCCTAATAAAAATCAGCCCTGCCCCCACTGTGGACGCCAGTTAAAACCAGACCGGGACGGTGTCTGCAAAGATTGTTATACCGTTTTATGTCCCATTTGCCAGGAGTGCAAATGCACTGAAGCAAAAATGATATAAAATTTTTCAATATACTTAACAATTATCTTTACAAGTTTATTATTCTGTTTTATAATTTGATTAGGGGAACGCCAGTAGTTTAGGTTTAAGGTAAGACACGGTTTGTATTCCAAGGATATGCGTGTTGAATCTCAATCAAGAAGTAAAGTGCTTGTATTGGAAAACCAAAGTATAGTGATTCCCTTTTCAATTGTTTAATTTAAGGCGCAGATTTTCGTTAAGTTAGTTATTACGTTTAAGAAAGTTGGAAGTTCAGATAACCAAATTGAAGGAAAAGTTAAGTGTTCGGAAAAAGTAAATGGCGTTCCCCATTAATGAGTACCTAGGCTAAGCCTAGGTACTCTATTTTTCTATGGTTATTTTCTACTCAGGATAACCACTGGCTATGGCTAAAGCCTTGTAGAGAATAACAGCTCCCCCCACACTAAGACCTGGTACTAATATTATGATTAATAATACTATCTTCTTTGTTTTTGGAGTTAAATTGTTGTTCTTCTTTAAGTCCGCTATAAAAAATGCACCTACTCCTATAGCTAGGAAAAGAAATAATATACTAAAGGTAATTAAAGCAATTTCAAAACCAATTCTTCGCATAGAGTTTAATATCAACAATATATTGAAGCTAATTATTACGGTTAATATCAATGCTAGAATACGCTCATTTTTCAATGGCTACATCCCCCTTAAACAAGCCTTCCACCTTATGCTGTTATATCACACAAGGAAGGGTCCCTCAAGACCCTTCCTTGTGTAAAACTAAAATTTCTTAATTGTTTTGTCTCTTATAGAAAATTCTTATAGCCTAACCTGACCATCTATACCAATGACCACTTCCCTTACCGGAATATCTTTGCCAGCTAACCGTAGGGCCTGTTTTAATAAATTTATGATACCTCCACAACAAGGAACTTCCATTCTGGCAACTACTATGGTTTTAATATTATTTAACGAAAGTATTTGGGCCAGCTTCTCTACATACCCCTGGGTATTATCCAGTTTTGGGCAGGCTATGGCGACAGCCCGATTTTTTAATAGTTTTTCCTGAAAATCCCCATAGGCAGCCATAACGCAATCTGCACTAAGCAGAAGATTGGCATTTTGGAAGTATGGGGCACTGGGGCTTACCAGATGCAGTTGAATTGGCCACTGTTTCAGGTAAGAAGGCTGGGACTCTGCAGTGGCCTGTCCAGCAAAATCCTTTTCGATAACCTTTGTTTGCACCGATGGGCATCCACAGGAAGTTGATCCTTGGCTGGTTGATTTGAGTTTAATATTGAATCTAGTCTGATCAAACTCTTCCGTTTCCTTTTCCACCAATTGTATTGCATCCACGGGACATTGGGGTAAACACATACCTAAGCCGTCACAATAGGATTCTGATACCAGTTTTGCTTTCCCATCAACTAATTTAATTGCCCCCTGCATACAAGCATTGGTGCAAAGGCCACAACCTATGCATTTTTCACCATCTATTTGAATAACCTTACGTTTCATTAATAATTCCTCCTTGGTGTTGAATTGTCTTTTGTTATTTGTTTGTATTATAAATCAGACTCTATAAAGGGACTGTAACATATATCACTATTAAAAAGATTTTTCATGTCTTCTAAAGATCATTTATAAACTTGCCAATAAAAAACTGCGGTTAGGGTGGACAGGAACCAATAAATTGGGTAAAATTTAATTCTAGAAGATTATTTTAATATAAAATGTTTTCAATTAACTTCTCAAGTAAGAAGTGTTCCATTTTCAAACCAAAATAAGGAGGTAGATTCTATGTACGGAGCATTCCAACCTTCTCACCTGCTTCTGGTTTTAGTAGTTGTTCTCATAATTTTTGGACCCGGAAAATTAAAAGGTTTAGGAAAATCATTAGGGGAATCAATTAGGGATTTTAAAACTGAAATTACCAAGGAAGAAAATAAGGACGACAAGGATAACAATACAGAATTAAAAAAGTCATAGTTTTCCGTTTACATGACTAACTAAATAAGCAACAAATTACCCCCGGTCTAACCCGGGGGTTTTCGTTGTATTTGCATTCTTTTAGAACAGCAAAGGCACTCTTAGTAATTATATAGTACAAAATGATAAAATAAGGAACACTTAAAAGGAAATTTATGGCTCACAGGGCAGAAATCTTACTTGGCACGCTATTTGCTTATAATGTTATAAGTCAGAATTTTTAAATTATTCGTACAATAAGTTTTCTAGGGGAGGGGGAGATAATAAGGGGGGTAATTAAATGCCATTAACTTTAGCAATATTAATATTTATTGCTATTATGTGGATTCCAGTAGCTCTTCTTTTTCTTGGTAAAGGTGAAGCAAAAGGGACTGGCTTTGCAACTGGTGTTGTAGGTATACTGGTAGTCCTAGGAGCTTTGGTTGAGGCTACACCATTATTTCAACAGGATGTTTTTGGTTCTGGTCTCCTTTTTGCCCATGGTATTCTTTATATAGTAGTATCCTATGCACTATTAACAGGCCTATCTGATATGAGATCAGTAGGTAATGTTAGTTTAACCGTAGCAATTATCTCTTTTATTTATACTGTAGTTTATACCACCGGAACTGCATTAGTACCAGCAAGTCCTTATCTTGCCATGATGTGTGCGGGTTATACTGTTCTGACTCTTGAAGTATGGTTAAATTCATATGGTAAATTCTCAGCAAAATATCTTGCATATTCACTTATCATCTGGGCCTTTATCGGACTGTGGATTCCAGCCTTCTCGGTCTTAACCACAGGTGAATTTCCCTTTTAGTTAAACTAGCTTTATTATATAATCCCCTCTCCTCTGGAAATAAAAGGTGGCTGTTTTACTACAACAGCTGCTTTTTATTTTATCATTACTATTTCTGGTTAGAGAGATAATAAAAAAAGTGAAGCCATAAAATGCTATGGTAAACATTTTATGGCTTCACTTTTATTGTATTTGTTCTTTAAAAAAAAATGGAGCGGGTGATGGGAATCGAACCCACGTACCCGGCTTGGAAGGCCGGTGCTCTACCATTGAGCTACACCCGCAAAAGTTTCTTATTTCGTGAACAAATACTATTATACCAAACCATCTTCATTTGTCAATAGTAAGATTAAGGATAAATATAATCTATTAAATATAATTTTGCCTTAATTTCTTCTCCGTTGATTTCAAGCAATCCTACCGAAGCACGGCTTTCACCCCTTGGTTGCACCGGACTGCCAGGGTTCATGATAATTACTCCTTCTTCCTCCCGCAAATCAGCAACGTGAGTATGACCATAAATAGCAACCCTGGCCTGTAATTTCTTAGCCCTTTCTAAAATGGCTACGGTGTTGCTTTTAACACCGTAGCGATGTCCATGGGTTATGAATATTCTATGTCCACCCACAACTAAGATATCTTCCAGTGGTCCATCACCTGCCAGTCACAGTTTCCGATAACTCCCCGGGCAGGTATTTCCAGTAGATAGGCAAGGCTATCGGCATCCCGGTAGTGATCACCTGCGTGGATAATCAGTCTACCTCTCCACTCAATTGCTCTACAACATATTGAACCGGGCCTAGACGCCCATGGGTATCGGAAACAACCATTACTCGCAACACTAACCCTCCTGAACTGTTCTTAGGCGGTCAAGTATCTCTTTTGCCCTTTGCAGTGCCTTGCCCCGGTGACTAATTAGGTTCTTTGTAGTTAAATCTAACTCTGCAAAGGTCTTTTTAAACTCGGTAACATAAAAAAGCGGGTCATAACCGAATCCGCCTATACCCTTCATTTCCCTGAGGATAAGTCCTTGGCAAGCTCCGTCTGCTGTCTGGGTTTTCCCATCTGGAGTTGAGACAGCAATAACACAACGGAAACGACCCGTACGTTCTTTTTCCGGGACCCCCTCCATAAGCTGTAAGAGCTTGTTGTTATTCCTTTGGTCATCCTTTGGCTCCCCGGCAAAGCGTGCTGAATGTACCCCGGGGGCACCCTTTAGTGCATCAACTTCTAATCCAGAGTCATCAGCCAGGGCTAACTCCCCGGTAAACTCAGCAGCAGCCACAGCTTTCTTGATGGCATTGGCCTCAAAGGTATCCCCATCCTCTTCGACTTCCTGAAAACCTGGATATTGACCAATGGGGACTACTTCAAACCCTAATGGTTTTAACAACTGGTCCAATTCCTTTACTTTTCCCTTGTTATTAGTAGCTAAAACCAGCTTCACATCTGCACCTACCCAATCATATTAGATATTTTATCACCTAAAACTTCTTTTTGTAAGGATATTAATTCCATAATACCGGCCGTTGCCAGGTCTAATAAACTATTCATTTCATCCCGTGAAAAGGTCGCCTCTTCACCTGTACCCTGTATTTCCACAAATCTGCCTGTTCCTGTCATTATCACATTCATATCGACCTCGGCGGCACTGTCCTCGGCATAGCACAAATCCAGCACCGGAACTCCATTAACCATGCCTACACTGGTGGCAGCAATAAAATCCTTAACAGGCATTTCTTTAAGCATACCCTGTTCCATGAGTTTATTCAAGGCCAACATCATTGCTACATAGGCGCCTGTAATGGAGGCAGTCCTGGTGCCTCCATCGGCCTGGATAACATCACAATCCAAAGTTACAGTGCGCTCGCCCAGGGCTTCCAAATCAACCACAGACCGCAGGGAACGACCAATTAGCCGCTGAATTTCCATAGTGCGACCGCCAAGTTTACCCCTAGCCGCCTCTCTAATAGTTCTTGTTCCCGTGGCCCTAGGAATCATGGCATATTCTGCTGTAACCCATCCCTTTCCTAAGCCCTTCAAAAAAGGAGGCACCCTTTCTTCAACTGTGGCGGTACAAATAACTCTGGTATCGCCCACCTCTATCAGCACTGAGCCTTCGGCATACTTGTTATAATCTGTTGTCATATTTACTGTTCTTATTTGTCCTGGTTTTCTTCCGTCAACTCTCTCCATATAGATGGATAGCCTCCTTATGTAATCTGTTTGGATCTTCTGCGGGCCCGTCTAATGAGTTGGAATTGGTCCGGCGGTGTTAGCGGGCTTTCACCTTCAACCACCGGTCCAATCAGCCCCACCAACACATAAAGTTCTTGAATGGGGTCCACATTAGTTCCTTGACCAATCTAAAATTTGTGACTTCGCTTGTCTTTTTAACATGTAGGCGTGGTCCAGTACAGGAATAGGAACCATCCCCACCTTAATATGTGTCTCATCTTGATAGTAAATACAATGATCCTGAGCAATAATTGCCTTTACCCTATTTTCTAAGGCGTCTAAATCAATACTAGGTTTGTCTTCAAACTCCAGTACAAAGCCATGTTTTATATCACTGTGGACCTTTGGCTTCTTGATTCCTAATTCCTGGGTTAATATCCTGGTGGTGATATCTTCTGCCGTATGGGCCATCTTTCGATAGATTAGAGATTCAAAGACTATATCAGCAATTTCCTGGGGCTCAGGCCCAAAAATATTAGGTCTGGTAACGATAACTTCCTCTCCTATACCGATTAATATTTGGGCATTAATCTTCAGCATTTGATAAAGAAGATCAAAATGCTCAACAATAACTCTCCTGTCCTGCTTAATGGCTTCCTGTACTGCCTCAACAATTGCCCATGGTTGACTGAAGCCATTTCAAATCTCATGTCCAAGTGATAGGTACGGCTTCTAAAATGCTTACGCCCAGCATCCTCTAACAGGGGCAGGGGTCTGACATTTATTCCATCATCGTCGTTAGTAAGCTCTAGACCAGGAAACATTCCCCTAATCAAAAGTGATTTTCCTGCTCCTGCGTCCCCTACAAAACCGATAAGGTGGTCCTCGGGGCTAAGGTAGCGATGGGCAAGGCTACCACCCAAGGCTAATAAGCGATATCTTCCCCTGGGGGCAAAGTAAACCGCGTGCATAAGATATTCATGAATTATCGAAGAAACCGGCATGTCATCTCCCCCTTAGAATTCTAAGTTGGCACCTTCCCTAGCCAATAGTACTTTCTGCCCGAAACCTTGCTCAGCCTGGTTTTGTAATTCAGAAAGAATATACTCTGGGTAAAAATGGGTTATCATTAGTTCCTTGACGCCAGCTTCCCTGGCCAATTCTCCGGCTTGCCGGGCAGTTAGATGGTTTTCTTTAAGATATTCAGCATCCTTATCCAGCCCACTGGCTTCACACAAGAAGACTTCAGCCCCGGCGGTAAATTTCACCAAGTTCGGATTATAGGCTGTATCCCCCGAAAAAACAAACCTTTTGCTTCCTTCAATTTTCATACTATAGCAGGGCAGATTATGTAAAGCCGGCATAAAGCTCACTTTAAGTCCAGCAATTGTTTCCTCCCTTGGTTCTAGTAAATGATCAATAATGTTAATTTTAAAGGCCTTTGTGAAGGAGGTTATTCTATTAAAATCCTCGGCAGGGCCACTTGGCAAATAAAGGGGTAGTAGTTTGTTCATCCGCCCCTCTCTGTTGGCAGACTCAACTGCATGTCTAAGGCAGTAGATATCCATTATATGATCAGGATGTAAATGACTTATAATAACAGCATCCAGTTCCTGGAGATCGATGTGTTGAATCAGACGGCTTAATACACCGTTACCAGCCTCAATAAGCAGATTTTTGCCCTTGTCTTGCAGCAGGTAACCTGAGCAGGCTCCACTAACTCTGGGATAGGGTGCCCAACAGCCCAGAACAGTAAGTTTCATATTTATGCTCACCTCATTATGATATGCTTTGCTCCATGGGAACAGCAGCCAATGGCTCCATTAAACTGGGGAAATTTCGGCACCATAACCGGCAGCTGCATTTCATTCTCAATTATTTTTACCAGTGCTTGGTTATGGGCCACTCCACCTGTAAAAACGATAAGGTTAGATTGAAGCTTAACCAGCATCGGCTTTATTCTTTTAAAGATTGTATAGTTAACTCCTGCTGCCAGTGATGCTACACTGTGCCCTTCAACCACCTTGCCAATCAATTCTGTTTCTCCAAATATTGCACAGGTAGAATTTAAATCTACAGGGTTCCGATGATGTTGTGATAGCTCCTCCATATCAATATCTAAGACCGTGGCCATATTTTCTAAATAACGCCCCGTGCTGGCAGCACATTTATCATTTGTTTGGAAATCCACCATTTTCCCCGGGAAACCAACACAACTTTACTGTCCTGTCCCCCAAGATCCAGCAGTGTAAATTCCGAGAGGCCAGTTTGTTCAATTGCTCCCAGCACGTGGGCCTTTATCTCAGCGATTATTTCTGCCCCTTTAAGATTAATGGTTTGCCTGCCATAGCCGGTGGCAACCACCTTTTCAGGCGTTCCAAGACCCAGGGCAACCAGGTCGACCTCAAGTTGGCCGTCCCTATAGGTTCCATGATTACGGTAAAAAGAAACCGTATCGAACCTATTAAATTTATAACCGCTATCAGGTTCCCATAAAGCAACCTTCACATTCCGACTACCTAAATCAATTCCACAAATCAAAGTTTTCACCTCAGAATGTCCAAAAAGGCGTCCAGACGCATACGGGTACGGGCGTCCAATTTGTTTGGTTTATCCCCTTCTAGGGTCAGTATGGGGTATTTTAGCTTCTTGCGTATAATCAAATCCTCAATCTGCCTGTAGCAAAAGCTCTGGGCATAATGAATGACCCCATCAATCTGTCGTTTTTCAAGTTCCCTCGATATATCTTCCAGTCGATAAAAGATTCCATAGGGATAGCTGTAGACCCTGTACTGCTCAATAATATCCTCTATTTCAAAGGGCATGGTGAATTGCCGCTGGGTTTCATTAAAGACGATTCTGGCTCCACGTTCCTCTACATAATCGTATAAATCGTCTACAATGGGTGGAACTCCTATATAGGCAAGTCTCAAATCTGCCTTAATGGGTGTCCTTTCGGATAACTTATCAAGAAATTCATCCATCCTCTTTTCAAATTTGTCAGGTTCCCCATCAAAGTCACTACAGCTAACTTGATAAAGGTGATTTTCCCAGCCCCTGACCCTATTATCCTGCCAGGTAAGTCGATCAATTTCTTTAACCTTACGGCGAATCTCATCTAATCTTTTTTTACTTGATAAACCTCTTGCCAGTTAGTCCCCAAAGCGGTGATAAGCTTTCCATTTGAAGCTTAAGTAAATCATAATCCCTGTCAAAGGGAAAGGCGAAGGGATAACCTTTACTCCCTCCATCTCCAGGGTTTCCATCAGGGCGTGGGTGTTACTGCAATCACCCTGGGTGACAGCAATCACCGTATTGATATCAGCACTCTGCCTTGTGGTGGAGTAAAGCCCCTTGATCCAGGCACAAAGATTACGGGGATAACCTGCTATCTCCGCCTCTTCTACCAATCCCTGAGGGTTGCTATGGGTTATAAAGATATTGTTTAAATCAACTGGAATCTTTCCTGCGGCATAGACCACCTCCATGGGAACAGTGGTGGTCATCCCAATCTTTTCCACTATATTACCCCCTTGGCCCTTAGCAGAGCCAGGGTACGGCTCATTTCATTATAGGTAATCATTAAGCCTCATCTACACCCATTCCCGGCTTAGCCAACATTTGATCAGGTTGGGTAGCAATGCCAATGTGGACACAAACCTGGGCCGAGCGATCTGTTTCATTGCAGGTACCGCCCAGATAGGCCCCTACCCCGCCCCTTTTGGCGTAAGTACAGCCTCAATGGTATTATTAATCCCACCGAGATCCGGGGTTTTAATTTGCACCATATGCCCGGCCCCGGCATCCACAAACTCACGAATATCCTCCAGGGTATTACACCATTCATCGGCTACAATTTCAACATTAACAGCCCTTTTCTTTAAAATACCGCATAGTTCTGCCAAGGCTTCAATCTGAGCTGGTTTGCTGCCCCTATCTGTAGGCCCTTCTATTCTTATTTGCAGGGGTGAGGCTGCCTGCTCAATCCCGGCCAAATAGTCTGCCATCCTGTATAAATCCTCATCAAAGGCTTGACCTATTGTGCCGTAAACATCAATATGCAGGACCGGGCGGTAATCTTCTCCTCCAAGCCTATGGGCCCTCTCCTTCAGCCAGGAAACATACTCCAAAAGTTTTTCTCCCCGGTTACCCAGCTTTTCAGCCACATTATTAATCAGCCCGTGGGGCAGCACGTCGGCCCTCTTGATAATGGTTTTATCGGCATTGGTATAGCGTTCGTCTCCCGTTTGAGTAAAAAGGGGCACCCTTTTATTTTCTAGATTACAATTATATTCTCGGGCAATAACCTCTGCCATACTGTGGCGGGAAGCTTTTGCTGCCGCATCTAACAAAGCCTGGGTAATGCCATAGCGTATGGCTGTGTGATATTGGTCCCCATCCGTTCTTCTAAGTCTGTCAAATTCCTCCGCCAGCTGCCTAAATCCCGTGATTTCCCTGTCCTTTAGTCTAGGCAGTATTTCCTGCTCTAAAACAGGTATAAATTCTTCTGCAATAAAAAGTGGGTCTCGTCCCCCGGCACCGGAATACTGAACCGCAGCACAGTCCCCATAAGCTACCGAGCCATCCTCCAAAAGAAGCATAATGGATATAGACTCCCCCCTCTGCCTAACGGCAGAAAAACCATTTGTAACTGGTTCCCCCAATAGGGCAAAGCGTCTTGCCTGCGTCCCATCTTAATTGCCTTTTGATCATCAAAATAAAAGCCGGTTAAACCCGGCGAAACAACAGCACCGATAATTCTCATGATTTGACTCCCCTCTTATGCTTCTAAGCAACAACTAACGGGGCTTGCCTACTAACATTCCCTTACCAATGGCATAGATATCGTCAATAACCATTTGAAAGCTAGGCTCCCTTCCTTCAGCTTTGCCCCTGGTGGCTATTTTTTCCCTGTGAATATCCTTTATATCATCCCCAAAGGGTAGGTTGCCAAAATCAAGAAGTCTAACCGCCCCATGATGATCCCTGGCCGGTAGTAACCGACCTAGATTAAACCTGCTGGGGGCAAAGGGTACATCAATAACACCAGCTTGAAACCCCCTAACTGTTCCTAAGGCTATATCCCCTTCACCAAATTCAAGGAGCCGTTCCAAAATAGCCCTGGTTTCTGCCTTAATTAGATCCTTTTCATTCTTTAGCTCTATTGTCTCCAGTAATGGTTGATCCTTAAGCATATTTAGGACTTGTTTGGTAGCCTTAATTCCGGCTGAATTAGCTTCCTTGGTAGGGATGCCTAGGGCCTCATGGGGCGTTTTAACAATAACCTTAGTGGCTTTAGACATGGCGGCAGTGGCAGCTCCCCAGCTAATTACACCAAAGGCCTTGCTTTCATCCTGGGGAAAACCTCCCATCCATTGGTGAAAAACCGTGGTAACAACTGTATCTCGATAGCCGAATCTCCCTAGATACTCCTCTGCCAATTCCTCCAGGGAACGTATGGCAGCCACATCCTGAATTAGATTGCCGCATTGGCCATACCCAAGGGTTAAACTTTTTACCCCTTGCTCAGCGGCCAGCAGGGCCTCGATTATAGCTATGCTGTGGGAAATGCAAGGAGGAACTAAAGTTCCGGTTAGGGGACCAAAGGGTTCCCTGTTTATGGAAATACCCTTATCTTCATAATAACCCACCAGCCTATCGACATATTGCCAATCCCTGATGGACCTTTCCAAAGGAACATCCTTGGCGTAAGGTATATTATAGGATATGCCCCCTCCCTCGTAGGCAGTAAAACCTCCCGCCAGGGTTATTTCCGCCAATAACCTGCATCCGGGGTACCATGCCGTACTTGAATGGGTGCTTTAACTGCCTCAACAACCTCTCTGCAGGCATCTAACCATGATTTACCGCCGGAAAACCGTTAAGCATGGACCGACCTACCGAGCGACTCTCTTCAATGCCAGCCTGGGCTTCATTATAGCGATTTTGTCTGGTATAGCTGTCAATGGTGGTTGGCAAAAGGTCTGCCCCTCCCTCATTGACCAAATACTGCAGCAGGTCGATGTGTTCAAGGACAAGTGCTACACCTGCCCTTGGCTGGGCCAGGGTTATTCCCTCTTTCTTGGCAGCTTCCAATTTACTGGCAAATCGACGATCCTGGGGCAGTTTAGATTGATAATCAATGGCCTCTTCCAAATCAACTTCCTGTCCGGTGGGCCAAGTATTTAGTACACCCTGACGAAGTTCCATAAATTTATCCCAGTCAAGTTTTTTATTGATCAGTTGCAACTATTTCACTCCCTCACTAGATCTCTACCAATTGTTTTTTTAATAAACCCAGGGCAGCCTTAGGGTTAACCTCCGCCAATAACCCTGCCGCCCCTAGTATATAATCCTTATCCAGCATAAGCTTTGGATTTTTAGGTTTAAGAATTGTTGTCTGGTCAGATTTATCACTGACCCCCAGCAGAATATCACCAGGTTTGGCATGATTTACAATTACACCCCCGGTACCGATAACACAGGGAGTGCTGGTTAAATCTTTACCATGCTGGACGTATACTGCACCCATGGGTGTCCACATGGTTTCCAATGTGCCTGAGTGCCTTTCTACGGCTAGTTCTGTAGCTGCCCTAGCCATAGCAGTTTCTATTTTCCATTGTTCCTCGGTTTCGGGCAGATAATCAATGTTCTGACGCACCCACTCAATATAAGATGCAATAGCTAGCTCCGTTACCCCTGATTGGGAAGCGAGTTTGCCAATGCTAACCGATTCCAATAAAGAGCGTGCACTGACCCTCATACCCAGATCACCTTCAACAGTTCTCTTGGCAAAGGGCTCCGGTATTCCCTTATAGGTAACACCTGATTTTGTAGGAAAACCATCCGACATTGAATGGATATCCGTTGTAGCGCCTCCAATATCAACAATTATCAAGTCGCCCCAGCCTGGCTCACCCTCTGTACCTTTGGATAAAAGCTTGCCAGCCTCAAGGACTGCCGCCGGGGTTGGCATTAATACCCCTTGAATATAACTTTCCGCCCTTTTAAGCCCTTTTGCCTCAACTATCTTTTCAAGAAACGTATTTCGGATAGTTTCCCTGGCTGGTTCCACATTCAATTTATTCAATTCAGGCAGAACATTTTTAGTTATAATGGCATCTTTACCGGCACGAACCAGAATATCCTTAACTTCTTCAGCTGCAGACTTATTGCCGGCGATAATTACTGTCTCACCGCATTTTGCCTCAGCCAGCATATGGGCGTTGTGGATAATTGTATCGCGATTACCCCCGTCGGTTCCTCCCGCTAATAAAATAATGTCCGGGCAGCTAGCTTCAATCTCCTCTATTTCAATCCGGGTAAGCTGATGGGCATATACTCCCAATACACGGCTCC
Source organism: Desulforamulus aquiferis (assembly GCA_004143605.1). Classification (GTDB taxonomy): domain Bacteria; phylum Bacillota; class Desulfotomaculia; order Desulfotomaculales; family Desulfotomaculaceae; genus Desulfotomaculum; species Desulfotomaculum aquiferis. Next base: position 23,559 of record AWVY01000012.1, read on the forward strand.
TGCCCCTAGGGCAGCCTGTCTGGCAGCTTCCACCGTGAGATCTTTAACCAGGCCAATAGCCACCATACGCAGGCCTCCTGCTGCACTGCTGCAGGCCAGCTTATATTTGAACTCCGGCAAATCTCCACCAAAAGCCGGTCTGATTTTCTCCAGAGCTTGTTCCAGTCCTTCTAAAATATTTGTTTCCACTGTTGTGATGGCTTTGGCAGTAGCTATAATTTCCACCCCGCTAATATCAACGGCTGTGATTTTTGTATAGGTGCTGCCAAAATCAATTAATAGGGCCAGCTCCATACCGGTCCCTCCTAACATTTCTGGGTAAAACCAAGATCTCGCAAAATATCATCTATAGCGTCCTGGGGCATGGTACCAGGAGGATAGGCACGGTCAAAACCCATATGGATAAATTTTTTCTCCACCTCGTTCCAGTCCTGCTTGCCCACCACCAGATTGCCTCCGACATACATCTTGATTTTACCTACCCCTGCCTCTATTGCCTTTTCACGTAAGCCCCGACAATCTATCTCACCATGACCGTATAGGGAAGAAACCAGTATGGCATCTGCGTTAGTTTCGACTGCCGCATTGACAAATTCTTCCTGGGATGCCATTACACCGATGTTGATCACTTTAAAACCAGCCTCGCTGAGAGCATATTCAAGAATGCGATTGCCCACGGCATGTACATCTGCTCCAATTACTCCCAAAACCAGCGTCAATTGTCTTGTTTCCTCAGCCACCAGCAAGACCTCCTACTTAATATCTAAAGATAATGTATACAAGATTTTCTTTAGTTTCTCCTATTTTGGAATACTTTCCTCCTAAATAAAGATATTTTTGTTAAACTTTTTTCGCACCAAAAAAATACCCTGGTTTCATCCAGGGTATTTCAGACTGTTGAAAAAGATACAACTGGGTTTTAATAATCCTGAACAGCGACATTCGGAGCAGTGGAAACAGCGCTTCGCGAAGCTGAGGATGCGAAAATGGGTGAGCGGACATGATGTCCGCGAAAGCCTGAGGTAAACACGATGTTTACTCGAAGGCGGACCATTTTCGCCCGAGGCAAGCGATTAGCGCTGTCCACTGCGGAGAGAGGAGTCGTAAGGGATTATTAAAACCCGAATATAGGTAGTTTCTCGATAATCTGAACGCCACCAGCAATGGTGGCGTTTGTATTCTAAAGAATTTTCTCTAAAAATTTTGCTGCATCCCTGATCAGATTTGGACAGATAGAGGAAAATAAATTTTGATCTCTGGCCCTTTGGAGGCCTTCGGAAGTGCTTATATCACAGCCAAGTAGCTCCTTGCATTTAATAGAGCCGTTTCTTGAGCTAAAGTCATCATTGAAAAGCTTGACCAGTTGGTAGGTCTTTTCCCTGAAACCACTATCTTCAGCTTGTGCTAGATACTTAAGACCAATGACCATGTAGGCACCGGTTACCGCTCCACAGACCTCTCCCATTCTGGCCATTCCTCCCCCGAAGGCACCTGAGACCTTCAGGGCAGTTTCTTTGTCCAGGCCCAAATCAGTACTGAAGGTAGATAAGACCGCTTGGGAACAAAGAAAGCCCTGCTCAAAGCAGGAGACAGCTTTTTCCACTTTGGACATTTTAATTCCCCCATTTCGCAGAACACTTTAAAAAATCATATCAAAAAATCATGATGCATACAAGTCAGTTTGATAAATCCAACCCTCTCTGAACGAACAATCACAACTAATCCTTCTTATTCATAGGATGAAGTAAATTAGGGGAGGGGGGATATAGTTGTCTGTAATTAACGAGGGAGATATAGTCGCCCGAAAATCATATAGCAGAGATTTGTTTTTTAAGGTATTGAGTGTTTTCCGGGGAGACGACGGGAAGGTGTATGCTAATCTCAAGGGGCTTGATATTCGCCTTTATGCCAGCGCCTTGTGGATGATCTGGAAAAATTGATGCTAAAGAGGTAGCAAGCTACTGGACCAATACTTTAAGAAAAAATGCTGAGGTTATGGATCGGGTAATGAGGAGAAGAATTGAGGAAAGGGCAGAGCGGCTAAAAAGATGTACCGACGGCAATTGTATAATGGTGCGTTCGGCAGATAAAAAGGAAGATAAAAAGGGTGATAATGTCGAGGGTTTTGATGTGCCCGGTAGTGTACTTCATTTAGATGGAGATAAGGATTACTTGGATCTTTGTATGACCACCTATCGCAATCTCTCTATACCAGCCTATGGCTATGCAATAAGCGAAAAGGAACAACCTAAAAGAGTTCAAGAGTTACTAGAAAAGCACTACCCCGATATTTTAGTACTTACCGGGCATGACGGATTAAAAAAGGAGTTAAGGACTTTACAGACATAGAAAATTATCATAACACCAAATATTTTATTGAGTCTGTTAAAATTGCCAGATCCTTCGAGAAGAGCAGGGATGACTTGGTGATATTTGCAGGGGCCTGCCAATCCTGCTATGAGGCAATATTAAGCTCCGGGGCCAATTTTGCTAGTTCACCTAAAAGGGTTTTGATTCATGCCTTCGACCCGGTATTTGTCGTTGAGAAAATTGCCTATACCTCCATCCATGATCCCATTGCCATTAGGGAGATTATTTCCAGTACCATCACTGGCTTTGATGGTATTGGAGGAGTGGAAACAAGGGGTAAACACCGTCTTGGTGTGCCGAAAACAGAATTTTAAAAGGGTGGCCCTTCCTAAAAGTCTAGCATAAGATGGTCTAGGATTTTTTAGGGAGGGATTTCCTTTATGGATAAGTTTATCAAAACCCTGGATCGTGCCAGGTGGAAATTATTAAGCATGAAAAATGTGGTTGGAGTGGGAGTCGGTCCCAAGCAGGTGGGAATGAATCGTACTGAGCAGCCGGCAATTATTGTTTTTGTCAAAAAGAAAGAGCCCCTGGAAAGTCTTTCCAGGGAGCAGCAAGTGCCCTTTAAAATTAATGGACTTGAAACAGATGTTATTGAGATCGGCGAGGTAAGGCTGCTGGATGTGGATAGAAAGAAACTAAGCAGGCCGGCTCAGCCAGGACTCAGTATCGGCCATTATCGGGTTAGTGCCGGGACCTTTGGAGCAGTTGTGAAGGATAGGAATACAGGGGAAAAATTAATTTTATCAAACAACCATATCCTGGCTAATGCTTCCAGTGGAATGATGGGAGAGCAGCAATAGGAGATCCCGTTTTTCAACCGGGAGAATATGACGGAGGAACTAAGGATAACCGCATAGCAACACTGGTTAGATATATACCTATGCAAAAGGGTGAATCCCCAGCACCTGTCCCATAGCTAACGGAGCCGCCAGATTGGCTAATATATTTGTGCATGCCATCAGACCCAGTTATGATTTAAAGTTTTTTAAACGGGGTGGCCCAGCTAATATCGTGGATTGTGCCGTTGCCCGCCCCATGAGTCCAGATTTAATTACCGAGGAAATCCTTGGACTGGGGCCAGTTAACGGAATTGCTGAGGCAAAGCCGGGAATGTCGGTGGTTAAAAGTGGTCGAACAACCGGCATTACCAGGGGTAAGGTAACGGCTGTGGCAGTCACCCTGGATGTTAAACTTGATGATGAAAACTCAGCCCACTTTACTGACCAGGTGATTACAGATATGAAATCCCAGGGGGGAGACAGTGGCTCCCTGGTGCTCACAGAGGGCAATAAAGCAGTAGGTCTTCTCTTTGCCGGTTCAGAAAAGGTTACAGTATTTAACCATATAAAAACAGTACTGGACAAATTAAACATAGACCTTTAAAATATGCTTAAGCCCTGGGACGTTGAACCCGGGGCTTTTGTTTCATGGTAATGTATGGTATAGGTGTTTAATAGTGAGTATAAAACCAGAAATTTCGACAATACCCTTATTCAGCATACATAATAAAATATTTACAGGGATTACGGGTTTTGTAAGATAACCCAATTTTTGTGTATAGTAAGGACAGGCTATTTAACCGGAATTTACCGGTATAGCTAAAAACAAAGCCGAATCCTAGACAACTGGGTACGGAGGAACCGATTCTGGGGTGAATCTTCTTTTGAAAGTAGGGTTATCCTTGCCCGAACCCGTCAGCTAACTCCGGAGGCAAAAAAGGAGAGGAAAGAATGTATTATCGGTTAAGAAAAGCACCTATGATTTTGGCTACCTTGTTCCTACTGGCAATTCTGTTGCCTCTAATGGCCCCCAGCTGCCCAGGCCGCTGCAGGAGACGAACTCAAAATGGCAGAGTTAATTAACCAGGCCAGAACCAAAGCGGGTCTTCCAGCCTTAGTTTATGATGCTGAATTATCTGCCCAAGCTGCTAAAAATTTAAAATATTACCAGTCAACTGGTCAAATTCCTGGGCAATCTATGCTATATCAGACTGCAGTAAACGGTGGCTATAGCTCCCTTGGACAAACAATGGTTAGCGGCGCAGACGTAAAAACCCTTGTTGATAAGCAACTAGCAAAGTATGCAAGTCAGTCCCTATTAAATAGCAAGTATAACAGCATAGGGTTAGTTATTACTGAAACTAAAAATGGTTTGCTATGTGTACAGCTTCTAGCTGCCAAGAAAAATGTCCAGGTACAGCCGCGCCCCAGCCAACACCAACACCAAAGCCTACACCAACACCAACACCAACACCTACGCCAGAGCCGGCGCCTCAGCCAGCCCCTTCTGAGTCTTTTATGACGGATCTTCAGAAGCAGGTGGTTGATTTGGTGAATGTAGAAAGGGCAAAGCAAGGATTAAAGCCCGTGGTGGCTAAACAGGATTTAACCCAGGTTGCACAGCTAAAAGCCCAGGACATGCTGCAGAAGAAATACTTTTCCCATACATCTCCTACTTATGGCTCACCCTTTGATATGATGAGAAAACATGGGATAAGCTATACTGCTGCAGGTGAGAATATCGCCATGGGACAGAGGACCGCTGAGCAGGTGATGAAGGATTGGATGAACAGTCCTGGACACAGAGCCAATATTCTAAACGCCAACTTTAATGAATTGGGTGTAGGGATTACCCAAAGTTATAATGGATATGGTTATATCTGGGTACAAATGTTTGCCCGGAGGTAACGAGATATAACCAACTAGATAGCAAGGATAGACAAGCAAGCAATAGGAAAATGAAAAGAATTACCACAATAAGGTAGCAGGAGGATATATTTCCTCCTGTTTTTTGCTTTTTCTTAAGGATTGACCACATTTTCAGCACATTTCTCCAGCCAATCCAATATATATATTAAGGAGATATTCTGAAAGGAGGCTACGATAAATGGCCATGAAGAAACTGTCTAAGTCGCGGTACCGCAAATCACGCACCTATGAAAGAGCCACAACCATGCCGCTGAGAACAGAGAAGCTCAGGGTGCAAGAGGTAGTCGCTGAAAATACTGAGCAGACCATAGTGCGTGGTATTATCTCTGTACCAGAAGCTAAACCAGAGGTTGACAGGTCCTTTCAACCTATGCAGTAGGAAGGCTTAAAAAAGTAAACATAATTCCCAACAAGGTAGTTGTTGAGGGCGTTTTAAAGCTGGAAGTTATGTACGAGGCCTTTAAAAAGGACCAGTCTGTTCACACCTTTCATGAGGAACTAGACTTTACCGACTTTGTTGATGTTCCAGGTGCCAGGCCGGGCATGGAAGTTGAAGTTGACATTGTAGTAGAGGATGTGAGCTTGACCAGAGACCCCAAATGTGCCGACGATTGGGATGTTGCTGCGGTAATAATGGTTACCGTAAGGGTAACTGAGGAAGTTGAAGTTGACGCCCTGGTGGAATGTCCAGAAGGTTTTGAGTGTGAGTCTGAAGTTATGACTTTGGAGCATGTTGTTGGTTCCCGGACAAAGCAGGTACTTATCGACCAGGAATTTGAACTACCCAGGATAAACCCGATATTGAGAAGGTTCACAAGTGCATGTGTGATGTGGAAATAACCAACGCCAAAATAATTAAGAACAAGGTAATTATTGATGGCGAAGTGGATATGGAATGCGTTTACACGGCACTCAAGGATGACCAGACAGTTCACACCTTGAGCCAGACCTTTAAATTTAATACATTCATTGAAATTCCAGGTGCAGAGCAGGATATGGACGTCTATGTTGACGTTATGGTCGAAACTTGTGATGCGGATGTATCGGATACAGATGCTTGCAATATATCTGTTACCATCGTTCTCAAGGTGAGGGCCCGGGTGGTTGAGGATCGCGAGGTCAATGTAATTACAGAGGTTATAGGTGCCGAAACTGTTAAGACTGCCAACTTGGATGTTGAAAGCCTTGTAGGGGAAGCTTGCAAGCAGGTAGTTGTCAGGGACGCCCAAGAACCTCCCGCAGAGAAGCCAGATATTGACAAGGTTAAGGAAGTAATTATCCGTGATATCACAATTAAGGATAAGAATGTTATTAATGACAAAGTATTGGTCCGGGGAACTATAGAGTTTCAGGTGCTATATGTTGCATTAAAGAAAGATCAAGCAGTTCATATGATCCATAGAAAGGTTTCCTTTAAGACATTTATTGATGTTCCCGGTGCCCGTCCGGACGACAGTGTAGAGATTGTTGTAAATGTAGAGTGGACCAATGCTAAGATGGATAGCTGCGATTTGGTATTAGAGGCTGTCTTAGAAGTTTGTGCCAGGGTAACTGAGACTGTTAGACGACAAGTTGTTACCGAGGTAATACTACCTGAGCCCACTCCTGAACCAACTCCTACTCCCACAGTGGAGCCAGAAGTTTGTGTGCCAGGCACCACCTTTAATTATACCATTGCCAGGGGTGATACTTTGGCCAGGTTAGCCCAGCGCTTTGGGACCACTGTGCAGGCCATCTTGGCTGTTAATCCACAAATTACTGATCCTGATTCCTTGAACGTAGGCGATGTTATTAGAATTCCTTGCGTAGCCAAGGGTTAAATATAAATTACTTTAAAAGGAGGTAAAAACATGCCTAACGGTTTATTTCCGGTAGCCTTTACAGGTGAGTGCGTTCTGGTTAAACTACCCATCGTCATAGCCGATGTACCTTCCTCAGTAATGGTGGATAATGTACTTTGTCTTCCTGAGCAAGCCAAAAAGTAGACCATATCGATGTGGTAGTGAGGGATCTGGAGGCTGAGCCAGTCTTTAGCCGACAATGGTGGGAGGGGTAGGAACAGGTCCTTGCCCCAGCAAGAAGGCGACAGTTCATTTTGGTGATAAAAATTGCGTGAGCCCATCTGAGATACGCAGAATTAATGTAACCGGAACACTGCATAAACAAGTCTATTATGTTGATAGGGATGATGACGTACGCCACGTGGGCGAGGATGTGCCATTTAGAAAAAGTATAGAGTTAAGGCCGCCTTTAGTGGTAGGTGCTCCACAAAATATTGATATCGACTTCCGTGATGTGGATGTTGACCTAAGCTTTGAGATGTTAAAGGCCAGTCGGGTTCAGCAGATTGCCAATATCACCTTTATCTTAAAGATAACCGAGGATCAGCAGGTATTTATTCAGACTTGCTCTCCGCCCGATGATTTAATTGGTCAACAAGTGTTATCCAATACTGGCTTTGAGGCCTTTGCAGGAAATGTGCTGGCAGTGTGGGGGGGAAGCAACTATGTTGTTGGTCAGCCCGGCAGAACCAATGGAACCTACTCAGTGGGATTAGGCGGACCTCCGGCTAATCCACAGGATCCAACTGCCCCCTTTGCTAATCCGGCTAACGTTGCTTCACTGGTACAGCAAATTCCACCAGGAGCTCTTCGCCCCGGACTAAGATATGAATTTTGCTTCTATATTCAGGAAGTAATTCCCCTGTTAGGAGCAACGGTTGATTATACAGTTGAGGCCAGGGTGGTATTTATTGATGATGTAGGTAGAATTATTAATTCTACCGGAGTAGTTCTTATTCAGGATGAGGAGCTAACTCCAGGAAACTGGTACAGAGATGCTTGTTATCCAGTCCTGCTCCTGAGGGGGCTGCCTCTGGGTATGTACAGATTACCTTTACTCCAAATAGTGATGCAAATGTAGGCTATGTTTTAATTGATGATGCCACATTGGTGGTGCGCGCCTAGTTATTTAAAGTTATTATGGGAAGTCGTCCGGTTTCGGGCGACTTCCTATTTATACCAGGCTAATAAGCTGTATTAAGGAGCACCATGACTGGCTGCATACATATACTATAGTGTTAGCGTTTTACCAAAGGGGGGACCGGGGTGGAGAATAGTAAGGGAGAAGAAAGGCTTAATTCAAGGGATGAAACGAAGCACCAGGAACAGGGGGAATTACTGTCCCAAGGCCTGCACGAATCATTGCTAAAGCTGTTAAATTTTCAGGCAATTAATGGTGCAGACCAAAATAATACGATGATACTTTTAGCCTTGATGAATCTGTTAGGAATTGTCAACTGCATGAACAAAATTCTTCCAGATGACCAAAAGGTCAGGGGAACCGGAGAATTGGCTGGCCAAATAGCCGGCATGCTAGGGGGTACTGTCCCTGACCCAACGCCTGCAGCAACACAAAATCCTGTGCCAGGAATGGGTTATATAGACCCCGGGCTTTTAGCTGCACTGGCTGGAATGCTTAGTGGCCCTCACCAGCGGGGTCAAGGACAGGGGGAGCCTGTAAAAGGTGGTATTGACCCCGCCCTGCTGGCAGCCTTAGCTGGAATGCTGGGAGGGGGGCAGGGAGCAGGGGGAATTAACCCCGCCGCCCTAGTGGGAGTGCTGGCAAATATGATGGGTCCCGGACATATGCGTCAACCGGAACCACCAAAGAATAAAGAGGTTCCGAAAAAGGAAGAAGTTGTTCCCCAACCCGAAGAAAAAAGCAAACCAGTTAGGGAAATACCAAGGAAAGAGTTTCCGGGTCCCAGGGGAATCCTTAAGTGGGATCCTAGACTGGGTTAAATTACATCTTCTAACAAGGAGGTTTTGAACAAGGTGTTTGGAAACTTAGGTGGTATATTATCCCAAGTACAAAACATGCATGAATCCCTTAAAGGAATAAGTGTGGAAATATCAGTGGGGGATGGAGCTGTAAGTGTTCAAATGGATGGTTCCCAGCAGCTTCAAGGAATTAAAATCAACCCGGATTTGATCAAAGGGGATATTACCCAACTAGAGGATCTCGTTGTGGAAAGTCTCAGGATTAGTCAGCAGGAAACTAGAAATAAAGTGCAGGAAGAGGTAGCTAAATTAACAGGAATTAATATTGGCAACTATATAAACATGTTCCAAAATAGGGGGTGAGACGCTTGCTTGGGAATATGTCCAAAATAATAGGGCAAATGCAAGGTTTACAGGAAACACTAAAAAGTCTCACCGTTGAGGGGAACGGTGGAAATGGAGTAGTAAAAGTAATCATGAATGGGCAGCAAAATATACTGGCAGTACGTTTTAATCCTGATCTTGTTGGCCAAATAGATCCTATAGAGCTGGGTCAGATGATAATAGAGGCTTATAATACTGCTCAATCCAATAGTAAGGAAAAAGCAAAGGAGGAAGTCTCTAAAATTACCGGACTTAATCTAGCTAACCTACCCGGGCTGTTTTAAATTTGTGGTATTTACAACCAGTAAGAGACCTAGAATAGCCAAAGGAAGCATTATCTATTGTATTTAAAAGGATGGCCCGATAGCTCGGACGTCCTTTTTTACTTCCACATGAAAAATTTGTCTTTACATCCTGTAACACAAAGTATGATTCCCTCATAATTTAATGTAAGAACGGTCCCGGGAAATCGTTCATGGAGTTTAACATAAGGAGGAATTTTGATGTCTAACGTGCTAGAAAGCATCAAGGAAAAAGTTGCCGGAGGTTACGGTGGTAATTTAGGTTTATGCTGCTGCCTATTGCTGGCCCTATTTATTATCGGTATTGCTTTGGTTTTCTGTGGCCTACTGCCGCTACATCTGCTCGGCTTATATCTGTTCCTGGCACTGGCTATCTTCTGCTGCTGCTTCTCGTTTTGCTAGTTAGTAAGTACAAAAGTTTTGAATCCTTTTTCTTTGAAAGGGCTACACCTTGTGTAGCCCTTTCATCCAAGGATCAAATTGAGCTGGTGTAAGTTAGGGTAAGGAGTTGATTAAGGTGGCCAAAAAATCCAGCAACCGGCTCGCCAGCAACCTAGAGCAGCTGGTCTCAAGGGTGGAAAACATCTACGAACAAAGAGGAAGTGAACTGGACCAGGTTTCCGGTGTGCTGGGAAACATGGATAAGCTTGTTGAGATTATGGCAAAGGTTGAGCTTCAGAGAGAGGCTGAGGAACAACTGGATAGGAGACTTGCAAAACTTAATAAACTTGTGGAGAAACTTTCTATTCAGGAAGAAGTTCAAAGCAGAGACTTATCTGTGGAAGATACCGTGCGTAAGGTGATTAAAGGAGTAAAGGTCACAGGTAGGATTATGGATATTGTAGCTGGAAGCCTAGGGGTGATGTTAGACTCGATTTCAACAACAGTTAAAAGTGGTGAAGCTCAAGGCTCAGCCAGATCAGCAAATCAAACTAAGGAACCTGTTGATTTAGCTGCAGTGCTTAGTCCACTGGGGGGCCTTCTCCAGGGGCTATTTGGCGAAAGTAATGAAGTCGTTAAAGCGAAGCAGGATGAGAAGCTGGAGGAATAGTTCCTTTAAGGGGTCGGAGGGATGAGGCTATGGTCGAAACCAAGTCAAGGGAAAGAATTATATTATTTAAGACTCGCCTCCACCGTGGCGAACTGACCCCGCCCCATTTCGGGCTAATTAACTGGATGGGAGCGCAGGAAGTCCGAACCCTGCCTAATATTAACGGTGTATTTTGTATAGTGCCAGGAGAAGTTTCGGATACGGAAATAATGGCTACCGGTGGGGTTTTGGCAATTGAAGAAAATATTAAAATAAAATTGCTGCCATGGTTACACCAAAAAAATAAGCTGACCTGGTGGGAGAATGAACAACTAATGCCCTGGGGAGTCCACTATATTGGAGCTGATGTCTGCTGGCAAGAAACCAGGGGTAGGGGAGTAAGGGTTGCGGTTGTTGACTCTGGGATAGACGGGGACCATCCCGATTTAAGGAACAATCTTAAGGGCGGGATAAACCTGATTAAGCGGGGTACATCTTTCCAGGATGATAACGGCCATGGAACTCACATTGCCGGGATCATTGCCGCTGAAGATAGTGACAGTGGAGTTATAGGTGTGGCACCGGAAGCATGGCTTTATTCGGTTAAGGTACTAGATGAGGTTGGCAACGGAACGATTCTGGGAGCAATTGAGGCCTTACAATGGTGCTTATATAACAGAATTGACGTGGTCAATATGAGTTTCGGCACAGACAAATATAGCCGGGCGTTTGAAGAAGCAGTTCGGACGGCGCATGAGCACGGGCTCTTGATAGTAGCCGCCGCCGGAAATGATGGTGAACCTGGTACTGTTGATTACCCTGCAGTTTTTGACGAAACACTTTGCATAGCTGCAGTGGACAGTAGGGTAGATTGGCTAGTTATAGCAGCAGTGGGCCGGAGGTTGATCTGCTGGCCCCGGGGAGCAGCATTATTTCCTCTTATAAATGGGGCTCTTATGTCAGTTTAAGCGGTAGCTCCATGGCTGCGGCCCATGTTAGCGGTGCCGCTGCACTCCTTAGGGCTAGGTACCCCGGAGAAGGGATTGATGTACTGCGTCGGAGGTTATTATCAGGAGCTAAAGCGCAGAAATGGCCGGCTAAGTCAATGACCGGCGCGGGGATAACCCGGGTAGATACAGCAATACAGGGAGAATTTTTATAACAACACCTGGCCCATTGGGTCAGTATAAATAAATTCTTCATAATTAAGGTACGCTTAAGGATACTGATTAAGCGTACCTTTCTTGTTACTCTTCTTAGGGGTATAATGCTTCCGGCTGTGGCAGAAAATAGATGAAGGGGAGGTGAAAGAATTGAGCGACCCATGTATTAAAAATCACCAAAACATGACAAAGACCTTTAAAGTAGGCGGGCTACAAGGGGGTATCCATGACAAGGAGGAGATAGAAACCTACCTATCCCAGATCGATGGGGTGGACAAGGTAATGGTTAATCTGGAGGAGAGCACCGTTTCTATTGACTTTGATCCAGGGGCCATTCACCTTGATTTTCTAAGGGGGACACTTAGAACTCTGGGGCATGATATTTTAGTGTAAGGGTGTATTATATAGGCTAAATACGGTTAGTAGAAGCAGAGGAGCAGGAAGCAAAGAACGTCCCTCTGCTTCCCCTTTTGCTTTTTTTATTCCGATTGACATACTTGGGAGGTGGCCTATGAACGGTAAATTACTGGCACTAATAATAGCTGCCACTTCAGGCTTAACCATGGCCCTGCAGGGAACCCTGAACAGTGCTTTAGGCAAGATAATCGGACTTTGGGAAACTACTTTCATAGTTCATGCCGTTGGAACGGTCGTGGTTGGAGTATTGGTATTCATCTGTCATCTGGGAACCTGCGACCTTGGCAAATGGCTAGTGCTCCATGGTATACCTATCTTGGTGGTGTCCTAAGTGTATTGATTATTTATATGGTGGCCCGGGCAATTCCTGTAGTAGGGGTGGCGCCAGCTACCACGGCCATTATTGTGGGACAGGTTTTGACGGCGGCAGCCATCGACCACCTGGGGCTGTTTGGAGTGGAGCGAATTCCTTTCAGCTGGTATCATGTGGGCGGAACCTTGTTAATGGCTACAGGAGCCTTCTTGCTGCTCAAGAAATGATTTTATTTAGGAATATTTATCTGCTGCCCCACCTGCAGGATATTGGGATTAGTAAGATTATTTGATTCTATTATGGCATCCAGGGTAACGTTTAATTTTGCCGCAATTTTCCAAAGAGTGTCGCCTGGTTGAACTATATAGATAGAATGATCGAGGGGGGGGCCAGTTCCGGTATCTACATTAGGGTTGCTGGCTGGTACACTCTTTTGGTTATAGCCCTTGATTGATTTTACTTCTACGGGAGTTCCTACGGGTACCTGAGGGAATAGTTCCTCAACATTTTTGTTGTGCATGCGAATACAACCTAGGGATACTTTATTGCCAATTGATGAGGGGTTGTTTGTGCCGTGGATGCCATAATTACCCCCGGGTATGTTTAACCCCATCCAACGGCTGCCTAAAACTCCTCCAGGGTTGAGTACCTTATTAATGACCTTGTAATTACCGGCCGGGGTGGGGGTTGCGGGCTTACCAACGGCAATGGGGTAGGCTTTTGATAATTGCCCCCCCATATATACACTCAGTTGCCTGCTGGCAGGATCAATTACCAGTTCCATGCCTGCCCGATAAAAATTTATCTTAGACATAGATTTCCTCCTTCCAAAGGGCTTAATTTATTCTATGTACAGATTTTGTAGCTCACCACTAGTAAAAGGTATTTTGCAAAATTTGGGGAAATAGAGGTTATACTATTTTTGAGGGAGGAATCATCATGTCAGTGACCCTGCGGGCTCATGCAAAAATAAACCTCACCTTGGATGTGTTAGCCCGACGACCCGATGGATATCATGAGGTAGAGATGATAATGCAGAGTATAGGATTGCATGATACTCTGAATTTTAATATTGCCCAGAGGGATATTACCTTAATGGTAACCGGACTACCAGTGCCGGAGGGAGCTGATAATCTGGTACTTAAGGCAGCTCATCTCCTGAGAGAATTCTCAGGCACTAAACTTGGAGCAACAATTTCTTTGAACAAAAAAATACCTGTGGCTGCAGGATTGGCCGGGGGTTCCACCGATGCTGCGGCTACAATGCTGGGTCTCAACCAGCTATGGAACCTTGGCTTACAAAGAGATGATTTAATGGGTCTGGCCCTACAGCTAGGGCTGATGTGTCCTTCTGCCTGCTTGGCGGCACTGCAATCGCCAGGGGTATTGGTGAAGTCCTTAGTCCCTTAGCTTCTGCACCAAGGTTCGGAGTAGTCCTTGTAAAGCCTCCATTTGGCGTAAGCACAAAGGATGTTTATCAGAATTTAAGTTTGGATAATCTGGGGCTAAGACCAAACACTTCGGCAATGGTTAAGGCATTAGGTGAGGGGAACCTTACACAAGTTGCAGGGGAATTGGTTAATGTACTTGAGAGTGTTACCATTCAAATAAAGCCAGAATTAATTGAGCTTAAGGCAAAGCTTAAAGAGGCAGGATGCCAGGGGGTATTGATGTCTGGCAGCGGGCCTACCATTTTCGGGCTAACAGCTGACATTAAGTCGGCGGAAGAGGTTGCTAAGGGCCTTGATTTACCGGATTGTCAGGTGTTAGTTACGGGTATGATATAGAAAAATACTTAAGTGGAAAGGTATTTTTGCTGATACCTGGAATTATAAACCATTATGTTGTTTGAGGAGGATGGGGAGAGATGAGCGAGCAAGATTGGTACCAATAAAATTAGATGCCTACAAACCTTTGCGGGAAATTGTGTTTGAAACATTAAGGGAAGCTATTCTTGCAGGTAAGTTGGAACCTGGGGAAARGCTTATGGAAATCCAACTTGCCGAAGAAATGGGTGTAAGTAGAACTCCTGTTAGGGAAGCCATTCGCAAGCTTGAGCTAGAAGGCTTTGTGGTCATGATTCCCCGCAAGGGAGCATACGTAGCTGGGATATCCCTAAAGGATGTAACAGATGTTTTCGAAGTGAGGGCTGCCTTGAGGCATTGGCGGCCGGGCTTGCTGCCGAGAGAATAACAGATGAGGAAATTGATCGACTTGACAGATCTTTAGTGGCCTACTCTGAGCAAACCAACCAGCAAAATATAGAGGGCATAGTTGAAACTGATACGGATTTTCATGATCTGCTCTATAAGGCCAGCCGCAATGAAAGGCTAATGGTGATGATTACACATTTAAGGGAGATTATTCAAAGGGTTAGGACAGTATCCCTTTCTCAACCAGGCAGAAGTAAGGATGCCGTAGATGAACACCGTCAAATAGTTGATGCAATTGCCGACCGTAATGTAGAATTGGCACAGACATTGGCTAGGGAACATATTTATAATGCAGAGAATAGTATGCTGAATTCCCTCAAGGGGGCAAATAAAAAGAATGATTGAGGCCATGGTTTTAGCTGGGGGTCTTAATAATGGGCCGTTACAATCCTGCAGCAAAGTACCCTACGAAGCATTGATTGAAATAGGACCAAATCCAATGGTAAACTACGTTGTTAATGCCTTGCAAAATTCAGGACAGGTGGGGCGAGTTATTGTTGTTGGGCCTGCCGAGCTAAAATCTGTATTACCTCCCGGGGTAATGCTGGTGGAATCAGGAACTACTGTGATGGAAAATCTAAATAGGGGATGCTCCCTACTGAAGGAGAGATTTTTATTAGCAACGGGAGATATACCCCTTTTGACACCGGAGGTTGTTACAGGCTTTCTTAGCCTATGCGGAGATAAACAGGCAGATATCTACTTTCCGCTGGTAACCAGGGAGTCTGTGGAGAAAATGTTTCCTGGGGCACGCAGAACTTACGTAAAATTTAAAGAGGGTATCTTTACTGCTGGAAACCTCTTTCTAATTAATCCTGGGGAGGTAGAAAGATGTTTAGCCATCGGCCAGGAACTTGTTGATTTAAGAAAGAAACCTCTGTCACTGGCCCGGCGTGTTGGGCTGGTAACCTTAACAAAATTAATAATACACCAACTTTCATTGACAGAAGCTCAAAACCGGGCCTCCAGATTACTGGGGATTGACGGAAGGGCTGTAGCCTGTGCCTTCCCGGAGCTGGGTATGGATGTGGATAAACCGGATGATCTGCAGCTTATTAGACAGATTTTAGTCCAGGAAAGTAAAAAAATGACTGTTAATAGCTTATGCAGAGCCTAACAAACTAAAAACAAACCTCCTATGTTAAAGGTGGTTACTAAGGGGCAAAGAACGTGGCTGACATAAATGTAACGCTGGAACAAATATATGAAGCAAGGGAAAGACTCAGGGGTATAGTAAAACACACCTCACTGGAACATGCCGAAGGTTTCAGCCAGATGGCAGGCTGCGAAGTATTTTTAAAATTAGAAAATATGCAAAAAACAGGCTCATTTAAACTCAGGGGTGCATATAACAAAATAGCCGCATCAGAAAAGGATCTAGTCAGGGGAGTAGTTGCCGCTTCCGCTGGTAACCATGCCCAGGGGGTAGCCTATGCATCCAGTAAAGCTGGCATTCAGGCAACCATAGTTATGCCGGAGGGTGCGCCAATTACTAAAGTAGAGGCCACCAGATCCTATGGGGCTAAAGTAGTGCTGGCGGGGCAAGACTACGACCAGGCCTTTGCCGAGGCTCAGAAAATTCAGCAGGAAACTGGGGCGGTATTTGTTCATGCCTTTAATGATCCTTTGGTTATTGCTGGTCAAGGTACTGTAGGTTTGGAACTGTTAGAAGATTTACCTGATTTGGATACAGTTTTGGTTCCCATTGGTGGGGGAGGACTTATTTCCGGCTTAGCCTGTGCCATTAAAGCACTAAAACCAGAGGTTAGAATTATCGGTGTAGAGGCTTCCGATGCTCCCTGTATGCTGGAGGCTTGTCGTTTAGGACAGATACATGAGTTGAAGTCCGCCCAGACTATCGCTGATGGGATAGCTGTGCGTAAAGCGGGGGAACTAACCTTTGAGATGACCCGGCGGTATGTTGATGACATTGTTACGGTGGATGACGAAGAAATAGCCTGGGCTATTATTACTATTCTGGAAAGATCTAACTCATTGTTGAAGGTGCTGGAGCAGTGGGGATTGCTGCATTGATGCACAATAAATGCCGGTGTGAGGGAAAAAAAGTTGCAGTTATACTTAGTGGTGGCAATATTGATGTCAACGTCATATCTATAATCATAGAGCGAGGCTTAGTGAAGGCGGGACGGTATTTAAGAATGAGGACCATTGTCACTGATAAGCCAGGGTCCCTTCAAAGACTGCTGTCTGTGTTGGCTGCTTCAGGGGCAAACGTAATTTCTATAGTTCACGATCGAATCAAACCTAACGTGCCATTAAAGCAGGCGGAAGTTGACATTACTTTAGAGACCAGAAATCATCGACATATAGAAGAAATTGTCGAATTGTTACAAAACGAGGGCTATACGTTGGATTTTTTGAAATAGTTAAAAAAAAAACATGAGAAAACTAAAAGAAACCTAATATAAGAAGCAGGATTTTCCTTTTCGCTGCAGAATTTACTAGCCCAACAGAATTTGTGGCAGCGGAAGGTGGTGAATAATTTGCACGTGACGGATGTGCGGGTACGGAAAGTGCTCCAAGAAGGCAAAATGAAGGCCATCGTATCAGTAACCCTGGATGATGCCTTTGTGATTCACGACGTTAAGGTGGTTGAAGGGCAAAATGGGTTGTTTGTAGCAATGCCTAGTAGAAAGACCCCGGATGGTGAATTTCGCGATATTGCACACCCAATTACATCATCAGCTAGAGAAATTATCCAAAGCGCAGTCTTACAAGCCTATCAAGAAGCTATTTAACTAAGCAATTGGTAATAATATATACAAGGGGGGCACAAGGCTCCCCTTTTTATTTAACCTGTAACCCTTGATGGTACAGGTTTATCCGGCTGTTTAATTAGGATACAGCTGGGTTTTAATGATGTCGTGGGGATTATTAAAACATGAGGCATTAGTGTGCCTCATACTTCTGTTTATGGGGGATAAGTTTAATTTTGAATATTCTTTGTTTGCCGTAATTTGATATTTTTAAGAGGAAATTAAAATTTTTTGTGGAAAAATTAAGGTTGTGGGCAAAAACTTTTGTATTTGGGGATATGCTATAGTATAAAAATTAGAAAAGCTTCTATTTTTGTTGCTCTTGCAAGCAGGATGGCTTTTCTAAAAATGGTGTTTATGTTGAAGATAGGAGGGGCACCGAAATGGAGCTTGGGGCGGTGGTCCTGGCGGCAGGAAAAGGTACTAGAATGAAGTCTGATTTACCAAAGGTATTACATCAAATCTGTGGAAAACCCATGCTAGGTCATGTAATGGATACAGTGGCCAATGCTGGAGTTACAAAAACCGTAGTGGTGGCTGGCTTTGGATTTGAACAGGTAATAGACTTTGTGGGGGATAGGGCCAAGGTGGTATTGCAGGAAGAACAACTTGGCACAGCACATGCCCTAATGCAAGCAAAGGGAGAATACCTTGAAACCCAGGGGCATTTGCTGGTGGTCTGTGGCGATACACCTTTGCTGCGAGAAGGTACCCTTAAAAAATTAGCTCAATATCACAAAGATACCGGTGCGGCTGCAACTCTTCTAACGGCAAAAATGGATAATCCCGCTGGATATGGTCGTGTTATTCGAAGGGAAAACGGTGCAGTTTCTAAGATTGTGGAGCAGAAGGACGCAGCACCCGAGGAACTTCTGGTGGAGGAAATTAATACCGGTGTATATTGTTTTAAAATTGAGGGGTTGTTTGAGGCCCTTAGCCGAATAACCCCTGCCACGCCCAGGGAGAGTACTATCTAACGGATGTTATACAAATATTTGTTAGTAAAGGGCTTATAGTTCAGGCAGTGACCATGGAAGATGCCCAGGAGGTTCAAGGCATAAATGATCGTATTCAACTGTCAAGGGCAGAGCAGGTGCTGCGTCGGAAAGTTTTGGAAGATCTCATGGCCCAAGGGGTTACCGTTGTTGACCCAGGTAATACCTATATAGACCAAGGAGTGGTGGTGGGTAGGGATACTATTATTCAGCCCATGACTTTTCTATTAGGGAAAACCAGGATAGGTAGCGGCTGTTCCATTGGTCCCGGCAGTAAAATTACTGATTGTGTTATTGGTAATAATGTGGATATCCAATATTCCGTAGTTTCCGAAAGCAGCATGGGGGATGGTACTGTGGTAGGTCCTACGCTTATATTCGCCCGGGAACCTTATCGGTGATAATGCCAAAATTGGTGATTTTGTTGAGATTAAGAAGTCAACCATCGGCAGTGGCAGTAAGATACCTCACCTGAGTTATGTGGGTGATGCCACCATCGGTGAAAGGGTAAATGTTGGCGCAGGAACAATCACCTGTAATTATGATGGCAAGAACAAGTTTAAAACCATACTTGAGGATGGCGCCTTTATAGGCAGTAATACCAACCTGGTGGCTCCTGTTAAGGTGGGTAAAGGCTCGGTAATAGCTGCCGGCTCAACCATTACCAAGGATGTTCCGGAGGGTGCACTGGGTGTAGCCAGGGAAAGACAGACCAATGTAGCAGAATGGGCAAAAAGACGTAAATAAAGGGGATTTTCCCAAAGTTTGGAGGTTAATCAATGTCTTCCGGTAGCAAACGATTGAAAATATTCGCAGGTAACGCAAACCCTGAACTAGCCCAGGAAATATGCCAGTACCTTGGGGTTACCATGGGGGCTTCCAGAATTTCCAGGTTTAGTGATGGGGAGATAAGAGCCGAGGTTGATGAAAGTGTAAGGGGTGCTGACGCTTTATAGTCCAGCCAACTTCAACCCCTGTAAACGAGCATTTAATGGAACTATTAATCATGGTGGATGCATTGCGCAGGGCCTCTGCTCGACGGATTACCGCTGTTATGCCCTATTACGGATATGCTAGACAGGATAGGAAAACCAGAGCCAGGGCACCGATTACCGCCAAGATGGTGGCAAATATTATTACCGCCAGTGGCTGCCGGAGAATGATTACCATGGACCTTCATGCGGGACAGATACAGGGATTTTTTGATATTCCAGTGGATCACCTGCCGGGAGTCCCCATCTTAGCTGAGTATTTTCATCAAACCATGAAAAAGGATGTGGTAGTGGTTTCTCCCGACATTGGAGGGGTGACCCGAGCTAGGGATTTGGCCGAAAGAATTGGAGCTCCCCTGGCGATCATTGATAAACGTCGCCCAGAGCCTAACGTGGCTGAGGTTACCAACATTATTGGCAGCATAAAAGGAAAGTCAGTAATTATGATTGATGATATTATTGACACAGCCGGAACTATAACTAAGGGAGCTGCCGCTCTGATGGAGCGTGGTGCCAAAGAAATCTATGTTTGCTGTACCATGCTGTGTTGTCAGGGCCAGCCATCCAAAGGTTAGAGGAATCTGTTATTAAAGAGGTTGTTATTACCAATACCATTCCTCTGCCACCGGAAAAGATGATTGATAAAATTAAAGTGCTCTCAGTGGCTCCGCTGCTGGGAGAAGCCATTATTCGTATACATGAAGACCTTTCTGTAAGCAAGCTTTTCTCATAAGACAAGCAAAACCCGTCACCCCAAAGGGGATGGCGGGTTTTGTAGATTGTCGAGAAACTACCTATATTCGGGATTATTAAAACCCTATTGTATCCTTTTCAACAGGCTGAAAACCCGTCACCTAGACCAATAATGGTAGAAGATGGTGTTTAGCTCTTCACTATCCTCGCCTTGATAATTGCCATCGATGCTCCGGTTTCTAATAAATCCGGTCTGAGATCCTCTTCATGATGGTTGCTCAAATTAAATCACCCCCTGTTTCGTTATTTTATTTAGGGTGTGACAGATTCAGAAAATGTATACAGTGGCTTTAATTCATGAAAGTCAAGGATTATTAATGAAGCTGACACTTGGCTTGGGGTAAATTATTCCATAAAAAACCTGTTGACAGTGAATTGGTTGGTTGGTAAACTTTAAAGTACTTAATTTAATAATGTGCTCTTATCCCGAGAGGTGGAGGGACTGGCCCTATGAAACCCAGCAACCATCCGGTGATTTTCCGGACAGGTGCTAATTCCTGCAGAAGTATATCTTCTGACAGATAAGAGGTGTGCAGCGATAAAATCGTTAAACCTCTTCTGTGTAAAGAAGAGGTTTATTTTGTACACGGGCAAGGGAGCACGAAGGAGGAAATATAAATGGGTGTGGAACGTACCTATGCTGAAATTAATGCCCGGATTAAAGAGGGCAAGGCGGTTGTTGTAACTGCTGAAGAGGTAATTGAAAAAGTCCGGGAGCAAGGGCTGGCCAAAACTGCTGCCCAGGTGGATGTAGTTACCACCGGTACCTTTGGTCCCATGTGTTCCTCGGGTGCGTTTTTAAATTTTGGTCATTCCAATCCACGTATTAGAATGCAGAAAGTTTGGCTGAACAATGTTCCTGCTTATACGGGTATTGCTGCAGTAGATGCTTACATGGGGGTTACTGAGGTTCCCGAGGATGATCCCACCAACAGTAATTACCCAGGGGAGTTTCGTTATGGTGGAGGCCATGTAATTGAAGATTTGGTAAGCGGTAAGGAGGTTAAGCTAGAGGCCCTTTCCTATGGGACCGATTGCTATCCCCGCAAGGAGATTGAAACCACCATTACTTTGGAACAGATTAATGAGGCCATCCTATTCAACCCAAGAAATGCTTATCAGAACTATAATTGTGCAGTAAACCTGAGTGATAAAACCATCCATACCTATATGGGTACATTGAAACCACGATTGGGGAATGCCACCTATCAACCTCAGGGCAATTAAGTCCCCTAATGAAGGATCCAACTTTGCTACCATTGGCATCGGAACAAGAATATTCTTAGGCGGTGGAGTTGGCTATGTGGTTTGGAATGGTACCCAGCATTTCCCAGGGTGGCTTAAGGACAATGAGGGTAATATAGTTGGTTCGGCCGGGGGAACCCTTTCTGTAATGGGTGATCTTAAGCAAATGAAACCCCAATGGCTCAGGGGTACCAGCTTCCAGGGTTATGGAGCAACACTGACAGTTGGTTTAGGTATTCCAATTCCGATTTTGAATGAAGAAATTTTAAAATTTGCTGCCCTTTCTGATGAGGAACTGCACGCTCCGGTGGTAGATTACAGCGAAAATTATCCCAACCGGGTGGGTGGGAACCTAGGGCTGGTAAGTTATGCACAGCTTAAATCAGGAAAAATAACTGTTGAAGGCAAGGAAGTGGCCACCGCACCCCTTTCCAGTTATCCAAAGGCTAGGGAAATTGCCGGTCTCCTGAAAACCTGGATTCAAAAGGGAGATTTCCAATTGGGAGAGCCTGTACAATTACTGCCCGGACCATCAGCAGCCTAGCGGCTAAAACTCTGGATATAAGATAAAGAAGGGAGCGGGTTGATATGGCACCGCATAAAATTGTACTGCGTTTTAGTTCGACAACTTCAGATCGTCCAATAATATATCACTTGGTTAAAGATTATGACTTAGTGGTTAATATAGTAAAGGCAAAGATAAATCCTCACCTGGAAGGAACCATGGTTTTAGACCTGGACGGGGAAAGATATGAGGAAGGTATTGAATACCTTCGCGATCAGGGAATTACCGTACACCCCTTAAATCAGGAAGTAGTTCGCAACAATGATCGGTGTACCAGCTGTGGAGCCTGCACGGTTCACTGCCCTGCCGGGGCACTCTTTATGGAGCGTCCCTCAATGGAAGTAAAATTCAATGGTGATAAGTGTGTTGTCTGCCTACATTGTTTAAAGGTTTGCCCATTAAGGGCAATGGAGGTAAGGATCTAATTGGAATATATCCAGCGAACCTATCGTAACCTGCACAAGCAGGTTGATTTGGTGCATTTCCAAGTTAGCATTCAGGAAACGGATTTGGATATTGGTGTGCGGAGAGACCGCTTTAGTCCGGAACTTGTTTCTTGGATCGAATCGTTGGTACAGGAACAAAGAGAGTCCCTGGAAGATTACATTCAGCGGGATCTCCAGTTTAAAAAGACTCTAAATCCTCACAAATTGCTAGAAGGAGCCCCGAAGCTGGCCATTGAGATGGCCGAAGCAGCCAGAGCAGCAGGGGTAGGGCCCATGGCTGCAGTTGCCGGTGCCTTTGCCCAGTATGTAGGAAAAGCCCTTGCTAAGAGAACCAGGGACGTTATTGTTGAAAACGGGGGAGATATATTTATGCGCAGCACCAGTACCAGGAAGGTTGGCGTATTTGCAGGTCCCTCCCCCTTTACCAATAAAATAGCCTTAGAGATTAAAAGCTGGCAAACACCCCTGGGGATTTGTACTTCGTCGGGTACCGTGGGCCACTCTTTGAGCTTGGCAATTCCGATGCTATCATTATTTTATCTCCCTCTACGCCCTTGGCAGATGCTGTAGCCACCGCGGCAGGCAATTTGGTTCAATCGGAACAGGATGTGCAAAGGGCTGTGGATTTTGCCGCATCGGTTACCGGGGTAGCAGGTGCTATAGCAATAAAGGGAGAGAAATTGGCAGCCTGGGGTCAGATAAAGCTGGTACCCATGTAAAAACACCTTATTAATTAAAGCCAACTAGTGTAAAATGAAGTTAATTTAACTAAAGGCGGGTGTTTATTATTAATAAGCCAGTGTGTTCTCAATGCCAGAAAGAAATGGTCATGATTATGTCGGAGGAATCCCTTAACCAGGAGCCACAAATCTTTGCCCTTAATGAGCTGGTTAGAAAAGAGGATGGCACCTACGAGGTTAATCAAGAACGAGGGCTGCCTGTAGTGATTACCCTCTGTGAGTCCTGTGGGTATATCATGCAGTACTCAGCCCACAAGATGAAAATTGGTTAGGAAATAACAAATTTTAAAGCAAGATAAATGCAATACTTTTGTCATGGCTAAAATATAAAAAGGGTTCTACAATATAGTTACATGGGAACTATATAAGGAGGAACTGGTCATGGAGCTAACTATTAACGATATCCTTGATGTGGCTATTAAATCCGAGGAGAGCAGCTTTATATTTTACAAGGAGATGGCAGGTAAGTCCCAAAACCCTGAAACGGTAAAAGTTCTAAAGAAGCTTTCCCAGGATGAAAAGGATCATTTGGAGTATCTGATTTGGCTGAAGTCCGGCGACCCCATTAACGAGCAGGTCTACTTTGACGGCTTTGAGGAAGCAGGACAGCTTAATGCGGAAATGTTACCAAAAGAAGTCTTGCAAATTGCCATTCAGCGGGAAGGGGCAGCGGCCAAAATGTACCGTCAAATGGCAGACATTTTTAAGGAACACCCAGATAAGAATTTTATTTTTGAACGTATGGCCCGAGAAGAGGAGCATCACGCCTCCGCAGTAGCCGTCTTGCTCAACGGGTTCTAAGCACAAGCTGAGTCAGGGGACGGTTTCAGATTCACTGAACAAATATAAAAGCAAAGGCTCAACTGTCAGGTGTACCTGATTGTTGAGCCTTTGCTTTGGAAGTGACTCAGGTTAGCAGGTTTTTGGCTGTTGCTAGTACCAGGTCTATGTCTTCGGGGGAGATATCCTTGTGGGTGACCATTCTGATGATGCCTGGTCCAAAGGTTGCGCACTTGATCTGATGGGCGGCCAGCTTGTCCACCAATTCAGAGGCCGATACCTTACCCGCAACTTTTACTACAATTATATTTGTCTGGACCCTTTGTAAGTCTATATTTATGCCAGGTATGGAGGAAAGGCCTGTGGCTAGGCGATGGGCGTTGGCGTGGTCTTCCTTTAATCTATCCACTGACTGAAGGGCTATTAGTCCCGCAGCCGCTAAAACACCGGCTTGACGCATGCCTCCACCTAAAATCTTGCGGTACTTGCGGGCAGTACCAATAAATTCTGAAGTTCCCGCCAAAAGGGAGCCTACCGGGGCTGCCAAACCCTTTGAAAGACAGAACATAATTGAATCACAGTAACAAGTAAGCTCTTTAACCTTGATGTTCAGGCTAATGGCGGCATTAAAAATCCTAGCGCCGTCCAGGTGAACTTTAAGATTTTGCTTGTGTGACAGCTCATATATGTCTGCCATGGTGGCTGGGGCTAAAACCGTTCCTCCTCCCCTGTTAAAGGTGTTCTCTAAGCAAACCAGGGAAGTTTTAGGGAAATGAATATCCTCCGGTCTAAGGTATTTTTTAAGGATTTCAGGACCCTGGGGAGTTAATAATCCTTTCACCGGGCTAAGCTGGACACCTGCAAGCAATGCGGACCCACCGGCTTCATAGTAATAGATATGCGCGTCACTATCTAAAATAACCTCTTCGCCCCGTTTGGTATGAACCAGCACGGCAATTTGGTTGCCCATGGTTCCAGAGGAACAAAAAGAGCAGCTTCCTTTCCCATTAAAGCAGCAGCCTTTTCCTCCAACTCCCGGACGGTAGGGTCTTCGCCGTATACATCATCCCGACCGGGGCGGAAGCATGGCAGCCCGCATTTCATTTGTTGGCAAAGTAACCGTATCACTCCGCAAATCAAT
Organism: Desulforamulus aquiferis; assembly: GCA_004143605.1. Lineage (GTDB taxonomy): Bacteria > Bacillota > Desulfotomaculia > Desulfotomaculales > Desulfotomaculaceae > Desulfotomaculum > Desulfotomaculum aquiferis. The sequence goes on from AWVY01000012.1 coordinate 48,678, forward strand.
AGCTTTTATTTTAATCATCTCCTAATAAGGCTCCGGCCAGTGAGTTTGTGGTACTTTAAAAATTATACTACAGAGTTTTAGAGGTGCAAATTTTATTTTATTTTGTCATATTCAAAATTATCCGAACAACATACTTTGGTATAATCATGAGTGGCATCTTACTACTACATTTATAGACGGAGGCATAAAATGGCAGCAACAAATGTAACAAAGGTAAAGCATGTTACCGCTGATCCATCTGCATTGGGACTATTTGGACTTGCAATGGTTACCCTGGTGGCTTCTACCCAGAAGCTTGGTTGGACTGAGGGGGTAGCATTGGTGTTACCCTGGGCTATTTTTCTAGGGGCATTTGCCCAACTGGTGGCATGTATTTTAGATTTTAAGAAGGATAATATTTTTGGTGCAACTGCCTTTGGGGGATATGCATTTTTTTGGATGGCAGTTTCTATGACATGGTTAGTGAACCTAGGTGTTTTTGGAGAAAAGGCCGCCGCTACGGCTGATTTGCATCAATTAGGTTTTGCCTTTGTAGGATATCTTATCTTTTCACTGTTTATGACAGTGGGAGCCATGGAAACTAATAAGGTTTTATTCATTATTTTTGTATTGATTGATTTGTTGTTCATTGGCTTATCACTAAGCACCCTAGGTATTGGGGTTCACTTTTTCCACCAGTTGGCTGCATGGTCAGAATTATTTATTGCCATGGTAGGCTTTTATGGTTCTGCGGCGGTAGTTTTAAATGCCCATCTGGATAGAACAGTATTACCTGTGGGTAAACCCTTTGGCATCTTAAAGTAAAGTGGAAATAGTATATCTGAGAGTCGTGGGGATTATTAAATCCCGAAGGTAGTTTCTCGATAAACTGAGGCTGTGCTGAGGCACAGCCTTTTTTCATCTAAATGCGACAATAAACTTTATAGAAAACCGTGATGTTAGGTTGTATAATTCAGCTATACAAAATATTGCATAAAATCACATAATATGTATTTACTGGCTTTTATTATCGTCTTTTCTTACTACAATGAGGTGGAGGGGAAAATATGACAAAGGTCGATACTGAATTGCAAGGAGAACTGTGTAATCCACCTGATACTAATAGAACAGGTTGGGGGAAGGTTTTAGTTGTTGATGATTCCGTCCTACACCTAGAGACAGTAAAACTATATTTAGAAGCAGGTGGTTTTCAAGTATTTTGTGCGGCTAACACTGGCCAGGCCTGGTCAATCTTACAAAAAGAGAAGCCGGACCTTGTACTTCTAGATGTGATAATGCCCGGGGAGAATGGCCTTGATTTTTAAAAAATATGAAGGTTAATTTTGAAAGCACCATTGTAGTGATTATGACTGCATTTGGTAGCGAAGATACTGCTGCTATGGCCCTTAAGCTGGGGGCCTTTGATTATATTAAGAAGCCCCTCAAATTTAGCAATTTAAGTAAAGTAGTAGAAAAAGCCCTATCGATGCAAAACAAAATAAAAAATCACGATAGAAGTATAGAGGCGCTGAAGAATGCCTATGAAAAACTTCAAGTTAGTGCGGACTCAATTCTTCAATGTATGTCAGCCGGAGTGGTGGCTGTGGATAATAGCCTAAACATAAGAATCATAAATCAAAAACTTATAGAATTTTTAGAAAAGGATCAAGAGATTGTCATGGGTCAAAACTTTTATATTGCCTTTCCGGAGTTTCAAAAATATGGAATACTTAAAAGTACCCTGAAAAATCAAAAAAGTGTTCGGATGAAAGAGATTAAATTTAATATACGTAATAAAGAAAAAACTATTATGGTAAACACAGACATTATTTATGACAACCATGGCAGGGGTATTGGAGCGGTTGCTACTCTAGAGGATATAACTGAGCTGCGCCATAAGGAAGAGATGCTTAGGGACCGTGAGAGGTTGGCCATTGTTGGGCAAATGGCAGCGGGTATGGCCCATGAAATAAAAAATCCCTTAACAGTCATAAAGGGTTTTGTACAGCTTCTCGCAAGAACTTCAGACCCCAAAATAAAAGCGTATGTAGATATTATAGATAATGAAACAACCAGGATGAATCAGGTTATCCAAGACTTTTTACAGTTAGCTAAACCAAAATCACTGGAAAGAAATTTAATAAATATCAATGAATTAGTTAGGCAAATGTGTCCAATAATTGAATCTTTAGCCTCATCAAAAAACATAATTGCATAGTCAAACTAGATCAAAATACTCCCTTCGTTTTAATGGACCCGGCCCAAATAAAGCAAGTAATACTTAACCTTTGTCAAAATGCCATGGAGGCAATGGGTGAAGGAGGCAACCTCACGGTAGAAACAACCTTTCTTCCAACAAGGGGTGAGGTGTGCCTGGAGATTAAGGATACTGGTTGCGGTATACCACAAGAAAGGATTAAGTCCATAGGGGTACCCTTTTATACTACAAAGGCAGAAGGAACAGGTCTTGGCTTGAGCATTTGTTTTTCTATAGTGGACAAGCATAAGGGGAAAATTGAAGTTCAAAGCCAGGAAGGTCAAGGCACGACATTTTCAGTTATTCTACCGATAGAAAGATAGTTTAAGGAAGGGGTGGGTAGGTTATGTTAAAGAGACTAAAAAGTATTCTAACGCCATTAATGCCCTCCTTCATAAGGGATAGCCTAAGGCTTAAAATTTTAGCCTTGGTAATGCTGTCCCTACTAATTTTGGGATTTGGTTCCCTTAGTATTGTTTACTATCACGAGCTAAAGATTAACAACGAGAGAATAGAAAATAATTTTTCTTTGATAGCCGATATTTTGGAAAATGATACTAACCGCTGGCTAACAGAGCGGATAAATAACGTTAAAATGATGTCTGTCAACCCCCAGGTTAACTGTGCCATTCAAGACATTATTTCTGAGTCGGAAAATTCGGTAGCGGCTGAAATAAAGCTGGTTAATTATTGGGACCAAATGCTTCAGCAATATGGCATTTATGATGAAATTTACTTTGTCGCTGAGCGGGGGAAAATACTTGTCTCCACGGATGAGCAACGAAAGGGCACCTTTCGCCCAAGGGATGAAATAATAACTAGACCCCTGGAATCGGGAGAAATATATATTGAAAATGCTTATCTTTCATATAAGACTCAAAAACCTAGCATCGCCTTCTCGGTGCCGATAAAGGATACTAATAACAGCATTGATAATGAAGCTTATTTAGGTGTCCTGGTTTTTAGGCTTGATATAGACGCTGTCTTAAAACCAATGTTAGAAAGTAGAATGAACCTTGGAAGGACAGGGGAAGTAATGCTTATCAAACAGGATAAAACCACCATAATTGAATTGCGCAATCAGCCGGGATCCGCCCTTAATTATAAGATTGATAGTGAGCCTGCCAAGAGGGTAAGTGAGGGGGAAAGCGGCATCTGGTATGGCAAAGGCTATAACGGTTCGGATATAATCGCTGTTTACCGATATATCCCTAAAGTACAGTGGGGCATCATTATTCGGCAGGAATCCGCTGAGATTTTAGCTCCACTACAAAAAAGTATATATTATTCCATGGCCCTAATCTCTATTACTGGTATTTTGATATTGGCAATCCTTTATTTCTTAATAAACAGATCACTAAAACCCATAACAATAATGGCCGGGGTGGCAGCAGATGTGGCACAGGGGGATTTTAACAAAAGAATTAATGTAGAAAACAAGGATGAAATAGGGCAACTGGGGTCAATTTTAAATAAAATGGCAAGTGATTTAGGGCAGCGATTTAAATTAAGGAGCAGTAGGCATCAGGTCTTACATACCCTTGTTTCCACCTTAGACACCAAGGAGTTGCTTAACAATGGACTGCAAACCCTTTGCCAATGCTTTCAATTTAAAGTAGGGGCTATATACTTGGCTAATCACCAGGAAGGAACTTTGTTATTAAAGGCTTTATATTGTCCTGGCAGCAATTTGATTAATCAAAGGGAAAAAATTAATATAGGGGAAGGCTTGGAAGGCTTAGCGGTGACCAGCCGGGAGTTACAGGTATTAACGGATGTGCCGGCAGATACAATATACACCGTTGACTGGTCAGGTGGGACCCTCATTCCTAGAGTTATTATTCAAGTTCCGATCGTATATGGACAGGAAGTATTAGGTGTTATTAGCCTAGCCTCCCTTGAGCATGTTCCATCGGAAATAATCGAGGAACTTGGTGTAATTGGAACATTAACAGGCATAGCACTTAACCACGCCTTATCTTACCAGAAAGCCTGTGAACTATCAAATTGTTTGCAGGAGATGAACGAGCAACTGGCCCAGCAGAATGAGGAGCTAAATGCCAAGGTGAAGAGATGCAGGCTCAAACAGAAGAGTTAAGGGCACAAACTGAGGAATTACAAGCACAGTCAGAAGAAATGCAAGCAATTACCGAGGAATTACAGGTTAAAAATGATGAAATTTTGGAACAAGGTATCAGAAAGACAAAATTTTTTGCAGCTTTATCCCATGAACTAAGGGCACCTTTAAATGCAGTCATTGGTTTTTCTGACGTACTTATGGATAAAGTTGTTGGGAATATTAATGCATCACAAGAGAAGTATCTAAAAGAGATCAATAAAAGTGGTGTGCATATGCTGGGTCTTATCAATGATTTACTCGATTTTTCTAAAATTGAGACCGGTCAGTTAAGCTTAAACATTAAAGAGGTAGATCCCGCCCTTGCATTAAAAGAGACACTCACAATGGTTAGCTCTGACATTATTAAAAAAGAATTGATTTTAAATAATCAACTTGAAGAGAATAAGTTTTATATTGCAGCTGATCATGATAGATTAAAACAAATCTATTTAAATCTATTGACTAACTCCGTTAAATTTACACCTACAGGTGGGACTATTACCATAGGTGCCAGATCGAGTAATGATCAACTGCAAATATTTATTAGTGATACCGGAGTAGGCATTGCTCCAGAATTTCATGAAGATATTTTTGAGGAATTCAAACAGGCACCCAATACCGCCCAGGGAGGCACTGGCTTGGGCCTGGCAATTACAAAAAAGCTACTGTTGCTAATGGGAGGAACAATAGAGGTTGAAAGTCAAATCGGGAAAGGCGCCACCTTTACTTTGACACTTCCACTAGGTGAAGAAGGAAGGCCTTTCTATCAAAGAACTCAAAAATGGGACACAACGGCATCAGGCCAGGAAACCGGGGGAATATCTGTAAGTTACCTTCCTAAGCCCCTAAATAAAGAGTCCCTTATCGGGCTGGCAGAAGGGTTTACAAGAATAAATAAATATAAGCCTACTATCCTGGTAGTGGATGATGAATTTTCGGTGAGAGGCTTCGCGGTGACTGTCTTAGAAGCTAAGGCCCAGCTGCTCACTGCCGAGGATGGGTATCAGGGGATTGATTTAGCCCTAAAGTATAAACCAGATATAATCATATTGGACATAACTATGCCCGGAGCAGATGGCTTTAAAGTAACGGAAGAGCTTCGCAGGCATTCATGGAGCAAGGGATTATCCATAGTTATCAGCACTTCAAGAGACCTCACAAAGGAAGAAAAATTGAGACTTAAGCATTTTGATAAGTGATAATAAATGGGGTGCAGCGGCATCCCATTTATGTATTTCTAGAATGCATAAAACTCCACCCAGAGGAGGAGTATACTAATATTATCAGCTTGAAAAAATACTTAAAACTCGAATATAGGCAGTTTCTCGACAATCTAAGGAATATACTAATATTCCTAATATAATGTTAAAATTAGTTTTGATATATAGCATTTTGGAGGTCTACGTGGGACTCTATCAATTTCAAGTTTTTAAAATGGTGGCAGATAAAAAGAGCTTTTCCGGTGCTGCACAAGCACTTTTTATTTCTCAACCTGCCGTTAGTTTACAAATTAAAACCCTGGAAAATCATTTCGGTACTAGATTGTTTCACCGCGATAAACAGCAGGTTACGATCACAGAGACTGGGCGTATTTTGTATCACTATGTCGATAATATATTATCTTTGATCGATCAAGCCCATAAGGATATCTCAAAATTTGTTGGCAGTGTACAGGGTCCCCTAGCCCTGGGGGCCAGCTTTACCCTAGGAGAGTATGTTATTCCTAAGATTTTAGGAGCGTTTCATAAGGAATTTCCCCAAGTTAAAGCCGTGCTGCAAATTACCAACACAGACCACATTGTGAATCTTGTTTTGAAGCATGAAGTGGATCTGGGATTGGTAGAAAACTTTGTGCAAAATGAGGATTTGAATATTAGGCCATTTTTAAATGATGAACTCATAGTTGCCATATCTTCCAGACACCCGTTAGCCCATAAACAATCCATTTCTGTTCAGGAACTATTAACCTTACCCCTGGTGTTAAGGGAAAAGGGATCTGGAACAAGGAAAATAGCTGAGGAAAGGTTAGCTGAAGAAGGTTTTTATCTTGAGCCAAACAACATTGTAATGGAGCTAGGAAGTACTGAAGCGGTCAAAGAAGCGGTAGAAGCAGGCTTTGGAATTACTATAATCTCTCGTTGGGCAATTTCAAAGGAAGTAAGGCTTGGGACATTGGTGCCGTTGCAGGTTAAAGATATCTATCTTCAACGGAAATTTTACATGATCAATCATAAAGGACAGTTTCAAACTTCTGTCGTTGAGGAATTTATTAGTTTTCTTCAATCACATTGTACGAGAAATAATTTTGTCTGTGATTTTTCCTTGGTAAATGAGTAAAGTCGTACAGATTAAGATTTGGCGAAGGTGGCTGGCAGATCCAATCTTGGAGGTGTAGCTTTGGTTAGACATTACCAGGAAATACCTAAGTGGAAGACTGTTTGTAAAAATGATTGGAATAATTGGAAATGGCAATTGGCAAATCGAATCACCAACCTGGACGAGCTGAATGAGATAATTCCCCTTTCTGAAGAGGAAAAAGAAGGGATTAGCCGTTCCCTCGGAACCCTACGAATGGCCATTACGCCCTACTACGCAGCCTTAATGGACCCAGAGGACCCTGAAGATCCTATCCGAAGGCAAGCAGTCCCTGTGTCCCTGGAATTGCAGGATGGGGATTATGACCTGGAGGACCCACTGCATGAGGATGTGGACTCCCCGGTTCCCGGGTTGACCCATCGGTACCCTGATCGGGTTTTGCTGCTGGTCACCGACCAGTGTTCCATGTATTGCAGACACTGTACCAGAAGAAGGTTTGCAGGGACCCATGATCAAAACAGACCACTGGAAGATATTGAAAGGSCCTTGACTATATCAGGAAACATTCCATAATCAGGGATGTTATACTTTCTGGTGGAGATAGCTTGTGTATTCCTAATGAACGGTTGGAGATGATACTGCAACGCCTTCGGGAGATTCCCCACGTGGAAATAATTCGTATAGGGACACGTACGCCGGTTGTTATGCCCCAGCGGATTACACCCGAGTTATGCGAGCTTATTAAAAAATATCATCCGGTGTGGTTAAACACCCACTTTAACCACCCGAAGGAATTGACCCCAGAGGCTAAAAAAGCTTGCGCTATGTTAGCTGATGCCGGCATTCCTCTAGGTAACCAGACGGTTCTTCTGAGGGGTGTTAATGATTGCCCCTATATTATTAAAGATTTAATGCATCGACTATTGGAGAATCGCATACGGCCCTATTATATTTATCAATGCGATCTTTCGACGGGAATTGAGCATTTTCGTACATCAGTAGCTAAGGGAATAGAGATAATTGAGGTCCTTAGGGGGCACACCTCTGGTTTGGCGGTACCGACTATGTTATTGATGCCCCTGGTGGGGGAGGTAAGATTCCTGTAATGCCTCAATATTTAATCTCCCAGTCGGATCATAAAGTGATCTTGAGGAATTATGAGGGAGTTATTTCTGCCTATAATGAACCCCTTCATAAAGAGGATCCCTGCGACAATTGTCAGGAGTGTCCTCGACTAAAGGATAAGGACCTATTGGCCTGGAAAAGCTTCTCGGCGGGAAAAACTTAGCCTAGTGCCGGTTGGGAATGTAAGGGCCCGTAGGTCAAAGAGTTTTGGTAACTGTAAATAGGGGTGTGATAGCTTGAAAGAGCAACAAGGGATTTGTCCGGTTAGATCTTTCGAGAGAAGAAAGTTAATCGAAGATGGTTTTCAAGTAGAAGTAGGATTGGACTTTACCAATAACAGGCTAAAGGTGTTATCCTGCCAGGTCAGGGATTATTTTGAAATGGCTGAAAGAATTAAGAAAATTGCTCGGCAAAAAGACCTTAGCAAAATAATTTTCAACTCTAGGCAAGAAGGCTCTTTGGGGTTAGAAAGGGCGGGTTTTTTGTTGGAAGGAACAATACCAAAATTTTTTCAAGGAAAGGAGGCCTATTGCTACTCTTATTTCCTTGAGCCTAACAGGGCCCAAAGCCCATATCTAAAGGAAGAGGATGATATATTGAGTGAAGTAACCGGCGACCTGGCAGCAGGAAAGGGCGAGCGGCTTTGCCGGAGGGGTATTATTTACGGGAGGTTCGGGAAAATGATGTAAATCGCCTGGTAAAGCTGTATAGAAAGGTGTTTGCCTCCTACCCCAGTCCACTATTAAACCCAGACTATATTTTAGAGACCATGAAGTCCCAGGCGTATTTTCTGGCTGTTTTTCACAATGACGTGCCAGTCAGTGCAGGCTCAGCGGAAATGGACTTTATTAATCAAAATGCTGAAATTACAGATTTGGCCACACACCCAGAGGCTAGGGGCTTGGGTCTGATAACGGTTATTATGAGAGGGCTGGAAAGGGAGATCTTGAAACGTAATTATAAATGCTTATACAGCCTATGTCGGGCGGGGATTCCCGGGGTTAATCGGGCCTTATACAAACTGGGCTACACTTTTAGGGGGCGTTTAATCAACAATTGCCATATAGGCGGCCGGTTTGAGGATATGAATATATGGGTTAAATAACCACCTGTTAACCCTGTACAAAGATTGTTGGAAGGATGCTTTTTAATATATAATGAAAGGGAGGCATTTCACAAGGGGGTGTCTGGATGAAGCAACTGGCAAGTACCTTGCTATGGTTTCTAAGCCTTGCGGTTGTTGTTAAACTTTTATTTTTGGATCAACCCCTGGGGTATTTTTGGATTGCAATAGCAGCATTAAGTATATTTTTTGGCAATAAATCCTCAAGAAGGATTGAGTTGTCGAGCAATGCAAGTAGGCAGCTAACCAATTGGGTAAATAAATTTCAAAGTTTATCCTATTATGAGCGGCAGGGTTATCTTCATGAAGTTGTAAACAATGCCATTAAAAGAAATCAGCCCAAGCAGGCATTAGAATTTCTTGAGCTTGTAATAAAGGCCGAGCCGGACAATGATACGGCTAAAACCCTCATGGCCTCAATTTGGGGGGCAGAGCTTATAGGCCAATACGCAGATAGTTATCCAGGCAGGTGACAGTTCACCTGCTTTTTATTTTTTCATAAATGCTTTAGGTATAAGCAAATCCTTATAGGGTTGATAAAAATTGCGTATTTTACTTTAGTATCCTAACCAATTAGACTTTATGTTAGACAAGACATCTTGGTTATGGAAGGATTAAATATTATGAAGCTAGAGTTGAATATGAGACAGAGTATTGTACCGGGAATGATTTTAGCCTTTATCATCGCTTATCTATCTGAGTTTATTCACAAAAGCATCATCATTGGCGGACAAAAGCCCATTAGCGGAGTTATTGTTGCCATTATCTTGGGTATGTTGGTGAAAAACACAGTGGGAGTTAATAAGGCTTTTCAGCCTGGTATAAGTTTCGCCATGCAAAGTGTGCTTAAAGCAGCAATTTTTCTTTTGGGTTTGGGATTGAGCTTTATTGCAGTTGTAACAACCGGCTTGAAAGCCTGGCAATTATCATCATTTGCGTTGCTTTTGCCATATCCTTGACTTACATCTTTGGGAGAAAGCTGGGTCTACCTGATAAGCTTGCCACACTTATTGGCATTGGTACAGCCATTTGCGGCACTACTGCATAGTAGCTGCCTCTCCCGCTATAAATGCCAAGGATGAGGAGGTTAGCTTTTCGGTTGCCACCATCACGATTTTTGGAGTATTGGCAATCTTTCTATATCCCTTAATTGGTAAAATGCTGGTGCTTACTGATATGCAGTTTGGAACATGGGCGGGAGTAGCTGTTCATGAGACAGCCCAGGTGGTTGCTGCAGGTTTTGCCTATAGCGATCCCGCCGGACAAATTGCTACGGTTGTTAAATTAACCCGCACGGTTTTACTGGCACCAATTGTTCTGATTCTTGGTGTCATCTATGCAAACAAGCAAAGGAATGTTGCAGGTGCAGCCGGGCAAAGGGTTAACTACCTGAAAATCTTTCCTTGGTTTGTGGTTGGCTTCCTGGCCATGGCCGGGATTCGTACCTTGGTGATACCATTTGGCTCAACAGTGAAATGTGGGCAGACTTTTTAAGCAGGGCACAAATATTATCAAAGTTTTTAATTGTAACGGCTATGGCTGGAGTTGGTTTGTTAACCAGTTTCGATGATATGAAAAATGTTGGAATTAAGCCCTTTATTGTGGGACTGGTTGCCTCACTGATTATGGCCGGCTTTAGTATCGTATTAATTTTTGCCTTATCAATTTAATGGATATAGAGCAGCTAACCCATGCATAGCTATGCATGGGTTAGTTGTATAATTTTATTTTTTATCCGGGTTTTCATTTATCTCCTTTTCCTCTTTCTCTTCTGGTGCTTCATTTCTTGTCAGTTGAATTTCTGCTGGAAGGTTAGCAACATCTACAGAATCCTCAGAGGGATAGAAGGAGCGGTCTAAGTCATCACTTTCTTTTTCCTGACTCTGGTTAGGTTCATCTGTATTAGCAATTTCCTCCAAATTTTTTTCAACTTCTTCTGGTTCCTGGTTTCTGGTTAACTGTAAATCCGATGGAAGGTCAGCAATCTGTACTCGATCCTCCTCGGGTGCAAAGGAGCGGGCGGTTTCCTGGGTTTCACTGCTAATATCCTCCGTTTCAGAGGGATCCTTCTTACCCCTAACCTTATCCAATTGACGAGTTAAACTATCGCTTAAATCCTTTGTTAATACCGTTAACTCCTTGGATTTATTTTCAAGCTCATCCTTTGTTTTACTGCTTAATTCCTTGGTCTTTGTGCCGAACTCCTTGGTTTTCTGGACAGTGTTTTCCCAAATGTGACTGGTACTATCCTTTAGCTGCTTTACTGTTTCCTGTAAGCCGCCATCAACCTTAACCATGTTATCCATAGCATCGTTTGAAGTTACCACCAGTTCCTTGCCCAGGGTTTTGATAAAACTGATATCCAAGAAGGATTTGCCCATAATTAGACTATTGATAAAATTACCCGATAGTTCAAGGCCGACTATACTTCCGGAAGACTCTTCAATAAAAAACTCCTCAACTTGGCCTAACTGTGAGCCATTCTCAGCCAAGGCCCTGCACCCGATAATGGATATTTTCTCCTTATAAAGGCTTAATATTTCCGGCAGGCTGGCCCCTTTTTCAACCATGGAGCTTTGATCTAGGGTAATTGCATCATTACCAACACTGCGCACTTTAGTATAGGGTGCGAATTTTTGATCCCTAAACCAACCCTTTTGCTCTATTATCAAGGCGGCAACTTTTTGTTGGATCGGGTCAACCACAAGGCCCTTAACTGTTCCTATTTGCTGGCCCTCGGCAAGGCTTATTATAGCATGCCAATGAATTTTTTGCTCTTGCGCATAATAAAAAGGCCCCCTTTAACCTATCATAAATGACATTAGCTACTCTTTCTAATAATCTTTATGCTTTAATATTGTTTGATATGACCAGTAAAAGGGAATAATAGAAAAAGATATATTTTTCTTTTACTAATTAGGGGGTAGTGCTGAATGGCAGAGACAATGTTAAATGCCAACGTTCGAGAGGACAGAACCAAGTCCAGTTTAAAGGAAATTAGAGAAGGTGGAGCCATTCCGGGGGTAGTCTATGGTAAGCAAATGGGTACCATGGCCATTAGTGTTGATGCCAAAGAACTCAAACAGATTTTAGGATCGGTTACTGGTCGCAATACTTTAATAAACATGGACGTTAATGGAAGCAAGCAGACTGTTATGGTTAAGAGCCTGCAAATGGATCACCTGCACCGTGGTATTAAGCATGTTGATTTCCAACAAGTAATGGAAAACACTAAAATTAAAACTGTGGTGCCAATTCAACTTGTTGGTGTGCCAAAGGGAGTAACCCATGGCGGAATTCTTCAACATGATATGCGTAGTGCAGAGATAGAGTGTTTGCCTAGTCAAATTCCTGATGCCCTTAAAATTGAAGTAAGTGAAATGGAAATTGGTGATGCCTTATCTGTCAGCGATATTAATACACCTGACGGTGTGAAAATTTTAGATCACCCCCATACTACAGTGGTGGGAGTTGCAAATGCTAAGGCACCTGAACCAGCCGGTCAACCTGAGGTTGAGCCTGAACCGATTCAAGATGCAAAGGCTAAGAGTGAAGAGAAAGAATAATAATATCTATTGCTTCAAAACCTTTACTGGGGTACAATACCTTCGGTAAAGGAGGTGTTGGTTAATGAAATTAATTATTGGTTTGGGGAACCCTGGCTCAGAGTATGCTCAGACCAGACATAATATAGGCTTTATGGTAATTGATGCCTTGGCCGGAGAGTTAGATACGGAAGTAAAAAAGAACCAGCACAAGGCTCTGGTGGGACAGGGTGTCATTGGGCGAGAGAAGGTTATCCTGGCAAAACCCCAAACCTACATGAACCTGAGTGGTCAGTCAGTAGCTTCCTTAATGAGCTGGTACAAGCTGAACCCTCAGGATATTCTTGTTATTACCGATGACATGGATCTAACTCCCGGGCGCCTTAGGATTCGTGGAAATGGAAGCGCCGGGGGACAAAAGGGACTTAGGTCTATTATTGAATTAATTGGAACCCAGGATTTTGCCCGCATCCGGGTTGGTATAGGGAGACCGGCCCATGGCGCTGTTAACCATGTTCTTGGAAAGATCTCTGGACAGGAGGCTGAGACAATTGCCCCAGCATTGACTGCCGCAGTGGCGGCGGTTAAGATATGGTCCTTGAGGGCGTAAATTCAGATGAATAAGTATAATAAGGTTGGTAAAGAAAAGCCTGAGGAAAAAGCTAGGACGGAGAACAAAGAAGCACCTGGCGAAGGCACTGAAATGTCATAGGAAGAGGGATGAATTTAGCAAAGAAGACGAGATGCCGAATATTATTTCATTAACACACATATTTGTAATACTGACAGCAGCTTTTCTCGCTGCCGGGATAACCTGGTCCTTTAATAGTTTAGTTATAAATAGGCTTGGGAACCGGGGCATTAGCTTTGTCACACCAGCAATAGAAGAAATTGCCAAAACAGGGGCGGCCATAGGCTTAGGTGCAGCCATAGCATGGACACACCTGGCCTTTGGTCTTGTTGAGGCAGCTGTGGAGATTAGAAGACGAGGAATCCGGGGATTGAGTGCCGGATGGGCTGCCCTGGCCGGGCACAGTCTATTTGGATTAATAGCCTCTTGGGTCTATATGAGAAGGGGTTTCCTGGGGGCTGTCTTAATCACTTATCTTTTTCATACAGCTTGGAATTGGGGGATAATATATTACAGCAATCGCAACCGATCCCGGCTTGACTGAGTACAAAAAGCTGGGATATAATGTAGCGAGCCTTATTCGGGAGAGTTTACATAATACAAAACGCCTGGTATGAAGAAAAGGGATACCCCCCTATCTTTTACCAGGCTGAACTAGTTTACATAAAACAACTTAACAAATTAATCCAAAATAGTATAAAATTATCTAATAGGATTTATTGACCGGGGCTTTTATTAAACTTATTAACTAGGAGAACAAATGAAGGGATTACTGCGTCCTTTAGAACCTACAATAGAATATCAAAACATTCTTCAGGGTCTGAAACGGGGCTTTACACAGCAATTAGTTTTCGGGCTGTCTGGGTCCCAACGAAGCTACCTATTTGCGGGATTATCACATACCGGCAAAGCAGTTTTAGCTATTACACCGGGTGAAACAGAAGCAGGCACCCTGGCTGACGATTTAGCTTCTCTGCTGCCTCACCTGGAGGTTAAATATTTTCCGGTTTGGCAGATGCTACCCTATCAGGTATTAGCCATAGTAATGAGGTATTATCAGCGCCTTAGCATTTTAGAGAAACTGATAAATAATGAGCCAATTGTTGTGGTTTCCTCTGTGGAGGCCCTTTTGAGAAGGCTTACACCCCTCGAGGTATTTCGTAAGGCCCGGTGGAGTTTAACATTGGTCAAAGGGTGGAGCTGGAGCTTCTTCGTCATAAGCTTATTGATATGGGTTTTGAGCGAGTTGATATGGTAGAAGGGCCAGGCCAGTTTTCAATAAGGGGTGGTATTTTTGACATTTACCCCATGACGTCCGTTTATCCCGCGCGTATTGAATTTTTTGATGACGAGGTAGATTCCATACGCAACTTTGATGTTGTCACCCAGCGATCCCTTGATAAGCTTAACAAATTGATAATAACACCCTGTAAAGAATTAATTATCAACGATGAGGCCTGGCGGCGCTGCGAAGAAAACTTTGAGGCCGAATATAAGAACCAGTTAAAAAAGCTGCAGCGTTCCGGCTCTGTTGACGCAGTGCACCAATTAACCGCACAGGGAGCCATGCTGCTGGAGCAGATACGCAGTAGGAATGCCTTTGATGGAATGGAAAGATTGCATAACTATTTTTATCCGGAAACGGTAACCCTGCTGGATTATTTTGAGCAGGATCCACTACTGCTGATAGATGACCCTATTAGGCTAAAGGAAGTGGCAGACAATATCCTAAAGGAAAGAAATGAAACCTATACAGACCTGCTGGGAAAAGGTAAGGTTTTACCAGGTCAGTTTAATACCTATTTAGATTTGCCAAAACTTTTGGCTCAAATGGAGCTAAAGCAGGGTATTTATTGTTCCTTTTTACCTCGCAACCCACAGTTTGTAAAGGCGCAAAATGTTGTCAACTTTCCTGCTAAGCGATGCACAGCTTTTAGGGCATTCGGAGGTATTGGCTGACGAAATTCGTCATTGGAAAAAAGAGGCTATGCTATAGTATTGCTGGTTTCTTCCCCTGAAAGCAACCAATCTACTAAAGCTCCTTAAGGATGCTAAAATAGATGCCTTTTATGTAAAGCAGCTGGATAATGAGGTTAGGGAAGGCAATGTGGTTATCACTGTGGGCCAGCTGGCCAACGGCTTTGAACTTATATCTGGCCGCCTGGTGGTAATTACCGATTCGGAGATTTTCGGGCAAAGAAAGAAGAGCAGAAAACTTAGGGCTAGACCTGACGCCAAAATGGAACCCCTGGCTGATTTAAAAGTAGGGGATTATGTGGTGCATGTTAATCATGGCATTGGCCGATATCAAGGATGGTAACCCTTGATATCGGAGGGCTGCAAAAGGATTACCTTCAGCTCAAGTATTCCGGGGAAGATAAGCTATATGTACCCACTGATCAGGTTGGTATGCTGCAAAAGTACCTGGGAGCAGAGGCAGATCATCCGAAGCTATCCAGATTAGGAGGTACAGAGTGGCTAAGGCCAAGGCTAAGGTTAGGGAAGCAGTAAGGGATATGGCCAAGGAATTGCTGGAGCTATATGCATCCCGGCAAACGGTAAAGGGCTATGCTTTTTCTGCGGATATGCCCTGGCAATTGGAGTTTGAAGGTCTTTTTCCCTATGACGAAACCCCTGATCAAGTTAGGGCCATAGCGGAAGTAAAGCGTGACATGGAAAAAACCAGACCCATGGACCGCCTGTTATGTGGAGATGTGGGCTACGGGAAAACAGAAGTAGCCCTTAGGGCGGCCTTTAAATCGGTAATGGACAATAAGCAGGTGGCGGTATTGGTACCGACCACGATACTGGCACAGCAGCATTATAATACCTTCAGGGAAAGGTTCGCCAATTATCCTGTTAAGGTGGAGATGCTTTCCAGGTTTAGGACTCCTAAGGAACAGCGCCAAATTCTTGCTGGCTCGCCACAAGGGAGGTTGACATAGTTATAGGAACCCATCGTCTGGTACAGGACGATATAATTTTTAAAGATTTAGGACTGCTGGTTGTTGATGAAGAGCAGCGTTTTGGTGTAAGTCATAAGGAGCGTTTGAAAAGGCTTAAAAAGAATGTGGATGTCCTAACCTTAACTGCAACTCCCATACCCAGAACCCTGCACATGTCCCTGGTAGGGGTGAGGGACACAAGCCTCCTTGAGACCCCTCCTGAGGAGAGGTTCCCGGTTCAAACCTACGTTTTAGAAGAAGATCCCACCTTAATTCGTGAGGCCATTCGCCGGGAATTAAATAGGGGTGGTCAGGTTTATTTTGTCCATAATAGGGTGATGGATCTTGACAGGGTAGCCGGATGGCTGCAAGATCTGGTTCCTGATGCCAAGATAGGTGTAGCCCACGGACAGATGAAGGAAGATGAATTAGAGCAGATAATGCTGGAATTTATGGATGGCTCCTACGATGTGCTGGTTTGTACCACCATTGTTGAGACAGGACTTGATATATCAAACGTAAACACATTAATTGTAAAGGATGCGGACCATTTTGGCCTGTCCCAATTGTATCAATTAAGGGGTAGGGTTGGACGTACCAATCGCTTAGCCTATGCCTATTTTATATTTAGAAGGGATAAGGTTCTGACTGAAGTAAGCGAACGCCGATTGTCCGCCATCAGGGAGTTTACTGAGTTTGGGTCTGGCTTTAAGATAGCCATGAGGGATTTAGAGATAAGGGGAGCAGGCAATATACTCGGTGCAGAACAGCATGGACACATAGCGGAGGTAGGTTTCGATCTTTACTGTCAGCTCCTAGAAGAGGCTGTGCAAGAGGCCAGGGGTGAAAAGGTTGAGCAGTATATTGACACAGCCATTGAACTTCCTGTAGAAGCCTATATTCCTGAGGCCTATGTTTCTGACACCAACCAAAAGGTGGAATTATATCGCAGGCTGGCAGCCATGAGGGAGCTATCAGAAATAGGAGATCTTGAAGAGGAACTGGTGGATCGCTTTGGGGATTTACCCGAGAGTGTCCGTTCATTGTTAATGGTTACCTCTTTGAAAATCCAGGGCTCACAGCTGCGTATTAGGTCCATTGGTCGCACCCAAAGCTTTTATCGGATACTTTTCGCCGCAGATTCACCCTTGGACGGTGAGAAGTTAGTGGCCATTAGTGAAAAGTACAAACAAAATGTTAAGTTCCATACATCCGCTGAAGGTTTTGAAATTAGATTGACAACCCGGGACAAGTCCAGTTGAACTCAGAAAGCTAGAACAATTATCCAGCTTTTTAGGCAGGCTAAAATAACTTGCCCGCCCCTGAGTATAGTTGTATAATGGCCATATCATGGTTTAAGGAGGTTTCACATTGTATAAATTGCGTCTGTGCCTTGTAATCTTTGCAAGTCTTGTGCTTTTTTTAGCAGGCTGTGCTAATAACAAAGTAAATGTTGTGGCAAGTGTAAATGGTACGGAGATTACCAGGCAAGAGTTGGACAAACGGGTCAATCTGACCATAGAAGGGTATAAACAACAGGGATTAGATTTAACTAGTAAGGAAAATAAGGCCTTAAAGGATCAGGTTGAAAAAGGGGTATTGGATGAATTAATTGCCATGACCCTGTTGATGCAGGAAGCTGAGAAACAGAATTTAACTGCTTCTAAGGAAGAAGTTGATAAAACCTAGCCGAAATCAAGGAAAGCTTTGGCAGTGAGGAAGAATTTAAAAAGGCACTTCAGGAAGCCAAGTGGACTGAGGAGGATGTTAGGGAGGATATCGAGTTTAGACTTACCTACCAAAATTTATTTAATAAGGTTACTGCAGATGTGGCCAAGCCCAATGAAGCTGAAATAAATGAGTATTATGAGCAGCATAAGGATATGTTTGGAACCAGGGAAAAGCTGGAAGTGAAGCATATGCTTTTTGCAGTTGATGGCTCAGTACCTGATATTCCAAAGCGTACTGATGAGGAGGCACTTCAGGCTGCTAAGCTTGCCCTGGCAGAGGTTACCCAGAAGGGGCGGGATTTTGCAGCTGTTGCCAGGGAAAAATCTGATGACTTAGGTACTAGGGAAAATGGCGGGGCTTATACCATTGAAAAGGGTGCCGGGACAACAGATCCTGCCTTTGAAGAAGCTGCTGCTGCCCTGAAACCCGGGGAAATAACTAGAGAACCTGTAAAAAGCCAATATGGCTATCATCTTATTAAGTTAGAAGATATTAAACCAGCTACCCAGAGATCACTAGATGAAGTGAAGGAAAGCATTGCAAGTCAACTTGAATCAGAAAATCAACAAGTTAAATTTCCCAATTCATGGATGATATTGAGAAAGAAGCTAAGATAGATAATAAATTAGCCCCAGAAACAGGGGATTCGGCAAAAAAATAGTCTAAAAACCAAAAGCCGAAAATAAATTGTCCATGTTGGAAAATAATGAATAACACCTTCCCTGCCGTTATATACTATCAGTGAAAGTTAATCCGCGTAGATTATGCAGAAAAAGGAGGGAAGGAAACTCTTATGAAAGCAACGGGTATTGTTCGTCGCATTGAGATTTAGGTCGAGTAGTTATCCCAAAAGAGATAAGAAGGACCTTGAGGATTCGTGAAGGAGACCCCCTTGAGATCTTTGTAGATAGGGAAGGTGAAGTAATCCTAAAGAAATACTCACCTATCGGCGAATTGGGCGACTTTGCTAAGGAGTATGCCGATTCACTATATGAAGCCCTTGGTCACATCGCATGTATAGCTGACAGAGATACAATAATTGCTGTAGCAGGGGCACCGAAAAAGAATTTATTAATAAACCCATCGGCCCAAATGTTGAAAAAGTTATGGAAGACCGCAAGGCGGTTGTAATCAATAACCCCGGTACTGATCCACATTGTAAGGAATGCGGAATTACTGAGGATGGCGATTGCAAATACTCCTCGGAAGTGATTGCACCTATTATTTCCGAAGGAGATCCAATTGGCGCTGTTATCCTGGCCTCCAAAGATCCAGATATAAAAATGGGAGAAATGGAACTAAAGCTGGCCGAAACTGCAGCTGGCTTTTTAGCCAAACAAATGGAACAGTAATAAACAACGGGCCTAACAGGCCCTTTTTTTTGGCGTATCAGAAGTATAATTACTCTGATGTGCACAAGGGCAGCTAAGGCTTCCGCCGTGGCGGAGGCCGAGTTTTCTTTGTTTTGGCAGGATACCAGAGGGGTCTGCCTAATTGTTTCTAGATATAGGAGGTAAATATGGACAAGTCTATCGTAATTGTAGGTTTAGGACCTGGCAACCCTGGTATGCTGCCCTTTGAGGTTTGGAGTTATCTAAATTCCGGGCACCGGTGTACCTGCGTACATCCATTCACCCAACCGTTAAGTGGTTGGAACAACAAGGTGTAAATTTTAGTACTATGGATTATCTTTATCAGGATTTAGAAACCTTTGAAAAAGTTTATACAAGTATTGTTAAGGAAATAATTAAAGCTACAGAGCAGGGAACTGTTATTTATGCAGTTCCAGGTCATCCTATGGTGGCAGAAGAATCGGTTTCCTTATTGCTAAAGGCATCGGCAGAACAGGGAGTTAAAACAAAGGTTATTCCTGCCATGAGCTTTTTAGATGCCCTATGTGCAACCCTAGGCATTGATCCCTGCAAGCTTATATATAATTGATGCCCTTAATTTTGAGCAACAAAAGCCTGAACCAAAGGTAGCAACCATTATTACTCAGATTTATGACCGTATTACTGCCGGGGAAACAAAGCTAACGCTTATGGAGTACTATCCAGACGAGCATCCGATAAATGTGGTTAGGGCAGCCGGGGTTCCTGGAGAAGAAAAGACTCTGCAAGTGCCGCTATTTGAGTTAGATAGGATTGAATGGATAGACCACCTTACCAGTTTGTATATAGAGCCTTTAAAAGTCGATGAAGAGGCAAGGAAGATCATAGCTTTGAAGCACATGCCAGTGCGGGGGTGGATGTTACATACGAATGCTCTTTTCCCTTAGATCCCTTGGTTGAAGTAATGGCGGCTTTGCGGGCAGAAAATGGCTGCCCCTGGGATAGGGAACAGACCCATGAAACCCTCAAGCAATATTTAATAGAGGAAACCTATGAGGTAATTGATGCAATTGACGAAGGGCAAATGTATAAAATATGTGAAGAATTGGGAGACTTATTACTACAAATAGTTTTCCATGCTCAAATCGCAGACGAAAACAAAAAATTCGGCATTAATGATGTGGTTGACTCAATTACCGAAAAAATGATAAGGAGACACCCACATGTCTTTGGAACCACCAGTGTTAATAATAGTTCCGAGGTATTGCTAAACTGGGATAAAATCAAAGAACAGGAAAAGGGAGATAGGCAAGCTAGTTCTATTTTGGCCGGCATACCCAGAATACTACCGGGGTTGCTGCGTGCCGAAAAATACAAGCAAAGGCTGCGAGGGTAGGATTTGACTGGCCTGACTACCGTGGGGCACTGGACAAGGTTGAAGAAGAGCTCAGGGAAGTGCTCCAGGCCATTAAAGCTGATGATGAAAAGGCGCTGGCTGAAGAACTGGGAGACTTGCTCTTTGCGGTAGTAAACCTAACCAGACTTCTCGGTGTAGAGGCAGAGGGGGCATTATCTAATACAACAGACAAATTTATTAAAAGGTTTAATTACATTGAAAAGCAAGCAAGTCACTCAGGTGGTAAACTCAAGGATTTAAGTTTGGAACAAATGGATAAGTGGTGGGAAGAGGCAAAAAAAGTAAAAGCTTAATGCAAATTGCACCCGTTTTAGTAAATTAAACACTTTTTTCGGGAAATATTACCCTGAAGGAAGGAAAACCCAATACCATAGCGAATTAGCAAATAATTACTCTGATTATCGAGGAGGGTCCTTATTTTGAACAAAGCTGAACTTATCTCTGCCGTGGCAGAAAAAACTGAGTTAACCAAGAAAGATGCTGAAAAAGCCGTCTCTGCTATTCTTTCAAGTATTGAAGAAGCAATGGCAAAGGGGGACAAGATCCAATTAGTAGGCTTCGGTACCTTTGAGTCTAAGCCTCGCAAGGCCCGTGAAGGACGCAACCCACAAACCGGCGAAGCAATCCAAATACCCGCTACCAGGGTACCTGTGTTCAAGCCTGGAAAGGTCCTAAAGGATGCAGTTGCCAATTTGCCTGTAGAATAGTAGTATAGCGGAGGTCAGGCATTTGAGACTGGATAAGTTTCTAAAAGTTTCCAGGGTCATAAAGAGAAGGACATTAGCGAAGGAAGTTTGTGATACCGGTAATGTTATGGTTAATGGAAGGGCAGCCAAGGCTGGCCTAGAAGTTAAACCCGGTGACCGGGTAGAGCTTAACTTCGGCACAAGGAAGCTAATTTTTGAAATATTGGAAATAAAGGAAACAATGCCTGCCAAGGAAGCAGCAAGCCTTTATAAAATTATAGCGCAGTAGAATTAAAGGTACTTCGATTATGAAGTACCTTTCAGCCTGTTGAAAAAGATACACCTGGGTTTTAATAATCCCGAACAGCGACATTCGGAGCAGTGGAAACAGCGCWTCGCGAAGCTGAGGATGCGAAAATGGGTGCCCGGACATGGACGTCCGGGCAAGCCTGAGGTAAACACGATGTTTAATCGAAGGCGGCCCATTTTCGCCCGAAGAGAGTGATTAGCGCTGTCCACTGCGGAGAGAGGAGTCGTGAGGGATTATTAAAACCTGAATATAGGTAGTTTCTCGACACACTGAAGACCTGTTTATAGGCCTTATTATTTTTAAGCGGTTTACATTAGGGTCTATGTGAAATACAATGGATATAAGAATCCTTCTAACTGGAGAGTCAATCATGAACAAACCTCTACAACTGATAGCTAGAGTAACCTGGCTAATGCTGGGTCTTTTTATTTTTTCCTTTTCCCTGGTCATGCTGATTGAGGCGAAGCTCGGGTTAAGCCCCTGGGATGTATTACATTTAGGTATAACCTACTACTTACCCTTTACCTTTGGTCAGGTGATTATAGGTACCGGATTGCTTTGCGTTGCCATAGCCTACCCCTTGGGCATTAAGCCCAGTTCAGCAACCATTATCAATATGTTTTTTGTCGGTATATTTGTTGATTTAATAGCTGCTGCAGGTTGGGTAGTGCCCCAGGAGTCTTACCTAGGGCGGTGGGTCTATTTGGCCCTAGGAGTGTTAGGCTGTGGCTTGGTACAGGGGTATATATTTCTGCCAATATGGGCACCGGACCCAGGGATAGTTTAATGATGGGGCTCCACAGGAAAACCGGCTGGCGTATTGGAATTGTTAGAACTATCCTGGAGATATTGGCAGTAACTCTGGGCTATTTACTGGGGGGACCTGTTGGCGCCGGTACCATAATCTTTTCCTTAACCATCGGCTGGTCCTCGGAAGTATTCTTAAACCTTTTTAATTGGTGCAGCAGGCAAAAATGGTTTCAAATTAATCAGAGTGAAGGTTCAAAATCCTGTAAAGCACCCTAAGGGTCACCAACCAATGGCAACCATCATAACCTATGGTAAGCACAAAAAGAGGGTGTGAACCATGGGTTTAATTGTTTTTATTCATGGTATGGGCAATAATCCAAACCGATATTATTGGAGAGAATGGGGAGACCAGCTGCTGCCCTATTTACTTAAACAAGGTATCGACCTAGGAGAAATAAACTTTGACGGAGTATATTATTATGACTTGGTTCCACAACCAGGGGATGGGTGGAAGAAAATAACCTCTTTTTTTATCGAGATACTGTTGGTGACCTGCGAAGGGAAATGTGGCATTATATTATTGAAGGTGGGGACATCAGTAGAATGCTGGGGCGTGGCCCCATAGATGGACTGGTTAATCTGGTGGCTGATAATTTCGGGGATATTTTTAGCTATCTGTTAAATGATGAAGCCTTTAATGCTGTTAACGAGAGATTATACTCCATGCTGGAAAAATCTAAAGAGCCGGTCACCCTGGTAGCTTACAGCCTGGTACAATGGTTTCTTACTGTGCATTACAACAAAATCCTGAACTATCAAAAAGAATAAATCATTTCGTAACCCTTGGCAGTCCGATTTTTTGGTTCCGCAAATGGCTGGATAGGAGAGTTAATTTGCAGCAACGTCCCACCCAGGCCCATTGGACTAATTTGGCAGGTAAGTTGGACGTAGCCTGTCCTCATCTGGTAGATTACAATTGTTGTGGTCCCGATGAAAACCTTGAATGCGAATTGGATAAGTTCAATCCTGTTAAAGGACATACTGCTTATTTTACAGGTGCAGGGGCATTATATCTGTTAAGTGAAGCCATAGCTTCCCATTGGGTACGCAATATTTAACATAGGAGATTACTAAGGAGAAAGAATGCAAACTATCATTGTAACGGCTGCTATCATTCATAGGGAAGAGCAGATCCTCATAGCCCAACGCAATAAGGACGCAGACCATGGTTCTAAGTGGGAGTTTCCAGGTGGAAAGTTGAGATTTTCAGAGGATCCAAGGTTGGGCTTAAGCGAGAAATAAAAGAAGAATTGGACATGGATATAGAGGTAGGGGATATATTTGAAGTGGTTTCACATAACTACGGAGACCGTCATATCCTGCTCCTTTGTTATACCTGTCATTACCTAGGACAAAGTCCTAAAACCAAGGACTGTCAAGATTTTTGCTGGTTAACACCTGAGGAGATGCTGGGTTATGAATTTACTGAAGCGGATATTCCTGTGGTGGAGAAGCTTAGGAGTACAAGGAATAAAGTAAAATGTTAAAGGATAAGAATATCACCTGTTAATTTAACATACCTTCTATGATATAATTTAGTTCAGACCGATAGATATAAGCAACGTCCCCAGTTTAATGACCGGGGATATTGTTTTTGAGGTTTTCCTGTTTAATTTAGAAGGGGAGATAAATTTTGCAAAAACAGGTGGTTTTCCCGGCGTTTTTAGGAGAATCAGAAATGGCTGTGGTTGTAGTAATACCTTCAATAAAGGAAGATATGGCAGACATTTTTGACAGATTTCATTCCGGAGAAGAGGTAGACTATTGGTTCTCCTGGGATCTGGTGCTTACCGATACCGGTGAGTATCTTGTTGTCCTAGAAGTTGACTGGGCCCAGGGGGATGGACTAATCGTAGCCTTTACCACAGAAATGTGGGAGTTTTTAGTTCTCATGGTACAGAAGGAAAATTTGGTTATCATGGCTGACTGGAATGTCCTTGAAGAGGGTGCACCCACTCTAGTTAGTGAGGAAGAATTTAAGCCCTATGCTTTGTTAATTAGGGATGTACATACTGGCCTAGATAAGTTATACGATCAGGTGAAGGAATTGGTTTCTGTAAACGACGGTATTGAGGAGCTGTCAAATTTACAGCTTTTATTAGAGGGGACCAACAATCAAAATATCACATTACATTAAGAGGGCACCATATGGGGTGCCCTCAAATTGTTTGTGCTCTATTATTGTTAAAGCTTTTTTCAAAACAAGCTGGGTGCCCACAAATTAAAAGATTTTCATCATAAGCATAGAAGGTCTTCTGGCCTGGGTCAATGGGCTGACCGCAGATAGAGCAATGAATGGTTTCCGGGCAGGGAACAATAATTCCTGTTAGCTTGCCTCCATTCCAATCTATCTCAAAGAGGTTTAGCTGGGTCTTAAGTGGCTTAGCAGGACTGCAGCCGGGATGATAAAAATATCTTTGCTTCCGGCCCTCCTGTCTTATTTTAAGTTCTACCACCGGGCTAAAGGGTGAGATGACCTTTTGGCAATGGCGGCAGGTTCTGGTGCGTGCATGGTGCTTTTAAGAATATACCTTGGCTTAGAGGGTTTTTTACGTACCTCCCGATCCTTCCAGTAAAGTTTTTTCCTTTCTGGGCAGGCGTTAACCCACTGCTCTATTTGGGAATAATAGCTGCGATAATCCCTTTCCTCCAGCTTTATTTCCTCTGGAAACCGGCCTCAACAACCATCCGGTGAAATTCCCCTTCGGCTGCCTCATGGGCCAGACCATCCATTTTGTGGGTTTCCCAATTATAATTATGCTCCTTAAGCCAATTATGGTAAACATTAAAAATATTCCCGGAGCAAACCAAATATTTATCTTCAGAGGTTGCCTGAGCTTCCTTCATTAAGCCTAACATTAATTGACATACCAATTCCTCCCAGCCCATCTTATTGGTCCAGGTTACAGGAATCCTGGCTGAATAAATCTCCCTGGTTTCCTCACAAACGAGCACAACAACTTCGCCGAAGGCGCGACATCCACCACCAGCATCTTCAACATACCAGGTTTCATTTTGTATATCACCTCCAACAAAAACAGGCTTCCGGTTGGGCAACCAAGAAGCCTGCCACAATCTAAAAGTTTGTATATACATTTTATAGAACTTCCTTGCAAGTTGCAAGCTATAGAAACTAGGCTGTCTGGTAAAATTGGGGAAATTAATTTGTTATATTATTTATAGGATTTTATCATTAAAAAACACCGGTACATTTGTTAAGTGATTTAATTTAGAGCAATAATCTAAATCAGCAGCCAAACCCAGTTGAAGAAGCTTTTGGCCATGTAGTGAATCCAAGAGACCTTGTATAGGACTTTGCCAATAATATTCTGCTAATCGAAGGGCAGCCACAGCGGCATCCTCTAATATCAGAGCGTCATTATTAAATATGGGTGTCTCTTCAAGATAAAATTTATTGTGTTCTTGAGTTTTAGCCTGCCAAGGATTTTTATTAAAAAACTTTAGTAAATCCTTTATAACAAGGCCGGCAGCAGGGTGTCTTCAAGGGAAAACTTCCCCCTGGTACCGGCACAAACCAGTACAATGTCCTTTGAAAGATCTGCCAGAGCTTTAGCAACAGAGGAACAATTTAGCAGGCTACCAATGAACACCCGGCCATTTTCCCCAGCAGCATATCTGATAGCCTTGGTTCCATTGGTGGTGCTTATAATAACTGTTTTGTCCTTTACTACGCTGGCTGTGTATTCCAAAGGTGAATTACCCAGATGAAAACCTGTCACCTTGATAGCTCCCCGTTCCCCACCAAGTATAAAAGAACCCTCAGGCAATTGCCTTGCCAGGGCAAAGGCATCTTCCACATCGATAACAGGTATCACTTCTTTGCAGCCATTGGCAAGGGCTGTTGAAATTGTGCTGCTGGCCCTTAAGATATCAAACATGACGACCGATTTATTTGATAGGCTTCTCCAGCAATATTTCCGGCAGTGGCTATAACAGAAACTCTCATAATTAAGGGGCGGCCTCCAATTCATAAGACTAGATTTAACCAGATATTTTATTATACTACGAACTGGGGTGAAATAGTTCTTTGGTCAATACCTGAAGCTGCATGCTAAGTTCTTACAAAAACCTATATTTTTATGGAAGAATTAAGAATAGCAGGATTTTTAAAGGATTTAGTCGTAAAATAATAATGTTGGGAAGTGACGTTCTTGGATATGATGACTCCGGCAGGACTATTTTTTGCTGCTGCCTGCCTAATCGTCGGCTTTCTTTTTGAGGGAGGACATGTTAGTGCCCTGTTTGCTCCGAGTGCTTTCATTATTGTAATTGGTGGTACTATTGGAGCTACTGCCGTAGCCTTTTCCACTTCGGAAGTACTAACGGTGCCAACTCTAATTAAAAGAGCTGTAACAAAGAAACTGCCCGATTTTTCGGAAACAACAGATCTAATTGTTAAATTGTCAGAAACAGCTAGGCGTGAGGGATTACTTTATCTAGACAATCAATTGGATGAAATTGAAGACCCTTTTCTTCGCAAGGCCATGCAGCTTGTGGTGGATGGGACTGATCCTGAGATGGTGAGGAGCATTTTAGAAACGGAAGTATATGCAGCCTATGAGAGACATCAGGTTGGTGTACATATTTTTGAGTCCGCCGGGGGCTATGCGCCCACCATGGGTATTATAGGCACGGTCATGGGGCTGGTCCACGTACTAGGAAGTCTCTCGGATCCCGACAGCTGGGTCCGGCCATTGCAATGGCTTTTATTGCCACCCTCTACGGTGTAGGCTCGGCCAACGTTTTTTGGCTGCCCATTGGTGCAAAGCTTAAAAATTTGAGCAAAAAAGAACTGGTTTTGCGGGAAATGATGATTGAGGGTATTCTGGCCCTACAGGCAGGGTATAATCATAATTATTCGGGAAAGGTTAAATGCCTTCATTAAGCCGGCCCAGCATAAAGGTGATGCCTAATGAGGAGACGCGGGGGTTATGAAAAGGAAAATCGGGAAAGATGGCTGATCACCTATGCAGACTTGATCACCCTTTTATTAATATTTTTTGTGGTGATGTACACCTTAAGTAAAATTGATGCTAATAAATATCATGCCATCGCGGCCTCGCTGTCAAAGAGCATGGGAGGTAGTCAGAGTATCCTAGAAACGGGCGGACCTTCCATAGTTCCGGGGATCCAAGAGGATATAGATTTTGAGCTGGACATAAATCAAGCCGAGCTAGAGAACATGGAGAGGCTTAGGCAACAAATCCAGGAATATGTTGATGAAAACGGGCTTACTGGAAAAGTAACTGTTACTATAGAAGAAAGAGGAGTAGTGGTAAGCTTTCAGGATGTGGTATTATTTCCCCTTGGTGTTGCAGAGTTAAACCCGTCATCCCAAGAAATTGTTGACAAGATAGGCGGTATTCTGCGTCAAACCAGCAATTACATTCGTGTAGAAGGGCATACAGACACTCTGCCCATTAGGACAGGCAGGTTTCCTTCAAACTGGGAATTGTCCCTGGCCAGATCCGCCAGTGTAGTTCATCGCTTAATAAATTTTAGCGATATTTCTCCAAATCGCTTATCAGCTACAGGTTACGGCGAATATCGACCCAGGGTGCCCAATGATACCGATGCCAACCGCCAGCAAAATCGGCGGGTTGATATAGTTGTTTTACGAACTAAGTTTCAAGAGGTGGAACCTGAGGCCATTAATTTAGCTATTGATTAATAAAAAGGAGTGAATTTTATGTCTACCTTGACCCAGAGTGCCCAGGAAGAACAGGTTGTTGTATTTCAATTAATGGAGCAGATTTATGGTATAGATATTAACTCGGTTTTTGAGATAATAAGGATGGAGAGTATCACCAAAATCCCCCGAACCCCTCATTTTGTAGAAGGAGTTATCAATCTAAGGGGCAGGATTATTCCGGTTATTGATTTGACCAATCGTTTTGGATTGGGTGTAAGCGAGAGGACCCAGGCCAGCCGGATCATAATTGTTGAGGTATCTGAGCAGAAAATAGGTATGATTGTAGATTCTGTACAAGAGGTACTACGGATTCCTGTTTCGTCAATTGAGCCACCTCCGCCGGTGGTGAATGGCATTGACGCGGCCTATTTGAGGGGAATAGCAATTTTGGAAGCCAGACTGGTTATTCTTCTGGATCAGAATAGAGTGTTGATGGAAGATGAAAAGGAGCAACTTATCCAGGCAGATTTCTTAGGTAACTAGGGTAGGGGGTGAGGACGATGTTTTCAGATATTGAAGTAGGCATTTTTATAGATGAATTAGAGGAAAAAATTCAGGTAATAAATGATGGTTTGCTGATTTTGGAGCGAGAGGAAAACAATCAGGAAACTATCCAGGAAATATTTAGGGCTGCCCACACTATTAAAGGTTCCTCAGGAATCATGGGATACCTAAATATGACATCACTAACCCATGAAATGGAAAATCTGTTTGACAAAATCCGTCAGGGGGATATTAGTGTAACTTCTTCCATGGTTAACGTGCTGTTTGAGGCTTTAGATACCTTGAAGGCACTGAAGGATGAGGTTACAGGTGATGGGCAGCCTGTAGATACCTCCGGTGTTGTTGCAAAGATCAGGGGATTTGTAGATGGTGATGCAGAGAAAAAGGAAGCCGCCCCGGCAGTTTCTGAGAGACAAGCCACTGCTAATAGCTCTAGCCAAGAACGCCAATGGATCGAAATCGGGGAGGTTGAAGAGATAGTCCTTCGAGAGGCAGAGTTAAGGGGCTTTCAGTCCTTCCAGGTTGCTGTGGACATAGCCCATGATTGCCAAATGAAGAACGTTCGGGCCTTTTTGATCTTTGAAACACTGCAGCAGGCAGGAGATGTAATTAAGAGTGTTCCTGGTGCTGAGGATATTCAGGAAGGCAAATATGATACAGGTTTCCAAGTGCTTCTGGTTACCAAGGAAGATGGTGACAGGATCAAAAACATGGTCATTACCATTTCTGAGGTTACCAATTGTGAAGTTCAACCTGTGGTATTGCCTGGAGCGGAAGTCTTTGTAGAGCAACCCAGAAGCTCGGAACCAGGTGTTAAGCTCCCTGAGATAAAAGAGATTAAGAATGGAACAGCCAATGGCAACGGGGATACCTTGGACAAAAAGGCTACTAAGACTGTAAGGGTAGATGTAAATAAGCTTGACAACCTCATGAACCTGGTAGGTGAACTGGTTATAGACCGGACCAGGCTGAATAGATTTGCAGAAATATTTGAAGGACGTTTTGGGTCCGATGATTTAGTGGAATCCATTAATGAGATCTCTAATCACCTAGGACAGGTAACAGGAGACCTTCAGGAACAAATAATGAAGGCCAGGATGCTGCCTGTGGCCCAGCTATTCAACCGTTTCCCCCGTATGGTCAGGGATACGGCTCAGAAGCTAAACAAGGAAATTGACTTTGTTGTTGAGGGCAAGGAGACTGAACTGGATCGTAACGTTATTGAAGTAATCGGTGATCCTCTGATTCATTTGATTAGAAATGCCATTGACCATGGTATTGAGATGCCCGAGGAACGGGAAAAGGCGGGTAAACCCCGGGTGGGAACCCTGTTATTAAAGGCGTCCTACGCAGAAGTCACATAATGATTACCATTCAAGATGATGGCAAGGGAATAGATGTAAATAAAATCAGGAACAAGGCCGTTGAGCTGGGCTTTTATGACCGGGAGTCAGTGGAGCGACTTACAGACCGTGAGGCTCTAAATCTTATTTTCAGGGCAGGTTTTTCAACGAAAAGCAATGAAGTAAGTGATCTTTCGGGCCGAGGGGTAGGGATGGATGTTGTCAATACAGCCATTGAGCAAATTAATGGAACGGTAGAAATGACCACAGCCCTGGGGGTTGGTACCTGCTTCATTATCCGCTTACCTTTGACCCTGGCCATCATCCGTGCCTGATGGTGACCCTGGGCAAACAGGTTTATGCCTTCCCCCTGACCAATGTTTCAGAAACTATCAGGATTGCCGACAATGAAGTGCGCCGTATTGGAAATAATGAGGTCATCGTAGTGAGGGATAAAATCTTACCCCTGGTAAGACTGGGGCGTCTCTTCCAGTGCCAGGATTGTGCCGAGGATACCAAAATGTTTGTGGTAATTCTTGGTTCCGGGGATAAGAAAATAGCGGTGGTTGTTGATACACTGATGGGAGAGCAGGAAATAGTAATTAAATCCCTGGGAGATTATCTGGGCCAAGTGTCGGGACTATCCGGTGCATGTATCCTGGGAGACGGTAAAGTAGCTTGATAGTAGATGTAAGGGGATTGGTTAAAGAACTAGGCGCCGAGGAGTCAGCCTATGCTGCAAGTTAAAGTTCTTGTGGTGGATGATTCCTCTTTAATGCGTCGCATCATCACCAGGCTTTTAGAGGAAGATCCAGCCTTAAAGTGGTAGGTACGGCTGCCGATGGCATAGATGCTATCCAGCAGATTAAAGTACTAAGACCAGATGTGGTTACCCTTGATGTAGAAATGCCCAAGCTTGACGGAATTGCTACCCTTCGCCGAATGATGGTGGAGTGTCCAGTTCCCGCAGTAATGCTGAGCGCCCATACCCATGAGGGTGCCAGATCCACCATGGATGCCCTGTCCGCCGGAGCGGTAGACTTTGTGGCCAAGCCCAGTTCACCCTCGGACTTGCCGGCTATGGTGGAGGAACTGAAGGCAAAGCTAAAGGTGGCCTCTAGGGTATCCATGAGACGGGTTTTCAAGACAACCAACATCACTCCTCCCGTGACCCAGCGGAGAACTCCCCCACCCCAGGTAAAACCTGCCGCCACACCGGCCAAAAGACAGGTGTGCAATAAAATTGATCTGGTTGTAATAGGCTGCTCAACTGGCGGTCCGGCAGCACTGCAGCAGATAATACCATTACTTCCTGCTGATTTACCGGCGGGAGTAGTGGTTGTTCAACATATACCCATTGGTTTTTCCAAATCCATGGCGGAGCATCTAGCCCGCAAAAGCAAAATAGAAGTATCCCATGCCGAAGAGGGCGATGAAATAAACCCGGCAAAGTTTTGGTTGCCCCGGCCGGCTTTGATCTGACCTTTAAAAGCAGGGGCAGAGGTTTTGCTGTAAGTCTAGGTAATTTTGGTCAGCCCCTGGCCCCTGGAGGCTTTCGGCTTCAGTTGATGTGGTTATGAAGTCTGCTGCAGAAGTGGTAGGCTGTCGCACCATGGGGGTGCTGCTTACCGGCATGGGCAGAGATGGCGCCCAGGGAATGCTGGCAATTAAAAACCAGGGTGGCCCCACCATGGCCGAGCATGAAAGCAGCTGTGTGGTCTATGGCATGCCCAAAGCCGCTGTTGATTTGGGGGCGGCGGGAAAAGTTGTCCCCTTGAAACAAATTGCACAAGAAATTCAGGCAGTTTTTTAAAACTGTTATTAAGGTTGGCTGAAAAATGCCGACAATATATATAACAGTGAGAAAAACGAAGGTGAGATAAATGAAAATAAATGGTTATACCCCCCTTAACAATGTGTTAAAGGCCTACAACCAAAATAAAACAGACAAAACTATGGTTAAAGATAAAAAATCCGTAACCCAGGAAGACTCTGTGCAGCTTTCCGGAGAGGCCAAGTTTAAGAAGGAGATTGAGTCCACCCTTCGTGAGCTGCCCGAGGTTCGGGAAGAGCTTGTCAGCAAGATTAAAAGGGATATTAACTCAGGCGCTTATAAAATAGATAGTGACAAAATTGCAGCCGAGATCATTAAAGAGAGGCTCCTAGACGAGAAGATTTAAAAAGGATGGTGCAAATGGAGTCTTTACTTTTGAGTTTGTATGAGATTTTAAAATTGCAAAATGAAAAGGTCATTGAGTTAAAGGAAGTTGCTCAAGAACATAATCTGGCAATGCAAAAGAATGATATTGAAACCATCCTGACAGTTGTAAAAAGGCAAGAATCTTTGATTTTGCTATTGGCTCAGCAGGATAAGAAGCGTGAAGCTGTTCAGGAGCAGTTAGCTAAGCATTTAGGTGGTGTAGAGGGAAACCCAACCCTAAGTCAGCTGTTGGAAAAGTCTCCGGAGTCAAAAGCAAAGTCTGAACTAATACGAATGGCTGAAAAATCTAAAGAAAACCTAAAGGCCTTGAATGAACTTAACCAGTTAAATAATGTTCTGGCCCGGCGTGGCCTGATATTTTCACAGCAACTGAGAAATCTTATTCAGCCAAGGGATGGTAATACCTATCAGGGCACAGGAGAGATCAAAACTCAAGATAAAGTAATTTCGGTAATTAATAGGACTATATAGTAGCAAGGTGGTATAGATATGGCGGGAGGAACTTGGTTAGGCTTAGAAACAGCACGACGGGGGATTATGGTACACCGACAGGCGTTGGATATTACAGGTCACAACCTGGCCAATGCCAGTACCCTGGATATTCTAGACAAGAAGCAGTCATAAGGCTACTGATCCTTATACAGTTCCCGGGATAAACAGCTCCTGCACCCCGG
This sequence comes from Desulforamulus aquiferis, assembly GCA_004143605.1. GTDB lineage: Bacteria > Bacillota > Desulfotomaculia > Desulfotomaculales > Desulfotomaculaceae > Desulfotomaculum > Desulfotomaculum aquiferis. Next base: position 81,458 of record AWVY01000012.1, read on the forward strand.
GACAGTTTGGTACCGGTTCCATGGTGGATTACATTCGCCGGATCAAGGATGAGTATTTGGATAACAACGTCCGTATGGCCACTGCAGACAGCGGCTACTGGGAGGATCAGATATCCATCTTCCAGCAGGCTGAAGCATGCTTTGCAGAACCTGCTACCAACGGCATCAGCAAGCAAATTGTAGAGCTTTTCAAGGGCTGGATGGATTTGAATAACTACCCCACTGACCTGGGGGTAAAGGCCACTGTGTGGAAACGGCTAGTAATCTAGCGGTTATGCTTAGCTCCGTATATAAGCAGCTTGACACTATTGAAACTGGTGTGCTGGACGTAGATGCGGGAGTAGTTAAAGGTGGCATGATGAAGGACCAGGTTGACCAAATTAACAGTATCATTACCCAAATTAATGATCTCACAAATTCCATTAAAAAAATATACGTAGTGGGCCAACAACCAAATGATTTATTAGACAAGCGTGATGCGTTACTTGAACAATTAAGTCATTATGGACCTGTTCAGGTAACTGATGGATTTAATAACGGTAAACCTAATGGTGAACTAACTTTAGCATTCTACGGAACAGAAGTGCTAAATTCCAGCAGCGGTGTATGCTTGAATGATTTAGAGCTTGAAGTAAATGCTGGCGGAGAAATTATAGTGAATTCCACCAGCAGCGGAGAAATAGTTAATCTGAGTGAAAAACTAGATAACCAGGAATTCAGTGGTTCGTTGGTTGGCCTAGTCAACGCAAGACAGAAGCTAATTGACGAACAGGATAAATTAAATACACTGGCAGAGGCCATTAGAGATGAAATGAACACTATTTTATCAGCCTCAGGTACTGGTTATGAAACATTCTTATATACTGGGAATCTTGAAAATGGTGATTTTAAGGTAAATCCTGATTTGTTTAAAAACCTGATAAACTTGACGGAGCCATAGCGCATGCGGCAGCGGAAATTAGAGACAAAGACATAGCTTCATTAGGTAACAGTACCTTTAGCGAATATTATGGCTTTATTGTCACCGATGTAGGTAATGCAGCTAAAAATGCCAACTCAATGGCGGCCAACCAAAAAGCTATCAAAACTCAAATTACTGCATTGCGTGATTCGGTTTCAGGTGTCTCCACCGATGAAGAATTAACTAAAATGATGCAGTTCCAGTATGGCTGGCAGGCATCGGCCCGCATGATCACGGTTGTTGATGAAATGTTAGACGTAATCATCAATAGAATGGGGGTGTAAGAAGTGCGTATTACTAACCAGTATTTGGCCAACTCAATGATAAAACATCTACAAGGTAATTTATCACGCTTAGCCACCAGTCAGGAGCAGATAGCCACCACAAAACGTGTTAACCGTCCCAGTGATGATCCTAATATCTTAAGCCCCCTCCTGGCAATTAAAGGAAATTTAATATATAACGAGCAATATGATCGTAACTTGAATGATGGTTTGGCTTATCTAGATGTATGCGATTCGGCTCTGGGTACCATTGGAAGTGTTCTGACAAAGGCATATGAGTATGCATCACAAACCGCAAACGACTCTTATAACCCGGATGATCGCAAATCCGTTGCTTCGCAAATTGATAAGCTGATTGACCAGATTGTAGAGCTGGGCAACTCTGCGGTGGGCTCGAAATATGTTTTTGCCGGCACGGATAATGGACATCCCCCTTTTAAGAGGGTAAAGGATGACTCGGGAGTGGAGTATATTGTTTTCATGGGTAATACAGATCAAGTAATGCGTGAAGTAGCAGCCCATACATCTTATCCTATAAGTGCAAATGCGGTTGGGTTTGGTGCCACGGCATCTGAAGGCATATTTGGTTGGGCTAATGATCCTACCCCAAAAACAATTACTATCAACGGTGTAAGTTCAGATTTCCAGGTAATCTATATGGACGACCCGTCGGTGAGCGATGATTTTTCGGGAGTTCTTAAAGAATTATTTACATTTAGGAACTCCTTAAATGACGGTGCCGATCCCGCTGCTCAGCAACAAAAAATTGAAGAAAGTATTGGTGGTTTACAAAAGGTTAGTGACAGGATACTGCAACATCGCGTTGCAGTAGGGGCACGCTTTAATCAGTTTGAAGACATGAAAAAACAAATATTAAACCAAAACTTAAATTTGGAAAGTACTATGTCTACACTTGAGGATGCTGATTTATCTAAGCTATCTATACTTTCATCCCAGCAATTACTAACCTACCAGGCATCATTGGCAATCGGCTCAAATGTACTCAGCACATCTTTACTTGATTTCCTTAGATAAGCTGACTCCCTATAAATTTAATGTAGGAAGTGAGTGACTATGAAAATAGGTGCAGGTGGTTTGCAGCCCTATGTTATGCATGATGTTTTGAAAAATGTTGACCAGTCTATGAAGCCTAAGGCAGGGGTTCAAGAAACTCTAGTTCAAGCCCAAGGCCGTGACTTAAACATGCTAAAGGAAGAGTTAAACAGAGCCATAGAGTATCTCAATAAACTTGCAAATGCTATGAATTATCCTGTTTTCGTATCCCTTAAAGAACCACCTCCTAGGCTTAAGTTAGTTCTTAAGAATAAAAGGAATGGCTCAGAAAAAGAGATAAGCATAGAAGAATTTAATCTTTTGGCTGCACAATTAGAAGGATTCAAAGGGTCCAATATAGATAGTTTTGCCTAAGGTAATAAATGGCAATAAAAATTATTAAGATAAAGTATAAAGTAGGTTGAATTCTTATCCGATAAAAGTATTGAGTAAGCAGATAATTAACAATTCACTGGCGGCCGACAATGAAGATGTTAATTATCACTAAATATATCCAGGGTGGGCTGGATTAAAAAAACCACTAAATAGGCAAGGATGCCAATTGTAAAATCAAGGAGGAAAAACAAACATGATTATCAACCACAATATGATGGCGATGAACGCCCACCGTTCCCTTACTATCAACACAGGTGCAACCTCTAAATCCATTGAAAAACTATCTTCCGGTCTGCGCATCAACCGTGCTGGTGACGATGCTGCCGGTCTGTCCATCTCCGAAAAAATGCGCGGCCAAATCCGTGGTCTGCAACAGGCTTCCAGAAACGCTCAAGACGGTATTTCCCTCCTGCAGACCGCTGAAGGTTCAATGAACGAAACCCATGCTATTCTGCAGCGTATGAGAGAACTGGCTGTTCAGTCTGCCAACGACACCAACGTAACTATTGATAGAGATGCTCTGCAGGAAGAATTTAATGCACTTAAGAACGAAATTGACAGAATTGCTAACACCACAGAGTTTAACACTCAAAAACTAATTAGTCTGATGCTGGCACTTTAGTGTTCCATGTTGGTGCAAACCAAGACCAAATTATCAGTGTTACTTTTGCAGATATGAGAGCAACTGAAACTACTGTGAATTTAGGCTACATTGATTCTGCAGTAACTATTGATATGAGTGTTGCTATTTCTAATCGTTCCAATGCTAATGCAATGATTACTTCGATTGACAACTCTATTACCGCTGTTTCTACCCAAAGATCCAAATTAGGTGCTATTCAGAACCGTCTGGAGCACACCATTAAGAACCTGGATGTTGCCGCTGAGAACCTGCAGGCTTCCGAATCTCGTATTCGTGACGTAGATATGGCTAAGGAAATGATGGAGTTCACTAAGACCAACATCCTGAACCAAGCTGCTCAGGCTATGCTGGCCCAGGCCAACCAACTGCCTCAAGGCGTACTTCAATTATTAAGATAGTTAAACTAACTAAAAAATATTTTAGAGCCAGCAAACATTTTGCTGGCTTTTTAAAACCAATCAGAAAATTTATTTGGTTTTAAAAAGCTAGTATAATGATATAAGGAGAATGATGATGGGGAGAATTAACGTTGTTGTAGAAACAATAAGAGAGGGAAATATTAACAATGCATATGAAATGGTTAATCTTTTAATCGATGATATTTCAAAATTATTAGATAATGAGCAAGCCCGAGGGGAGCAAATAGAGGAAGCCTTTCTTAACAAACTTAACGCATTAATAAATGAAATTAAATTGTCTATGTTTCATCATGATGTTGTATATCTAGTAGATCTATTAAAATATGAATTGCCCCAATATATAATAATTGAGTAAAAGACGGTAAGGAGTTTAAAGGATGAAAATAATAGACAAAAATATACAGGCTCTAAAAGAAAAGAAATATGATTTCGTAGAGGATTTACTTGCAATAAAAGATGTGGATAATAATGAAAACATTAGGGTACTTCAATCACCTATGGGACACTATGTAATGTATAAAAAAAATCCTGAAGGTCATTATCTACAAATAAATAGTATGTATGATCCATCCGAGGAAGCGAATTATACTGTACGTAAATTGCCCAAAGATATGGTCAGGCGGATTGTCATAGTAATCGGAGTTGGTATGGGATATCACTTACGGGAAGTGGTTAAGAGGATTAATGAGAAATCAGTTGTCATTATCATAGAAAATAATATTGATATGTTGTATCATCTTCTTCATCACGAAGATCTTACAGAAGAAATTAATTCTAAAAACGTATCTTTTATAGTTGGTAATAAAGAGAAAATTAGTATAGAAGTTTGCAGGGTAGTATCTTCATTTACCTTTAATTTAAACGATATATTAATAATAACTTTACCTATTATGGATTTAGAATATCTTAAGTTTTGCAGATTGATATCACAAAGTATAGAACTTCAGAAAACTAATAAAATATTTATGATGGGTAACGATACTGAAGATAGCTTAATCGGCATAAGGAACAATTTTTTAAATTGTGGTGAACTTTTAAAAAGTCCTGGAATTGATGAATTATTATCTATTGCAGGGGACATATACAAAAACAAACCGGCTGTTATTGTGGCTTCCGGCCCTTCATTAAATAAGAACATTCATCTCTTGAAAGAAATTCAAGATAAAGCATTAATCATTGCCTGTGATGGTTCTCTCTCATTGTTACAGGAAAATGGTATAGAACCCCATGTAGTTTCCAGCGTTGAAAGAATATTTAAAACCTATCAAGCATTTTATGAAAATAAAAAGATTCCTCCTAATACAGTACTTATGACTATTCCTGTAATTAGAAAAGAGATATTCCAGTGTTTTAAAGATAACAGGAAGATTGTCAGCATTAGAAAAGGGGAAGGAATAAATGAATGGATGTCAAAAGTTGTTCCGCAAAAAGGAAAAATAAATGCTGGAACATCTGTGGCCCATTTATGTTTTTCCTTTGCTCAAGCTGTCGGCGCTGATCCTATTATTTTAGTAGGTCAGGACCTAGCCTATTCGTCGGGTGGATACTCACATGCAGAAGGCGTTGAAATTCGAGAACGTATTATAAATAATAAGAATACAGTATATGTTAAAGATTATGATGGTAATAATATACCTTCTACATATGTATGGCGTAATTTCCTAGCCAGTTTGAGTTGTATATTGACAAATGCGATGCACTTTGTATTGATGCTACCGAAGGTGGGGCTTATATAAATGGGACAAAAATCATGAAGCTGCAGGATGTTATTGAGCAGTATTGTAGCAATGACGAGAATATAATCCCGGTATATAAACTGGTTGAATCATACAACACTACTTCGGCAGAAGTAGAGAACGGCTATGTTAACTATATTAAATTAATAGACAAAGAGATTAGTAAATTTAAAAAACTAATTAAAACTGCTAAAAAAGCACAGATTATGGCTAAGAAGGCTACTAAAAATTTTAATAAGGATGTTTATACGGAAGAACAGCTTGATAAATTATATGACAGCATTGAATTTGTTGAAAATATGGTTAAAGATATTACCCGTGACTATGTGTTTATGCATGCTTATCAATATACATTAAGAATAGTTGCCATTAAAGTAAGTCTTTTAGGAAAAGGCATTGAGGAACTAAGTATAGATGTTTTACTTAACAATATAAAGTTACAACAGGAACTTATTAAAGAGATAATTAACATAGGTGAACAGTTTATTGATACGTTTAATGAGGCTAGAAAAATAGTGGAGAAATCTTTAGATGATCATAGGAAAGTTTATACTCCGTATTAAGAAGTTTGGAAAAATTCACTACCTACCAAATGCTTAATATCTATTTAGTCAAACACAGATCAAATGATATAATATCTAAGAGTAAAATATAAATATATATTAAAATATTATTGAAAAGTAAATAAGACAACAATGGCCGAATTCTAGCACAATAGCCATAAGACTCACCTGAAAAACCATTATATTATTGAACAAATCAAACTTCCAGTTGAGGTGTTTATTTTGCTTAATAACAAGTCCATATTAATAACTGGTGGCACAGGCTCCTTTGGTAAACAATACGTCAGAACAATATTAAACAAATACAAAACTAAAAAAATAATTATATTCTCTAGGGATGAGCTTAAACAATTTGAAATGCAGCAGGAATTTAACACATCGGAAATGCGTTATTTCATTGGTGATGTCAGAGATGCTGAACGGTTGAGGCAGGCTATGCGAGGGGTTGATTACGTTATCCACGCTGCTGCCTTGAAACAGGTTCCAGCGGCAGAGTACAATCCTATGGAATGTATAAAAACAAATATTCACGGGGCTCAAAATGTAATTACTGCAGCCATAGAAAATGAAGTTGAAAGAGTAATAGCTTTATCTACTGATAAGGCGGCGAATCCAATCAATCTATATGGCGCCACCAAGCTAGCTTCTGATAAATTATTTGTAGCAGCTAATAATATTACCGGCGAGAGGAGAACACGATTTTCTGTCGTTCGATACGGCAACGTTGTCGGATCAAGGGGTTCTGTAGTACCTTTTTTTAAAAAGTTAATTGATGAAGGCGCTAAGGAACTCCCAGTTACCGATCCACGCATGACTCGCTTTTGGATTACCCTACAACAGGGAGTCGACTTTGTGCTTAAAAATTTCGAACGGATGCAAGGAGGGGAAATCTTTGTTCCAAAGATTCCTTCTATGAGAATTATGGATTTAGTTGAATCATTAGCGTCAAGTATACCAACTAAAGTGATTGGAATCAGGCCCGGGGAAAAATTACATGAGATAATGTGTCCTGCAGATGATTCTCACTTGACGCTTGAATTTCATGATCATTATGTAATTAGACCTAGTATAGTTTTTAACCAACCTGTTGATTATAAGGAAAATAGAATTGGCGAAATTGGGGAACCTGTAAAGCAAGGTTTTGAATATAATTCAGGTACTAACCCCATCTTCTTAACTGTAGAAGAATTAAGGGAGCTGAATTGTCAGTGTTAAAAATCCCTTATGGAAAACAAAATATTAATGAAGAAGATATCAAAGCAGTGGTGGAAGTACTTAGGTCTGACTGGTTAACCCAGGGACCGATGATAGAGCGATTCGAAAAAACTGTTGCTGAATATTGTGGTGCAAAATTTGCTGTTGCTGTCAGTAATGCTACGGCGGCTTTACATATCGCATGCTTAGCAGTAGGACTAAAATCTGGGGATATACTCTGGACTTCTCCAAATACTTTTGTAGCTTCCTCTAATTGTGGTTTATATTGTGGGGCAAGTGTAGATTTTGTTGATATAGATCCCAAAACTTATAACATGAGTTTACAGGCATTGCAGGAAAAACTAGATTTAGCCAGCAGTATGGGAAAATTGCCTCAAATATTAATCCCCGTTCATTTTGCTGGACAAGCATGTGAAATGGAGAAAATAGCAAATTTGGTCAAACCTTACGGTATTACTATTATTGAAGATGCTTCCCATGCCATTGGAGGAGAGTATAAGGGTAAGAAGATTGGTTCTTGTGCCATTTCGGATATGACTGTTTTTAGCTTTCATCCAGTAAAAATTATCACCACTGGTGAAGGAGGTATGATCCTTACAAATAGAGAGGATCTTTATAAAATACTTATCCGGTTAAGAACGCATGGCATAACCCGTGATCCATTATTTATGGATGGTGAGTCTCATGGTCCTTGGTACTACCAACAGGTTGACTTAGGATTTAATTATCGGATTACTGACTTACAAGCTGCACTTGGAGTTAGCCAGATGAAACGCTAGATGAGTTCATTCAAAGAAGACATTGGCTAGCCCAACGTTATAATAATTTATTACAGGATTTGCCTTTGACTACACCGTGGCAGCACCCAGACACCTACTCCGCTTACCACCTTTATGTTATTAAATTAAAACTAGAAGAGCTATCAAAGACTCATAAGACAGTATTTGAAGAAATTAGAAGCGCCGGTATTAATGCTAACTTACATTATATACCAGTTCATACGCAGCCCTATTATAAAAAATTAGGATTTAAAATAGGTGATTTTCCAGAAGCAGAAAAATATTACAGGCAAGCTATTAGTCTTCCTCTGTACTATAGTTTATCTGAGCAAGAACAAGATTATGTGATTCAAGTTCTTAAAGAGGTCTTACAATGAAAACAGTTATTATTGTACAAGCCAGAATGACATCAACCAGGCTCCCAGGAAAAGTGCTGAAGACTGTCCTAGGGAAAGCACTTTTAGAGTATCAAATAGAAAGACTAAAAATGGTACAACTTGCTGAACAGATAATTATTGCCACAACAATAAACAGCACTGATCAACCAATAATTGATCTCTGTCAACGCCTCTCTGTTCCATATTATCGTGGTTCAGAAGATGATGTATTAGCAAGGTATTATGAAGCGGCAACTTTGTATGGGGCTGATGCTATTGTTCGTGTAACTTCAGATTGTCCTCTCATTGACCCTACAGTAATTGATGAAGTTATTGATTATTATATTAGTAATGAATGTGATTATGTTTCTAACACTATGGATAGAACCTACCCCAGGGGGATGGATACTGAGGTCTTCTCTTATAAAGTATTAAAAGAAGCCTTTAAAAATGCAGTTGAGTTACCAGAAAGAGAACATGTAACACCATTTATCTATCATCGTCCAGAAAAATACAGTTTGGAAAGTGTAAAATGATGAGCGATAAAAGTCATTACAGGTGGACAGTTGACACAATAGAGGATTTTAAGCTAATTAAAAAAATATTATCTAATCTTTACCCTATAAACCCGCAATTCAGTATGCAGGATTGTCTGAAATTATTACAAAAATATCCCGAATGGGAAAGAATAAATAAACACATCGAACAAAAGGCGTATGGAAAATGAAAATTTTTATTCGTACCGATTCATCGTATGAAATAGGATCTGGTCATGTAATGAGATGTCTGACCTTAGCAGAGGCCTTATGGAAAAAGGATTTGATGTTAGATTTATTTGTCGTGAATTACCGGGAAATTTAAATAATTTTATTGAGAATAAAGGATTTAAAGTATATAGGTTACCCTACAATAAAGAACAGGGCAGTAATGTAACGAATGTTAATAACCATTCCCATTGGCTTGGAACAACTTGGCAGAATGATGTATTTGAGACGGTAAATATCCTATCCAATGAAAAACTAGTTGTTAACTGGTTTATTATTGACCACTATTCTTTAGATCAGAATTGGGAAAAAGAGTTGCGGCCATATGTAAAAAAAATTATGGTCATAGATGATTTAGCAGATCGTCCCCATGACTGTGACTTATTACTGGATCAAAATCTTTGTAAAAATGCAAATAAATATAGGCAATTAGTTTCTGAGAACTGTATAACATTAATTGGCCCAAGATATGCGTTACTACGTCCGGAATTTATTACAGCCAGGCAAAACCTAAGAAATCGAGATGACAATATAAAAAGGGTCTTGGTGTTTTTAGGTGGGAGTGATCCAACAAACGAAACTAAAAAGGTGTTGGACGCAATTATACAACTTAATCAATCAAATATTCAATTTGACATTGTTGTCGGACAATCAAATCCACATAAATATCAGATAAGAGACCTTTGCATGCTAGAACCGAATATTACCCTTCACACCCATGTAAATAATATGGCCGAATTAATGGTTAATGCAGATTTAGCGATAGGTGCAGGTGGAAGCACAACGTGGGAGCGGAGTTGCCTAGGACTACCTAGTATTGTTTTAAGTATTGCACAAAACCAAGAACAGTTAACAACAAGTGTAGCGGATTATGGTGCATTAACTTATTTAGGTCGTGCTGAGGAAGTTAATACAGAAATTATTGTACGTGCTGTAAAAGAACATATTCAGGGAAGTAAATCATTGACCGAAATGTCAGAAAAGGGAAAGCAACTGGTAGATGGATTTGGTGTTGAACGTGTTGTCAACGCGATAAACATATCACCATTTAAAATAACTATTTTATCAGATGCCAAAAGCTGGATAAATTTATATATTCCATTATTAGTAATAAAATATCAAGAAAAAGGACATTCAATAAAATGGGTACATATGCCTGAAGATATCTCAGAAGGAGATTTTGCTTTTTACCTAGGATGCAGTCAACTCGTACCTATGTCAATTCTATCAAAGAACCGACATAATTTAGTTGTACACGAGAGTGATTTACCTAATGGCAAAGGGTGGTCTCCTTTAACCTGGCAGATATTAGAGGGTAAGAATGAGATACCCATAACACTCTTTGAAGCAGGAGAAAAAGTGGATAGCGGAGTTGTGTATTTAAAGGATGTTATGAAGTTTCAGGGTTTAGAATTAGTAGATGACTTAAGAAAAATACAAGCAGAAACAACTATTAAAATGTGCTTAGAATTTGTGGATAGATACCCAGATATAATACAGTATGGTGTTAAACAACAGGGTGAATCGACATACTATCCAAGGCGAACACCAAAAGATAGTAGGTTAGATGTAAATAAAACAATACAAGAACAGTTTAATTTATTACGTGTAGTTGATAACGAAAATTATCCAGCCTTTTTTGATATAAACGGATATAGATATATTTTGAAAATAGAACGAAGATTAGAAATTGAGGAGAAACCCAAATGAAATATGTTATTGCTGCAAATCGTATATGGTATAAAAATATGCCTGTAAAATTAGCAGCACTTACTAAACAAGAATTCATATTGATAGATAAAAAAGAAGATTTAACTTTTGAGCTATTACAAGATATAAAACCTAGATACATATTTTTTCCGCATTGGTCATTTATTATACCCAAGGAAATATATGAAAATTATGAATCAGTTATATTTCATATGACAGATGTTCCTTTTGGTCGCGGTGGTAGTCCCTTGCAAAACTTGATTGCCAGAGGTATTTTCGATACAAAAATTTCTGCTTTAATGTGTCAGGAAGATCTTGATGCTGGACCGGTTTACTTAAAAAGACCATTTTCTTTGTTTGGTTCAGCCGAGGAGATATATATAAGAGCTGCTAAAGAGATTGAAGAAATGATAGTTTATATAATAGAAAATGAACCAAACCCAGTTAAACAACAAGGGGAAGTGGTATACTTTAACAGACGTAAGCAAGAAGACGGGAATATTGCTAACTTAACAGATCTGGAACAGGTTTTTAACTATATAAGAATGTTAGATGCTAAAGACTACCCTAGGGCTTTTTTAGAAAATGGGAATTTTAGGTTTGAATTTCAAAGAGCCTCCCTTAAAAATGACTATGTTATTGCAGATGTTAAAATCACAAAAAGAAGGTAAAATATGACTAATAAAATCTTAGTTATTGCAGCACATCCAGATGATGAGGTTCTGGGTTGTGGTGGAACTATTGCCAGGCATTCAAGTATGGGCGATGAAGTTCATGTGGTTATTCTAGCGGAAGGCATAACTAGTAGAGGAGAAAAAAGATTTCGAGAAAAATTTACGAGTCAGTTATCAGAATTAGCCCAAGCGGCACATAATGCAAATAAAATTCTTGGAGTTTCTTCTTTAACACTTAGCAATTTTCCAGATAACCGTATGGATTCCCTTGAACGCCTAGATATTATAAAGGAAGTTGAAACGCATATAGATAAGCATAAACCTCAGATTGTTTATACTCATCACTTTGGAGATGTTAATATTGATCACAGGCGAATCCATGAAGCAGTTGTAACAGCTTGCAGGCCTGCTCCAAATTGTCCTGTTCACACTATCTTGTTTTTTGAGGTTCCTTCAAGTACAGAATGGCAACTTCCGGGTTCTGGGCCGAAATTTGAGCCAAACTGGTTTAGGAACATAACAGACACTATGCAATTAAAACTAGAAGCATTAAAAGAATATCAATGTGAAATGAGACCCTGGCCACATGCACGTTCCATCGAAGCTGTGGAATATCTTGCGCGTTGGCGTGGAGCAAGTGTTGGAGTTAAAGCTGCTGAAGCTTTTGTTTTGGGAAGAAATATATTTATCTAAAGGGGTTCTTAATGGATGAATACAATATCAATTGCAGGAAGGAAAATTGGCTCTGAGCACCCACCTTTTATCATAGCAGAAATGTCAGGCAATCATAATCAATCATTGGAGCGTGCTTTAGAAATTGTTGAAGCAGCCGCTAAGGCTGGTGCTCATGCCATAAAACTTCAGACTTATACTGCTGATACAATGACGTTGGACATAGATGGAAGGGATTTTTATATTGATGACCCTGACAGTTTATGGCACGGAAATTCACTATATAAATTATACCAACAGGCTTATACACCATGGGAATGGCATAAACCTATTTTTGACAGATGCAGAGAACGTGGAATGATTTGTTTTAGCACACCATTTGACGAAACAGCTGTGGACTTTTTAGAATCACTGGATGTTCCTTGCTATAAAATAGCTTCCTTTGAAAATGCCGACATGCCTCTAATTCGTAAAGTTGCATCAACCGGCAAGCCAATGATTATGTCTACCGGTCTAGCTACCGTTGCTGAATTGGATGATTCAATCCGTGTCGCAAGGGAGGCAGGTTGTACAGATTTGATTTTACTAAAGTGCACAAGCACATATCCTGCAACACCTGACAATAGCAATATTTCTACTATCCCGCATATGGGGGAACTTTTCAGTGCCAGATTGGTCTTTCAGATCATACATTAGGTATTGGAGTCGCTGTTGCTAGTATTGCTCTGGGTTCAACAGTGATAGAAAAGCATTTTACCTTGTCTCGAAAAGATGGGGGAGTGGATGCTGCATTTTCTATGGAGCCAGATGAATTTAGTTTGCTTGTTTCTGAGAGTACGCAAGCGTGGCAAGCACTTGGAAGAGTTACATACGGACCGACAGAAAAAGAAAAATTATCACTAAAGTTTCGCCGCTCTTTATATGTAGCAAAGGATATGAAGGCAGGAGAAGTTTTTACAAAAGATAACATTAGAGTGGTGAGACCTGGATTCGGCTTACCACCTAAGTTCTACGATTATTTGTTAGGTAAAAAGGTTAGGAAGAATGTTAAAATGGGTACTCCATTAAGTTGGGAATTATTAGAGTAATCACGAGTACTAAAAACCTGCCTCTAGGTAGAATGGCTTATAGAGATGGAATGGTTGGGGCACTGATTTATTTAGACTTAGACTCCTCAAGCTATGTTACAGGCAGAATATTATTGATGATGGTGGGTTAAATGTTTGATAAAAAAATTAGTCTATGTATGATAGTAAAAAATGAAGAAATAAGTTTGCCAAAATGTTTAGATAGCGTTCGGAGCTATGTAGATGAAATTGTGATTGTTGATACCGGATCAAATGATAGGACTATTGAGGCAGCTAAAGAATTTACCTCACTGGTGTATCATTTTCCCTGGGGTAATGATTTTTCAGCAGCCAGAAATAATTCCATTTCTAAAGCCGCTAATGATTGGATACTCGTTTTGGATGCTGATGAGATAGTTACAGATTATAATCAAGATTCGATAAACCGGTTTATAACAAATGATACCTATTGTATTGGTAGATTAAAGCGGATAAATCCCTTCGAAGATAATTTTGGGGTTAAAAAATATATTGAGAGAGTTAATAGACTTTTTAATAGAAACAATTTTTGTTATCAAGGAATAATTCATGAACAAATTGTAGCAAAAAAAGATTTTCCTTATAAAACAAAGAACGTTGAAATTGTACTGGATCATATTGGTTATACCAAAGAAGTTGTTCAAAAAACCAATAAACTCTCAAGGAATATTTCTTTACTTAACGCTGCAATAATAAATGATGTTGCAGATCCATATCTTCATTACCAATTAGGCAAATCTTATTATATGGCCAAGGAATATAATCTGGCTGCTGATTCCTTTGAAAGAGCAGTAAATCTCAAAATTAACTTAAAATATGAATATATCCAGGACTTACTAGAGACTTACGGTTATTCATTGATTAATTCAGGTAAATATGAGCAGGCGTTATTCCTGGAATTATATAGTTCGATTTATAAAAAGTCCCCTGATTATAATTTCTTAATGGGTCTAATATATATGAATAATGCCATGTTCCAGCAAGCCACAGATAGCTTTAAAATGTGTATCGGAAGCGTAGAGGGTAAAATTCAGGGTATTAATTCCTATTTGCCTAACTACAATATTGGTGTAATTTACGAATGCCTTGGGTATATGGCAGAAGCTAAAAAATATTATAAGAAATGCGGAGCTTATACGCCAGCTTTACAAAGGTTGCTAAATATTAAAATTAATTAAATATATCTGCGATTTAGCTAATTTACATTAATAAATTTGTTTGTAAACCAGGGCAGTTTATGCTCCTGGGTTTATTTTTTATACAGACTAATTAATAATAGAGCTTAATATTTTCTATTATCGGTCGAAAATAACACTAAGAAAAAAGGGTTTTAAAGAGGTGGATAGGATGGTTAATAGAATTACAGGTCTAACAGGTTTTGATGTTGAGGGAACTATTAAGAATTTAATGAAAGCTGAACAAACCAGGGTTGATATTCTAAAGCAAAACCTGCAGTTACTAGCCTGGAAACGGGATAGCTACCGGGGGATAACCAATGCTTTTCGTTCTTTTAAAGAACAATATTTTGACATATTAAAGCCAAGCACTAACTTTAGGTCTGCTTCAGCCTTTGCCATTTTTAATGTTACTACATCGGACTCCTCCAAAGTGGTAGTTAATGCGGGAGCCGGCGCGACGGCAGGAACCCGCACTTTGGACATTATATCCCTAGCTAAGAAAGCCAGTACAACAGGGGAGACTGGGGTAAGCAAAGGGACTGAAGCAGGATTGACTGCCACTAATCCGGTAGATATGGAGAAGATGAAGGAAGGCAAGCAGTTTACACTTAACCTTAATGGCGTTACTAAAACCATTACCCTTGACCAGGACTACAGCTCAAAAACACCAGCCGAATTGGTTAACGGTCTGCAGACGTTGGTTAATAGTGCCTTTGGTACCGGAAATATAACAATATCAGTAGATGCAGGTAATAAACTGACATTCAAACCTGCGTTAGCGAGCAGTACTTTGAAGATAGGGGATGCCACCAACACTTATTTGAGTACCTTGGTTTTAGCAACGGTCAAAGCAACTCTATTACCAGTGGCAGTATTACGGATTTTTCCGGGGGAAATTTTAAAGTTAAAATTGGTGACGATGACGCAGTAGAAATAAATGTTGAAGGTGCTGCCAACCTGGGTGATTTTCTTGCTAATATTAACGCTGCACTAGCCGATAAAGGGTTGGGTTCTTCCCTCAAGGCTATTGCCGATCCTGAAAATGCAGATAAAATTAAGCTTATCTCCCTGGACACAACAAAAAAAGTCAGTGTATTAGCAGGGGAAAGCGACAATATGCTGGCTAAAATAGGAGTTAGCAGTGGCAAAGTGATAAATCCCCTGAGCGGGACAATTAATTATAGTGCCAGTGATATTGGAAAGGATTTTGTAATTAAAGTTAGTGACGGAAATACATCTAGCTCTTATATCATTGATTTTACTACTGACTTTGTGGCTGGTGATGATGCAGCCATAAAAGTGCTATTGAAGCCCAACTGGCTTCTCAGTCAGCACCGGCAGGTTTAACAGTAGAAGTTATAGACGGTAAAATTAGTTTTTCGTACCCTGAACATGAGATTGTGCTGCAAAAGGGAGATGACGGGCTTCGTGATGAACTGGGGTTTACTGTAGGTACCAGTAGCTCCAAGCTTGACTTATCTGCCTCCCTTGAAGATGTATCAGCTAATCTAAGCAGCGGACTAGATCCATACAATTCGGAGGGGAATGTAGAATTTACAATAAACGGGGTCACTATCAAAGCTTCCAGTAGTGACAGCCTTTCTTCTGTCATCAATAAAATAAATTCCAGTGCGGCTGGAGTAACTATGCGATATGATTCCCTAACTGATAGGTTTGTAATTGAATCCAAAGAAACAGGGCTGGCCGCAAAGGTAGACATAAAAGATGTTGAAGGGAATTTTTTGAGTCATTAAAGCTTGATACCACAACAGTTAGGTATGGAGATGACGCTAAGGTAACCATAGACGGCACCTCTGTTTCCAGGTCTACAAACTTCTTTACTATTGACGGAGTGTCATATGAGTTAAAGGAAGAAACCGGCGGGACTCCTATTACAGTTAGCATTGCTGGGGATTCCGGCAAGCTCTTGGATAATATAAAAGGTTTTATCGACAAATACAACGAACTAATTGACAAGATCAACGGTGCATTAACTGAAAAATCCTACCAGTACGCGACTAAGGGCCAGTCTGCGTACAAGCCTTTAACCGACGAAGAAAGGAGTTCAATGTCGGAAAAAGACATCGAATTATGGGAGGAAAAGGCTAGAAGTGGTTTGCTGCGTTCAGACCCGCTTTTACAAAAGGCACTGAGTTCACTACGGGGAGTATTATATGAAAAAGTGGAAGGATTAGATATTAGCCTTTATGATATAGGGATAACCACATCTGATAACTGGTTGGATGGGGGCAAATTGGTCATTGATGAGCAAAAGCTAATGAAAGCTATCCAGGATATGCCCGATAAGGTGGTTACCTTATTTACTCAACAATCCTCAATTAGTTATGACGATGGTGCTAACAGGGCCACCAGGATAAAACAAGAGGGGATTGCCTGGCGCTTGTTTGACGTAATAGAGGACAATATCAGAGTAACTCGGGATAGCCAGGGTAATAAGGGAGCCTTGTTGCAAAAAGCTGGTATGGATGGAGACACCACCGATTTACAAAACTACATTACCAAGCAAATGGAAGATCAACAAAAAATGATTGACAAAATGCTTGAAAAGTTAATTGACAAAGAAAATCAGTATTATAAGATGTTTAGCGCCATGGAAACCGCCATCCAGCGAATGTCATCCAGTCTGCCTGGCTTGCACAGCAATTTGGTGGAGGGCAATAATGAAAGAGGTTGGGATATACTCCCAACCTCAGATTTTCGAGAAACTACCTTCGGGTTTTAATAATCCCTCACGACTCCTCTCTCCGCAGTGGACAGCGCTAATCGCTTGCTTCGGGCGAAAATGGCCGCCTTCGAGTAAACATCGTGTTTACCTCAGGCTTTAGCGGACGTCCGTGTCCGCTAACCCATTTTCGCATCCTCAGCTTCGCGAAGCGCTGTTTCCACTGCTCCGAATGTCGCTGTTCGGGATTATTAAAACCAAGTTATATCTTTTGTCTACACTCTGAAATCCCGTAAATTATACGGGATTCAGCTAAGCAATTCTTCCAGCTTATTTCTATTTAGGACAATTATCTGCTGTCGATCAATATCTATGGCACCGGCCCTCTTAAAGCTATTTAACATTCTGTTGATGGTTTCCCGGGAACTGCCTGTTAGGCTGGCAAATTCCTGGTTGGTAAGATTTAGATTGATTAGTACCCCTGTTCCCTGCTTTACCCCGTGTTCCTCAGCCATTTTTAACAGGGTGAAGGCAAGGCGGCGGGCGGTGTCGTGCAGGGCCAGGTTCATGACCTTTTCCTGGGCGGTGCGCAATCTCCTGGACATAATCCTTAGCATACCCAGGGCCATCTCGGGTTGGTGGAAATTAACCTTTCTACATCCCTATTGCGTAGTACCCCCACAATAGAATCCTCCTGGACCTCTGCCGTAGCCGGATAGTCTCCCCCATCAAAAAGTACCACCTCAGCAAAAACTTCTCCCCCATTAACGAAGTGCAGGATATGTTCCCGTCCATCCTCCAGCCGCTTGGTTAGCTTGATAAGTCCGGTCTTTAAGATAAATAGGGCCTCTCCCGGCTCGCCTTCCATAAAGATAATGCGTCCCTTATGATAGCTTCTCTCAAGGATCAGCTGTGAGAGTTCCTTTAGCTGATCCTCTGACAGGCTAAAAAAAGCGGGATTTTCTTTAAGAAAACTAAGTTATTGTCCATGTTATACCCCCTAGCGGCTTAAAGTGCAGGTGCTCCTACGAAAGGCCTGAATTACTGTGGACTGACTGTCCCAACCATGGGGTTTCCGGCTAAAATCTCCGTAGACCTGAATGTCCACAAACCCCACTTCCCTAAGCATAGCTTCTAGCTCCTTTTTAACCAGAGGTCTTAGGGGGACTTGACCTATATCAAGGTTCTCCTGGCTTCCATTGCTGCCATTCTTAATCAAGGCCGTTTTAAAGTCAATTAGTCCGTCTGGGCGAAACTCATACTGCCGGGTAAAGATAATGCCGGCCTTTTTATTCACTATATCGGGAAGCTGGGTAATGTTTGCCTTTAAGATCCGGTCATAGTTCACAGTTTGAATAATCAGTGTTCCACCAGGATAAAGGCGTTCTTTCATTTGGCTTAGGGCTTTGAGCAAATCCTTATCATTTAACAAATGAACCAGGGAGTTGCCAATACAGACCACCGCATCAAATTTTCCTTCCAAATCTTCAAGCCTTCTCATGTCGCCGGTAATGAAATCCACATGCAAACCTTCCTTGCGGGACTTTTCCCGGGCCAGTCTAATCATATCAGGCTCATAGTCTAGACCCACAACATTTAATCCCCAGCGGGCAAATTCCAGTGCATAGGCTCCCGTTCCGCAGGCTAAATCCAAAACCCTGCTTACGCCAAGATCTTCGAAAGCAAGTTTAAAGAAATTTAATTGTCCTTGCCCCGCAGGGAATATATGGTCGTAGTATTGGGTTAAGTCTTTGTACATAGTGCACCTCTAGTTTTTTTAGTAGTTTATCCCATGGTGGCCTTGATACCTTTGGAAAATTTTAGTCTTCTTTAGGGCTGTCCTTTTTGTAATTGTAATAGAAGCAGAAAAATATGGCAATGATGGTTAACAGATGTATAAATAATAGTTTTTTGCCACAATCTATAGCTGCAAAATAACTACGTGTATAAAGGGGGTCAATATGAAGAAAACCCTCCTAATTGTAATTGGAGTAGTGCTCCTGCTAAGTCCCCTTGCTGCAAAACTGCCACCCCTTGGCCCTCTGTTGGACGGACCCAGGTTTTGTGGATCCTGCCACATTATGAATCCCTGGGTAGATACCTGGTCCAATAGCGCACACCGAGAGGTAGCCACCTGTGGTGATTGCCACCTACCCCATGACTTAATTAGGGGTGCCTATTATAAGGCCTATGTAGGGGTTAGGGATGGGATAGAAACCACTCTAGGAATTTGGCCCGAGCTATCAGGATTAGTTCCCACGGAGGGGTAGTAACCCAGGAAAACTGCTATCGATGTCATGGGCAGATAATGGGGGCAACCAACGAGGGGCCCCGGGGAACAACCCGTAAATGTTGGGACTGCCATCGCAACACACCACACTCATTATAAACAGTTAACAGAAAGGGGCGATTATTATGAAGTCCAAGGGATTAATTTTGGCCCTGGCTGCCCTGGCAGCGGTAGTGGTACTGGGTGCCATGTTTATGTCTTTTCAAAGGAATAATCAGGTTAGGGAAGAAAGGGCTAACCTGGCACCCCTAACAGACAATGATACTAATCCGGCGGTCTGGGCCAATCATTACCCCCGAACCTATGATAGTTTCCTCCGGGGTAAGGAATGGGGGATCTCCACCAAGTACGGGGGGAATGACCCCTTGATAAAGCCAAGCAGCAGCCGGAAATAAAAACTCTCTTTGCGGGCTACGGCTTTGGTGAAGAATACTTTGAGGAGAGAGGTCACTTTTATGCCCTGGAGGATAATGAGAAAATCGCACCGGCAAGAAGAAAGGCCGGGGCAGTATGCCTTTATTGTAAATCTTCGGAAGTGCCTGGGCTGCTGGCAAAGTACGGGGATCAATTTGGTGACCTTACCTATGACGAGGGCCGCAGTCAGGTTACCCATTCCATCGGCTGTACAGACTGCCACAACCCAGAGACCATGGCCTTGCGTATAACTAGGCCGGCATTGGAGGATGCCCTGACCCGTCGCGGGCAGGATTGGAAGCTTGCTTCCAGACAAGAAATGAGGTCCCTGGTATGTGCCCAGTGCCACGTAGAATACTACTTTACCTCTGATCCAAGGAAGGTAACCTTCCCCTGGGATAAAGGGTTCACTGCTGAACAAATGGAGGAATATTACGGTTCCTATGAACAGCCGGTTCACGTGGACTGGGAGCACCCCCAATCTGGAACCAAGCTTTTAAAGGCTCAGCACCCAGAGTATGAATTTTCCCAAGGGGGTACCCATAATGCTGCAGGAGTGTCCTGTGCCGACTGCCACATGCCCTATATGCGGGAAGGAAACACCAAGGTAACCTCCCACTGGTGGGTAAGTCCAACCAGAACCATACAGCAAAGCTGCACCCAATGTCATCGTGAAAGTGAGCAGTGGCTCCTGGACCGGGTGCACTACATCCAGGATCGCCAGTTTGAGGCCTTAAGAAGGGCAGGAAATCTTAATGTCCAGGTGATACAGGAGATAGAGAAATCCTCCCAGGAGTCGACGGTGGACGCAGCACTGCTGGAAGAGGCCAGGGCCTTGCACAGGTCTTCCCAGTGGAGATGGGATTATATGTCTGCCGAGAACAGTATGGGTTTCCATAATTCACAGGAGGGACTAAGAACCCTCAATCAGGCTATAGATTTAGCCCACAGGGCAATCGATACCGCCCGCAGGCACGGGGGCTTCAATAATGCTAAGAATAAAACAAAGAGCTTCGGGACTATGGAGGTTGCTAACCTCCATGTCCCTGGGTATTACACTGCTGCTGCTGGCCATTGTTTTTGCCATTGCAGGCACCTACAACCCACAGGTATTTGCTTCACCCTGGTTTTTGTTATTAAGCGGGTTGCTAACCCTAAATATTGTTTGCACTACTGGTGTGAGAATCCGTCGATTAATAGGTAGAGATACCACTGTTCCCAGGGTTTTTAATAATCAAAAGGATCATAGATTAATAAGCCTGGGACAGTGCTCTCCTGAAAGGGTAACCAGTGAGGCTGTGGGAGAGCTCAAAAGGCTGGGCTTTGCAGTAAACCTGAAGGAATTTGAACAGGGAAGGTTAATAACCGGGAAAAAAAGGGCCTGGGTAAAATTTGCTTCACCCTTGCTTCACCTGGCCGTGGTCTTGCTGGTTATCGGCAGTGTGATTGGAAGTATGTGGGGCTTAAAGGGCTATTACCCGATTGAGGTACCGGGTCGAGCTGACTTAACTAAAGATGGGTTTCCCTTTGATCTTAGGGTAAATGAATTTAATATTGAGTATTATGAGGACGGGACCCCGAGGCAATATACTTCCTCCCTGGCTATTATAAAGGGTGAAGGAGTTGAGGATACCAGGGATATAGCTGTCAATAGGCCCCTCAAGCAGCAGGGGGTTAAGGTATATCAATCCACCTATGGGTATAATTTAGAGGGTTCTATTAAAAGGGGAGATGAGACAGCTCCCTTTAAGGTTGAAGAGGGAGACTTGATTTTCCTGGGCGGTCCGGCTCACCTGGCCATGGAGGTGCAATGGCCAAGATACCTGGTTTATAGTCAGGGGATTCCCTTTTCCATGGGTATAGCTGAATTAAATGAGCCCCTTAATATACTTAACATGGAAGTGACCTTTAAAGAAAGAATCCCTTTTACAGGACTTGAAGTTAAGTCTGATCCGGACTGCCTTTGATTTGGCTAAGCTTTATTATAGGGCTGCTAGGGCTAACGCTGAGGCTCTACGTGAAGCCTCAAACCATTTGGCTGCTGCAAGGCCAAAGGGAGGGCAATATTGAGCTAAGACTGGCTTCAGGTCAAAGGGTCAAGGAGCAGCAGAATGCTGAGTATATCGCCCAAAGGTTGGCGGTATTTTTCGAGAGGAGTGTTCATTTAAAGGATGATGCTGGTGATTGAGAGATATTTGTTTGAAGCCACCTTTTGGATTTACGCCCTGGGGGCGATGCTATTTTTGCTTTATACCGTAACAGAGAAGAAAAGATTGGTTTCTGTGGCCATTTTCTTAGCTGGTGCAGGACTAGTTATTCATACATCGGGGTTAGTTCTGAGGCAGTTAATATAGGGCGGATGCCCTTTGCCAATATGTATGAGTTTACTATTTTCTTTACCTGGGGATTGGTGCTGCTGTATTTATTCTCCCATAGGAAGCAGCCTATTCCTCTGCTGGGAACAGTGGTAATGCCGGTGGCTGTTGCCTTGATGGCCGGTGCAGGAATGATGAATGGCGCAGCCAGGCCCCTTATGCCCGCCCTGCAGAGTCACTGGATGCAAGCCCATGTGGCCACTGCAGTACTGGCCTATGGAGCCTTTGGGGTGTCCTTCGGGGTAGGGGTTTTGTATCTGATTAGGGAAAGTCAATCTGTGTCGGTTGCCACCAGTGCATCTGCCACGGGTCAGGGACAGCCGGTATTGCCCGCCTTGGAAACCCTTGATACCATGCTTTATCGCACCATCGCCTCGGATTTTTATTTTTGACCCTAGTGCTAATAACTGGTGCAGTCTGGGCTGAGCAGGTTTGGGGTGCCTGGTGGAGTTGGGACCCCAAAGAAACCTGGGCCTTAATTACCTGGATGGTTTATGCGGTATTTTTACACGGCAGATTTACCAGGGGCTGGCAGGAAGAAGGACGGCTTGGCTAGCTGTAGTGGGATTTGCGGCAGTTATGTTCACTCTGTTTGGCGTGACCTGGTTGATGCCCGGACTGCATAGCTACAATTAGATTAATTATGTAATTCTTAGGTGTCCTGTTGAAAACAGGGCCCTTTTTTAGTTTTGGACTATTGTCTAGCAACAGGATCAGATAGTATTTTCCCTAAGTCCATTGCACCTTTGTCTTCCCTCCTTCATAAAATGTTTTATAAATCTTTGTCTGAAAGGAAGGAGACTGATTTAATGGCACAATATACCATTAGGACGGGGGATACCCTTTTCCTGGTTGCCGAGCGTTTTAATACCACAGTTGAAGAAATCCTAAGACTGAATCCCAATGTTACTAATCCTAATATTATATTTGTGGGACAGGTAATAACTGTACCTGACAGACCCGGCACAACACCAAGCCCCCCTGCAACAACACCGACACCCACAACAAGGCCACCGGTGACACCTGCACCAAACCCGTCACCAAATCAACCAGCACTGACCCAGTATAGCTCCATCATTGCAGGCTTGGCGCGAAACCAGCCTATACAGCAAGGCTAATAGGGGGATTGCTGTATATATTAATTTTGGAACAGAGGTATTTAACCAGGGAACGCCAATAAGAATAAGACTGCTTAAGGTCAATGTTACCAATGCTACAATAGTATTACGCTACCCTACAGGTCAGAGATTTGAGTTAGTAGTGAGGAGAAGGCCGGGAAATACTGAAATATGGAGATATTCCAGGGAAAGATTCTTTACCCAGGCAGAGGCACTGTCACCATTAGGCCAAACCAATACGCCATCTATGAATATACCTGGAATCAGCGTAATGTCCAAGGGGTGCAAGTAACCCCCGGTGAGTTTGTTTTAGATGCCTTTAATGTGGCCAGGGTTATGCTAACCAATCTGTTAGCATTAATTTTGAAATTAGGCGGGGTGTTACACCTACACCGACTCCAACTCCCAGGCCTACGGTTCCGCCAGGGCCAGTTGCCTGTACAGGGGAAAACCTATTGAGGAATTCAAACTTTGACAGCTGGGTCAATATCACAAGTCCACGAAATTGGGTTGCAACTAATGTGGAGAGAACCACCCAGTCTTTCAATCCTCCCTATGCGGTACTAATGGGCAGAAATGCCACCCAAAGCTCTACCCTTTCCCAGGAATTCCCTGTTACGCCTAATAGTAATAACAGGGTAAGCTTCCGGTTAGCTGAAAACCTGGCGGATGCAATTGCAGGCAACTTTAGCTTTGCATCCAGGTCATCTTCCGCAACCGGGCCGGAGACGTCGTTGGGGTATCGCCTGAAGGACCCTACTCACCTGCGGTCATCGAAGATGAGCAATATGAACTCTTTACCTTCACCACCGGCAGAATCCCTTCCACAGCGGTTACCGGAGAACTGGTCTTTACCTTTACCCCAAGACCCACCAACACCAGCCGAGTCCGCCTGGACAGCGCCGAATTCCGCTGCTTAACCCTTTAAAAAACAATCCCCGGAGCCAAAACTCCGGGGATTGCTAATGCTAGTGCTTACAGGCGCTGCAGTTGCTGGAGGTGCAGCCGCTGCAGCTGTCTCCGCGGCTGCCCCGGAGGCTGCCTGGGTTGTTGAGGGTGAAGCCGGACATCACCCTGGTAGGTCCGGGACTTTGGCAAGAGGGGCAGACTAGGTTGCTGCCATTTTCACCCATTTGGCAAAGCTTCTGGAATCTATGGTCACATTTGGCGCAGCGGAATTCGTAAATAGGCATATTAACACCCCCTGAAGATATTTTTTATAGTTAAATCTTTGATACTGCCTATTCTAATATACAAAATGTCGAATTAAATTGGAAGGTATGATATAGTATGACCAAATATAAGTTATAGCTAGAATAAGGGCTTGTCAAGGTATTTTCTATTTATCTGGGAGAAAGAAATTAGAGGTTTTCCATCTGTTTGCAAGAAATAATTAGTAACGATAACGGCGGGGGGTTATGCTATGTATATTCAGTTTCTAGGTGCTGCCCAGACGGTTACCGGCTCATGTTTCCTGGTGGATACAGGGATGACCAGAATGCTGGTAGACTGCGGGCTATTTCAAGGTTCTAAGGAAATTAAGGAAAGAAACTACCAGAACTTTCCCTTTAATCCCGGGAGTATAGATTTTGTCCTACTAACTCATGCCCATATTGATCATAGTGGTCTTTTGCCAAAGCTTGTGAAACATGGCTTCAAGGGGCGTGTCATCGCCACCTCAGCCACAGTTGATCTATGTAATATCCTGCTTCCAGACTGTGGACATATACAAGAGATGGAAGTTGAGCGGAAAAACCGCAAGTATCGCAGGCAGGGCAGAAAGCTTATTGAGCCAATCTATACAGCAGATGATGGTGCCTATGCCCTCAAGTTTTTTGAGCGGGCCAATTATGACGAGATAATTCCCATTAGTCCTGATGTTAAAATTCGCTTTAGGGATGCAGGCACATCTTAGGGTCGTCAAATATTGTTATGTGGGTAAATGAGGGAGGTAAGGAAACTAAGCTTAACTTCTCAGGAGATATAGGAAATACCAACCAGCCCTTTATTAGAGATCCTCACCAATTTAGTGAGGCAGACTATGTAATTATGGAATCTACCTACGGCAACCGCATGCATGAGCATTCCGACGATAAGCTTGAGATGCTTAAGAAAGCAATATGTGATGCCTACAACCGGGGCGGAAAGCTATTAATCCCTGCCTTTGCTGCGGGACGAACCCAGGATATTCTTTATTGTATCAATAAACTTACTGTGCCAATGAAATTCCACACTTGCCCATATATATTGATAGTCCCATGGCTATTGCCGCCACAGAGATATTTAAGAAACACTATAATATCTGTGATATAGAAACAAAGGATTATATTGATAAGGGATGTAACCCCTTGGAAATGAAAAATTTACGTGTATCCCAGACCATGGAGGAGTCCCAGCGGCTGAACTATCTAACCGGCAGTTCAGTGATTATATCCGCCAGCGGTATGTGTGATGCCGGACGGATTAAGCATCATCTAAGACATAACTTGTGGAGAGATGATTGTATTGTACTCTTTGTGGGTTACCAGGCTGAAGGCACCCTGGTAGAAGAATAGTTTCTGGTGAAAAGACCGTGAAGATTTTTGGCGAAGAGGTTGTTGTCAATGCGGAAATTCGCTATATTGATGGTTTTTCAGCCCATGCTGACCAAGCAGCTTTGCTGGACTGGGTCAAGAGCTTTAATCAGAGGCTTAAGAAGGTCTTTGTGGTTCATGGTGAAGCAAGGGCTTCGGCAAATTTGTCCCGGATTATTAATGAAGAAGGTATAAAGGCATATGTTCCGGGGATGTTTGAAAAGGTTGAGCTTACGCCTACCTCAGAACAGGCCCCTGAGGTTGTGGTTAACACCTGGAATAGTATCAGCAATAGAATGGATCGTATTGTTAAGGGGGGTTGGTGCCCACAGGGTATTCGGCTTTAATGCGCCAGCTTGCAGAACTTGAGGCTCAATTAAACGAAATTGAAATAGATCAAGATAAACAAGAAAGCGCTCACGGATAACCCGGGCCATAAAATGTCGCATATTTCTTTTCAAAACAAAGGCTCCTTTAAATATATGGAGTTTAATTCCCTGGTTGAGGATGGAAATATCATACATGGCTTTACCACCCGTCAGGTGGGGTTAGTCAGACACCCTATGAAAGTCTTAACCTGGCCTTGCATGTGGGTGATCGTTCAGAAGACGTTGCTGCTAATAGGGCCATAGCCTGCCGGGGATTGGGCATCAATTGGAAGCATTTGGTGGCGGGGGTTCAAGTCCATGGCTGTCATGTGCAAAGGGTGGAAGGGGATGACAGGGGCAGGGGTGCCCAAGATTACAGCACGGCCTTTTCAGATACAGATGCCCTGATAACAAATATACCGGGGGTTCCCCTGTCAAGTTATTATGCAGATTGTGTTCCCATCCTCCTTTATGATCCTGTTACCCTATCAGTGGGGCTGGCCCACGCAGGCTGGCGCGGGACGGTACAAGGAATAGCCGGTCTAACGGTGGGAAAAATGGTGGAAGCCTACGGTAGCAACCCTGGTGATATTCTAGCGGGGATAGGTCCATCCATTGGCCCATGCTGTTATCAGGTGGATCTGCCTGTACAGCGGGCTTTAGCTGAAAAATTTAGTTTCTGGGCTGACCTCTTAGAACCGATGGTACCTGAAAGATGGAAGCTTAATCTGTGGGAAACCAACCGCAGGGCTTTAATAGAGGTAGGTCTAAATTCAAATAATATTACCACTGCTAATCTCTGTACAGCTTGCAATAGGGACCTTTTTTTCTCGTACCGGGCCGAACAGGGAAATACAGGCAGAATGGCATCCTTTATCATGATCAAAGATAGACTGTAACGAGGGAGTTGTTAATAAATGCCCAAGGTCCTGGTTGTTGATGATGAGCAGCCTATTTTGGAATTAGTAAAGTACAACCTGGAGAGGGAGGGGTATGAGGTTCTGGTGGCCAGCGATGGAAATGCCGGAATTACTCTGGCAAGAACAGAAAATCCTGACTTAATTGTGCTGGATGTAATGCTGCCAGGCCAGGATGGTCTTTCTGTCTGCCGTACCCTGCATCAGGATAAAGAAACCCGGTCCATACCAATTATTATGTTAAGCGCCGGGGGGAGGAACTGGATAAGGTTCTTGGTTTGGAAATGGGTGCTGACGACTATATTACCAAACCCTTCAGCCCCAGGGAGTTAATAGCCAGGATCAAAGCCAGACTGAGGCGGAATCCCAGTGATAGTAATGTCATGGACCAATCCGGACGTATAAATATAGGTAAATTAATTATTGATCAGGAACGCTTTCTAGTATCCTATAACGGTCAAAAGCAGGATCTTACACCTAAGGAGTTTGAGCTATTAAGGTATCTGGCCAAACATCCGGGCAAGGTCTTTACCAGGGACTTCTTGCTGGAGCAAATTTGGGGCTATGATTTTACCGGAGATTCCCGGACAGTAGATGTCCACATAAGACATATCAGACAAAAGCTAGAACAAATTCCTAACTCACCTCAGTTTATAGAAACAGTTAGGGGTGTGGGCTACCGATTTAAGGAGGTTTAACTTGCTGAAGGGTATACGACAGCGTACCATTGGCAACTATGGGCTGCTGCTGGCCATATTTGTCGGCTTTTTTCTGCTGCATTATCAAGGCTATGTTAGTCTTTGGGTGGTACTGATAGGTAGTTCCTTGGCTACGGGAATTGCCGCTTGGCTCACAGCCCAGAGACTTATAGCCCCGGTGGAGCAGATAACCCAAATAGCACAAGATATGCCGGTGGAATCCTGGACAATGAGATACGTGTGGAGGGCGAGGGGGAACTGGACGACCTGGCCTGGAGTATAAACTTCATGGCCCGGGAACTTAAGGAAAACCTGGCTAATATCACCGAGGAGCGAAACAGGGCCAGAGCAATATTAAATAGTATGGCTGACGGTGTAATAGCCCTTGATAAGTATGGCAGGGTAATACTATTAAACCCTGTGGTGGAGAGTATTTTTAAGGTCAAAGAGAAGGAATGCATAGGCAATATTCTGATTAAGGTTATCAGAAATTACGAACTGGAACAGTTATTTAATCGTGCCCTGTACAGTCTCCAGCCGACCTTGGTAAATGATCTGCAGGTCCTTACTCCCGAGCCTAGGCTGTTACGTATTCATATAACCCCGTTAAAGGGAGCCAATGGCAGGAAAATGGGGGTTGTATGCCTCATGCGAGATGTTACGGAGCAAAAAAGGCTGGAACAGATTAGGACTGAGTTTGTGGCCAATGTATCCCACGAGCTGCGAACCCCCTTAACGTCCATTAACGGCTTTTTAGAGACCCTTTTAGATGGTGCCATTGATAATCCTAAGGTGGCCCGTAATTTTTTAGAGATAATGAATGGAGAAAGTAAACGACTGTCCAGGCTTATTGATGATTTGTTGAAACTATCCAGCCTGGAGGATAAGAAATCCAGCCTAAATAAACAGCCGGTTAATTTAAAGGAATTAATTTGCGAAACTGTTAAAATGCTTTCTGCTAGGGCCCAGGAAAAGGGGATAGCATTGACAATGGTCATACCGGATGACCTGCCGGAGGTACCGGGAGAAAGGGGCTTTTTAGAACAGGTACTTATAAACCTATTGGATAACGCCGTTAAATACACCCTCTCAGGAGGAACAATTGAGATAGGGGCCTTGGTAAACGGAAAGGAAATTAAGGTGTACGTTGCAGATACAGGGATTGGTATTCCAGAGGAAAGCTTGCCCAGGGTTTTTGAAAGGTTTTACAGTAGATAAGGCCAGAAGCCGTGATATGGGAGGAACAGGACTGGGACTGGCCATTTCCAAGCACATTGTTGAGGCCCATGGAGGTAAAATTGAAGTGGAGAGTGACCAGGAGGGCAGTACCTTTAGCTTTATTCTACCCCGATAATTAGCAAAATCATGACCTCTTTAACTTTATTTTAACATTCCTGCAATAACCGTATAACATGAGCTTGTTACACTTAATAAGCTGGGAAGTGAATTAATACTTCTCATCCCTTACATTAGGAGGTAACATACCGTGTCTAACAAAATTACGGTTAGGGATCTGAACCTATTTTATCGAGATTTACAAGCCTTAATTAACATAAATCTAGATATAACGGAAAAGATGGTTTCAGCGTTAATTGGCCCCTCGGGTTGTGGTAAATCTACGTTTCTACGCACCTAAATCGGATGAATGATTTAATTGAGGGGGTTAGGGTAGAAGGACAGATTTTAATGGACGGGGAGGACATCTATAAATCTGATGTAGATGTAGTTGCCTTAAGAAAGAAAGTGGGCATGGTTTTTCAAAGGCCAAATCCCTTTCCCATGACTGTCTATGAAAATATAGCCTATGGCCCAAGAATTCACGGTCAAAGGGATCGCCGCAAGCTGGAAGAAATTGTTGAAAGCAGTTTAAGGGCAGCTGCCTATGGGATGAAGTAAAGGATCGGCTTCACAAAAATGCCCTTGGTCTCTCTGGAGGGCAGCAGCAGCGTCTTTGTATTGCCCGACTTTTGGCCGTAGAACCGGCGGTGGTTTTGATGGATGAGCCAACCTCGGCCTTGGATCCCATCTCTACCCTTAAAGTTGAGGAACTGATTAGAGAGTTAAAAAATAAATATACCATAGTAATAGTAACCCATAATATGCAGCAGGCAGCTAGGGTTTCTGATACCACAGCTTTCTTTTTAAATGGTGAACTGGTTGAGTATGGTGACACTGAGTTGATTTTTACAGGGCCCAAGGATAAGAGAACAGAAGATTACATTACTGGACGCTTTGGTTAGATAGTACCTGTAATATAATGAACTAAAGGGGGGTTAAGAGTGTCTACCCGCCAATCCTTTGATAAGGCTCTAATAGAATTACAGCAGGACGTTTTGCGTATGGCCAGTATAGTGGAGAAATCCATTTATAATGCAGTTAAATCCCTGGCTACCCAGGATCCCATTTTGGCTGGTGAAGTTATCGAGGGGGACGATATAGTCGATGAACAGCGCCACCAGATTGAGGACAAAATTCTAAAGATAATCGCTACCCAGCAGCCCATGGCTAAGGACTTAAGGATACTTATTACAGGCATTAAAATTATCATGAGCCTGGAGCGGATGGCAGACCATTCGGTGGATATTGCCAGAGTCACAATGTGTCTGGTAGATCAAAGACTTATTAAGCCCCTGGTGGGTATTACTGCCATGGCAAAGTTAGCCCAGCAAATGGTCAAGGATGGTTTGGATGCCTATGTACACAGTGACCCGGAAAAAGCCAGGGAGATGTGTGAGGCCGATGATGAGGTAGATCATATATATCACCAAACCTTTAAACATTTGGTTAATCATATGAAAATGGATTCTGAGACAATTGGTCAGGCTACCTACCTATTATTTGTGGCCAGGTTCCTGGAGAGGATCGCCGATCATGCCACCAATATTGGTGAAGCGGTGATATTTCAGGCCACCGGAGAGTGGCAGGAATTAAATTAATGGCAAGAAATTGAAAAAACGCCTAATGGGCGTTTTTTTTTACAAAGGAATTAGCGCCTTGATTGTCGAAACCCTTTAATTGGATATGATTAAAAGGTGAAGGTGATGGGTAAAAAAATCCGTAGGTTAAAAATTGGCAGATTACTGCTTGCCCTGCTGGTCTTAATCCTTTTGACAGCTTTTCTAATATGGGCGACAGTTAATGGACTTAGGGGTATAGTTATAAAATATACGGCAGATGTTCAATCCTTTCGACCTACCACTATTTCAGAACAGGTTGCCATTAAAGGTGTATTAATAAAAAGGGAACATCTTATTACGGCACCTTACAATGGGTCGGTGAGTTTTGCAATTTCTGATGGTCAAAGGGTAAAGGCCGGCTCAGTTTTCGCGGTCCTTACGGTTAATTCACTGGAGACCTCTTCGGGAACAATTAAACACAATCTTATAGTTCCTGCAAGTGGAGTGCTCTCTACTCATACCGATGGACTGGAAACCGTACTAGTTCCCGAAGCATTGGATACCATTGCAATACCTGCCTTGGATCAAATACCAGAGGACGGGCAAGAGTCCTTCGGACAGGTTGAGAAAGCGCCCAATAGCAAAAATTATTGATAATCTTTCCCCCATTTATATACATACAGTTTTACCCGAAGAAGAGGTAAAGAAGCTTGAAGAAAAGAAGGACTCTACCATAGGTATGGAATGGCAGGGCCAAAATATTGATCTTTTGTTACACAAGGTTAATACAGGCAGCCAGCCAGGTGTGATCTTTGTAGTTAAGAAATATCCTGACAACCTCATTCATAGACGTCAGGTAGACATTAGGCTAACAACTGAGAGACTTGATGGATTGTTGATTAATGAGAAGGCTGTGGTATTCCAAGGGGAGCAGGCCGGAATATTTATCGTATGGAAGGGCATTGTCCGGTGGGTTCCGGTGGAGATTGCCGGACGACTAAAAGATCAGGTTTCTGTCAAAGGTACAGATATAGAACCGGGCATAAGGTATGTGGGTAATCCTTACCTTGTCCGGGATGGAGACAGGCTTTAAGGACGGTGGAAAACCGTGGGTATAGCGGAAAATGTAATAGAGATACGGAGGGAGATGGCTCAAACCTCCCTAAGGTGCAAAAGGAATCCCGAAATGGTTACCTTGATTGGGGTAACAAAAAATATGACTGCTGATAAGGCAAGTCAAGCCGTTAGGGCAGGAATTTTGGATCTGGGTGAAAATAGGGTCCAAGAGCTACAAAACAAACACCCTTTGATTCAGGGAGTCCGTTGGCATTTTATTGGCCATTTACAGTCTAATAAGGTAAAATATATTATTGATAAAGTTCACCTAATCCACTCCCTGGACCGATGGAGCCTGGCCCTTGAGATTGACCGAAGGGCAAGGGAAATAAATAGGGCTGTACCTGTATTGATTCAAGTTAATGTTGCTAATGAGGCCACCAAATTTGGCCTGGAAGTACAGGAAACCTATGATTTTGTTACAGAGGTGTCAGGGCTAAAGGGTATTTCTGTGCAGGGACTGATGACAATTGCCCCCTTTGTTGAAGACCCGGAGGAAGTAAGACCAGTTTTCAAGCAGCTCAAGGATTTATCTGGCCACTTAAAAAATATCCCGGGTGTTCAAATGGAACAACTTTCAATGGGAATGACCAACGACTATCATGTAGCCATAGAAGAAGGTTCCACTATGGTAAGAATTGGGACAGCCATATTTGGCTATCGGGATTATTAAGGAGGTATTGTATGGGTACTAAGATGATGGATAAATTCTTAGGCATAATTGGTTTTGACGATACCGAAGAACAGCAGGAGAAAGCAACTGCTGTGGAACAGGCCGAATCCAGCATAGTAAACGTAAAGGGGCCCAGGTAGTTAGTTTACATTCGGGACGACAACTGAGAGTTGTGGTATGTGACCCAGCCTCCTTTGAAGAAGCCCAGGGTATTGCCGACAACTTAAAAAACCGCAGAGCGGTCATTATTAATTTGGAAAAGGCCGAACAGGGTCAGGCCCGCAGAATTGTTGACTTTATCAGCGGAACTACCTTTGCCCTTGGTGGTAATATGCAGAAGGTAG
This sequence comes from Desulforamulus aquiferis, assembly GCA_004143605.1. Lineage (GTDB taxonomy): Bacteria > Bacillota > Desulfotomaculia > Desulfotomaculales > Desulfotomaculaceae > Desulfotomaculum > Desulfotomaculum aquiferis. The sequence goes on from AWVY01000012.1 coordinate 114,454, forward strand.
GACAGGGAATTTTCCTTTTTGTGCCCAGCAGTATTGACATAGCTAATGAAAGTGGGAGAGAAGCTAAGGAAAAGAGTATTTTTCCCTGGGTTAAATCAGAATAGTTAAATAACAAAATGATGGGGTGAATCATGTATACTATTGTTTCGTTTATTAACGTAGCCTTTTGGGTATATCAAATCATGTTGTTTGGAAGAATAATTCTTTCCTGGTTCAGGCATAATCCATACAATCCAATTATTAGATTCCTTTATGAAACAACCGACCCATATCTTAACATCTTCAGAAGGATTATTCCGCCCATCGGTGCGATAGACATTTCTCCCTTAGCGGCCTTTTGGGTTTTAGATATTATTCGTCGTTTAATTATAGGTATGATGTTGTAGTGAATAAAATGAAGCTAAAACGAGATTTATTAATAGGGCATATCAGAGAACGAGAAGAACGGGCTTTGCTGGCTAAAGTATTGGACCGGGTTGAGATTGTCCTGACAAATCATCGCCCTATGCTTACGAATTTTCATGACCCGTATCATACGGGTCTTATCATTTCAGTACTGGAACGAATAACGGATATTGAGTTTGCCACAGAGGGTGGATTCCCCATTGCCGAAAGGGTTCGCACCGTAATATTTCCTGATTATATGACCTTAGAGGAAGTGGATTTCGAAATGTCCCTGTTATCCATTACAGGGAATTTTAAAATGAACAAGGTCAGCCATCGAGATTTCCTGGGAGCTATACTGAGCTTGGGCATCAAAAGGGAAATGATCGGTGATTTGTTAGTAACAGGGGAAGGTTGCCAGGTGCTAGTCGCCAATGACGTGGCGTCCTATTTAAGGGCTAACTTAACCAAAGTACAACGGGTTGGCGTGGAAGTATCCCAACTGGAAATGGATAAGCTGGTTTTACCGGAAAAGGCTGTTAAGGAGATTAGATCTACCGTTGCTTCCCTTCGTTTGGATGCAATTGCTGCCTCGGGCTTTAGCACCTCCCGGAGTCGAATAGCTAGGGAAATCCAAGCCGAAAAATTAAGCTTAAATTGGCAGACCTGCTCAAATGTTTCCGCCGGTATCAGGGAAGGAGACATGATTTCCATGAGGGGGCGGGGGCGTGTCGAGGTAGCTGAGGTTAAAGGAAATACCCGCAGCGGTCGAATAAGTATATTGTTAAGAAGATATTTATAGCTGTTAGTCTTATAAGGATCATAGAAGAATGCCTTTTAGTCTGTACTAAAATAAACATGGCTATAACAAGAACTAGGAGGTGCCAGGATGTCCATTTTAACCCCTGGAGAAATTCAAACCAAGGAATTTACTAAGTCTATCAGAGGTTATGATGCTAAGCAGGTAGAAAACTGGGTGCAGAAGGTCAAGGAAAACTACGAACGGCTATTTGTAGAAAACCATGAATTAAAAGAACGTTTGGCCCAGGCTGAAGACAGTATAGTTCACTACCGTGATTTAGAGGATGCTTTGCAACGGACTCTGGTTATGGCCCAAAAAAGTTCTGAGGATATGAGGAACAATGCCGAAAGGGAATCTAAGATTATGCTGGAGCAGGCTGAAGTGGCTGCTCGGACCATTAAACAAAGGCCGAAGAAGAGGCTGAACAGGTATTAAAAGAGGCCTCCGGCAAGGCGGAGGAAATGTTAAAGCTGGCGGATGAAAGGGTAGGGGCCATACTTGAGGAATATAGCAGGCTGGAAAAACAGTCCAACATCTTCAGGGTTAAATTTAAAGCCTTTCTGGAAGCTCAACTACAAATGGTTGATGGTAACTTGCAGTTGATGAGGAAAACACCGCCTAATGGATGGTGTTAGATGATAGATATTAAGCAAGACGATCTGGGTGTTGTGATTAAGGTCCGGGTTCAGCCCCGGTCCTCAAAAAATTGCCTGGCCGGGGAATTTGAAGGGGCTATCAAGGTCAGGCTAACGGCTCCCCCTGTTGATGGTGCGGCCAATGCGGCCTGCTGTAAGTTTTTTGCCGAGCTATTTGGCATTGCTAAATCTAATGTAGAAGTTCTTTCAGGACATACGAGCAGGAATAAATTGCTTAGAATAAATGGCATATCAGCAAAAGGGGCTAGGGAGGTTCTCGCTAATATGTTGACCCGCCCCGTATATTTGGATATAATAGTACTGTTTATTGTATATTGTTTAAAAACCAGAGAACGGGATAGTAGACTTTAGGGTTTCTGTTCAGAGAGTCCGGTATAGGTGCGAACCGGATCAGAACCAAGTTTAAGATCACCCGGGAGGTGCCTGCTGAAATCTTAAGTAAGCTAGGCCGGTTAACCGCCGTTATAGGTATTCGAGTGTTCAGGGCAAGCTCTGTTCATTAGGGTGGTACCACGGGTAATAACTCGTCCCTTGCGGACGGGTTTTTGTTTTTCTATTTTATAAAAAGACTACATTCAGTCAGGAGGATTTTTCAGTGGATTACAGCAAAACCTTAAATTTGCCCCAAACGGAATTTCCCATGCGGGGGAACTTACCCCAGAGGGAACCGGATATGTTAAAATATTGGGCCGAAATTGACCTTTATAAGAAGGTCCAGGAGAAAAATAAAGGTAAGAATAAATATATTCTCCATGATGGCCCGCCCTATGCCAACGGTCATATTCACCTGGGTCACACCTTAAATAAGGTTTTAAAGGATATGGTGGTTAAGTACCGCTCCATGAGTGGTTATGACGCACCCTATATTCCCGGTTGGGACACCCATGGTTTACCCATTGAGCAGCAGGCCATTAAGGCCATGGGGATTAATCGACATCAGGTAAGCCCGGTAGAATTTAGAAACAAATGTAAGGATTATGCCCTGGAATATGCCAAAATTCAAAGTGAAGAATTCCAAAGGCTAGGGGTACGGGGGATTGGGATCGCCCTTACTATACACTGCTGCCCCAATATGAGGCCACTCAAATTCGAGTATTTGGCGAGATGGCTAAAAAGGGCTATATCTATAAAGGTTTGAAGCCGGTTTACTGGTGTGCCAGCTGTGAAACAGCTTTGGCTGAAGCAGAAGTAGAATATGCCGATAAGACATCCCCTTCAATCTATGTTAAGTTTGCTGTTAAAGATGGTAAAGGGGTTCTGCCCCAGGATGCTTCGGTGGTAATTTGGACCACCACACCCTGGACTCTGCCAGCCAACGTTGCCATCAGTGTACACCCTGAATTTGAATATGTCTTAGCAGTGGTTGCAGAACAGAAAATTGTTGTGGCCAAGGAATTATTAGAGGCCTTCAAGCAGGTTGTGGGTGTGGAAGAGGCTCAGGTATTAGAAACATTTAAAGGTGAGCAGCTGGAAAATGTGGTCTGCCAGCACCCCTTTATGGAAAGGGAATCCCTTGTTATTTTAGGTGATCACGTGACTTTGGAAGCAGGTACCGGTTGTGTTCATACCGCCCCTGGCCATGGTGAAGAGGATTTTGCCGTGGGTAAGAAATATAATTTGCCTGTCATTTCTCCCCTTGATGATAGAGGTAAGTTTACCTCTGAGGGAGGGAAATTCCAGGGACAATTTATCCTTGATGCCAATAAAACAATCCTCGAGGAACTCAAGGAACGGGAAGTTTTAATGGGTCATAATAATATTAAGCACCAGTATCCCCACTGCTGGCGTTGTAAACAGCCCATCTTTTTCCGTGCCACCGAGCAGTGGTTTGCCTCGGTGGAGGGTTTTAGACAGGAAGCCCTTGACGCCATTCGTAACGTAAAGTGGGTTCCCTCCTGGGGCGAGGACCGTATCTATAATATGGTTGAGGGACGGGGTGACTGGTGTGTATCACGTCAGCGCACCTGGGGCGTGCCTATTCCAATTTTTTATTGTAATGACTGTGGTAAAGAAATTATTACCGAAGAAACCATTGCCCATATCCAAAAGCTGTTTAAGGAGCATGGATCTGATATTTGGTTTGCCAAGGAGGCCAATGAACTTGTACCCCCTGGTTTAAGCTGCAATCACTGCGGCAAGGGCAGCAGCTACCGCAAGGAAACAGATATCATGGATGTCTGGTTTGATTCAGGTTCAAGTCACCTTTCTGTTTTAGACCAGCCTGAGCTTTGGCCTGAATTGCAGCGGCCTGCTGATTTATATCTTGAGGGTAGTGACCAGCACAGGGGTTGGTTTAACTCTTCCCTGTCTACCTCAGTGGCTGTTACCGGAAAGCCACCCTATAAGACTGTGTTGACCCACGGCTTTGTGGTGGATGAGAAGGGTCGTAAAATGTCCAAATCCCTGGGCAATGTGGTGGATCCCCTTAAGGTAATTAATCAAATGGGTGCGGATATTTTGAGGCTTTGGGTTTCCTCTGCAGATTACCGGGGCGATTTATCTGTTTCACAAAATATTCTTAAACAGATGACCGAGTCATATCGTAAAATCAGAAACACCGCCCGCTTCTTGCTGGGTAACATCAATGATTTTGATCCGGCTAAGGATAAGGTTGACTATAGGGAGCTTTCGGAATTAGACCGGGTGGCCCTGATGGAGCTACACAAGTTAATCAAGAAGGTACTGGCAGCCTATGGGAACTATGAGTTCCATGTGGTTTACCATGCAGTGCACAATTTCTGTGTTCTTGATTTAAGCGCCTTCTACCTGGATATCATTAAGGATCGCCTCTACACTGCACCCCCGGCATCTCTGGAGCGCCGGGCAGCCCAGACGGTGCTTTATGAAACTCTAGATGCCTGATGCGTTTACTGGTGCCGGTATTGGCCTTTACAACCGAGGAAATTTATAAGCATATGCCGGTGGTTGGGGAGAGGCTTCCCAGTGTTCAGCTGTTAGATATGCCCGAGGTTAATGTAGAATATATTGATCCAGAGTTGGAGAAGAAGTGGGATAAGGTTTACGACATCCGTAAGGAAGTTTGAAGGCCCTGGAAGTGGCCCGTCAAAATAAGGTTATCGGTAATGCCTTAGAGGCTAAGGTGGATCTTTATGCTGGCGGTGAAGTCGAAGAATTCCTTAAAGAAATGTCCTCTGAGCTGGCCACTATCTTCATTGTATCTGGAGTTGAGCTGCACCCCATGTCGGAAGCTGCTGCAGGTGCCAGTAAGTCGGAGGAAATGGAATTGGCTGTCAAGGTTTCTCCGGCAGGCGGGGAAAAATGTGAGCGGTGTTGGATGTATCATTCTGAGGTTGGAGCGGATAGTGATCATGGGAGCCTATGTCCGAGGTGTGCGGATGTGGTGAGGAAGCATCACTGTTAGGCTGGTATTGTACTGTTTTTTGAATCTGTTGTTTGTTAATAATGTGTAATTCTTAGAGGTCCTGTAGAGTTTGTCTGCAGGACCTTGATGTGTTTGTAGAAGTCCACGGCAGACGGCATTTCCAACGCTGTGCTCCCGCAAGTTTCCTTGTAGTATTATATGATGAATGTACTCAACGCACAGGGAGACAGGAGAAGCATTTGGTACGCCCTCATAATGCATTCCTATGTGGAACTTCGGGCTAGGGAACGCAGCCCGTGCTCCGCTCCGCTTTTGGAAAAGCCATCTGCCTTTGGGGTTATGTGTTTGTAGAAGTCCACGGCAGACGGCATTTCCAACGCTGCGCTCCCGCAAGTTTCCTTGTTRTGGTATATGATGGTTGTATTCAACGCACAGGGAGGCAGGAGAAGCATCTGGTACGCCCTCATAATGCATTCCTATGTGGAACTTCGGGCTAGGGAACGCAGCCCGTGCTCCGCTCCGCTTTTGGAAAAGCCATCTGCCTTTGGGTTATGTGTTTGTAGAAGTCCACGGCAGACGGCATTTCCAACGCTGTGCTCTCGCAAGTTTCCTTGTTGTGGTTTGTGCCTAAGATTCCCTCAGGCGTTTAGGTCGATGAGGCCTTTTTTGGCCCGTTGGGTGATGATGCCGCCGATGCGGCCGGATTCGGCGGAGGTAAGGCCGCCCCAGCCGTCGGCTTTTATTTTTTCTGCTAGGCCCAGTTCCTCGGCAATTTCTAGCTTGAGAAGATCCATGGGGGTGGGCTTCTTTTCTTTCTTTTTGGCAGGTGAATTGGTCGATGCTGATTTAGTTCTTTTAGTTACTGATTTAGACATGGTAGCTAGCCTCCTGTGTGAACAAGGAACCCTCCCTAAAGGAGGGTCCTTTTTTACAAAGTCAAATGATCTTTACCCAAGCCGAGAGATAACAAACCTGTATTCCCAGACCCACTAGGGAAAAGGCCGATATCTTAGACCGGATAATAATCATTGAACCTTGATGCTAGTATTATCTCCCCGAAGGAAAAAGATATGCTTTAATAAATATTTTTTCACTTAAGAGGAATTTTCCAGTTTAAAAAGAATATTGGGTAATATAAAGTTAAATGTACGGATGATGGTTGTGGGAGAGGTCCATATTTGGGCGCCGAAGGAGCAAACCAATTTCTTGCTGAGGAGATTGGCAAAACTCTCAGGCAAAAGGACTGCGGCCGGACGAAACTCTGGAGAGTTCCTGCTAAACTGAGCAGTGCGGGACACCAAAGGGGAAGCTTCTGTAGATTGCGAAGTCATCTCTCAGGTTTAAAGGACAGAGAATACCAGCTAAATGGTATTTCTCTGTCTTTTTGTATTTTTATTACCCGGCGTAATAATTCTTCACCTAGAACATAATAAAAACAAGGAGGTGGTTGAGTGTGTCTCAGTTTAAGAGAACACCTCTATACGACATACATCTGTCGTCAGGAGCTAAGATGGTTGAATTTGGCAGTTGGCAGATGCCCATTCAATATGAGGGCATTATTAAGGAACACCAGGCTGTAAGAAATGCTGCCGGATTATTTGACGTCTCTCATATGGGTGAAATTGAAGTTGAGGGACCGGGGGCTAAGGAGCTTTTACAAGGCTTGATTACCAATGATATAAATCGTCTTAGCCCAGGCAAGGCTCTGTATTCCCCCATGTGCAATCAACAGGGCGGGACTGTGGACGATCTGCTGATTTATATGGTTGGGCAAGAACAATATCTATTAGTAGTTAATGCTGCAAATATTGATAAGGATTATAACTGGGTGGTAAATCAAGCCGGAGAAAATACCTTTGTTCGCAATGTTTCAGATAATACCTGTCAGCTTGCTTTGCAAGGACCAGCTGCCCAAAGTATATTACAGAAATTAACAACGGTAGAGCTTGGGGAGATTAAGTACTTTAATTTTGTTTATGGAGAGGTTCTGGGCTGTAATTGTCTTATTTCCAGGACTGGCTATACAGGCGAGGATGGCTTTGAGTTATATTTCCCTTCAGAATTTGGGGAAAGAATCTGGATAGGTTTGATCAGTGCCGGGGAGTCCGAGGGTATTAAGCCAATTGGTCTGGGAGCCAGGGATACTTTGCGTTTTGAAGCAGGTTTGGCATTATACGGACATGAGCTTACCGATGATATCTCCCCCTTGATGGCCGGTTTGGGCTGGACGGTAAAGTTTAATAAAGGTGATTTTATCGGCAGGGATAGTCTGTGGAAAGAAAGTCAAGGGGGGACGGAGTATAGGTTGGTTGGCTTAGAGATGCTTGAGAGGGGTATACCCAGGCAGAATTATTTCGTTACCAAAGAAGGGAGCAGGGTAGGTTGGGTAACCTCCGGCACCTTTGCCCCAACCCTGGAAAAGAACCTAGCCCTGGCCTATGTTGAGTCCAAGTGGGCAGAGAATGAAAATATTTTGGAAGTTTTAATTAGGAATAAGCCTGTGAAGGCAGTTGTTGTGCCAAAACCATTTTACAAGCGGGAGGGTTAATACATGAAAATACCGGCAGAGTTAAAGTACAGTAAAGATCACGAGTGGGTGAGGGTGGAAGGAAACAAAGCAGTAATTGGAATCACAGAATTTGCCCAGGATTCCTTGGGAGATATTGTCTTTGTTGAGCTTCCTGCTAGGTGATACTGTGGGGGCGGAGGATACCTTCGGCGTGGTGGAATCAGTAAAGACCGCCAGTGACCTGTATAGTCCCATTAGCGGTGAGGTGGTAGAAGTTAATGAGCAACCTGTGGATTCACCGGAAATTGTCAACCAGGATCCCTATGGCAAGGGTTGGCTAATAGCGGTGGAAATGTCAGACCCATCCCAGCTGGATGGACTTCTTAGTGCGGAAGAATATAAGAACTTGCTGGAAGAGGGTAATTAATTTGCATTTTATACCCCATACCGATCATGAACTTAACGAGATGCTTTCCTATCTTAAGATAGATAATGTTGATAATCTTTTTAAGGATATACCACAAAATGTCAGGTTTGAAGGGGAGCTTAAGTCCCGGGGGGGCTATCGGAAATGGAAGTTTCCCGACACTTGGCCTCACTGGCGGCTAAGAATAAGGGGATGGAAGATAATATTTGTTTTCTTGGTGCCGGGTCCTATGATCATTATATTCCCAGTGCCATTAAACACATCTTATCAAGGGCAGAATTCTATACAGCTACACACCCTACCAGCCGGAAATCAGCCAGGGAGTATTACAGTCAATCTTTGAATATCAGAGCATGATTTGTGCCCTGACAGGCATGGATGCCGCCAATGCCTCTATGTACGATGGTGCCAGCGCCCTGGCTGAGGCAGCCTGATGGCCTGTGCAGCAACCAGGAGAGATAAGGTAGTGGTTGCTAGAACGGTACACCCGGAATATCGGGAGGTTCTCAGTACCTATATGTATGGTCCAGGCATAGAAGTTAATGAAATATCCTTCCAGGAGGGTATCACTAAAACCAGTGAATTAGAGATATTAGTCGATAAAGGAACTGCAGCGGTTTTAGTTCAATACCCAAACTTTTTGGTAATATTGAAGATTTAGCTGCCATGGCTGAGGCTGCCCATAAGGTTGGGGCTTTACTGGTGGTATGTGCTGAGCCATAGCCTGGCCTTGCTAAAATCACCAGGGAGCTGCGGGGCAGATATTGTTGTGGGTGAAGGTCAAGCCCTGGGTCTTCCCTTATCCTTTGGGGGACCTATTTAGGCTTTTTAGCCTGCCGGGAAAAGTACCTTAGAAGAATGCCGGGCCGTATAGTTGGTCAGACCAAGGATGTTGAAGGCAAGAGGGCTTTTGTATTAACCCTGCAGGCCAGGGAGCAGCATATCCGTCGGGATAAGGCAACGTCAAATATCTGCTCCAACCAGGCTCTTTGTGCCCTAGCTGCTACAATTTACTTATCCCTTTTAGGAAAACAGGGTTTTACTAAGGTCGCTAAGCTGTGCCTGCAAAAGACAGCCTATCTTAGAAGTAAGCTGTCCCAGGTGCCCGGCTTCTCAGTACCCTGGCAAAAGCCCGTGTTTAAAGAGTTTGTATTAAAAACCAAAGAGAAGCCAGCTGTTATCAATAGGTTGTTGCTGGAAAACAATATTATTGGTGGTTTGGACCTTGGTAATTGCTATCCTGAACTGGCAGGACACATGTTACTGTGCGTGACCGAGAAGCGGACCAGGCAAGAAATGGATTTATTAGTTGAGAAACTGGGGGCGATATAATGACTGAAAAGCTGATTTTCGAACTGAGTTCCCCAGGACGTCAGGGTGTAAGCATACCAGACAGTGATGTTCCTCAAATCAATATAGATGAGCTTATTCCCACAGACCTACTTCGGGGAGGTGAAGTTCCCCTACCCGAAGTAAGTGAGCTGGATGCGGTCAGACATTTTACCCGCCTATCCCGGATGAATTTTGGTGTGGACGTGGGCTTTTATCCCCTGGGTTCATGTACCATGAAATATAATCCTAAATTTGCCGAAGATGCTGCATGCCTTGATGCTTTGCCAATTTACACCCCTACCAAAACGAGGAATTATGCCAGGGTTCCCTGGCCCTGATGTATCAGACCCAGTGTGATTTAGCAGAGATAACCGGAATGGATGCCTTTACACTGCAGCCTGCAGCAGGGGCCCATGGTGAGATGACCGGCATGCTGATTATTAAGGCCTACCTGGAGAGTAAGGGTGAAACTGGAAGGAACAAGGTAATCGTTCCAGATTCAGCCCACGGAACAAATCCAGCCACCGCTACCCTCTGTGGTTTCAAGGTGGTGGAGGTTAAATCAGACAGCCGTGGTGGGGTTGACCTGGAAGCTTTAAAACAGGTGCTCGGCCCGGATGTGGCAGCCTTATGCTCACAAATCCCAGCACCCTGGGATTATTTGAAGATAATATTACAGAAATTGCCAAACTGGTACATGGTGCTGGGGGCTTACTATACTATGACGGGGCCAATCTAAATGCCATTATGGGGTATGCCCGACCTGGCGATATGGGCTTTGATGTTGTACACCTTAATTTACACAAAACCTTTGCCACTCCACACGGGGGTGGGGGTCCTGGCTCCGGTCCTGTGGGAGTAAAAAGGGAATTGACGGAATTTTTGCCTAAGCCATTGGTGGCTGAGAAGGAAGGAACGTATTATCTGGATTATAATCTTCCCAAATCCATCGGCAGGGTTAAGTCCTTCTATGGGAATTTTGGTGTGGTGGTTAAGGCCTATAGTTATCTTAGGGCCTTAGGCGGCCAGGGTCTAAAGCAAGTTTCCCGGTATGCCGTCCTTAACGCCAATTATTTAATGAAAAAATTGAGTGGGCCCCTGAATATTCCCTTTGAAAGGACCTGTATGCATGAATTTGTTGCTACCCCTCCTAAGGAATTAAGGGAAAAGGGCATCAAAACTTTGGATCTTGCCAAGGGCCTGCTTGATTATGGCTATCATCCACCAACCATATATTTCCCCCTTATTGTGAAGAGGCTATCATGGTGGAGCCCACAGAAACTGAGAGCAAGGAAACCCTTGATCTATTTGCTGAAAATATGATTCAAGTACTGGAGGAGGCAGGAAAAAATCCGGAGGCCATGAAGGAAGCTCCCTATTCTACTCCGGTTCGGAGGCTGGATGAAGTATCTGCAGCCCGCAAACCGATTCTTGGTTGGTTTCCTGAATAATTTTGAGACAGGCAGTTGGTTGCTAGCAAAACTCCTGTATGTTATACTGACACCGTCAGGCCATTTATTAAAAAGGCCAGGCCGATTAGGCAGCGGTAAAACCCGTGGGACTTCATCTGCTCCTCAACAAGATGGGGTTTCAAGGGTTTTTATTTTTAGCTGAATACGGGGGGTTCCTTGAGGTGGAAAATGTACAAAAAAAGAAAATAAGGGTGGCACGGCTGTCGATTATATCTAATACTACCCTGACCCTGGGGAAGCTTTGGGTAGGCTTAGCAATGGGCTCTGCGGCTGTTATTTCTGAGGCCATTCACTCAGGGTTGGATTTAATTGCAGCTATCATTGCCTTTCTGGCTGTTCGTCAATCAGGTAAGCCAGCCGATGAAAAACACCCCTACGGACATGGCAAGTTTGAAAACCTGGCCAGTATCATAGAGGCCCTATTAATTATAGCTGCTGCCATTGGTATTTTTGTTCAAGCCGTACCCAGGCTGCTTCGGGGTGGTGGTGAAATTCACTCACTGGGCTTAGGTGCCGCTGTGATGGTCATTTCAGCCCTGGTGAATATAGTCATATCAAGAATTTTAATCAAAACCGGCAAAGAGACTGAGTCACCTGCCTTATCGCCGATGGCTGGCATCTGCGGACGGATGTTTATACATCCCTGGGTGTTTTGTTTGGTCTGGGGGCGATTTATTTGACCGGATATACCATATTGGACCCTATTATCGCCATTGGAGTTGGCCTGCTGATAGTTAAGGCAGCGGTGGATTTAATCAAAGATTCCCTGGGCAGCATGTTGGATACTAGTTTACCCCGGAGGAAGAGGAAGTCATCAAGACTATCCTGGGGGGCTATTCGGGTCAGTTCATAGAGTATCATGGACTTAGGACCCGCAAGTCCGGCCAATATCGTCATGTGGATCTCCACCTGGTAGTGGCAAGGCATTTGCCTGTGGGGGAGGCCCATAGGTTATGTGATAAGATTGAGGCAGAGATCGAGGTAAATTACCCAGGTGCATATGCTGATTCACTGTGAGCCCTGTGAGGCGGTGGAGGAGCCAGGGGGAGCAGTTTGCCACGGGTCATCCTGCGGGATGAATGGTAAGGGGTGTCCGGAGGAAGGTGTCCCATAAGTGACGGAAATAAGGAAAACAGACCGTGAGGCGGTCTGTTTTTGCCATAAATATGGCGAGAATACAATGGTCTAAAGTGTGAAAAGCCATCTGCCTAACTTGTGGTTATTTCAGATTACCTAACCTAGCCTTTTGGGCCAGTTTTTGCTGGAGTAGATTTTGCTGTAGGTTCCGATATCCATTAGGGATAGAGGGGGGATTGTTCCGGCTACTCTGACCAGCTGGGGGGAGTTGAAGTCGATTTTTACCAGGAAAATTTCTGAGACATCCGGTGAAAATTCCTTTACAACCTCCAGGCCTTGATCAGTTTCTTTTGTGTTGTTCGGGTTAGTGTCATGAATTACTAAAACCACGGGGCGAAAGCGGCGGTTTAGGCCGACGGAATTTCGAGCATCTATCATCGCATCCAAAAGGGTAGCTCTCAGAATTTGGCCGGTGGAAAAACCGACTTGAATTATTTGTTTTATGGTATCCAGGGGACCGCCAAAGTACAACTTGCTCATAATAATACTCCTTTCCTGTTAACCATGTTTGCACCATCTGTAACAAGTTTGAAGTATTATTATGCAAGTTGTATGCCGTTCAAGGGGGAGATATTTGTACCTTTTTGGTATTGTCGAGAAACTACCTATATTCGGGTTTTAATAATCCCTCACGACTCCTCTCTCCGCAGTGGACAGCGCTAATCCTTGCTTCGGGCGAAAATGGGCCG